>CANCLQ010000046.1 GCA_947378845.1 Opitutia bacterium | reverse complement strand
CCATCAGCATCTACTTGAACGGCGAGAATACCTTCGCTGGCCTTGCGGTCAGCCTTCTTGTTACGAGTCGCGATACCTTTGATGCGTAAGATTTCGACGGCCTTCTCCATGTCGCCATTGGCTTCAGTGAGGGCTTTCTTACAATCCATAAGGCCAGCGCCGGTGCGCTGACGCAGATCGTTTACAGTCTGTGCAGTAATTAAGGACATAATCGTTTTAATTACTTGGAGGACTTACGGAGACGAGGGGCTTTGCTTTTGGGAGCACCTTCGACTTCTTCTTCAACACCGTTGCTGGCTTCCATGAGTTCTTTGGAAATAGTCACTTCAGGTTGAACGGATTCACCGTTTTCTGAACGGCTGATAGGCGATACAGTCTTACGAGGATCGCGCTCAGTCTTACGACGAGCAATTCCGGTTTGGACGGCTTGGGTAAGTACTTCGACCACTAAACGAATAGATTTAGCAGCGTCGTCATTACCTGGGACTGGGAATTGGAGAACCGATGGATCGGAGTTTGAATCGCAAAGACCGATAACAGGGATCTTGAGGCGATTCGCTTCGTTAACAGCAATCGCTTCTTGTTTGCTGTCGATAACGATCATCGCAGCAGGAAGGTCGCGGTATTCGAGTAAACCTTCGAAGTTACGTTGCATACGAGCCATCTCGCGACGAACAGCTGCACCTTCTTTTTTGTGCATCTTAGCGAGTGAGCCATCTTGCTCCATACGGAGATAAGTGCGGTAGGAATCCAGCGACTTCTTGATGGTCGCGAAATTAGTGAGGGTGCCACCGAGCCAGCGATTCACGGCGAAGGGCATGCCAACTGACTTAGCAGCTTGGCGTACGACTTCTTGTGCTTGGGGCTTGGTTGCAACGAAGAGGATATCTTTGCCTTTGGCAGCGGTATCTTCGAGGTAAGCAACAGCGGCGGCGAGGCACGCGTGTGACTTTTCCAAATCAATAATCGAAACACCATTGCGGTGGTCGAAAATGAAAGGACGGGATTTAGGATTCCAACGACGGGTTTGGTGTCCGAAGTGGACGCCCGCGTCGAGTAGGTCTTTTACTGTGATGTTCATGTTTTTGTTAGCTCCGTATCCCGCTTCTTGCCGAAGGAGAGGACATTGGATCAGGGTGGTTTGACTGTTTTGGTTGTTATGTTCGAAGCAATCGGCGGTCGCTTCAAACGGTGGAAAGTGGTTTCAAACAATCCTTACCCCCTCTGGCAAGGGAAAAAGGGCTGACTTTCTTAATCCATTCCGCCATGGATTGGGGCGTTCCCGTTATGATTTGGTTTTACCGCATCCTATTTATACCCCTGCTTATCCTAGCATCCCCCTATTATATTTGGAGAATGTTACGTCGCGGGGGGTATAGTTCGGGATTTAGCCAGCGTTTCGGACTCTTTCCCGCCCTGCCCTCAAAGTCGGCGGGTCTACGTCGCATTTGGATTCAAGCCGTCTCAGTAGGTGAAATTGAAGCCATCGGTCCCCTCCTCCAACAACTCAAAGCCAAGGGTCAAACTGAAGTCGTTCTCACCACGACGACGAGTACGGGTCATCGCATCGCGCAGGATAAATATAAAGATCTCTGTATCGGTATCGGATTCTTCCCGCTCGATTTCTGGCCATTCAGTCGCATCGCGTGGTCGCGCATTGCGCCCGATAAAATCATTTTAGCCGAAGGTGAACTCTGGCCCGAACATTTACACCAAGCAAAAAAACATTGTATCCCAGCTTACCTCATTAATGCACGTTTGTCGGATAAATCCTATGCCCGACATCAAACATTTAAATGGATTACTAAAAATCTCTTTAAACAATTTTCTTGGATTGGTGCGGGAAGCGAAGAAGACGCACGACGTTTAAAAACAATCTGTGAAAGTGAAAACGAAATCGAAGTGACGGGTAACTTAAAATTCGACGTGAGTGCGGATGGACCTTTATCCGCTTCGGATAAAAACAAATTGCGTACTGAATTAGGCTTTGGAAATTCACCAGCAAGCGTTGTTCTACTGGGATCATCCACTTGGGAGGGCGAAGAGGCCGTCTTATTAAAAGCGTTGAAAAACTTGCGCGAGAATGGCGTTGATGCCCGACTCTTATTAGTCCCACGCCATGCCGAACGTCGCGACTCAGTTCTTAAATTATTAGAAAATTCGGGCCTAACCTACCATCAGCGTTCCGTGAAGGGACCACAAGCCCCTGAGGGAACCATCATACATTTTGGCGATACCACGGGCGAACTGCGTCAACTCACTCGTGCTGCTGATTTAGCGTTTACTGGTAAGAGTCTCCCTCCGCATGACGGTGGACAAACGCCCATCGAATGTGCGGCCGCCGGCGTACCCATTATATACGGTCCGCACATGACCAACTTCAAATCTATCTGTCAGGGATTAGAGAAAAATGGTGTAGCCATCAAATGTGCTAACGCCGATGAAGTGCTTAAAGAAATTTTATCTTTATCGCGCGACAGAAATTCAGTCGCGAAAAAATCTTCAGCGGCAGTGGCCTGGCATAAGAGCAACCAAGGTGCGACTGAACGCACTTTAAATAAGTTACTCAGTTAATCGCGATACGCTTCACGCAGTCGACGCACCTCGTCACGCAATTTTCCGTTGAGGATGATTTCGCGTGCGAGCTTCGCACCTTCGGCCGGATCTTTGGCTTTGTTCGCAACCCACAAGGCCGTACCTGCGCTGAGGCATAGTGTGTCGAGCAGGCCTTCGGGAACTCCGCCGACCAATAAATCGCTGAACATAACAAGGTTCTCTTCGGGGGTGCCACCTTTTAGGTCACTGCTCTGTGCTTGGTTAAAACCAAAGTCGCCCGGCAACCAGGTCGCGTTCACATGAAGAAGCTCGCCGCAGCCGCGCACGATGGTGGGCCCAGCAGTTGTTACTTCGTCCATTCCCTCGCCTACTTGACCATGCACAACTAAGCCACGTTTAACGCCTAGGTCGTGCAACGCTAAGGCCATCGGCTCGACCCAACGTTGATCATAAACACCGACCAACATGTAAGCAGGTTGTGCCGGATTAATCAGCGGTCCTAAAATATTAAAAATAGTTTTCTG
>CANCLQ010000045.1 GCA_947378845.1 Opitutia bacterium | reverse complement strand
CAGCTCTCGAGCGATGGCGTAGCCGAACCTAAAACACAGGCTGCACCCAATAAAGAGGCCCGATAAACGGCCACATCGCGACCGTGATACATCGGCGTTTCGCCCTGTTTAAAGGACGGTTCGTGCTCTTCGTCGACCACGATGAGTCGAAGGTTAGGCAGGGGCGCAAATACAGCGGAACGTGCACCGACAACTACGCGGGCCTGTCCGAGTGACATCGCCATCCACGCATCAAATCTTTCTCCAGCGGAAAGATGACTATGCCAAACGACTACCTTGGTTCCCAGGTCAGCTAAGCGCGAACGTAGACGTCCAACCGTCTGCGGAGTGAGTGCTACTTCAGGCACTAAGAAAATTGCTGAGCCACCTTCTTGTACGACTTTACGAATGAGTGCGACATAGACTTCGGTTTTACCCGAACCCGTGACACCGTGTAATAAATGTGTACGAAAAGTTTTTTGATCTAAAGTTTCAGTGACTGAAGCGACCGCTTCTTTTTGCGTCGCATTGAGTTCATGACCCAAGGCAGGGATAGATTCAGATTCTGAGAATGGATCATTATAAGCCACACGCCATAATACACTCGCATCCTCTTTGATTAGACCCGCTTTGATTAAAGCATCTACGGCGGGCTGAGCGATTCCCAGTCCGGTCGTAGTTTTAGCCCTATCTACAGGCTCTTTCTGTGCACTCATGAAGTCGAGCAACTGAGCCTGACGAGGGGCCTTCTTACGCATTTTAGCGAGGGCTTCTAAATCAATCGGGCCGACCAAGCTCAGCATCCGGCGTAAGACTGGACGTACACCCTTACGAACGGCTGCAGGTAAAACAGTTTCTAAAACAGAATTTAATCCACAGCCGTAATACGCAGACATCCATTCAGCGAGCTTACAGCAATCGGGTGTCATCACAGGCTGTTCATGCTCGAGCATAATAATACTGCGCAGTTTAGTATCAGCGAGAGGTTCAGCAGGATATTTCCAAACCACGCCAAGACTGTTTCGATTACCGAGAGGGACTCTTACTAACTGACCTACTTTTAAAGTATCTTTTAATCCGGCCGGAACGGAATACGAGTAGGCCCTTGCTCCTCCATCAAAAGGAACTACTTCGGCGACGCCGGGCTCGATTTCACCAAAAAGGTTGGGCACAAGAACTACCTTCGCTGAACTGGCTTAGGGTTTCAAGCCGAGTGATGAAAACCTTTTCACTCTAGGCACGTGAACGCGAATGAGTGGCGATTCGAACGCATAATAAGGCCCAAAAACAGCCAATACAGTTCGCCACAGGCAATTGGAGGTTCGTAGGCATACTGTAGAAAATACAGGTGCCTGGAATCCAAACTGCGTAGTTGGGCAATAAATTGGGGAGGATTAAGCGACGATACCAACCCGACCTTAAAGCAGTTTTCATTTTCTCTAAGCTCCAGTCGTGATCCTTCCAGTAATGCGAAATGGCATTAAGCGGAGCGGCAACGACGGGAGTGAAAAATATTTGGTCGAATAAAACTTTTTTCATAACCGTCGAAGCGGTTTTACTGTCCCCGAAAATCTGCGCCTGAAGTCCATAGAAAAAACAAACCACGACACCCATCCAGGCCCACCACAGAAAACTATGAACTAAATCGAGAAAAGGATGCGCGGGACGAATCGACGGAAAGCACATGCGAAAACACCAAGGAATAAATCCTCCCGTGATGGCTGTGCTTAAAATACCAAATGTCCAAACGTGTTGCTTATTGAAGTCGCCTAAAACATCTAACGTCTGCTGAACAGAAACGCAGTTGTAATAACTCCAGACTAATAAAGTAGATAGAGATAAAATGATGACTGATGGAATGGCGTTGTCCTTCACGGCATTCACGCCAGCAAACCAAGCGGATGAATTAGACTTGTCGCTCATCCGAGTAACTTTCTAAGCAATTGATCAATCATTACTGGGTTAGCTTTACCTTGGGTTCGCTTCATAATGGGTCCTTTGAGCGCATTGATAGCCTTCTCATTTCCAGCGCGGTATTCCGCGATGGATTTCGCCACGGCAGGGTCGGCAATCACTTCAGCGACAATCTTCTCGAGCTCACCAGTGTCGCTGTTTTGACGCAGCCCCTTCGCCTCAACGATGGCGAGAGCGTCTTTGCCCGTGCGGAACATCTCAGTAAAGACTTCCTTCGCTTGTTGCTTAGAGATTACGCCCTCGTCGGTTAACTTAACTAAACCAGCGAGTTGAGCAGGTTTAATTAAACAGGAGTCTAAGGAAATTTTTACAGCGGGAGCTTCATCGGAACCAACCTCTGCACCTGATTGAGCGGAAAGTTCGCGCAACAAGTCATTAGCGGCCCAGTTGGCGATACCAGCGGCATTCGTGGGATGAGCGGCGACGGCAGACTCAAACCAATCGGCCAATACTTTATCGGCAATCAGTACGGAGGCAGCGGTGTAAGGTAAATTGAGTTTTTCGATGTAGCGACGTTGACGATCAAAGGGTGCCTCGGGGACGAGTTTCTTTAAACGGTTAGCCGTTTCACGTGAAATTTTCAGCGTAGGAATATCAGGATCAGGGAAATAGCGGTAGTCATGAGCGTCTTCCTTATCACGAAGAACGTAGCCACGTGACATTTCTGCATTCCATCCGCGTGTCTCTTGGGTGATTTTATGTCCGGCTTCGATTTCGGCAATCTGACGTCGGGACTCATAAATAATACAATCTCTGACGCCTGAAATAGAATTTAAATTCTTCGTCTCGGTGCGTGTGCCCAATTGGGTGTCGCCTACACGACGAACAGACACGTTCGCATCACAACGCAACTGCCCTTTCTCCATATCACAATCCGCTACGCCCGCTTGGGTTAACTTCACTACTAATGCATTAAGAAATGCAGCGGCTTCGGCGGCCGAACGTAAATCGGGCTCGGTGACGATTTCCAATAAAGGAACACCGGCGCGGTTATAATCGACGAGTGAACCGCTACCTGAGTGACTTAATTTACCTACATCTTCTTCTAAGTGAGCGTGGTGAAGACGAATCCACTTATGCTCGCCCATGATATTGCGAGCGGCGCCTGGTAATTCGATTTCCACCTTACCACCCATCGTTACCGGAAAATCTTTTTGAGTGAGCTGATAATTCTTTGGATTATCAGGATAGAAATAATTTTTGCGGTCCCAGGCACATTGCTCGGGAATTTCGGCATCTACCACCAAACCAAAGAGAATCGATTTCTCAACGGCTTCGCGGTTCACCACCGGCAAGGTTCCGGGTAATCCTAAAACAACTGGATCCACTTGCTCATTGGGTTCTTTACCAAAACCCCAAGAAGCCGAGGCAAAAACTTTCGCACGGGTGTGCAGTTGTACGTGAACCTCAAGGCCGATGACTATTTCCCATTCGTTACTCATAGTGTCGGTTGTTGGTTAGCGAATGAATGAGCGGACTCAAATAATTGAGCCGCCGCGAAGAGTTTACTTTCCGATAAAGGAGCACCG
>CANCLQ010000044.1 GCA_947378845.1 Opitutia bacterium | reverse complement strand
AACGAAACACCGAATACATTGGCAGTCGCTCCCAGAGGTCGCTCCGATATCCCTCGCAAAAAAGAGAAGAAAAACAGAAAAAAGAAGAGAGGGATATCAAGGGAGAGCCAGAGCCAAATTCAACCGAGAACAAAGCCCAAGATTGGGGCAATTACTAACGTTAATCCTGTGAATAAAGCCAGTCAGCCAGTGTCAAAGTTCTATATGCGAAATTAACTAACTCTTTTGGAATAAAAAATATCTGCACGAAATAGCGTCAATATTCTCGAGTCGTGCAACGCTACCGCATCCCTCCCCCCTTTTAGGGAGGTAAAGGTGCAGGGTAACGGGTCTCAAAAGATTGCGTCGATTCATTGGACAGCATTTGGACAGTAAAACAATTCTCCAAAGATTAATTTGCCCTGAATTTATCAAAGCTATATACACTTAATTATGCGTAAATCTTTAAGAAAATCACAAGTGCTCGGGGCGGGAGTCGAACCCGCATACCTTTCGGTGCCAGAACCTAAATCTGGTGTGTCTGCCATTCCACCACCCGAGCGACTTGTGGCTTTAGCGTCACCCGCGATTCGCTGGCTGGCAAGTGGTTTTCGAAAAACTATGCAGTTAGTCGGCCCAAAGGAGAACCGACTTTAGCATACAATTCTTGGCCGCTTTCGCCGGCCGCAATTAAATCGTTTTCTAATTGGATCCGACCAGGTTCAAAAAGTGTGGCGAGGAATGAGCCACCGAAACGAAAGTAGCCTTTCTCGTCGCCCTTGTTCATCGCAACGCCGGGTTTGTAAGTTTCGATAATGGTACCAACGTTCGTCGCGCCTATCGCAATGATTGTAACGAGTCCGAACGGACCCGCATCAATCGAAACACGCTGACGTTTATTTTGCCAGAGGTAGCTAGCGTGGCGACGGAGTGCGATAGGGTTGACGGAAAAAAGTGCACCATCGATAGCGACGGGTTCTTGAGGAACTCCGCCGACTGGAAAGTGGAAGCGATGGTAGTCGACGGGGCATAGTCGCGAGCACACGACGGTGCCACGCGCGTAACGCTCGCCAAGCGTGCGATCGCCAACGAGCGTCGGAATATCGAACTGCTGACCTTTAGCGAAAATCCCTTTTACATTAGAGGCATCTTGAAAACCAAGGTGACGTCCATCGGCGGGAAGGGTGGCGATGTCGGCGCGAGCATCAACGGGTCGGGCTGATGATTTTAATTTTCGATAAAAGAAATCGTTAAAGCTTCGATAGGTGCTAATGTCATCGGCGAATTCATTAACGTCTAATCCATAAGTTTTAATGAACGGTAAGATACGTGAAACACTGCTGGGGCGATCCATGGCAGCACCGTAGAGTTTAGAGAAGAAGGCGCGCTTAACGACGGCGTGGAGGGCGAGTTGACCAAGAGGGTTACCGTAGATGCGACGAAGCCAGGCCTCGCCATAAACCTTTTCGGTCTCGATGGCGCCCGTGTGGCGATTCTTTAGGGTAATCGGGTCATTCGGCTGCATGGGCGAAGATTTGCGAAAAAAGTGCTTCAAGGGAACCATTTATCTGACAAATTAACACATCTACCCTGATGCCTCGTCTGGTCCTTGTTTTCCTCTTTTTTGCTGTCACCGCCCAGGCAGGGATCGACCCCGTGCAAAAGTCTCCGGCGACTTATCAAGCGGAGGTTGAGGCGGAACTGATTCGTGCTCGATTGGATCTCGAGTCTGCGAAGCGCCGGCAAGCACAACTAGATAAGATTTTAGAAATACAGACACTTACCGCTGAGCAGAATTTGCGTAAGGCTAAATCTGAGGCCGCTGGTGCGGTTGAAGAAGCTGAGCGTGCTAAACTTGTCTTAGAAGAAGCCTTGGACAAAGCGAAGTCGACCGTCGCAACCGCGGAGAAGACTCGTCAGCAGGCCGACTTTGAAGCGGAAACGAAATTAGCGCTGGCAAGCCAGTCGGTCGAACTCGCGAAAATTTCAAAGGTCACGGAAATTGCTCAGCTACAAAAGAAGGTGAGTGACGTAGCCGTGAGTCAGAAAATCGGATATCCGCGAGACCCGATGATCGAAGGCGTTCTCCACATTTCAGATCGCCGCATCGCATTCAACGGAGTCGTCGATGATGCTTTGGCGACTTATGTTTGTGGGCGCATCGCGTTTTATAACGCACTCGATACGCAGGCTCCTATATTCATCGTCATCGATCGCTCGCCCGGAGGATCGGTGATGTCGGGCTACCAAATCCTGCAAGCGATGGAATCATCCAAGGCCCCTGTATATGTTGTAGTTAAAGGGTATGCGGCATCGATGGCTGCGATTATTACGACAATGGCTGAGCGTTCCTTTGTCTACCCGCAGACTGTGGTCCTGCATCACCAGGCTTCAACGAGCCTGCAGGGCAATGCAACAGAGCTGGCAGAGCAGTTGAAGTGGACCAAGGTTTGGTGCGAAAGAGTTTTTGTTAAGGTCGCCAATAAGATGAATATCAGTGTCGATGAATTTGTGAAGCGAATGTACGCCGCGGTGTCGACGGGTGACTGGAAAGTTTTAGGTACAGAAGCACGGCGATTAAAGTGGGTCACTGACGTCACTGAACGCATTAGCGAAGATAGCGTGAACACGATTGCAGCAACGCCCGCACCCGCGGAGCTAAAGCGCGAAGGCATGGGCGATCGCCCGGCGTCTTCCGTAAGCCAAACCATTTTACCTTCACCTCAGCCTTTTGACGTCTGGTGGGTTTACGATCCATCGACCGAATTCATTTTCCCTTAATTTATAAAACAAAATATGAAAATTCACCCTCTGTTTAGTTTGTTGGTTATCTCTGCAATCGGACACGCCGAGACTGCGGCCAAGCCCGCTGCGACTGCCGGTGACGCTGCGCCGACTCCTGGTCTGTCGACCACGTTGCCTCCAGGTCCTGCGATTGCCCGCGAGAATTTAACGCCCGAGCAAAAGGAAATCATGAAGGAAGTGGACCGCCTGCGCGTGGATAAAGCCTTGCTGGATGCACAAATGGCATTGGTTGAGGCGAAACGCACTGAAGAGCTTGTGCCAACGAACGCTGAAACGATTCGACTAAATGCGGAGCGTGCATTGCGCCAAGCGAAGGCTTCGGCTGAATCGGCCGCCCTGGAAGAAGAGCGTACGCGTTTAGAACGCCAGGTCGCATTAGACGCCGCTCGTGCCAACGCACGTCTTGCCGAGAAGAATAATAAAATCCGTGAACTCGAAGCTGATGCCAAGCAGTTGCAGTTGGAGTCGAGCAATACCGTTACACGCCTGACGAATGAACTCACACGTTTTCAAAAAGAAGACGAAGCCAAAAAAGTAGCAGCCAAGGCTAAGCCAAAGTATCTTAAAGACCCTCTCGTTGATGGCACGTTGTGCATTAGCGATCGGCGGATTGCGTTGAATGGTGCGATTACGGAATCGTTGGCTGATTATGTCTGCCAGCGCATTAATTTTTATAACAATCAATCCAGTGAGTTTCCGATTTTTATCGTGATTGATAACAGCCCAGGCGGATCAGTTTCATCGGGCTACCAAATTCAAAAAGCCATGTCGGCATCGAAGGCTCCGGTTTATGTTGTCGTGAAAGGTTTCGCCGCTTCGATGTCGGCCGTCATCGCCACTCTGGCCGAGCGTTCATTCTGTTACCCGAATACCATTATCTTGCATCACCAGGTCTCGAACACGGTGCGCGGCAATATGACGGTACTGAAGGAGCAATT
>CANCLQ010000043.1 GCA_947378845.1 Opitutia bacterium | reverse complement strand
GTGCGGATGTGGTCGGCGATAACGCGGAATGCCACGTCGATTTTTTCTTGTTCGTTAGCGCCCGATGAACCCGGTGCAGGTAATGTCGAAGCGTATTTCTTACCCGAGAGCTCCTCGAGTCGACGGAACAACGGCGTGAAGACATCGCTCTCGTAATTCGAAATCGTGCCCGAGAAGTCTTTGAAATTCTTCGTGCACTGCATGATGCCAGCCACGCGTTCAAAGCCCATGCCGGTGTCGACGTGACGGGCGGGCAGTGGTGAGAAGGTGCCGTCTGGGTTGGCGTTGAATTGAATAAACACCAAATTCCAAATTTCCATGCAACGTGCGTCGCTACCGTTGACGAGTTTACCCTGCGTGTTGCCCTCGGGGGTGAGATCGATGTGCAATTCGGTGCACGGACCGCAAGGGCCGGTGTCGCCCATCATCCAGAAATTATCTTTCTTATTTCCGTTTACGATGTGGATGGCAGGGTCGAGTCCAGCAGCGCGAAATTTTTCAGCCCAAGCATCCCATGCTTCTTGGTCGAACTCAGCAGGATCACCCTTGGCTTTATTCGGCGAGTAAACGGTCGCGTAAATTCGGTTCTTCGGGAATTTCCAAACCTCAGTAATTAATTCCCACGCGTAATCGATGGCCTCGCGTTTAAAGTAATCTCCGAACGACCAATTACCAAGCATTTCAAAAAATGTGTGGTGATAGGTGTCGAGTCCCACGTCTTCGAGGTCGTTATGCTTACCGCCGGCGCGAATACATTTTTGCGTATCCGCAGCGCGACCAGGGGTATAGGGGCACTTGGCCTGTCCGAGGAAGATCGGCACGAACTGATTCATGCCCGCGTTCGTGAACAACAGATTCGGCGAGTCGGGCATCAAGCTCGACGACTGCACGATCGAGTGTTGCTTGGACTTAAAGAAGTCGAGGTACGACTGGCGGACTTGCGCGGAATTCATGAACAGAAAAGGTAGGGGTACTTTTAACCCCCTAACGGGACAAAAGGGAAGGCAGAACCGAGGGCGTGCCCGACCGCTTACGATTGGGCTCCAATCGCCATTCTACGGCTGGCTGATGTCGATTTCAGGCTTGGTGTTCCAACGCTGCTTATAACCCGCTGGTGCCTCAATGCGTGTGCGGAATAGCACTGTGTTATCGAGGTCGAGGTCGTCCGACCAAATAAACTGCGCGCCCTTAAAATCGGCTTGGTAGTATGGCTCTTTGGGGTTCACGCGTTCCTCGGTGTAAGTGGTCGCGTTGGCCCAGTCGCGATCATCGAAATCGGTCGCAAACCAATTAGCCGGAATGGCGGTGCGCGAGACTGTGGGATTGGTGACGTCGCGATTCAGCGGTCCTTTGAAATAGCATTTCGCTTTCCACTTCGCGTTCGTCACCGTGCCGTCCGAAAATTTTAATATAAAACCACCATCGCCGATGTGGTTCCCGTACTCGAGTCCGGTTTGCGCATTCGCATTATCCCTCGCCATCACCGCAATCGTCATCGGGTACTCGGGGAGGATGTCGACGGTTACCACATTGTGTGGCAAGAAATCAATCGGATCCACGACGCGTTGTTTGCCGTTGATATAAAGTACGAACCAATTGTCGGCGTAGACATTGAGTTTAATCGTATCCGCCATCGTTGGCTTAATGAGCCCGTCCTGATTTTTAGGACGCGATGGCTTGGGCGCATCGGCACTGTAGCTGGCCGACGCAGCGGCGCATAGTAGGCAGAGCAGGGTAAGTCTCATACTGCTAATATAACCCTATCGCCGGCCTAAAGTTGCTGCTTACTGGCTGTCGGTACGGAACGGCGACGCGGGTAAATTGTCGTCGTTGATCAAATTACACTCGGGGTCCGCATGCCAAGCGTAGCGCGCGGCCACGGGCGTTGCTACGGCGCTGGAGCTCACCACGACTTTGCCATTCACGATTTCGGCATCAGCTGGAACGAACTTCTTATCAGCACCCGCAATCGTGAAGCCTTTGAGTTTTCCTTCGCGCGCCTTCAATCCATCGGCGTGTGTGAATGATAAAATAATTTTGCTTCCTCTGATTTCGTGACCGGCGGGGAGTGGTCCACTGGTTTCAGGAACTTTCAGGCCGTAGACATCGCCGAGTGCCCACAGTGCAAAGCGTCGACCGATCTCTTGTTTATTCTTTGGGTGGATGTCTTCCGACTCACCAATATCGATACTGATAACCATGCCTGTTTTCGGCACTTTAAGAGTGTTGAGCATCGCTTCACGCATCAGCGGCCAGCCGTCGGCATCGCCCTTTGCGTAGTTTGGCAATTGTGCCCAAGCGAATGGAAGTTCTTCGCCCCAAAGTTTGCGCCAATCTTTAATGAGCGCGGTTAACTGTTTGGTGTAGAGTTGTACCTTGCCGTTGTAGGAATCGGCTTCGCCCTGATACCAAATAATGCCGCGCAGTGTGTAAGGTACCAGGGGGGCGATTTTACCATTAAACAAACCAGCGGGCGGTCCGCCGCGTTTCTTAGACAAATCTGTATCCCTTGGTTTGGCGGGCTCAGGCTTTCCTTCCACCTTTGCTTTGTCGGCCTCAATTTGCCATGCCTCTAATTTTGCTTTGTAAGCTTCTTTCGATTTCTCCGGATCGTATTTAGCGAGCCACGCATCGTAGGATTTTTTGCTATTATCGTAATTCGCTTTCACGTCGGGGTCGGCGGACTGTGCTTCTTCAGAAATCCAAAACGTGATACTCGTGCCACCGACAGAGCTAGCGATGAGTCCGATCGGCACATTCAGATTTTGCTGAAGCTCACGGCCCATGAAATACAATGACGCCGAGAAATCGCCCACAGTTTCGGGAGTGCAGACATTCCATTTACCGGTGGCCTTGTTTTGTGGGGTGTCGCTGCTCTTCGAGCCTTCGCCGAAGTGACGGATAAGGGGGTGGTTGCCGGCAGCTTTTTCTGCATCGAAATTTAAACACTGGTAGACGTGACGCTCCATGTTGGATTGACCCGAGCCCAACCAGACTTCGCCGACTAAGACGTCTTTAAATTCCAACAAGCGAAGTTTGGATTTATCGCTCGATGAGTTGCTCCCCGTCACCAAAAAGTTCTGCGAGGTTGCGTTGGCTGGCATCGGATCGAGTTTAAGCATCCACTTACCATCCGCATTGGCCTGGGTGCCCTTTTTCTGTCCGTTGAATTCCACTGTGATGGTTTCGCCCGCATCAGCCCAACCCCAAACAGCCACTGGCTTCTCGCGCTGTAGTACCATGTGATCGGCGAACAGTGCCGAGCATTCTAAATTCGCGGCGCGCAATGCGCCAGCGAGGCCAAGTGCCAGTAGGTAAAGAAGCTTCTTCATCGAGGTGGGGTGAGGTAACCAATAACACCGCCCGCCCTATGGCAAGTTCCGACAACCTTTAATTATACTTCAACCAGCGTCCCATTACGAACGTGGATGAGCACGCAACGTATCTTTTCAGGGGGAATACCGCATAATTCCGCCACACTCAGTCGATAGAGTTTCATTTGACCCTCATATAATTCTTTAAGGTGCGCCTCGGAGCAGTCGTTCGTTTTATAATCAATAATCACAGCCTCCTTGCCCGGGATGATGTGCACTCGGTCAAACACCGCATCGATCATCTTGCTTTCGGACATCAGCGCAACGGAACGCTCGCGCCATAGTTCAGGCTTCGATGATTTTGGAATTAATAAATCAGTTACGGCCTTAGACTTGAGGCAGCCTTCTATTAATTGACGGGCAAATTTAAATGATTCCGTTGATGATTTCGCGGGTGCCTGAAGTTGCCCGAGGAAGGCTTCGATGTCCCATTCGAGGTTTTGAAATAGTTGGTGCACCAGCGTTCC
>CANCLQ010000042.1 GCA_947378845.1 Opitutia bacterium | reverse complement strand
CGGGCGCCTTTTAAGGACTCGATGGTGCGACGGATTAAATGTTCACGGGCTTGAACCAATACCTGCACGGAAACATCGTTCGGAATTAATTTCTTTTCGATTAATTCGCGCGTGAAGGCGAATTCAGTATCGGAAGCGGAGGGAAATCCAATTTCAATTTCTTTAAAGCCGATGTCGCACAACATTTTAAACATCTCTAGTTTCTCAGAGACGTTCATCGGAATGGCTAAGGCTTGATTGCCATCGCGCAAATCAACTGAACACCAGCGCGGAGCGTGGGTAATAGACGCGTCGGGCCATTGGCGTTTTTCTAAACGCACCGTTTGGAAGGGACGGTATTTGGATCCAGGGTTTTGCATACGCCGAAGGTATTAAATGAAGGATGAGAAAAAGGGGAGGGCTAGGCGAGCGTGGGTTTTGGTCTTAAAACAAAAAAGCCCGCTTGGAATGTCCAGGCGGGCTTTTCGCAAAAGGGTGCGACCCGGACTTATGCTTCTGGTTTGGTCTTAGGAAGTTTGGTAACGCGTTTGATGTCCTTTAAGGCACCGCGTTTCTTGAGTAACTCAACTCGCTCGAAGCGTTTGAGTACATTACGTTTGGCACCAGCTGAACTGGCGCTTGATTTGAAACTGTTGTGCTGGGTCATGTCCGTAAGAAGTGGAAAGGTGGAGAAAAGGCTTGGAGTGTTCGGGGGCAAGGGGAAAACACTAAAAAATGATATTAATTGGATAAATCGTCGGTTTGTCGGCCTAGAGCAATAGATTTGTAGCCCAGTAGCCCCTCCCGTGGACAACCTTTGGGATTGCTGGCTGGGGCGACTCTGCTGACATCGAGTGCGGTGCGTCTACTCGATCGTTATATTCTCTCAGAATGGGCCAAGGTTTTCAGCCTCTGCTTTGTGAGTTTTTGCGGAATTCTCGTCATCTCCGAGGCCTATAATTGGATTCCCGAATTCATTAATTTAAAAACCTCATTTTTAAATATCCTGTTATATTTCTTTTATAGCGTAGTCATTCGCATCGCGATGATTGTGCCGATTTCATTGATGGTCTCGACAGTGTTTGTTTTGACCACGATGAATCGTAATCAGGAACTCGCTGCGTTGCGTGCGGCGGGTGTAGGCATCTCAAGAATCACCGCACCACTCTGGTGGGTTGGCGGATTTTTTACCGCATTACTTATTTTACTTAATGCCGTGTGGGTGCCCGATGTTATCGAAGCGCAAAATAGTTTACTCGAACGTGAACAGTTTAATGCGCTGCGTTCCAAGGGGGTGTCAGTATTGCCTAAAGGTGAATCGGATATCGTTTCATTCGAAAATTCCAAAAAACACCGTTTCTGGTTAATCACCCGATTGGGTCTCAATACCGGTCAAGCTTTTGAAGTTTCCATTGATTCCTTTGACGAAAAAGGTCGAAAAATTCGTGGCATCAAGGCGGACTTCGCCGAATTTAAAAAAATAAATAATCAGTGGGTCTGGATTTTTAAAGAAGGCCGCGATTCTAAATTCAATCCTGAGACGGGTTCGTTATTATCCCAGCCGCGTTTCAAGGAGTTAAATATTCCTGACTATGATGAAGACCCCGAGGTGATGCTTTTTGCGAAACGTGAACCCGATACTTTATCTTTTCGTGAAGTGAATCGATTTGTAGATCAAACGGGAAGTAACGCGGGTGGACGCAATGCTGCTTACGCCATGCGCTACCACTCCATTCTGGCAGCACCCGCAATCTGTTTGGTCGTCATTGCTGTGGCTATTCCATTCTCAGTCGTTGGGGGTCGAGTCAGCCCGATGGTGGGTGTAGCGAAAGTCTTTGGTCTCTTCCTGTTATTTTATTTTATATCGGCCATCTGTAGTGCCTTTGGTAACAGTGGAGCGATTCCCCCGGTGGTTGCTGCCTGGTTACCAGTTGTGCTCACGATTCTTTGGATCACACCCAAACTCAGGGCTGTAAATTAAATGCTTCAAACTCTACGTCTCAAAGCGGGCCCACCAGCTCGCGTTCTTTTTGGTCACCCCTGGGCATTCATTGGAGAGATTATTTCCAATGGTCCATTACCTAAATCGGGTGACTGTGTGGAACTCCTTGATCTCAAAGGCCAAAGTCTCGGCTCGGGTCTGTGGAGTAGTCATTCTCAAATTGCGTGGCGTCGCTATTCGCATCGACTCGTTTCTTTAGATGGCCCGTTGCTCGATGAACTGATTGTGGCTGCTATTCGCCGTCGTGATAACAAGCCTTTCTGTCGACTGATTTGGTCCGAGGCTGATAATTTACCAGGCTTAGTCGTGGACCGTTACAACGATTTACTCTCGGTGCAGGCACTCACCTTTGGCATCGACCAACGCTTGCCGAAAATTATCGATTGTTTGAAGCGTGAGTTGCAACCCCGTGAAATCGTGATTCGCAATGATGCTTCGGTCCGAAAACTTGAAGGCCTAGATAATAGCATAACTACAGCCTCAGGTAATCCACTCGAACCGTGCTGGATGAAGATAGGGGATATCGAAGTACGCGTTGATTTAATGGGAGGCCAGAAAACAGGAATGTATCTCGACCAAATCGAACAGCACGCGCACATCGCTGAATTAGCGAAAGGTCGCCGTGTGCTGGATGCCTTTTGTAATCAAGGTGGATTTGGTTTAGCCTGTGCGAAGGCCGGAGCTCTTTCTGTGCTGGGCTTGGATTCATCGGAGGATGCGATTCAGGCTGCTCGGATGGCTGCAGAGCGTAACAATCTTAATGCAAAATTCGAAGTCGCCAATGTGTTTGATTGGTTTGGTGCTAATCGTGAGGTGACCTTCGATTTGATCATCTTGGATCCGCCACCATTCGCTCGCAGTAAGGAGTCCGTCGACGGAGCGATGCGCGGTTATAAAGAACTCAACTTAAGAGCTCTTCGCTTGCTATCGCCGAAGGGTATTTTAGCCACCTACTCTTGTTCGCATCGTATCTCGGATGAAATGTATTTCGACGTCATAGAATCAGCCACTCGGGACGCTCGTCGCCAAGCGGTATTACTCGAACGCACGTCTCAGCCCTCCGACCACCCGATTTTAATCAATTTCCCTGAAAGTCGTTATTTGAAAGGTTTTATTCTCGAAGTTCGGTCCTAATCATTATTATTTGAATCTGTACACATGATAGTTTCCCTTCGCGGCAAATTAATTGAAGCCTCTGTGCTTCGCGTTGTTATCGAATCTGCTGGCGTGGGCTATGAAGTAAATATTCCAGTAACAACGGCGGAACGCCTACCCAAAGTAGGTTCCGAAATATTTTTATTAATCCATCATGTATTTCGTGAAGACGGTCAGGCGCTTTATGGATTCGCGGTTCCGGAAGAGCGTGATTTTTTCCGTCTACTCGTCGAAAAAGTTTCCGGCGTGGGTCCGAAATTAGCGCTCACGATTTTAAGTCGTCTCTCTTTGCCTGTACTGCGCGATGCGATTACCCGAGGTGATGTGGCTCTTTTATCTCAGTGCCCTGGTATCGGTAAGAAAACTGCTGAGCGTTTAGTCATCGAACTGCGCGATAAAGTCGGTCCTGATTCAGGTGCGTCCTCGGTGAGTGCAAGCCTACCATCGAATGCACAACCTTCAGCAGTGTCCGATGCCGTCGCCGCCTTGATTGCTCTTGGTAATAAGGCTGTTGATGCTGATAAATCTGTCCGTGCTGCTGTACTAAAACTTGGTTCTGGTGCTACGGCAGATCAGTTGGTTAAAGCGGCGTTGGGAAGGTAGTAATAATTGAGGGGACACGTGGGCAAGGTGACAAGGTGACACGGGACGCGTGCGGTGCACGCGAGGGGACAAGCTGGCACGTGGGCACGTTGGCAAGGGGAGATGTTGCAGAAAGTTTTTCTGGTAAATTTATTATAGGGGATTAAAACTTTAGATATTAACCCCGACATATCCTCATGCTCGCCAAAAAATTAGCTCTCGGTTTCGGTCTCGCCATCATCTTTCCAATGATGATTCATTATGGCGTAAGCACATTTAGTCCTGCGCCTA
>CANCLQ010000041.1 GCA_947378845.1 Opitutia bacterium | reverse complement strand
GCCCGTGCGAAGTATGCAGCTACGAGTCCCAATAAAGGCGAGGAGACTACCATCTTCGCCAACCGAAACTTCTTCTTTAATAATCTATGCGCCGACAACAAACGGAATGGCATAGGTGCGGGGAATAATCACGCCGTTGAAAACTTCTTCAGCCAGAGCATAACGACTGGAAATACCGCTGCCAATATTTCGGCCAGCGATAGTGGCACACCCTTCTTCTTGAACAGCGGCACGCCCGTTGGCACCTCGGCAAAGGTCGCCAAGTAGGCCACGCTGACACCACACTCAAAGCTCTGCACTGCAGGGCTTTTTTGTGCCTAGCCTCCTTAGGGTTCGATAAGCCAAAGCCATTACTCCAGCCAACAAACCATAAGTCGATGGCTCAGGTACAGGTGCGGGCAAATAATCATAGGTCAAAGTAACAACTGTTGGTGCATAGTACGATGACGCCGAGACAGTGGTGAAGATATCCGGCGTCTTAGAAACGTAGACCCATGTGTTTGCTAAAAAAGCAGGAGTCTGTCCGTGGCCCATATACTCCGCTAAAACTAAAGATGAAACCTCTGTAATGGAGGGCAACATGATCAACCTCTGGCTATTAAGTATAACATAATTAACGGCTTTGTTTGGTGCTTGAAAATAATTAAAACGAATCGAAGTCAGTAATGACACCTGCGAACTATCATAATTTGCGATACCTACACCTGTAAGCTGTAGCTTACTTCTAATGTCTCGTATCGTTGCACTGAATACCTTTGTAACGATACTAATGTAGCCCGTGGGATTGCTTTCCCAAATTGTTAGTTTAGCCGACTGCAAAATGCCCCATTGCGGGTTAAATTGATCAAAACTAAAACTCTGCTTCGTTGTCGTCAGATTCCACAATGCCGACTGATCATAGGTGGCCGCCCGAACATTGATGACACCGAAGAGTGTCACGAGAAAGATAGTCGTCTTCATTCCAGAAGATTAAGCGACTATCCACGAGCCACGATGGCTCAGTCCTTCATTAAATCCTCATCTACTAAATACTAAAAGCCCACCCGTAGTTCTCACCAATCAGAGTGCTGCCTCAATGCAGGCGCTGACATTTTTGCCAAAGAAATCATATCCATCTTCAGTAAAATGAACGTCATTAGGGCGCTGATACTTACTGAGCTCAGGAAGTATCTTTTCGTAGAGATCATCAATGATGACGCCATTAGCTTTCATGATTTGTAAGGCGACTTGGTTCCGCTCTACAATGGAGGCAGCCGATTGCTGTTTAGCAGCATCATCTGGAATCGGCGTCGAACTAGCCCAAATGATTTTTGCGCCAGTGGCTTTCAGGCGTTTCGTAATCTCCTCTAGTCTTTTCGCATAATCCGCAATGGGTGTATTGCGGTCGTGAATACCGAAGTTAAAATGAATCACATCCCAGTGCCCGCTACCCAACCAGACATCGAGCTTAGCCACACCACGCGCCGTTGGTCCGCAATTTTCGGGTGCACGATGGACATTGGCCTTGCCCGCTAAATATTTGCGAGTGGCCTGAGTGTACCCACGGGAAACCGAGTCACCAATAATGAGGACACGTGGTAATTTAGGATCATCTTTTACATAATCCCAAGCCGTTGAAAGCCCCTTCGTCTTGTCTTCTTTGTGATGAGACAAATAAAAATCTCCCAGATTATCCTGTAGAACCTTCTCCCATGCCTGCTCTTCTGGGGAAAGCTTATCAAACAGGGCCTGGTATCGCTGCTCAAACACAGCCGCACGTTGGGCCTTCTTCGCCGCTGCAATGGCTGCTGCTTCGGTCGCATTGGTTGGCTCATTCGCCTTCGCCACTTCGGTGGCAGCAAAAGACCAGATGCATTGAGACATTAATACTCCGACTAACAAAAATGCCTTGGGGTAATGGGCTAGTTTCATAACGCGGTTATACTTCTCTGATTTGCGATGTCTAATTATAAAACCCATTCCAGTTGACCCACACCCGTCATAATAAATCATATAACAATGCCCCAATTAAAACCCGTTGTCCTTATCACTGGTGCTGCATCGGGCATTGGTCACGCCACCGCTCTAGCCTTTGCTCGAGCGGGCTACCGCATTGCCATTACTGACATCAACGAGAGCAACGGCTCAAAGGTCGTTAAAGAAATCACGTCACTGGGAGCAGAAGCGATTTTTATTAAAGCCGATCACTCCAAAGAGTCAGACAACTCTCGCGCCATAGAAGAAACCTTAAAGGCTTTCGGACGTCTTAATGCCGCCATTAACAACGCGGGCGTCGAAGGTCAGCCTGACTTAAAAATCGAACAGCAAACTGAAAGTAATTTTCGCCACACCCTCGGCGTTAACCTTGATGGCGTACTTTGGTCGATGAAATATGAAATCCCTGCCCTACTTAAATCAGGAGGAGGCTGTATTGTTAATGTCAGTTCCGTCGCCGGTTCCATCGGTATGGCTGGCATGGCAGCCTACGTGGCCAGCAAACACGCCGTCGAAGGACTCACTAAAGTAGCCGCACTCGAAAATGCTACACGCGGAATTCGCGTAAATGCCGTTGCTCCTGGTGCCATTCAAACCGAGATGATTGATCGCTTTGTCGGCAAAGGCGAAAGCCAAGCTCGTAAAGAACTCGCCGCTGAACACCCTATGAACCGTATCGGCAAAGCAGATGAGGTGGCACAAGCCATTCTATTTCTCTGCTCACCCGCCTCCTCATTTATCACCGGACATATTCTGCCCGTCGATGGCGGCTGGCTGGCGAAATGAGGATTGTTTCAGAGGGCAAGTTGGCAAGGTGACACGGGGAGATACAAAATACATTGGGCAGGGACGGCGCTGCGTCACCACCTGCTCAAGTAACCCTGCGAGCCCTGCTCGCACCCCTTGCCCACGTGTCACCTTGCCCACGTGACCCCTAGATTCTTTTAAAGTGGCGGAGAGGATGAGATTGATTGCGCTTCACTTCAGGGCTTCGCCCCAATGCTACGCATTGTCTGTTCGCCCTTATGGGCTCACCGAACGAGTTCTCATCTCATCCCGTGATATTCACCCCTTGCCCACGTGTCACCTTGCCCACGTGACCCTAGATTCTTTTAAAGTGGCGGAGAGGATGAGATTCGAACTCACGGTACCCTTTTGGGGTACACCCATTTAGCAAACGGGCGCTTTCGGCCACTCAGCCACCTCTCCAGGTCCGTTCGCATTTGAACGGAATGTGTAGATAGGGTGCCCATAGATTAAGGTCAAGCGTATGCGAATATCCCCCATAATAGCCCTCAGTTAAGGACCTAAAATAGTTTGAAAGATAATTTTCAGACGCGAAACTCTTTCAAATACTGAGGGTTTAATTTGTATGACTAAAGGCACCCGCCCCTCTGCTTCGATCGTCAACCTTCTCTGCCTGTCCTTCGGGCTCACGGCGTTCGCAGCAACGCCTCAAAATAATTCTGCGACCCCGACCACGGATGGTAAACAGCTTGCGATTCGTCACCAACTCACGCGTCACACCAAGCCACCCGCACCCAATTCAATCAGAGGCCAACTGGGGGATCCGCTACAAGGACTGACCGCCGCACAACTCGCCGCCTTCACCGACGGAAAAGATGATTTCGAAACTGCTGAAACTGTAGAGGGCGGCCTCGGTCCAATTTTCAATCGCGACTCATGTGTGGCGTGTCACTCAGGTCCAGCCACGGGCGGTAGCAGTGTCGTCAACGTCACTCGCTTTGGCTTACTTACCAATGGACATTTCGATGGGCTCGAATCACTCGGCGGATCACTTCTACAAGATCACGCTATTACACCTCTAGCTATGGAGGTTATTCCGATGACGGCTAACGTCGTCGCAGAACGAAACTCTACTCCACTATTCGGGCTTGGTCTCATCGAAGCCATTCCGGAATCCGCAATCATTGCGAATAGCAAAAAGCGTTCCGCTGATGGTGTTCAGGGTCGTGTCTCAATGGTGACCGATGTCGTCTCTGGAAAAACAAAAGTTGGTCGCTTCGGATGGAAAGCCCAACAAGCAAGCATTCTCGGTTTCTCCGCTGATGCTTACCTCAATGAAATGGGCATCACCAATCGCTTCTTCTCAACCGAGAATGCGCCTAACGGTGACCAAGCTATTCTCGCTGAGACGGACAAAGTAGCCGACCCCGAAGATCAGTTCGATCCTATATCTGGAAAGTCCGACGTTGATAAGGTCGCCGACTTCATGACTTTACTTGCGCCCCCTAATAACGGCCCACTCCGACCCACGGCAGCAGCTGGAAAACTCGTTTTCGATAACCTCGGCTGCGCCTCGTGCCACACTCCCGTAATGATGACTGACAACCGGAGCTCAATTGCTGCACTCAGAAATCGCGAAGTAAAACTTTTCTCCGACTTACTACTGCATGACATGGGAACTCTCGGCGATGGCATCGCACAAGGCGCTGCCAGCCCCACCGAGATGCGCACTGCCCCACTCTGGGGTTTGAGATTCAGCGCACCTTACTTGCACAATGGAAAAGCCGCGACAGTTGAAGACGCCATCAAAGCACACAACGGCGAAGGCAAAGTTTCACGCGATCGCTTTAATCGACTCAACAAAGATCAAAAAGCGCAGCTGCTAGATTTCCTGAACTCAATTTAGTCGGGCATTAGGTGCCAGGTCCCTGAACTCACTTTTGCGCTGTATTCATAATGACCACTTGCCCG
>CANCLQ010000040.1 GCA_947378845.1 Opitutia bacterium | reverse complement strand
TCAAAAGCACAATTCGATTTAGCCAACGAACGCATTAAGGCGGCAGGACTCAGCGATAAGATTGAAGTGCGACTCGAGGATTTTCGCGATCACCGCGGCTCGTATGATAAATGCGTTTCGATTGAAATGATGGAAGCCCTTGGTCACCGTTACTTGCCTGATTTTTGTGCGAGTGTGGGTCGCCTACTTAAGCCTAATGGCATTGCAGCCTTTCAATACATCACTTGTCCGGACAGCCGTTACGAACAATTCCGCAGTGGTGTAGATTTTATTCAGAAACATATTTTCCCGGGATCGCTTTTACTTTCCATTAATCGTGTTAACCAGCTGATGACTGCACGCGGCGGATTCCAATTGCATCGCCTCGAAGAATTTGGCCCCGACTATGCACGCACACTCGCAACTTGGTGCGATGCCTTTGAACAGAAATTAGACAAAGTCCGTGCGATGGGCTTCGATGAACGCTTCATTCGTAAGTGGAGACTCTATTTCCGCTACTGCGAAGCGGCTTTTGCACATCGCAACATTGGCGTCGTGCAAGCGGTATACATAAGACCTAATTGGGTCGAATAAGGTAGGGGCGACACTGCGTGGCGCCCATTCGCCTTGTGACATACGAACCTCTACCGACATCCTATTCTCGATACGGTCAACGGGCACGACGCAGTCGTGCCCCCACCAAAGACAAAGGGTGCCACGCAGTGTCGCCCCCACCTTCTCCACTTGCGCACCTGTACTCCGTGCTTACATTTAACTCATGCAACGTCGCCTCCTCATCGCCTACTTCACAATCGTCCTCATCGCTATGACGTGGGTGTCGTGGTACGCATGCACCGCTCCATCGATCACCTCGCTTCCTGAATACGCGGGCAAAGGACTCAACGTCATCGGAGGCTACGTCACCGTCTGTTCCGAGCCCTGGGGCCTCGCCACCATGTTCGATGCGTACTTCGGCTTCATGGCCTTCTGGCTCTACGTCGCTTGGCGCGAACGGACCGTCACCTCCCGCCTCTGTTGGTTCGTTGCCCTTATGCTTCTCGGTAACTTCGCCATCGCTGGTTACGCACTGATCTGCCTCTTTAGTGCCGAAAACGAAGCGGACCTCGGAAAAATTTTCTTCACGCGCAAGTCCGCCTAAATGGGACGTGTCGTCGATTGGTTTAAGCGCAAGGTGCGCGACCCGCTTTTAGCGGAACTCAAGCAAGGAGCGACGCCTGAAGACTTTGCCGCGGCCACGACCGTGAGTCTCGCGATTGCGGTTAATCCGTTCATTGGGACGACAACGATTCTCTGTCTGCTCGCCGGAAAAATCTTTCGCCTCAATCACGTGGTGATGCAGACGATTAATTATTTTTCTTACCCTCTTCAACTCGTCCTCATCGTGCCCTTCATTCGACTCGGGGAAAAAGTCACAGGCGCGGAACCCTTCCCGATTCACCTCGATGATTTAATCGCCCAATTTCGCGAATCCATCCCAGGTTTCTTCGCTAAATTCGGTATCGCAGGTTGGCACGCCCTTATTGGCTACCTTATCGTCGTCCCAATCGGCGCCTGGATTTTTAATTTCTTTCTCAAAAAAATCTTTCGTAAAATTCTCAAACCAAAATCCCAAACCCTATGAACAACGAATGGTTTAGTTTAGCTTTTGAATTCTCGCGTGTGCTCACGCTCGCCATCCTCTTTTTCAGTGGCTGCTGGGTCTGGGCTAAACTGCTGAACAATTGGTCAATCGTAGATGCCGCGTGGGCTTACGGCTTTGGACTCATCTGCTTGATGTATTATGTATTTTCTCCTGAAAAAATGCATGGCGCCACGCTCTTGATCATCATCGGCGTAGGCGCTTGGAGCGTAAGACTAGGTTCACACTTAGCCTTTCGTATCTTCGGTCATCTCGACCGCGAAGACGGACGCTACGTTAAGATGCGTCAAGAATGGGGCCCCCAAACGAGCTTCCGCATGTTCCGCTTTTACTTACTCCAAGCTTTTGCCCTCGCCCTACTCTGCTTGCCACTCATCGCTGCGGTCATCGCACCTGCCACCGATTTTAAGATTAATATCATTAATTGGATTGGCGTCGTGATCCTCGCCCTCGGAGTCACCGGCGAAACAGTCTCAGACATTCAACTGACTGAGTTCAAGAAGACCGCCAAATCGCATGAGGTCTGCGAGGTCGGACTTTGGCGCTGGAGCCGCCACCCGAATTATTTCTCCGAGTGGCTCATTTGGGTCGGCTTCGCTTTACTCAGCTACAACTCCACCTACTTCGGTATCCCTGGATTAATTTGTGCGGCCATAATGTTCTTACTGCTCACTCGCGTCACCGGCGTGCCGCTCACGGAAGCCCATTTATTACTTTCAAGGGGCGCAGCCTACCGCGATTATCAAAGTCGAGTGCCCGCCTTCTGGCCCAAGCCGCCGCGTAATTAATTGAACGTCGCAGTTGCGATGGCTCGTTTTTAATTCACTCTGCGGGCGTGGCCTTCCTCGATACCCTACTCGGAAAAAACATTTTGCCCGACAGCGTGATTCGCTGGGGCATTCGCCGTCTCCTTCGCCAGCGGATTAAAGATGAACGGGCCGACAGTGAAGCGGCGCGGTTGGAGAATGTTCGCAAATTTTCTCAAGCCCTCCGCACCTTCCCTGTCGCAGTCGAAACCAAAGCAGCCAACGAACAGCACTACGAAGTGCCTGCAGCTTTTTATAAACTCTGCCTCGGGCCGCGCCTAAAATACTCTTCATGCTTTTACGAACGAGGCGACGAGTCCATCGGGCAAGCTGAAGAGGCAATGCTCGCTCTCACGTGTCAGCGTGCTGAATTAAAAGACGGGCATGATATTCTCGAATTAGGCTGTGGCTGGGGCTCACTCACACTTTGGATGGCCGAAAAATACCCCAACGCTCGTATCACGGGTGTTTCGAATTCTGCTTCGCAACGAGCCCACATTGAAGGTGAGTGCGCACGCCGCGGTTTCAAAAATGTCCGCATAATCACCTGCGATATGAATCTTTTTGCTCCTGAAGCCGCTGCATTTGATCGCGTGGTTTCGGTTGAGATGTTTGAGCACATGAAGAACTGGGCCGAACTCATGCGCCGCATCTCTACTTGGCTTAAACCCCATGGAAAGCTGTTCTTCCACGTCTTTACGCACCGCGACTGCGCGTATCACTTTGAATCCAAAGACGGCACCGACTGGATGTCGCGTCACTTCTTCACCGGCGGCATCATGCCCTCAAATAATTTAGCGAGCTTCTTTCAGGACGATTTAAAATTGGAAACACAATGGGATGTGAACGGACGGCATTACGGGCAGACCTCAGAACATTGGTTACAAAACACGGATCGTCATCGTGATGAGGTTTTAAAAATCTTTGCTGCTACCTACGGTCCTTCCGAAGCTCGCAAATGGTTAGCCTACTGGCGCATCTTCTTTATGTCCTGTGCTGAGCTCTGGAATTTCGATGGCGGCAACAAGTGGATGGTCTGCCACTATCGCTTCGCAAAAAAATAAGTTAGTCGTCATTCGGCATTTGCCAGCGACCAGACTTACTCTTTGCTTCGCGGGAATGAAAACGTTCACGGTTAATGATGTTCCTTTCGAGCGCTGGCAAGTCGGCGCAACCACTTACGAAACCTGTCTCACACGCGGCGCTCGCTTGCTCCGCTGGAAAGTCACCCTGCCCAACGGCACGCGTGAAGTTTTACATTGGCCGGAGGGTGCAGACTTCGCCCAAGATAAAATCGGGCTCGTTCGCGGCGGTAATCCTATTCTCTTTCCGCTCATGGGACGAAACTACGCCGATGGAGAAAAGTTTTTCTGGAAAGATGATGCCGGCGTAAAACGCCCAATGCCCCAACACGGCTTTGCCCGCGACTGTGCGTTCGAATTCATTGAATCTAGCGACCGCCACGCCCTCGTCCGTATGATTCAGAATGATCGCTCCAGGGCCTGTTATCCGTTTAAATATGAGTTTCGTGTACGATATGAATTCCGCGAACTCTTCCTACGTTGCACATTCGAATTCGAAAACCTCGACACTCAGCCGCTCCCTTGGTGCGCTGGTCACCACTTCTATTTCACACTACCATGGCACGCAGGATTAAGCCGTCGCGATTACACAATTAAAATACCATCCAAGAAACAGTGGCGACATGCAGCCGATGGAAAACTCGTTCCGTTTGCCGATCTCAAAGGTAGCACCGAATTCTCTTTCGATAACCCCGGTCTTCCTGATTGCATTTTCACCAACCTCAAAGACGCGATGGTCACCTTCGGTCCGCGTTCGGGTGAAGAAAATATTTCTGTTAAAGTCGGCGAAGATCCTATCCCGGACAGTTGGGCAGCTGTCGTCACCTGGACGCCCGACAGCGAAGCACCTTTCTATTGCGTCGAGCCATGGATGGGGCCGCCCAATAGCACCGAACATAAAAACGGACTCCGTTTTGCGGAGCCCGGTAAGGTTGAGACGTTCGTTACCGAAGTCTCGCTGGCGTAATCAGCGGCCGAAGCCGCAGGCGATTACTTGCTGCTCGAGTTGTTGATCGGCAGACGCTCGCCAGTCTTCTTCTTGGTGGTAGCCTTAGAAGCCGACTTTGCAGGTACTGGCTTCAGAGGAGCCAGAGGGTCAAACGCAGGCGCACCAAAGGTGGCCAAGCCGCCGTCGGTTACTGGGCTTGGACCTTTTTCAGGACCCATGCAGCCAACGAGGGTGAAAGTGAGAACAGAAAGAACGAACAATTTGCGTGCCATGGTGGTTGTGTTAGAGTGCCTCACATTACTAACGATGCCCTCCCGCTCAAGTGCAGAATCTGAATCCCTCGTGCT
>CANCLQ010000039.1 GCA_947378845.1 Opitutia bacterium | reverse complement strand
GACTCTCAAGACGACGCCGCTAGTTCTCTCGACGCCCTCGCAGCATGGATTCAAGTGCTGATGCAAAATCAGCGCTCGCAGTTCCCCGCCCTGTTCCCCGCTGCTCAGGAATCCAATGAGCTCTTCTCTTTCGAAGACGCTCTGCCTCTCGCTCAAACCCTTTATCAACTGCGTGATCAATTGGGAGGCTCTGCCAGCGGTCATGACTTTGAAACAGTTGCAAACCTCAAGGACAACAACGAGCCAGCTCGATGGAGAGACTTAGCGCGACTCGAGACACAATACCGCGAAATCTTAGCCCAACGACAGCTAAGGGATCACAACGATGTGCGCTCTGCGTTAGCTAAGGGCAATGAGCAGCCTGAAGGCGTCGAACAAATCTGGTTGGCCGTATTGCCCGACCCTCAGCCCCTTTTAATAACCGCCCTCGAAAGACTGAAGGCTAAGATTAAGGTAAAAGTTCTCATAGGTGCAGATGCAACGGAGGCTGATTACTTCGATGAATGGGGCCGGCCCATTGGAGAAAAATGGCTCGAGCGTCGAAGCGATTGGAAAGGATTCACCAACTGCGTCCACGTTGTGAATGACCCGACAGAAGGTATGCGAAAACTACGTCAACTCGCGAGCAGTACCAAGACACCTCATGGCGTTCTCTCGGTGTGTGCCTGTGATCGTGAAACCGATGCACCACGTGTTGCCGCTACATTGAAATCACTTGGTGCTGAGGTCATCAATCCTCTCGGCATCGCACACTCATCACACGCCATACACCATGCACTGAATGCGTGGGCACTATGCCTCAATGATTCCGGGCCACACTTCGACCAGATTCGCGAAGTCTTACAAATCCCTGCTCTCACCCAAAGTATACTTGGCCTAACGTCGCCCGAAGACTTCACCCTTCTCAATACGCAACTTGATATCACAGACCGTGCCTTCATTCGCGGCAGAATATCAGAAGTCATCAATCATATCAGCAGCCTGCCCGCGCCTAATGATTACAGAGCTAAGGCCGAATGGCAGCAAATGCAGACCCTGCTCCCACACCTCAACAAATTATTAGTCACAATCAAGAAGCACCGATCACTGAATCTTAGCCAATGCCTTGCCGAGACACTTAAACTCATACTCGGAACTAAGCCTCTTCAGTCTAATAACATTGAAGACGACTTTAGTATCAAAGTAGCCGAGACGCTTGAAGATGCAGCGGCGAATCTGTCCAATACACAGACCCAACTGAATTTAGCGCAGAGTCTGAAACTTGTCGGTGCCATCGCCGGAGCGAAACGTTACCGCCGCAGCGAAGCTACTGAAGCGGTTAACCTTCCAGGATGGGTTGAGGCACCTTGGGAACCCACACCACACCTGATCGTCTATGGGCTGACCGACAATATTCAGCCAAAGACACCGCACGCAGATCCATTTTTACCCGCATCGCTCCGCGAAAAAGTAGGACTACCGAGCAACGACAGCATTTTTGCGGCAGCTGCATTTAATTTAGAACAACTCTGGCGCCGTCGCGAACAAGCGGGTCGACTCGACATCATTATACCTCAAACCGACGCAAGTAATAATCCGCTTCGCCCCTCTCGACTATTATTCCTCGGACCCGATAGCGCACTCACGGCACGCGTTAAAACTTTGTTCAGCGATATTCCTCCTGTTGAGGCGCAACCCTACTGGGAAATACCGAGTGCCCATAAGTTCGTACCCCAAGCGACACTACAGGGAATGGAAAAAGCAACTACGCACATTTCGGCGACAGCATTTAAAGACTACCTCGCTGATCCGGCAGAGTACTGGCTAAAGTATGCATTGAAAATGAATGAGAAGGAACACGGCGCTGAAGAATTAAATGCCGCATCTTTTGGAAGTCTCGTACACGCCGCACTCGAGCGCTTCGGTCGAGCCAATTTAGGCCACACTGATCTTGACGAGCATGCGATTGAGAAAGAACTCGAGCACCACCTGCTGTCTCACGCCGAAGAAGTTTTTGGACTCAACCCTCCAAGGTCAGTCCAACTCCAAATCCTATCGGCATCTGCCCGACTACGAGCATTTGCACCCGTTCAAGCGAAACTTTTCAAAGATGGATGGCAGATTGTTGAGACCGAAGGCCAACTCCCCGAGCTCACCATCAATGGTGTTAAAATCAGAGGCAGGTTTGACCGCATTGATTGCCACATAGATGGCAAAAAATGGCGAGTGTATGATTACAAGACTTTCAGCAAAGCGAAGAAACCAGAACAAACACACCTCCGCACGCCCCGTGTTGATGAAGCGGACTTCGTTTTTGATTCTCCCATGCAAAACGCTGAAGGAGAAAATAAAATTAAGCGCTGGGTAGATTTACAACTCCCTGTCTATTACCACGCACTGCATCGTAAATACCCTGGCATGAAAGAAGGAAGCGAACTGGGTATTGGGTATTTTTGCCTATCGTCCGAAACATGTAAGGAGCACATTTGGGAAAGCTTCGATCAAGTAATCGGGAACAATCCTAATGGCATAACATGGGCGAGCGCCTCAATGGACGCCATAACCGAAGTAACACAGGCCTTGATTCGCAAGTCGTCCGAGTCTTTTCAGCCTGCTGAATTACCCAGCAAGTATCCATTATTACCGTCACTCTCTAATCGAGTGATGGCTGACTACCTCAACGTCTCACAACTCGGAGAAGTGAAACCATGAGCAACTTCCCAATTAAAAATGAAGTAGTACTCGCTTCGGCAGGATCAGGTAAGACCTTCCAGCTTTCGGATCGGATTATTAAACTTCTGGCATCGGAACCTAGAGCCAAACCCGAAGAGATTGTGGCACTTACATTCACTCGCGCCGCTGCGGGTGAGTTTATTTCAAAAACACTTTCTAAATTAGCGGGTGCCGCAGGCGACGCCGCAGAAGCCAAGCAATTACAAACGCGGCTAGAGTTGCCAGCGAGTTGCGACAAAGAGTTTTTCCTCAGACTGTTACGCACGACGTTATTGTCGATGCATCGCCTCAACCTGGGTACGCTCGATAGCTTTTATGCACGCTTAGTAGTAAACAACCCCGCCGAAGTGGGCCTCGACGGCGGCCAAGTGCAAACGATGAATGAGATCGAAGCAGCCGAGGCACGATTACAGGCGATTTCCGCACTGCTACAGGATATCTCGCCAGAGAATATTGAAAGCTTTTGGAATATTTCTCGTTATATTTTCCAGGGCAAGAATGTCGCTAACCCGATCGAACAATTGGGCGATTACGTTCAGAAACTACATGATCTCGTTACCCTAGCGAATAGTACAGACACTTGGGGCAATGAAGCGCGCATTTGGCCAAACGGAGTACCGAAATTATTTGTGGCACCGACCGAGGAAGAAATTAGGTCTGCCAATAATACCTTAAGAGCGTGGCTAGAAAATCTATCGCCCGTGAACGACCAAACACGCACCAACATAGGCAAGCACCTTAATAGGTTAATCGAATTTCAGAACTCAGGTAAACTTGAGCGAGCCGAGTTTGTCGAAAAAATGTGCGACAGGTATTGGCCTGTAATCATTTCACCGGCTGGCAGTTTTGCAGAAATTCTCTATAACAAAAAAACCATAAGATTCACCGCTGAAGCGGTAGCAGCCTATCAAACCCTGGCACGCCATGTGTTCTCGGTTAAATTTGAATCTAAACTCAATCAAACACGAGCTATCTACGGTCTACTGAAGCATTACGAAACAATGTATGCAAAGATGGTGCGTCAACCGGGGCGACTGACCTTTAGCGACAATGTTACCCTCTTACTCAACGCGCCGAACAAGGAGTTTAATATCGATTACCGTCTAGACTGCAGAATTCGACACTGGCTCTTTGATGAATTCCAAGACACCAGCACACGCCAGTGGAAGGTGCTCGAAAACAATCTGACGGAAATCATCGACGCAAAAAATGCTAGCGAACCACGCAGCGTTTTCTTTGTCGGCGACTTGAAGCAATCGCTGTACGGCTGGCGAGCCGGCAACCCCCAACTGCTCTCGGACGTTAACGAAAAAATCAACACGGAGAAAAAGGAAGGTAGTCGCCTAGACTTCACCTATCGTTGCAGCACCCCAGTGGTCGACATGGTCAACACAATCCTCGGAAACCTGACACCGTATGGACAGTATTTCTCGACTCGAGCCGCCGCAAAATGGGACGAAGTATTTGGCGAACATGAAAGCCGTAAGAAAAATCACCGCGATGACGGACACGCCATGTGGGTTCGACTTAGCGAAAGTGATAATCAGCCAATCGAAGGCAGTGAAGGTGATGATAACGACGAATCGGTCTCGGGAACTGACATCGCACGTCAGGCAAGGTGGATTGGACGTCACCTTCAAACTTCAGGCCTATTAAACGGTCGTCTACTTAAACCGGGTTTTACTTGCGCCATTTTAGTTTCTAAGAATGCACAAGCGGCCGAAATCACTGAAGTGCTTCGCCGCATGGGTATTGAAGCTGCAGATGAAGCTAACGCTGAAATTGCTCTAGATAATCCGATGACGGCAGGGATCATCGCCCTGCTCAATCAAGCTGCGCATCCAAGTGATGGACTGACTGCAGCGGTCGCTGAGATGTCACCCAGCTCCAACGCCTACATCCTGAAACACGATGGCTGGGAAAAGACCCGATGGCATATTGCAGAGTTATTCCAAACGAAAGGTGCGGAAGCATTAATCCTAGATATCATCAGCGCCATTAAGTTATCCGACGAAGATACCGTAAGCCCACTTAAAGAAACTGAAGCGAACGGTAGGGCGTTTTTAAGAAAGCGCCTCCAGCAAATCCTCTCACTCGCAGTCGAATACGATAAACAGGGCGAACGTAACCTGCCTAAGCTCGTTAACTTCTTAAAGCATTCCACACTGCGCGA
>CANCLQ010000038.1 GCA_947378845.1 Opitutia bacterium | reverse complement strand
CACCTGTTCCTCCTTTGGCGACATTGCCTCCAAAGGCTTCGGCTCAGAATGAAATTTCAGGCATCACCTCGCGCGTGGATGCACAAGGGAAACTCATCATGGAGTTACCTGCGCTTTCCAATCCTTTCGACGCATGGTGGATCTATGATCCCCAAGGTCGTTACCGCGCTCGCTAAGGTTTAGCGACCGATTGTGGCTTCGGCAGTGGCGTTAGTTGGCGCCTCTGACTTGAAGCCTAGGGCCTTTGACCAATCGGCTGCAATGCGGACGGCTTCTTGCAGTTGAATGTCGTAGTCAGGCCAGTCTTCATCTTCAAGTGGATCGCGAATACGGGAGAGGCGTTTGGACTTTGCAGCCCAATCCGCACCTTCTTTTTTCTCCTGCTCAAGTGCGGCATTTAATTTCACGTCGGTGACCTTAGGTGCGGTTGTCGCAAAACGTGTGAGTTCGCCACGGACTTGTTCGCGGAAGGCTAAGTCATCGCTGCGTTCTTGGCGGCGTTGTTCGAGCGAGAGCGAAACTTCTTTGCGGTCCTGGCGATTGCGCGTCCAGTCGATCGAATGAAGTAGGGTGCGGAATTCAGGGAGCTCGGCCTGACGTTTAGCGGAAGCTTCCTTGAGTGTATTCACTAGGTTGTCGGAGAGTTTCGCTTTCAGCCAATCGCCTTCATCTGGTTTTGTTAATGAAGGAGGAATGGAGTCCCATGGCAGCGGGCGCTCGAGGTCTGATTCTGCGACGGGCAGGACGGAGAATACGGAAGGCACAACAATATCTGCTGGTACGCCTTTAAGCTGAATGGAAGAGCCGCTGGGCGCGTACCATTTTTGAATGGTAACTTTAACCGCAGACTTGATGTCGCTACCTTTGAAAATTCGGTCGAGCTCGATGATGTTCTGGACGGACCCTTTGCCGTGCGTGGTGGTGTCGCCAACAACAAGCGCGCGGTGGTGATCCTTGAGCGCGCCACAGAAAATTTCTGAAGCTGAGGCTGACAGCTTCGAGGTCAGAATGATGAGTGGCCCGTCCCAGCTGACCTTGTTGTTCTTATCTCGATAATCTTCGATGTGTCCTTCGCTGTCGCGCACTTGTAATACGGAGCCCGTAGGAATGAAGAGGCCGGAAAGGTCGACGGCTTCGGTGAGTAAGCCTCCGCCATTTTTTCGGAGGTCCATGATGAGGGCCGTCATGCCCATGGACTTTAATTTCGTGATAAGTTCTTCGACGTCCTTCGTTGGGCTTGAGCCTGTTCCGTCAGGATTTTTTCCGTAGAACGCAGGCAACTCGATGACGCCTAAGACGATTTTCCCGTTGCCGCTTGGGGCTTCGAAGCAGCGAGCGGACGCCATTTGTCCGGTGAGTTTGATTTGGTCGCGAGCGAGATTGATGGTTTGTCGTGCACCGCCGCTGGCGGGGTCGATTAGAAGGCGCACAATCGTGCCTTGTTTGCCGCGAATACGGAAGATGGCTTTAGATAAACGCAGGCCGACGATATCATCCATCTCGCCGTTCTCGCCTTGGCCAACGGCGATGATGCGGTCGCCAGGTTTTACTTTTCCAGAGAGCTCGAGTGGTCCACCGGGAAGAATCTCTTTAATTGTGCAATAGCCTTCTTCGTCGCTGAGTGTTGCGCCGATACCGCAAAGTGAATTACGCATCGCGATCTCAAATTCCTCGAGTGATTGCTGAGAGAAGAAGATGGAGTGCGGGTCGTACTGAGTGGAATAAGCGTTCAGGAAGAGCTCTTCGACCTCTTGTGGATCGTAGGTAACGTAGGTTTTAATTTTTTCGTAACGCTTTTTTAAACGTACGATGGCTTCGGCAATTTTTTCTTGGGTGATGACAGGCGCGGTGGTTTCGTGGCTAGGCTTGGTCTTTGGCTCATTGCGATTGTTCGTGCGGTCTTCGCCCAGTAATTCCGAAAGAATATCGAGACGGATTCGGCGGGCCCAGAGATCGTCGGCGTCCGCAAGGTCTTTAGGCCAGGTGCCCTTGCGGCGATCGGTAGGGAATGTGCCGGGTTGGTTGAGATCAATTTTTTGATCGAGCGCAGCAACTGCCTTGGTGGTGCGTTCGTTTACGCGGTCTTTAAATAAGCTATAAATTTCGAAAGCCGGCGTGAGGTTTCCGCGGTTAAGGTAAATATCTAAGCTCGTTCCATAGCGCGTGATGAATTGGTCGACCTCGCTTTGGGTGAAGTACATTTTACCTGGATCGAGATTTTCGCAGTACGTCTTCAGTACTTCTTTGGCGTCAATGTCCGCTACAGTTTTTTTGCTGATGTGTAGTCGCTCAAGTAATGCCACCGTGGCATTGGTCTCGCGCTGCATCAATTCGGTCGTGGTGTAGGTGGCAGCGTAGACGGAAAGAGCCGAAGCTAAAAAAGCTAGAAGCGACAGGGGTTTTAATTTCATAAATTTTAGCGGAGTCGGGCGCTTAATTCTTCCAGTTTGCGTTTCTCGTCGGCAGTGAGCGAGCCGAAACCCCCAGCGGATATCTTGTCTAAGAGTGCGTCTAATTCGGCGCGGGCTTGATCGTGACCTTTTTGTGCAGTGCGAGATGGCTGTGAACTGGAATTAATGGGCTCCGAGGATGAGGGGTCTTTCTTAAACAGAGCGAAGCCGCTGAAGAAATTTATCTGATTTAAATAACGCCAAATCATCCAGCCTGCGAGTAAGCCGCCTAGGTGAGCAGAGTGGGCAATGGGGTGGGCTCGGTTTGCACTCCATGCGGGCTGCCATTGTGCCCATTGATGGCGACCAGGTAGTTCCGAGAACAACCAGCCGCAGAGTGCAAAAAGGCTTAATGTCCAAATGAGCCAACGAACACGAATCGTGACGGGGAGGATGAAGAATAGTAAAATAGTTACTTCTTCGTCGAGTCGATCGAGCATGGCCACGATGAGCATCGCGTAAACGCCGGCGGAGATGCCGATGAGTGCACCGTCTTGGCGTTGTCCGTTGATGCCGGTGATCCACCAGAATACGGCACCAGCGAGAACGCCTAGTGTGAGTGTTTTGAAATACGTCGATGCACCATCGGTTTCTTCAACAGCTTTTCCAACCCACCAAAGTCCGAGTCCGTTAAAGAGGAGGTGCCAAAAATCAAAATGTAGCAGACTGTAAGTCAGCCATTGCCAAATGCGCGGAGAAGATTCGTGGAGTGCGGCCCAGCCAAGAAAGTCGGTGCCTGCAGATTCTTGAATGAGGCTGAGTACAAAAAATATAAACAGAACTCCCACCGTCCAAGCCGTAGCAGAAAACCCTTGGCGAAAGGGAATGGCATTTTGCATGTAGCCTCGATCGCCGATGCCCATGCGTTGTGCGGCTTAAAGTTTCTTCACAATCGCATCAGCAAGCCCGTATTCAATGGCTTCTTCGGCGGTCATGTAGAAGTCGCGATCCGTGTCCTTGACGACTTTTTCGATTTTTTGTCCTGAGGCCTTGGCGAGAATTTCGTTCAGCTCGGCGCGGAGACGTTCCATCTCGAGCGCTTGGATATGAATGTCGACCGCTGGTGCTTGAATGCGACCCATAATGAGCGGCTGGTGAATCATCACGCGGGCGTGAGGAAAGACTAGGCGACCGCCTTTTTGCTTGGGGGCTTGGAGGAGAATGGAGCCCATTGAAGCGGCCATACCTGTGACGACTACTTTAACCGGTGAGCTAATGAGGCGGATGGTGTCGTAGACGGCCATACCTGCGGTGATCGAGCCACCAGGAGTGTTAATATAAAAAGTGATTTCTTTACCGGGGTCGCTCGTTTCGAGGTAGAGTAACTTTTCTACGATATCTTTAGCCGAGGCATCATCGACTGCGCCCCAAAGGAAGAGCTTACGTTGCTCGAGAAATTTTTTCTGAATCAGCATGGCGCTGGGCGATGCCTCTTTAGGGGCCTCGGGAGTCTTTTCGTCTTCATCATCGTCGTTCGCCATAGGACTCGTAAACATGGGTAAATCCTCTGCCGTGGCAAGCGTAGCGAGAAGACTTTAGGGAAATTTTCTGAAACATAAACTCGCCCCCCGCCTACTTTCCTTGCCTGCTATGGACTTGAATATGCCTGTGACGATTCGCTCGGAGATTGCCCCCACGCTAAAGCTCGCCGTGCCGATTATGCTTGGGATGTTGGGGTACGGATTGATGTTCGTCATCGATGTCACGATGGCTGGTCATCTGGGCGAAACCGCTTTGGCGGCATCTGCTTTGGCGGCTAACTTGAACTACATCCCTTACGTTTTTGGCATCGGTGTCGTGGGGGCGGTCGCAGTTTATCAATCGCAGGACAATGGAGCGGGCGTGGAAGAATCGTCGCCCGCAATTTTGCGTCACGGCATGACTCTCGCTTTGGGTTACAGTTTAGTCGCTGCAGCTCTCACACATTTCTCGGCTCAGTTTCTTACGCACCTTGGATCTTCGCCCGAAGTCGTGGCTACGGCACACGATTTCTATGTCATCATGGCATGGGCGATGGTTCCCGGTTTATTATTTCACGCGTTGCGCGGACATCGCGACTCGCAGCATCAGCCTTGGATTTCATTGGTGTGGTTGAGTGTCGGCTTACTCGCTAATATTTTTCTTAATTGGTTATGGATGTATGGAAATTGGGGTTTCCCGCGTTTGGGTTTAGCCGGCGCAGGATGGGCGACCCTGGTATCGCGCTTTATTATGCTGATTGGTCTGTGGTTCACGCCTGGGCGCGGTGCCGTAAACTGGGTGGAAGGTTTACAGAAAAAAGTTTTTGCGCGGCTACTTAAGACCGGTTGGCCCGCTGGTTTACATAGTTTGAGCGAGGTTGGAATTTTTGCGGTGGTACCGATTTTCGCTGGATGGATTTCGCCGACGGCACAAGCCGCACACCAAGTGGCGATCAGCACAGCGTCTGCCGCTTTCATGCTTCCGCTCGGACTCGGCATCGCTGCCGGTATTCGCATCGGCGAAGCTTATGGCGCAAAAGATGTACAACGCATGCGAGCCGTCGGCTGGGGTGCGTTAATGATGGGCTGCATCATCATGAGTATTTACGGACTCGCGATGATCTTGATGCGCCCGCTATTGCTTCAGACTTATGGCGTCGCAGGCACGGAGACGGCTACACTCGCTTCGACGTTATTAATTTTTGCGGCCGTGTGGGCGCCGTTTGATGGAGTGCAAGTGGTCGCTGCCTATTTATTGCGCTCGGTGAACTGTGCCGCCTGGGCTTCCTGGAGTGTATTCATCGTCTATTGGATTATCACTTTGCCCTTGGCGTTGTTACTCGCGTTTCCAGTGGGCTTAGGTGCGGCTGGTATCTGGATCGCATTGGCCGCAGGGTTGATTTTGGTGGCCTTGGCGATGACCTGGAAGTTCAGGCGCGCGACCACTCGGCCTGATTTTTAGACTTATATTAACTATAAAACAAAACAGCCGACAAATCGTCGGCTGTTTGAAGTTCGCTGAAGGGCGAATTACGAGAGCGAGCAAGCACCCGATGAAGTGGGTACGATTTCGACTCGGCGGTGTTCCGCATCCCATTTGACCAAGCCATCAGACTTAGCGAAGAGGGTGTGGTCGCGGCCCATGCCTACATTGCGACCCGCGCGCATGGTGGTGCCACGTTGACGGATAAGAATGGAGCCGGCAGTGGCGAATTCGCCGCTGTAAAGTTTAACGCCGAGGCGCTTGGAGTTTGAATCGCGGCCGTTACTGGAAGTGCCGCCACCTTTCTTGGTTGCCATTGTAGTACTTAATTAAGGGTTAAGCAGAAATCGTTTCGACTTTGATCACGGCCAGCTCTTGGCGGTGTCCGCGACGACGGTAGTAACCTTTACGACGGCGGTGTTTGAAGATGTCGATCTTCTCGCCACGCTTGTTTTCAAGGATCTTGGCGGTGACTTTAGCGCCAGCGACGGTTGGGGTGCCGATCTTTGCAGAGGCGCCTTCACCCACGAGGAGTACTTGGTCAAAAGTGAGAGTGTCCCCTTCGTTCTTACCAGGGTACTGGTTAACGATGAGGATGTCGCCTTGCTTGACGGTGAACTGGCGACCGGA
>CANCLQ010000037.1 GCA_947378845.1 Opitutia bacterium | reverse complement strand
GATAGCTCAGTTGGTTAGAGCGCCTGCTTTACACGCAGGATGTCGTGGGTTCGAGTCCCTCTCCGTCCACCATTTTAACCCTCAACGCCATGTCGCAAACCAAGAAGAAGCATACGCTCTCCGCCCTCGTCGAAAACAAGTTCGGCGTCTTGGCTCGCGTAGCGGGCATGTTGTCGGGTCGTGGTTTCAATATTGAAACCCTGAATGTGGGTCCAACGCACAACCCCGCTTACTCGCGCATCACCGCGATTGTGGTGGCTGACGATGCTGCTCTGGATCGCTGCGTTAAAGCCCTTGATAAACTGATCAACGTAATCACCGTCCGCGATTTTTCGCGTGATGAAGTCGACCACGTTGCCCGCGAACTCATTCTCTGCAAAGTGAAGTGCAACAAGAAGACTCGCACGGAGATTTTGGAAATCGCTGGCCTATTCCGCGCCAAGGTTGTCGACGTCGCTCAAGATTCACTCGTCATCGAGTTCACGGGCACCGTCACCAAAATCACTGCCTTCCTCGATTTAGTGGGTCCGTTTGGCATTATTGAAACCGCTCGTACCGGTGCGGTCGCTTTGCCTCGCGGACCTAAGAAGAAAACCAAATAACTTTTCCTACCTACCATGCCTGCAAAAGTGTACACAGACAAGGATGCCGATCTCGGTTTCCTGAAGAATAAAACCCTCGCCGTTCTCGGCTTCGGCTCACAAGGCCACTCTCACGCGATGAACTTGCGTGACAGCGGACTCAATGTGATTGTCGGCCTCTACAAAGGCTCGAAGTCCGCTGAAGCAGCGAAGAAAAAAGGCTTTAAAGTCTATGAGACGGGCGAAGCCGTTCGTCGTGCAGACGTAATGCTCGTCGGCATTCCCGACATGAAGCAGGCCAGCGTTTGGGAAAAGGACATCGCTCCTAATCTCGGCAAGGGCGGAAAGACCGTTCTCTTTATTCACGGCCTCTCAGTTCATTACAAGCTGATCAAGCCTGGTAAGAACGTCGACATCGCTATGGTCGCCCCTAAGGGCCCAGGCCACGTTGTTCGCGCTCAATATGTTGAAGGTAAAGGCGTCCCTGCCCTCATCGCTATTCAACAAGACATCACTGGCAAAGCTACGAAGACCGCGCTCGCTTGGGCGAAAGGTATCGGCTCAACCCGGGCTGGCGTCATAAAGACCACCTTCAAAGAAGAAACTGAAACCGATTTGTTCGGCGAACAAGCCGTACTCTGCGGTGGTGCTTCCGAGCTCGTCAAAGTTGGCTTCGAAACTCTCGTCAAAGCAGGTTACCAGCCTGAGATGGCTTACTTCGAGTGCTTGCACGAATTGAAACTCATCGTCGACCTCATGGTTGAGTCCGGTATCTCCGGCATGCGCTTCTCGATTTCCGAAACTGCGAAGTATGGCGACATCACCCGCGGTCCTCGTGTGATCAACAAATCCTCCCGCAAGGCGATGGAACAAATTCTCAAGGAAATCCAAAACGGCACTTTCACCAAGCAATGGGTGAAGGAGTACAAGGGTGGCCTCAAGAACTACAACAAGCTCCTCAAGAAGGGTGAAAATCACCCCATCGAGAAGACCGGCCAACGCCTCCGTTCGCTCATGCCTTGGGTGCAAAAGCGCAACATCAAGGGTGCTCAAGCCGAGTACACCACGAAGTAATTCGTTACTTTGTTTTCTTAAAAAAGGCCGACACTCGTCGGCCTTTTTTATGCCTATTTGTCACAGACTAAGGGTTGCAGGATAATCCAATTACCCTAGTCCTAACTTCACCCCATGAAAACATCATCTACCCCCGATCATGTTCACTCGGATGGCTTCTTGGCTCGCCTCATGCGCGACCAACTTAAGCTCTCCATTGCTTGTGCCGTATTCTTCGTCACTGCACTCATTGCCTTGCCGCTTCTGAATTATTATCAGCCAGAGTTTATGGCGCAGCGCATCGCGGGCTTCACGCTCTCGTGGCTCATCCTCGGGGTACTCTTCTTTCCGTTCGTTTGGATTATTTCTTATATTTTCATTAAGCGCTCCATCGCACTCGAAGACGCGGAAGCCGCAGCTGCCAAGGACAGCGCTAAAAAATAAAATATGAATTCTATCATGACTCCCTTGCTCGCCAACATTACCAACGTCGACCCCTGGATTGCTATCTGCTCGTTGGTGACCGTTGTCATTACCGTCGGCATGGGCTTCTGGTCCGCCGGTAAATCCAAAAGCGCTGGCGACTTCTTTGTCGCTGGACGCTCCGTCTCCGTAGGTTGGAACGCATCGGCAATCTCGGGCGAATACCTTTCGGCCGCATCCTTCATGGGTGTTGCGGGCATGGTCATGGCCACCGGCTATGATGCCCTCTGGTACCCTGTTTGTTACGCCTGCGGTTACTTGTTCTTACTGTTATTTATCGCAGGTCCTCTCCGTCGCTTTGGCGCTTACACCATTCCTGATTTCGCCGAAGGCCGTTACGATTCGCCAGTCTTCCGTAAAATCGCCGTCTGCTTCGTACTCTTCATCGGCTTCTTCTACACGATGCCGCAAATGAAAGGCGCGGGCACGACCCTCGCTTATATTTTCCCTGGTCTGCCTTACTGGGTCGGCGTCGCCGTGGTCGGTGCCGTAATCACGCTCAACGTTTCACTCGGCGGCATGAAAGGCATCACGCTCGTGCAAGCATTCCAATATTGGTTAAAAGTTTTTGCGATCACCTTACCCGTATTTATTTTGGCCTCCATTGTTGGTCACTACAATCAACACCTCGATGCGAATAAAACTGCGTTCGAAAGCACGGCGGCAAATTCTGCTCAAGTAGAACGCAAAGCCTTACCAGCGAAAGCACCGAAGGATGAACAATGGATCGCGCCGTTTGGTAAGCTCACAACGAAGGCCGTTGATGCTTCGATTGCTGCAGCACCTACGCCCGAAGCCAAGGCAACACTCGAAGCCAGCAAGAAGCCCTACTCTTTACTCTACACCTATTCGTTAATCATCGCACTCGTTTGCGGCACGGCCGGTCTTCCGCATATCTTAGTGCGCTTCTACACCAACCCCGATGGCGTGGCCGCAAAACGCACCACCATGTGGGTGATGATCTTAATCGGCGTCTTTTACGTTTTCCCTCCAGTTTACGGGGTAATCGGACGCTCACTCACACCTGAATTATACGATGCAGTCGGCGCTAAGGGCACCGATAAAGTAGTGCTCGAATTACCCACACTCCTCGCCGGAAAAGATCACGCCTTACTCGGTTCGATTCTTTCGGGTATCACCTGCGCGGGTGCCTTCGCTGCATTCATGTCCACTTTCTCCGGACTCCTCGTCTCGATGACCAGTGCACTCGCACATGACGTTTACGGTCGCATCCTAAAACCAAACTCTACTCCCGAACAACGCCTCAGCGCTTTCAAATGGGCGGCTGTGATTATCGGTGCCGTTTCAATTGGTCTCGGCATGCAGGTGGAAGCATTGGAAATTAATTTCATGGTGGGACAGGCATTCGCCATCGCAGCAGCGAGTTACTTCCCTCTTCTCTTCATGAGCGTCTGGTGGCGCGGGATGACAATGAAAGGCGCAGCCACGGGAATGCTTGGTGGCGGCCTGACCGCACTCGCTGCGATTACGCTGACTTCGATTTCCGACGTTGCTAACGCCGCGGCAAAGAAATTACCCGCTGCCGATGTCGCCGCTTATTGGGTCGACCACCCGATTGCCAAAAGCATCGCCAACTATTGGGTCGCACACCCTCTCGCCCGCATCCTCTGCGAGCAACCCGCCATCTGGGCCGTACCACTTTCGATTACCCTCATGATTGTGGTATCGAAGGCGACGGCCACGACGATTCCTTCCGATGTACGCATGAAGATGCTAGTCCTACACGCCCCTGAAGCCTTGGGATTGAAGCAAGAATACATCAAAGAGCACGAAGGCTTAGGCCACTGAGGTCTAATAACCAACGTTCGGGCCAAAGATAATTGGCCATCCACCCTCACTTGAAACTTGGAAGTCTCAAGGGGGCGGGCTTTGCTATCAAGGTGAGCACAACGCCCAGCGAAGAAGAAGCCCCCGGCTATCAATACGTCCAAGCTTTTGCTGTGCTCGTCTCCATCATCGCCTGCGTCTCAGCTGCGGTCATGACCTACAAAGGTGGCCTTGTATATTTAGATATAGAAAAAGATCCCTACGGACGCGACCTCGTGGTCGGTGCCTGGGTCGGCATTCCCACCGCAATTGCGGGAGCGGTCAGCGCTTACTTGGGCGGACAAGGTCGCAGGTGGGATCTCATTCGTTATTCAGCGGCATTAATGATTCTGCTTAATCTACTCGTGCCTTTCTGCTGGGTCGTGATGGCCTTAATTAAATAAGTGATGAGCCAACCTCTAATCATCGTCACACGCGGCAGCCCACTGGCCCTACAACAGGCCAAAGATGCGGCGGAGCAACTTGAGACTAAATTAAAAGTTAAGACCGAAATTAAAGTTCTCACCACTACGGGTGATCGCCAAGCCGCTTGGTCGCTTGAAAAACAAGGCGGTAAAGGACTTTTCACCGCTGAACTCGAACAAGCGCTTTTACGCGGCGAAGCCGATGTCGCTATTCATAGCGCCAAAGATTTACCGACAGAAATGCCCGTTGGCTTAGCCATCGCAGCATGCTTAGCACGACAAGATCCGCGCGATGTATTAGTCCGCCGCACAGATTGCAAAACCCCTAAAACGATTGCGACGGGCAGCCCACGTCGACGCACACAAGGGGCTTTAATTTTTCCGCAAGCGGAGTGGACCGAACTCCGCGGCAACGTTGACACACGCTTAAAGAAAATCGCCCAAGGCGATGCCGAAGCTTCTTACTTAGCAGCTTCAGGATTGAATCGACTCGGAATAAAATCTTGGGACGGATTAAGTTTTGAGCCGGTCGCACTCTCACAAATGGTGCCAGCAGCTGGCCAAGGTGCCGTTGCCATTCAGTGTCGCACGGGCGACGTTGCGCGTTTCCAATCCGCTGGCTGCACACAGACCAGCTTCTCTGTCGCCGTTGAGCGACTCTTCCTCTCCAAGCTCGGAGAAGGCTGTCACACCGCCTTTGCCTGCCACCACGCCGACGGGAAAGTACATCTCTTCCGTGCAGACTTTGGTCGAAAAGACTTTGCTTTCACGGCCACCGATTTGACCTCAGCCTCATCTCAGGCTGATTCCATTCTGTCCCAATTAAATTTACGTTAATATGTCCAAACTCCCTTTACGTGACCGCCATATCGTCCTCACCCGACCCGAGGGCCGAGGAGCCGACTGGAAAGAGCTGCTTCTTGAAGCCGGCGCATCCGTCGCCGTTCTTCCTCTCATCGAAATTTCTTTTGAACCCGATGCCATCATTCTCACCGAGGTGCTCGATGGCATGGGCGAATACGATTGGCTCGTATTCACGAGTCCAAATGGTGTGCGCGGTTTCTTTGATCGTTTCTTTGAACGCTTCGCTGACATCCGTTCGGTCGGCGGCGTAAAAATTGCCTGCGTTGGTCCCGCCACTGAAAAAGCCGTACGCTCCTATCACCTCGAGCCCGATGTCGTCAGCGAACAAGCCGACGCCGTTTCATTGGGTCGAAAGTTGATGAGTTCACACGACGTGGAGAATCAGAAAATCCTAATGGCCACCGGAAATCTCAGCGCACCGGACTTAGCTTCGATGTTACTCGACCAAGGACTCGCCATTGTCGACGTGCTCAAAGTTTATTCTACTGAAGAAAAACCTGTTACTGAATCACCCGAAGCCGCTGAGTTTCGTCAACGCGGTGCCGATGTGATTGTTTTCGCGAGTCCCTCCGCAGTCGAATCTTTCATGCACCAGGCCGCTTCGCTGCGTCCAGCTGCTGGAGCTCGACAACCCAAGGCGATTGCTATCGGACCCACCACCGCCGATGCCATGAAACGCACGGGCATTCCGCTCGCTGCTGTTGCCACCGCACCCACGGCAAAAGCTATTCGCGATGCCGTCATCGCCGCACTGCAAGAATGATTGGTCCTATCGCAATTAAAGTTTGCGGCATCACCCGCGTAGCCGATGCCGCACTCGCGCTCGATCAGGGCGCCGATTACATTGGCGTTAATTGCTGGGCAGGTTCTCAACGATACGTCGCACCTGAATTAAGAAAAAATCTGCTGCGCGAAATTCCTGTAGAGAAACGCGTCGCTGTTACCGTCAACCCAACCATCAGTGATGTCGTAAATTTAATTCAGGAAGGATTCACCACGGTGCAAATACACTTCGATCCAAAAACTAAAGCCTGCGATATCGCAGCCATTGCTAAAAAGATTGGCCCCGATCGACTCTGGCTGGCGCCGAAAGTTGCCGATGGTGAAGAATGGCCCACTGATATTCTTAAACTCGCGAATACTTTTCTACACGACGCCCACGCCAAGGACGCCTTCGGCGGCACTGGGAAAGTTTCTGACTGGAAACGTTTTGATTCCCTTAAAAAGGCGAATCCCGATAAGAAATGGGTACTTGCTGGCGGTCTTAACCCGCAAAATGTCGCAGAGGCCGTCGCTGCCGGAGCATCGATTTTAGACCTGAATAGCGGGGTGGAAATCGTTCCCGGGCTTAAGTCTGCTGAAAAACTGTCCGACGTAAGAGGCCGATTGCTCAATATTAAGCAATCGTAAGCAGGCTTGAACACCCGCCACACTTGGCACGGGGTGTGCATAAGTAGACTTGCTCAACCGAACACCTAAACTAACCTACAACACATACACCTATGAAGCTCGTCACCGCTATTATCAAACCCTTCAAACTCGAAGAAGTGAAGGACGCCCTCGCCGAAATCGGCATCGAGGGTATGACCGTCACCGAAGTCAAAGGCTTCGGTCGTCAAAAAGGTCATACTGAAATCTACCGTGGCTCCGAGTACACGGTTGATTTCTTGCCCAAGGTTAAAATCGAAGCTGCCGTCGCCGACGAGCAGGTCGAAAAAGCCATCGCGACGATTTCCAAGGCCGCTCACACCGGCAAGATTGGTGATGGTAAGATCTTCGTCACCGCCCTCACCGACGTTATCCGTATCCGTACGGGCGAGCGCGGTGCCGCTGCAATCTAATCCATTAGGTCTCAGTTGAACGCAGAAGGGCGGCTTAAAAGCCGCCCTTTTTGTTGTCTGAACATCTGCCGCTCGGCTTTCCTTGCGCTTGTGTGCTTAACCAAACTAAATCGGTTCATGTTACTGAAGCCCCGCCAACTTCTGCTCCTCCTGCTGGGAGCATTGGTCTGGCTTACAGGCTGTGGACCCAAGGAAGACACTGTCACCCGACAAGCCAAGGCCGGCATATTGGTAATTAACAATGCCGCCGAGCCATCGAGCTTGGACCCACAAGAAATCACTGGGCTACTCGAATCACGCATCGCCTATTCTCTCTTTGAAGGCTTGGTAAACTACGACCCCATCGATCTGCATGCCATCCCTGGCGTGGCCGAGAGTTGGACGATGTCTGACGATGGCCGAGTCTGGACTTTTAAGCTTCGCCCCAACGCGCGGTGGTCCAACGGCGACCCGGTGCAGGCGTCGGATTTTATATTTAGTTATAAACGCATCCTGTCGCCAAGCTTCGGCGCCGAATACGCGTCCATGTTACACGGCGTACGTGGAGCCAAAGAATTCAATACAGGCACGCTCAAAGATTTTTCAGCAGTCGGCTTCAAGGCGCCCGATGCGCATACCCTGGTCGTCGAACTCAATCACCCTATCCCCTATTTCCTTCAGCTGATTTGCCACCACAGCTGGCTACC
>CANCLQ010000036.1 GCA_947378845.1 Opitutia bacterium | reverse complement strand
GATGCGAATCAAACCAAGGCCAAGGTCGCACAAGTTGCGAAAGTGAAAAATCGCTCCGCAGTTATTTTGGATCGTACCGTATGTTACGCCGAAATGGGCGGACAGGTCGGCGACAATGCGACATTGATTGCGGGCGGACGCGAGTGGCGCGTGACCGATACTCAGAAGTCGGGCCAAACTATTTTGCACTTCATTGATGGCGAAGACGCACCTGAAGTCGGCGCGGAAGTTGAAATCACCCTCGATCAAACTCGCCGCGACGCCATTCAGCGTCACCACACCGTCACGCACATTCTTCACTGGGCATTGCACGAAGTGGTTTCGAAAGAAGCTTCGCAAAAAGGTTCGGCTGTCGCTCCAGATAAACTCACTTTCGACTTCAATGGCCAGGCTCTGACCGCTGGGCAGGTCGCGGACATCGAACGCCTTGTTAACGAGCGTATCTTGGCCAATGAATCCGTCTCGTGGAAGGAAGTGAAAATTACCGAGGTCAAGGGACGCCCTGACATTATGCAATTTTTCGGCGATAAATACGGCGAAACCGTACGCGTCGTGCAAGTCGGCGGCAAAGTCCATGCCCTCAATGGTTGGTCGATGGAACTTTGTGCCGGAACACACGTGCGTTCCACTGGTGAAATCGGCCTCTTCCGCATTCTCGGCGAAAGTGCAATTGCTGCAGGCGTGCGCCGCATTGAAGCCACGGCGGGTATTGCGGCCTATGATCGCAGTCACCACGACGCTGAACTTTTGAAATCACTCGCAGCGAGTGGCAATGTACCGGTTGCTGATTTATTAAAGCGCTTTGATGCGCTTCAAGAACAAGTTAGCACCTTGGAGAAAAAATTGAAATCATACCGCGACAAAGAAGCGGGTGCGTTGGCCGATACACTTGCGCAACAAGCCAAGGCCAAGGACGGTTTACATTTTGTGATCGCTCAAGTGAACGTCGAAAATCCAAATGACTTGCGTGAACTCGGTGCGAAAGTTGCAGGCAAGATTGGTGCCGGCGCTGTGGTTGTTCTCGCTGCGGTTAATGCAGGAAAAGTTTCGCTCGTCGCAAATTGCGGAGCCGACGCCATCAAGGCCGGCAAGCAAGCGGGCAAGATTGTGGCGGATGCCTGCGGTCGCATGGGCGGCAAAGGCGGAGGTAAGCCCGATGCAGCTATGGGTGGTGGCGTCGATGCCTCGAAGCTCGCCGAAGCCCTTAGTTCGGTCAGCTAACCCCTAGTTTTAGCCATTTCTGGGCATAGCAGAGGGCTTTCGCTCTTTCCCTAATGACGGGAAAGGCCTAAGTTCGTGTGAATGTCTATTCGCCGACTAGGACTCATCGTCAACCGCACCAAGCCTGGTGTGGAAGAGATCGTGCGTACCGTTCAGGCCGTAACCAAGGCCAGTGGCGTCGAATTAGTCCTCGCTGACAGTTGGCCCGTGCGCCGCGAAACCATTGCCGGTTGCGACGCGTGTGGTGTGGTTGGTGGCGACGGCACCTTTCTTGGAATCGCGGAAGCTGCGGCTCTCGAAGGCATTCCACTCTTTGGTATCAATCGCGGTAAACTCGGATTCCTTGCGGCGTACCCCAGCGATGACATTGCGGGATCGATTCAATCCATCATCGCCGGAGATTTCCGTTTAGAAAATCGTGCACTCTTGGAAATTCGTTTTGCGGATAAATCTTTCGCACTCGCATTGAATGACGTCGTACTAAAGACGCGTGACGTTTTCCGCATGGGTCGATTCACGGTGCGTGCCGACGGATCACACGTGAATGATTACCGTGCCGACGGACTTATTTTAGCTACGCCAACGGGCTCGACCGCTTACAATCTCGCTGCGGGTGGTCCGCTCGTGGATCCAGCGGCTTCGGTCATCGCCCTCACGCCAATTTGCGCTCACACGCTTTCCAATCGCAGTTTAATTTTTGATGGTGAGTCGGAAATCGAAATCCACAGTGAAGACGGTGCCTTGCTCGGTCTTTCAGTGGATGGTCGACCTACCCTCGAGGCCCAAAGTCGACTCCCGTTGGTGGTGCGTACGGCGAAGGTGCAATTGAGCCTGATTCGCCCGAAAAACCTGACTCATTTCGATATTCTTCGGAGTAAGCTGCGCTGGTCGTAAGTCGAAGAACTGAAGCCGACCGTTGACGCACGTGGTAAAGGTCGTCTTTGCTTAAGTGCTCATATGTTGACTATCGCCAATGTTTCTAAGTCCTACGGACCTCGCGAACTTTTCGCTGAGGTGTCGTTGAACATTGCGAGTTACGATCGACTCGGACTGGTGGGCGCGAACGGCGCCGGGAAATCCACGCTCTTTAATTTAATCCTCGGCAAGGAAAAGCCTGACGAAGGTATCATCGAATGGGAACGCGGTTCCGATTTCGGATTCTTACCACAGGAAAGCGCACCCGTCGGTGAAGAGACCATCATGCAAATTGCGACGAGTGGTCGCAGTTTAAATCCTGAGCACGAGGATTACGATTACACGCTCGAACCCAAGGCACATAAAATTTTAGCGGGTCTCGGATTCCGCGAAGGCGATGCCGATAAAGCGGCGAAAACATTTTCAGGCGGTTGGGTCATGCGTGCACACCTCGCTCGCCTCCTCGTGAGCGAGCCCACCCTACTCTTGCTGGACGAACCGACGAATCACCTCGATCTTGAAGCGCTGCTTTGGTTCCAAGATTACCTGACGCGTTATTCGGGCGGACTCGTGGTGATCTCGCACGACCGTGCCTTCTTGAACGCACTGTGCACCGGTATCATTGAATTACGCGGTCAACGCCTCCACAGCTACCATGGCAACTACGATGAATACTTGGTCGAAAAAGAAGCCCGCAAGGCCCAGCACCAAGCTGTTTTTAAGAATCAGCAGCGAGAAATCGCCCACCTGCAAACCTTCGTGGATCGCTTCGGTGCGAAAGCCTCAATGGCATCGCGTGCGAAATCCAAAGAGAAGCAAATCGCCCGTCTGGCCGAGAATGCAGTCGATGAACCTGAAGATGATTTAAAGAAGATTCAGTTTAAGTTCCCACAGCCACCCCGCTCTGGATTGAAGGTCATCAACCTTGAACATATTCAACAGTCTTACGGCGAGCACGTGGTTTATCGTGATTTGAATTTTAATTGCGAACGCGGACAACGCGTCGTGTTGGTCGGGCCCAACGGCGCCGGCAAATCCACGTTGTTGAAAATCTTAGCTGACGTCATTCCAACCCAAGGCGGCACTCGTGAAATCGGCACGAACGTAATCACTGGTTACTTCGCACAGAACCGACTCGATAGTTTGAATCCTTCGCTAACGGTTTTGGAGAACGTCATGGAATTGCGCACGGTGGATAATAAACTCACCGAACAACAAGCCCGTGGTTTGCTCGGTGCCTTTTTATTCCGCAAGGACGACGTACATAAGCCGGTCAAAGTACTTTCGGGTGGTGAGAAATCTCGACTCGCCCTGGTACGCCTCTTGGTGAATCCGCCAAACTTCCTTTTGATGGATGAGCCGACCACGCACTTGGATATGGCTTCGATTGATGCGCTGATTTACGCACTCAATAGTTACGAAGGTACGCTCGTATTCATCAGTCACGACGTTCACTTCATTAAGCAAATCGCCAAGAATGTACTACACGTGCATTCGGGCCGACTCACACCTTACGCTGGCAATTACGAATACTACCTCGAGAAATCGAAGGCAACGAATGAGCGTGCGGCGCTTACGGCAGGTTTTACGGATGGACGACCAACGCAGGCCAAGGCCGAAGTCGCCAAGCCTGCCAAGCCAGTGGTCAGCAAACCTAACCCAGCTGAAATTAAGAAATTGAAGAACGAGGTCAGCAAACTCGAACAACAAGTCGCTGAACTTGAAGCCAAGCAGGCAAAGTTGATGAAAGAATTGAGTGATCCTGCCACATACACTCAAGGAGCCCGCGTACAGGAATTGAATGTGGAATTGAAAGCTACGAATGATGCTTTAACAGCTGCGTCGGCTCAGTGGGAAGAAGCGGCAACGCGATTCAGTCAGGTGCAGAATTAATAGAATCATCACCGATGACCTCACCGCGTAAATTCTTCAGCCTTAACCTGTGCAGAGTTTTAGCACTGGTGGCGGGTCTGCTACTAACCACTGGTTCACTGCGTGCGCACAGTTCAGCTGCCGAAATGACTGTGGCAACGAAGGCATTGCTGAAGGTGCTCACCCCTGCGCAACAGAGCTTAGCGTTACTCTCTTTTGACGACAAAGACCGAACCCACTGGCTTTATGTTCCGAGCGCACGCCAAGGACTACCCTTGAAGCAGCTTTCCGACAAACAACGTCCGTTTGTACAAAACTTATTAAAGACCGCGCTCTCGCAGAGCGGCTACCTGAAAGCCGAATCCATTCGCGAGCTGGAGAATATTCTCAAAGTGATCGAAGCTGGTCAGGGAAAATTTAACCGCGACGCTGAATTGTACTATTTAACTATCTTTGGTGTTCCGGCAGATAAAGGCACTTGGGGATGGCGTTGGGAAGGTCACCACCTCTCGCTTAATTTCACCATTATCAATGGAGACATCATCAGTGCCTCGCCGCTCTTTATGGGTAATAACCCAGGGCAAGTGACGGCGGCGCAAGCCAACGGCAATCAACTTCAGATGTTGAATCAGGAAGACGCAATCGGCCTGGAACTCATTCAGTCACTCACAACCGAGCAGCGGAAAATCGCGATCATCGCCGAGCAAGCCCCTGCTGACATTACGACAAAGAATCAGGAGAAGCTGGATGCCGTAGCCAATCGCCAAGGAATTGCGTTAAGCGATTTAACCCCTGAACAGAAATTTAAAATCGGTCGCATCATCGCTGAATACGTAGGCCGAACGCGCGAGGAATATGCGCTCGGTGAAATGATTGAAATCACTGCGACCCCGGAAAATAAAATCTTCTTTGCCTGGGCGGGCGGCACGGTTGCGGGTCAAGGTCACTATTACCGCATCGAAGGCCCGTCTTTCTTATTCGAATTGGATAATACGCAGAACAACGCCAACCACATTCACACGGTTTGGCGGGATCGACGAAAAGACTTTGGTTACGACGCACTCGCTGAGCATCTGAAATTATTGCACAAAAAATAGGCTGCTACTTTTAAGCATTCGTTGGGCCATCTTAGTTTAATTGCGATTACCGCTTGATAGCGTCTAATTATCTCCTTCCCTTGCAGGCATGGCAGCCGCGCCCCAATACGCCAACACGAACGCCCTCTGGGGTGCACTCGGTGTGCGTACATTGGAGCGATTGGGACTGAAGCATGCGGTTATTTCACCTGGGTCGCGTTCGACGCCGATTGCATTCGCGCTCGCTCAATCGAAAGAGATTCACGTCACCGTCGTCCTCGACGAACGTTCCGCTGCATTCATTGCTCTCGGTATCGCGAAAGCCACTAAGCGACCCGTCGTTTTACTCTGCACATCGGGAACAGCGGCCGCCAATTATCTGCCTGCTGTCATTGAAGCTCGTCTCTCGAGCACGCCGTTAATCATTCTCACGGCGGATCGTCCGCCTGAATTGCGCGACTGTCACTCCGGACAAACGATTTCGCAGAATGGAATCTTTGGCATCTACCCTGTTTGGGCAACCGAGGTCGCTGTACCATCAACGCATATCAGCCTGCTTCGCTACTGGCGTCAGATCTTGGTCGACGGCTGGCAGCATGCACTGAGCCCGCTTAAAGGCCCCGTACACCTTAACTTACCCTTCCGTGATCCACTTGATCCTGCGGCCGCTGAAAAAGGCTTCAAGGTACCCGCTGGTTTTGATTTAGAAACCTTCACTGATATCCCCAAGGCACTGAATCCGCCTACGAAAATTTCTCCGCTCAGTGCGCTATTGCCCCTACCTAAGACTGGACACGGAGTCATCATCGTCGGACCGCATGCAGAAGTCATTCCCGAGGAATTTTCTGCCGCTATTTTAGAACTCTCACAATTATCGGGTTGGCCAATTTTGGCTGATGGTGCGGGCAGCCTGCGTGGCGATCTCGCTGCTAGCGGTCGTCTCATTTCAACTTACGATTCCATCCTACGCAATGCGAGTGTGGCTAAGAAACTAAAGCCTAAAGCCGCAATCATCGTTGGTCCGTTGCCGACCAGTAAAGTTTTACGCAAGTGGCTCGAAGAAGCCGATGTGATTGCCGTGCAAGTCAATCAACCCGGCGAAAATATCGACCCAACGCATTCACGCTGGATTCGCCGAGATGGAAAATTAGTGGCGCGGGGCTTTGAGCCAGTCGTCGCCGAAGCGAGCTACCTTGATACGTGGAATAAATACCAATCGGCAGCGTTTAAAAAGCTGGCCAAGATTACCAATGTTAATTGGCCCTTTGAAGGCCGGATCATCAAGGAAATCGAAGAAAGCCTCACTGACGATGATCGTCTTGTTATTGGTAACAGCATGCCAATTCGCGACCTCGAGTGGTTCTATCATCCCAAGAAACCTGGTCCTGAAATCATTTATAATCGCGGGGCCAATGGTATCGACGGCACGGTTTCCACGGCCATTGGGGCATCGATGGATGGACGACACACCGTGTTGCTTTGTGGTGACTTAACTTTCTTACACGACAGCAACGCCCTACTCTCAGCCAAGAAACATAAAGGTGATCTCACGGTAGTCGTGGTTAATAATAATGGCGGCGGGATTTTTAATCACCTACCCGTCGCAGCGAAGAATCCTCATTTTGAAAAACTCTGGGGCACACCGCAAGATACCGACATCGGTAAACTCTGCGCCGCTCACGGCGTTGTACATACCCACGCCAAAACCTGGTCGACTTTAAATAAACTTATTAATCAACGTGCACGCGGCGTACGCGTTGTCGAATTCACGACCAATCGTGAAAAAGACGCCGCGCACCGCATTGCGGGCTTACGGAGTTAATTAGGCTAAGGTTATTTCGCCCAACCCCAGCGTGCAGTAAAGGGATGGAGAATAACCAAGGGGCTACCGACGACATCTTCGGCAGGAACCTCACCCCAACCACGTGAGTCGAAGCTATTGGCCGAATTATCACCTAAAGCATAATAATGATTATCAGTGACCGTGTAATTCTTGGTGAGCGGAATTGAATATGAGTAGTCGCCGATATCTGCGATGTAGCCGAAGTAGCCCAGCTTCGTGTCACGCTTTGAATTAAGCACCATAGGCGTTGGCTTATCGACCACGCTACCATTCACCCAAAGCTTACCATCGTTATCGATGCGGAGTTGATCACCGGGAATGCCCGCCAAACGTTTAACGTAATAATTTTGCGAAGGCATGCCGTAGCGATCGGCGAGTCCAGGAATATGATTGGTACGGAAGACAATCGTGTCACCACGTGTTGGCTCAACGAAGTGATAAGAGATGCGATCCACAAAGAGCATATCACCCGTGAGAATATCAAAATTAAGAATGACATCACCCGATTGTACGCGACGACCCGTGCGAAGCATTGGACCTGCTGATGTTTCTTCGATGCGGTTCTCGAGCATCGCAGTCGTTAAAACTTTTTCCCAGCGATCATGATCTTGGCGGCGCAAGGGCAACGCTGCGTCATCGGCGAAGAAAGTACGTAGTAGCACGCCATCGAGATTGAAGTCGGTTGGGATCGACACCGATTGAACGCGCGTACCCACCACAATTTCTTGCGAATCCGCTCCAGGGGTGCGCTGTCTTAAGCTGTAACGCTTGATGCCGTTATCATAGCCTAAAAACTTGAGAGGGATTTTAATTTCGCCGTCAGTTTCTGCACGAACCAC
>CANCLQ010000035.1 GCA_947378845.1 Opitutia bacterium | reverse complement strand
ACCAGCACTGGCCGTCAACGCATGGTGGGGTGGTCTGACCTCGTAGAAAAAGCCGACGCTCTTCGCTACGGTGGCTACGATGATATCGTCATCAACAAGCTCGATGCCCTCTCGCCGCACGGCGAATGGCAAGGCGGCGAATTAAAACTTTGCACCGGATACCGCGACGCTAACGGAAAAATCGTCTCAAGCGTACCACGCAATGATGCCGTCCGCCGCGCACTCCAACCTATCTACGCCACCCTACCAGGTTGGACCGAAAACATTTCGTCGATTCGCTCCTACGCCAAACTTCCAGCCGCGGCCCGCAAGTATATCGCTTTCACGATGGCCGAAATCGTTCGCTTAGCCGGACGAGGACATACGCTGAACGAATTGCCTAACTTGCGCTACATCGGCGTAGGACCCGACCCCGACCAAATCATCTCCGACGTCCCAGCGACGGCTGAGCTGATCCGCCAAGCTTAAGTCTTAGAGCAACGTGCCCTTTAAGATTAAAGCGGCGACAAAGAAGTAAATCACCAAGCCCGTTACGTCGACAATCGTTGCGACGAATGGTGCAGCCGCTTTTGCGGGATCAAATCCAAGCCTACGCAGAATAAAAGGTAACATCGCACCTGCTAAACTTCCCCAGAGGACGACGCCGATTAACGAGAAGAAAATTACAAAACCAATTAACATCCAATGCTCTCCGTAAAGCTTAGGGAAGAATTGATTCCATATCGCAATCCGGGCGAAACCAATCGAGCCAAGAATCACGCCTAAACCAAGCCCACTGATAATCTCGCGTTTAAAGACCCGGAACCAATCACGGATACTGACTTCTGCGAGTGCCATTGCGCGAATGACTAGCGCTGATGATTGTGAACCCGAATTACCACCCGATGAAATGATTAATGGAAGGAACAAGGCAAGGACGACGGCCTTTTGGATTTCACCTTCAAAGAAACCCATCGCCGTCGCCGTAAACATTTCACCAATAAACAAAATCACTAACCAGCCCGCACGTTGACGGATGAGTTGTGTCAAAGGCGTCTCCAAGAGTGGCTCCTCGGGCACTTCGACCGCACCTAAGAACGCAATATCCTTAGCGGCCTCTTCGGCAGCGGTTTCCAGCACATCATCAACCGTCACAATACCCAATACTTTCATATCTGCGTTCACCACTGGGATAATCGTGCGAGAGTGACGGCGGAACGTATTTACGGCCTCTTCCTGTGTGTCGGTAACCTTTAAAAATAACGGCGGAGCAATCGGCAAATCAGACACGTGCGTTTTCACATCCGCCAAGAAAATATCACGAATGCGGTGTACGCCAAGCAGTCGACCGGATTCATCAACTGAACAAACAACGTGAACGTAATAAACGTCTTTCGCACGATCACGTACATGATCCAGCGCCTGTTGAATCGTCCAGTCACGTTGAATGGCAACGAACTTCGTCGTCATCATTCGTCCCACACTGTTCTCAGGATAACCTAAAAGTTGTAAGGCGACTCGTTGCTGGGCGGGATCAAGCAAGCCTAACAACTGAACCGCATGCTCGGGACACTCCTCAAGAAAAGCTGTGCGGTCATCGTCCGACATCGCATTCAAAATGCCAGCTGCGTCGTTATCGCCCAGCGCCCGAATTAAGGCCTCTTGGTGATCCGCATCGATATATTCGAAAATTTCGGCGGCCGCGGTCTTAGGTAGCAAACGGAAACTGACCGCCATTTGCACAGGCGACAAATGCTCTAATAAGTCAGCAGCATCTGCATGCGCTAAAGTAATCAAGCGCTGCCTAACCGAAGCAAAATCACGCTTCTCAATAAGCAGAGGAATCTCCTCAATATGCTTGGTATCGGCGGCCATCGCAAAAAAGTATCGTCATTATTATTTAGACGAGCAAACCCTAAATCAGCTGCCACCTAACCGTCACTTTCATGGAACACAATTTCGCCATCTCGCTCTGGGCCCTTGTCGATCAATCCAAAATCGAAGTCGGTAAATCCGACATGCGAGGCCTCGCCAAAGAACTCGGTCGCTGGCTCAATCATAATTTCGATATTACACATAAAGGCACTGCCATCGAGGAACCTCACGGCACGGAACCCGGCAGCGACCCGATGCTTGTGATTGCAGGCGTCGCTCAAGACCAGTGGCACATCATGATCGCCCTCGCCATTAGCAAGGACACCAAACTCTTCGTCGTCATCCCTAACGAAAAAGGCCTCTTCACCCTCAAGGAACTTTCGTTACCAAAAGAGTAATCAGGTAGGGGCAGCACTGCGTGACGCCTGAGGTAGGGGCACGACTGCGTCGTGCCCGTTCGTCACGCAACACGCGAACCTCCATCGACGTCCTGTTCTATTGCCTTGGGTAGGGACGGCGCTCCGCGCCATCCGCTGCATCCTTGATAGGGCACGTGACCCTACCTTGCCCCCTAAATTATTTTTTGTCGCTCGCGCCCGGCTTCACCATCACAGGATGCACTTTCTTATTCATCGCCTTTAATTCGGCCACGACCGCTGCACACGCGGGATCACTCGCTAAATTATTTAACTCCTGCGGATCCTTCTCGTGATCATACAGCTCCATTCCCTTTTCGCCGTATTGCCATTCAGTAAATCTCCAACGTTCAGTTCGCACACTGTATCCTTGTATTTTACCTTTTCCTTTAGTCACCGTTTGCGTGTAAGCGGCACGATTCCATACCGCATCTGCATCCTGTAAGAGCGGCCGTAAACTCACACCCTGCAATCCATCGGGTGCCTTCACTCCTGCTAAATCTGTCAACGTTGGATAAATGTCCACCAACTCAATGGTGCGCTTAGAAGCTTTGCCATTCGCCGCCGCCTTCGGTGCCACAATTATCATCGGAATGCGTGCCGCCTCTTCAAAACAGGTCTGCTTCATCCACAAGCCGTGCTCACCTAAATGGTATCCATGGTCACTGATGAAAACGATGACCGTATTATCGGCTAACCCTAATCGGTCTAACGCATCGACCACTCGACCAATCTGCGAATCAACATATGAAATAGTTGCATGGTATGCGCGTCGACATTCCCTCGCCTGCTCTGGCGTCACCCCACGATACGGCCACTCCGCCCCGGTGTCATAAGCAGCACCTGGCACAGTCGATTTCCAATTGGGTGCAATCGGTGGCAATACCTCTTGCTCCAACTTATACATATCAAACCACTTCTGCGGAGCGACCCATGGACAGTGTGGCTTATAAAATCCTACCGCTAAAAAGAACGGCCCATCTTTATGTTCCTCGATTAATTTAATGGTCTCCGTTGCAACCTTTCCGTCCGTGTGCTCTTCATCAGTACCCGTGCGATCAGCCAGCAAGGACATCGAAGATCCAAGGCCGGTCGTGGGTGGATAAATTAAAATATCATTCTCAATCGTAGTCTTGTCGCGACCTGCTGGATTCACGACCTGATTCCACGATGCCGGATCATCCGCACCGCTCGTGCCAATATCGCCAGGGTTTCCATAATGATAAACCTTCCCTACCCGTGCCGCAAAATAGCCCGCCTTCATAAAGGCCTGCGGCATCGTCACAACATCCGGCAAGCCCTGACGAAAATGGTAAGTTAAATCCATCACCTTCGTTGTATCAGGACGCAACCCAGTCATGAAAGACGCCCGACTCGGTGCGCACCAAGGAAACTGACAATACGCTCGATCAAATCTCACACCGCGCGCTGCCAGCTTATCAAGGTTTGGCGATTTAACGAAGGGGTGACCATACGTTCCCAAGTCATTATTCATATCATCCGATATGATGAATAATACATTGAGCTTCTTGGCGGGCGCCACCTCCGCTGCACCCAAGCCCACCGTCGCTAATAATAAAAATACAATCAAGCGCCTCATGACTTTTACCTACCACATCCCACACCCCTTGCCAACTAAACCCTTGTCACCTGAACTCTTTGGTAGGGGCAGCACTGCGTGATGCCCTAGGTAGGGATGGCGCTCCGCGCCATCCGCTGTATCGGACGCGACGCAGTCGCGCCCCTGCAAATCCCCCTTGTCACCGTGTCACCGTGCCAACTTATCCCCTCAATTACATGCCCCCTAAAAATAACTCTAAAGACAGCTTTGCATTATTACGCTTCACGAGTGCCTCGTACTCGGGCTTCTTCATCGTAATCGCTGCCATTCGCAACTCGGGTAAAAGTTCGGGCACTTCCACTTTCTTTGCGACGATTTGCTTATAGGGCCACTCCTTACGAGGCTCGTCGATATAGGGTAAAAGGTAGTCCATCGCTAATCCAATGCTCCGACCGTCTTCGGATTTATAGTTCCAAAGATCCACGCCGACGTGCTCACCCATTATCGCCAAGGCACACATACCGCGCAGACTGAATTGCGAATAGCTCAACGCATTCGTGCGGGCTAATTCACGCGGTTGCTTTCCGTCGGCCTCAATCTGTGCCGCAATGCGCTTCTTCTTAGCAGCCTCTAAAACAGATTTCACGAAATCAGTTTTCCCTAAATGCAACGCCCAGCGAACCACTTGTTCATCATAATACGTGCCGTGATTGTTAGGTGATTCACTCTCGGCCTTACCCAGTTCGCCATTGACCATCCATTCAAAGAATTTGGCCGACCATGCTTCAACGGCTTCACGCTCACCAGGCTTCCAGCCTTTCGCGTTAGCGACCAATGCCAATGAATCCACCGTGATGGCTAAGTGGCGCCCCTCCAACATGCCTGTCTTGTTATCAAACTTTTTTGCTCCACGAATTAATTGTGCAAATTTCAAATCGGGGTTCATGCGCGTATCTTCATTCACAAACCAAACCCTGGCTTGGTTGATCGCCCAATCTGCATAAACATCTTTACCCGTAAAATAATACGCCAAACAGGTCAGCCTCACTGCCTTAGCCAAAGCCAATCCTCTACCGCTATCACTATTAGCAAAATCGCGACTCTCTGGATTCACTTCTCCGTCTTTTAGAATATAGGGGAGACCATCAGCTGTCGCAGGATTGGGCCAGCGGTAAGGCGAGAGACTCGCATAGTCATGCTTATCGCCACTTGGGGCTAATAATTTCTTCTCCGTCACGGTGAGCGGCTTATCATCTAAAACCTTATCCGCTTCCTTGGTTAAACTCTTCAACACGGCCAAAGCATCCTTGTCACCCTGCGCAATCAAGGCCTTCGCCTTTTCCAAAGACCCTGGACGGACCCCGTAATAGGTCGACGTCATCGCAGCCGGCGCGGCTACCTGTGGTGCGACATCCGCAGCCACCAACCCAACCGAAACTAGCATGAACGAAATTGATATTAACTTCATAATATTTGCGTATCACATTACAACACCCCCCACCAGCAATTGTTCCACTGGCAGGGGCACGACTGCGTCGTGCCCTTCTACCTCGGGTAGGGATGGCGCTCCGCGCCATCCGCATGTATCAGACGCGACGCAGTCGCGCCCCTACCTCTTCCGCGGCCCCTGCCCTGCACCCGACCCTGGCCCCACCTTCGGCACCTCAACCTCAGGTAACCCTTTTGTTAATTCATCCATCTTCACCGAAAGTTTAGCGACCACATCCGCATGCTTGGTCAACAAATTATTTCTCTCCGAAAGATCATCCTTCAAATTATACAGCGCCTTCTTGCCGTCCGAAAATTTTATCAGCTTCCAATCTCCGTCAATCAAAGCCGTATCACTCACTGAAACCACAAAAGCGTCTCGCGGTTGCACCTTGGCCGACAACCATGCGTTTAATTGATTCACTCCATCCACTTTCCCTTTCGCTGGTATCGTCGCTCCTGCCGCCGCCACTAGAGTCGGATATAAATCCTGCACGCAAATCGGCTGCGCCAATCCCACACCCGACCCCATCCGCCCAGGCCAACGCACTAACGCCGGTGTGTGAATTCCACCTTCATACACCGAGCCCTTACCTGAATTCAGAGGCGTATTGTCTCCCCCTTCTCGACCCGACGCACCATTGTCCGAGAAAAATACGACCAACGTATTCTCCTTAAGTTTTTCTGAATCTAAAACATTCAGCACACGACCAATGCCCTCGTCCATCGCCTCCACTACCGCCGCATACAGTCCCAACTTCTCGCCTTTTGATTTATGCTTCTGCACCAATTCCGCCGGCGCACTCAAGGGATCATGCGGCGCATTCAAACACAGCTGAATATAAAAGGGCTTCGTCTTGTCGCGTGACTTAACCTGACGTACCACATCGTCCGCCAATAAATATGTGGAATAGCCTTCCTCCTCCACGGCCTTGCCATCGCGTTGCCAATCCGCCCGTCCATTTTTTGCAGTGTGTTTATAATAATCTACCTCGGCCGATATAAATCCGTAAAAATGTTCGAAGCCATTTCCCTGTGGCACCGTCGCTTTTCCTAAATGCCATTTGCCAACCAGCGACGTGTGATAGCCAGCTGACTTCAGCGTACCCGCAATCGTCGATAACCCAGCTGGAATTCCCGGATCATTTCCATTCAGTGCGGTCGTGATTCCAAATCGACGCGGCATCTGGCCCGTCAATAAAGCCGCACGTGTCGGACTGCATACGGGATAAACATAAAATCTCTGCAGCTCGGTAGATTCCTTCGCCAACTTATCTAGATTCGGCGTCGTCATCGCTTTGTTGTGATACCCCACGCCTGCCCAACCCAAATCATCGACGACGATGACAATGATATTCGGTCGTGCCTCCGCCGCTTGGACCTCAGCGCCCAACATCACACTCAAAAATAATATTACGCCCAAACGCATCACACCATTAACCCCTCAACCCACCCAAAGTTCAACCCCAAGGTAGGGGCAGCACTGCGTGATGCCCAAGGTAGGGGCACGACTGCATCGTGCCCTTCTGCCTCGGGTAGGGACGGCGCTCCGCGACATCCGCTGTATCTCAGGTAGGGGCACGACTGCGTCGTGCCCTTGTATCATGTATCGGGTAGGGCCCGCGCTCCGCGCGTGCCGCTGTATCGGGCGCGACGCAGTCGCGCCCCTACCTCAGCCCACCCGCGAGCTGCGCTCGCGCTACCACAACACTGGCTGGGTAATCGCAATATTCCGACGAACTTCTAAGTCCGTTGGGTCGGTCGGCAACTTCTTCCAAAGTTCAATATACTTGGGCTCACTGTATGCCTGACCGGCAAACAATAAGGCTGGCTGACGCGAGGGCCAACCGTCCCAGGCCATGACATCAGGCTTCTTGGGCCAGGTCGATTTATCTGCCAAATAAGGATACAACCACGCGACGGCCTTTTTAATGCTACGCCCTTCAGGTCCTTCGTAATTCCAAAGGTTGTCCTCCGGCGTCGATAATACCTTACACAACAACACCATATTATCTAACTGGAAAATCGAGTACGCATAAGGCTTCGTACGTGCGGTCTCGCGCGGGAAACTACCATCCGCCGCCATTTGCACATTCACAAAGACATCCTTAAAACGCGTACGACACTTCGCCAAAGTTTCCTTTTCACCATTAAAATCGGCAAACACCGCAACCTGTAAGAAATAGGCAACAGCGTGATTGTTAAGTGATTCACCTTCATCGATGCCGTTCTTGTGCGTCAGCATCCATTGATTCAGCTCCGCAAACCAAGCATGCAATGCTTTCGCTAATTCCGGATCAAAAGCTTTTGATTTCTCCAAAGCCTTAATTGCCGCAGGAATTTCCACCAAGTGTAGTCCATCAATCACACCCGTCTTTGATCCGGTAGTGCGACCGGGAATCGCCTGCGTAAACGCCAAGTGCGGATTCATGCGTGTCTTCGCATCAATAAAGAAAACTTTCAATAACTCGGCAGCCTTCACGACATATTTTTCGTCACCCGTCACCTTATAAGCCGCCGCTAAAGCAGCCACTGCATCCTTCGTGTTTCGCATCGCCATGCGGTGAGCCACGAAATTATTCGGGTTCGTCTGCCCATCACGCTGAATGTATGGCACACCGTCAGGCTTCGCGGGATCTGGCCACCAGTAATCTCCGTTCGAATAAAAATCGTTCACCCCGCCGGTCGTATACTTCGCCACGTCCGATGTAATCGTCAACGGCACCTGCGACATCGCTGCATCAGCTAACTTCAGGATCCGTACCTTATCATGTGCTGCCACATCCACCATCGCCTCGGCCGCCGCCTTCAATGGCAAGGTGACTAAAACAATAGTCGCCAAAGCAGCGACCGCCATGACTGCACCCAATACTTTTGTAATTTGTTTCATATTAAAATTATTTCTTAGAATTGTTAACGAAGAGGTACTGGGTCTCAAGGCCCTGTGATGCTAAACTAAAGCAAGCCTTCGGACCCGTGAGCTGTGCACTAATGATTGCACGTCCATTGTATAACTGTACGGCCCTCGATCCTGTCGAAGTTCCCAAATTATCCAACAACTTGGCATCACCCGTATTACCAAAACGAATCAGGGTCGCAGCATCCAAGCACGCCACGCCAGCGGCATCATAAATGCGCGCCTCCAACGTCACGACGCCATTCTTCTGCGCAATTTCCTTAAGCACCAACTTCGCGGGCGCACCCCACACAGCGCTCTGGTAGCCCACTGAAATCTCATCGGAAATCTTTTCCGCCACAGCGACTGCCTTCAATTGGTTCGCACCCTCATTGAGTACGACATTCCAGCGTAAGCCCGCCGCAGGATAATCCTGACTGTTACGCTTCTTCACGCCAACCGACTTACCATTCACGAATAATTCAACCTGCGGACAATTTGAATACACACGAATCTCTTTCGCTTCACCGGCTTTACCCCAGCGAGTCTGCCATTCGTGACCAAACAAACGCACCATTGGCTTTTCTGACCAATAACTCTGGAAAATATAATAGGATTCCTTTGGCGTACCATCGCGCTCAATCAAACCCTTCTGATTTACACGTGGCACTGGATTCTCGGGACGCAGCGGTGTCGCAAAATCCTTAAAGATCCACTGCGCACTGCCCGTTAAATTCGGCATCGTTTCCTGCTCCTTCAAATGCCAGTCAAAGAGGTTCGCCATATAGCTTTCCGACCAATCGCCGTCCTTCGACATACGCACCTTACCGCCGCTCGATGCCTTATAGGCCTTACCTTTTTCCGCGGTGCCCTGTCCGACTTCAATTTTCTCAACCATCGACTCCGGATCCTCGGCAAAGCGACGTGCATGGTTATCACCACCCCACTCCGCATGGAAGAAGTGTTTCACTTTTTTCGTCCAGCCGTCCACGGAATCTTTATATTCAGTATAACGACCCGAATACCAACCCGCCCAAATGCTCGGCGAATAAACGTCCACAATATCCTTACAGAAATCACAACGACGAATAGTCGTTACACGCGATGGATCCAAATCATGCGATTGCTTATTCAACACCTTCATAAACGCCTTAATGGCTTCCTTGTCCTGCACTTCAAAATCACCGGGCCAGTCATTCTCATTACCCAGACCCCACATAATAATCGCCGCGTGATTCATATGCTGATCAACCATCGCCTTTTGCATGTCCAAACATTGCTGCTTGTAACGATCACCACCCAAACCACCGCGACACCATGGGATTTCTTCCCACGCCAAAATTCCTAATTCATCACACAGCTCCAATACCAACGGAGCCTGCTGGTAGTGACCAAGTCGAATAAAATTCGCACCCATGTCCTTAATCATCTGCATGGTCTTGCGCACTTCTTCATCCGGCACTGCCGCCGCCACACCCGCATGATCTTCGTGGTAATGCGTGCCCTTCAATAGCAGGCGCTCGCCGTTCAATTTGAATGGACCATTCGCCACCCACTCTGTCGAACGCACACCGAAACGCTCATTGACGACTTGTTCGCCGTGCACCGACTTAATCACGGCCTTCAACTTATAAAGATTAGGAATCTTAGGTGACCACAAGAGCGGCTGACTGATATCAAACGATGCGACTTCGACTTCGCCACTCCACGCTGCGACCTTGCTAGACTTAGAGGCAACGACTTTGCCAGCCGCATCCGTTACTTCCAACGCCACTTCCACTTCATCTTTCAAGCCCGTTGGATTGCCCAAACGCGCGCGCACTTTCAAATTGGCCTGACCATTCGTCAACACGGGCAAGGCATGCACGCGCTCCAGCGACACCGCAGGCAGATATTTTAAATATACGTGGCGGTATAATCCGCCGTAACGATTAAAGTCACTCAAGTCCGATGGCACGCTCTCGGCCTCACGCGAGTTATCGCACTGCACCGCAATCGGCACCTCACCATTCGCACCCTTACGGGTCAACGCCTTCGCTGCCGCATCGGTGATGTCTACTTCCCACTGATCATAACCACCCAAATGCTCGCCGACTTTTTGCGTGTACACGAACACCTGCGATTTCTGACCCGCGCCATCAAAATGCAAAACCGTCCGACCATTCGGGTACGGATTATTGATCTTCAACTTCGTGCGGTACCAACCCGGACCTTGGTAATAACGAACATCGGGATCCACCGAATCACGACCGTTAAAACAGTGAGGCAATGTCACCGCATTCCACGTTACGTTGTCGGACGCCGCTTCGCCGCGCCACACTTCCCATGAGCTACCTAATGAACCTTGGTAGTATTCCCAACCCGTTGAAAGACGTTGGCTGGTCGGTTCAGCTGCCTGGGCGGAACCAAGCAAAGCTACCACAAACATCATTGAGGCCTTGAGCATTGAGCGCATAGACCTCCCTAATTGACTGAAAATTAGGAAAAGTAAACCCCTGCCTCGGGGTAGGGGCAGCACTGCGTGATGCCCGTGCCTCGGGTAGGGCTCTTGCTCCGCGCGTGCCGCTGTACCCCCCCTTCGCCAACGTGTCACCTTGCTAACTCGCCCCCTAAACTAGTTACCCCCCTAAACTTCAAAACTTCCAACGCGACGACAGACTGATCAACGCACCAGGTGCTAAATCGTATTCCGTTTCCACGCCGCCCAAATCCCTTCGGGCCTTTGCCTTAAACGCCCAACCTAACGAAATTTCATCCACTCGACCCATCGCGTTATGACGAAAAGCTAAAACGCCGGCAATACGCTCGCTTTCATAATCCTGACGTTGTCCGCCCAGATTAGCCAAGTGTGCCTCCTCCTGTAAAAAGGCCAAGGAAAGTAAGGCCTTCCATTCTTCATTTATCATACGCTCCACGAAGAGCGATTTTCTAGCCGTGCCCAACATCCAATCCGGCGCAAACTTCCATCGGAAAGTCGGGACAACGAGCACCATGGGCGAACGCACCATTCTCGACTCTGCTAAGAAAAGATAACCCAACGTAAGAGTTTCCGAAAGTTTCCAATCGGCACCATAAAGTGCTTGTACGGTCATACCATCGCTCAATGCCGCATGTCGTGCCGCATCAGCATTCACTTGCAATACCGCATAACGCGTCCGTGTTCCTGCCGTGGCCGCAAAGCCACTTAAATTCAGCGACACTCCCCGCACCATATCAAAGTCAACCGGCGCAGTCTGCCACTCATGGCGCACCTGTGCGTAACGGAAACCCCAATCGTAACTCCAACTACCAAGCTGCGTTATCGGAAAATTTCCAGTCACTTCAAATCCAGTCGAACGATCCTGAGCTTTTCCCTCACCAGAAGCAGACAAAGAAGTCAGCCGAACATTCAAGCCCTCAAAACCAGGACGGGGGCGCGGTGCTTCGGCAAATGCAGTCACAAAAACAAAGCAGAACAATATACGTTTAAGCACACCTTACATCTTACCCCTCCCC
>CANCLQ010000034.1 GCA_947378845.1 Opitutia bacterium | reverse complement strand
TTGGCAAAGTCGTGCGCCATCAGGTCTTTTGTCGGTTGTCTTCAATTCTTCTGTCTTGATGCTAAAAAAACGGGCCGACTCTGGTGAGCCGGCCCGCTTAGCGGAAGGTGCTGGAAGTGGTATTACAGACCTTTGCTCACAATGTATTTCACCAGATCGACGACGCGGTTGGAATAACCCCACTCATTGTCGTACCAGCTGACGAGCTTGAAGAACTTGCTGTTCAGCTCGAGGCCGGAACCGGCATCAAAGATAGAGGAGCGGGCGTCATGGGTGAAGTCGGTGCTCACCACTTCGTCGCTCGTCCAGCCAAGGATGCCCTTCATGTAGGTTTCGCTGGCTTTCTTGATAGCGGCGGAAATTTCAGCGTAGCTGGTTTCCTTCTCCGTCTTCACGGTGAGGTCCACCACGGAAACGGTTGGGGTTGGCACGCGGAAGGACATGCCGGTAAGCTTGCCCTTCACTTCAGGGATCGCAAGACCCACGGCCTTGGCAGCACCCGTGCCGGAAGGAATGATGTTGATCGCGGCGCTGCGGCCACCCTTCCAATCCTTCTTCGAAGGACCGTCGACAGTCTTTTGGGTCGCTGTGTAAGCGTGCACCGTGGTCATAAGGCCTTCAGCAACGCCGAATCCTTCCTTAAGTAAAACGTGTACCAGAGGGGCTAAACAGTTGGTTGTGCAAGAAGCGTTCGAGATGATGTTGTGCTTCGTGGCTTCGTATTTGTCGTCGTTCACACCGAGAACAACAGTGATGTCTTCATCCTTAGCAGGAGCGGAGATGATCACTTTCTTCGCGCCGGCATCGAGGTGACCCTTGGCCTTCGCAGCTTCGGTGAAGAGACCAGTGGATTCGATAACGACTTGGACGCCGAGAGCCTTCCAAGGTAATTCAGCAGGAGACTTAGCCGAAACGACTAAAATCTTTTTTCCGTTAACAACGAGAACGTCGTCTTCGAGTTTATCAGGCGAAGATTTTTCCGATGTCACCGTGCCATTGAAGCGGCCCTGGGTAGAGTCGTACTTCAAGAGATAGGCGAGATTATCCGCAGGGACAATATCACCCACTGCAACGACATCAAAAGTCGTGCCGAGGTGGCCCTGTTCGACGAGGGCGCGGAAGACGAGACGGCCGATGCGGCCGAATCCGTTAATTGCTACTTTAGTGGCCATAGTATGTGTGTTCTGGAAAAGAGGTTTAGGTACGGGCGGAAAGGGATGAAAAAGGGTCTAGCCACCCCTTATGGCAAGCGAGAATACAATTTACCCCTTAACAACCCAAACCCCGCAGCCCAAAGGTTCTAATCTAAGCAGGCCTTGGTCGATTTTTGGCATCGGCCCTGGGGCAAATTGGCAATTGGGGAAAGGCGATGTGACCACTGGAGCCCAAGCGGCCTCAACCGGAACCTTTAATTCAACAGCTCGGTCACTCGGATTACACGCCACAAGCACTTTAGAAGATCCAAGCACACCATCGGCGTTAAGTACGGCGACAAATGCTTCTCCGCCCTCTTGTTGCGTCACCTTCATCCAGTCACACGAAACCGTTTTCTTCGGACGCATCACCGCACCCGCCCGAGAAAGTCGGAACCGAATCAAGTCCGCTACAAAATCGTGCTCTGAACGAAAACGTTCCAGCCGCACAGCATCTAGTAAATTTAAGTCTGCCCGACGCCAGGTATTTGCGACGCCACGCTTCGTCATCAGAAAATCTTGTCCCGCAGACAGCATCGGAATCCCCGCCGAACAAAGTAAGATCACGTGCATCATACGCGTGCGTAGAATATCAGCGGCGCGCGGATCCAAGCCGTCGCACTTCGAACACTCGGTGATTCGATCCAGCCACGCCATGTCATCATGCGACTGCGCGTATCGCAAACGTGCCGAGGGTCGAAACGCACAGGCAGCCATTTGGTGCAATAAATCCGAGGCTCGGGCGTTGCCTCGTACATAAGCAGGCAAGAATTCTCGGAAGGCGTCATCCCAACTCGTCCAGGTCGTAAAATCTAAATCTCGTGCGATGTGACCGCGGAAACTCCAGGGCTCTGCGATTAAAATTTTGTGCGGCGCATTCCATCGGAACTCTTGCTCGATCTCATGCAACAAGGGCGTGCCTAATAATTCTGCGAGATCTAAGCGTACGCCATCGACACCCAAGACACTCGTCCAGTGAGCTAAAGATGCTAAAACTAAACGACGGAACATCGGAGCCTCGGCTCGCACATCATTACCGCAGCCACTCCAATTCGTGAGCTGCCCCTGCGCATCGGTGCGATAATAATAACTCGCATCAATCGCTTCCAAACTATTGGGGCCGCCAAAGTGATTAAGCACCACATCCATAATCACCGCTAGGCCAGCTTCGTGACAGGCTTTTACTAAATCGCGAAAATCTTCAATAGCGCTGAGGCCATTATCGTCCTCAGCATAAGCCGTAGCGGGTGCAAAACCAGTGATGGGCATGTAACCCCAGTGATATTCATCCGCCGATCCGCGTTCATAATCGGTACACGGCAGAAGCTCGATGGCATTGACGCCCAGCGAACGTAAGTAATCGCCACCTTCGCGAATCCATTTTGCTAAACCGCAAAAACCAGGCTTCGCACCTTCTCCTGCTAGACCGAGTAAATCTCGCACGTGCGCTTCAACGATAACCAAATCTTCTACCGCAGGTGCGACAAATCCATCATTGAGCGGCAAAAGTTCTTCAGGCGGACAGACAATCGAAACCGGTGGCGCTGGATGCGAGTGTGCCATTTTTCTGGCCCAAGGGTCGCACACGAATTTTCCGTCGACGTTTAAAAAATATTGGCAGTTAGAAAGATCACCCGCAACCGTTCCAACCCAAGCGCCTTGGCCTTCCGGATGTAATTCTAAATATTGTGGCTGTGGAACACGCGCACTCGGATGCGATACAATATAACCAACCGAAACTTTGGTGGCACGCGGTGCAAAAAGTCGAAACGTGGTTACACCCTCTAAAACTGTGGCTCCAAAGGGTCCGGGCGGTTCTAAGACATCGAGTGGATCCGATGCTGTGACCTCACAGAATTCAACTAAGTCCTCACGCTCATAAATGACACGGACTGGATGACTGACGGGGTCCGCATCCATCGCAGTAAAACGAAATACGTGCTGATTTGTGCGCTCCAGGCTCACACATAAATTTCGGTTACCGAAATCATCGCGTAAAATATTATCCGCATCGTGAGGCGGCTCTAACCAGCGTCCATCCGTACGACAAAATTTAAACGGCACGATTGTGGCGCCTTGCATGACATCATCGACAGGAACGATCGCCTCAAAGCCCTCTGCTCCCAACAAACAAACCGCATGTAGCGTCCACACTGAAAGATCAGCGGCCGCACCCCATTCATTAAACGGACCCATCACAACCAAACCACCGTCCGTCGCCTCAGGGCAAAGCGGCTTCCAAAGAAAAAAATGTACGAAGCCGTTTTCAATCCAACAACCTGAACGTGTGGCCCATGAACGCGCGTCGGCACGCTCTAGCTTAGTTAATTTTGCCGGCTCATTTAATTCTAAACTCGGCGCTGTATCCTGGCGCCAATCATGTGTTAAAGCCACCAAGCCAGTGGCCTTCGTCTCCCATCGTGCACTGGCTAACATTCGATACACGCAAGGATTGATGACCGAAGAGAAATCCAAGGCGAGCAAAAGCGGGCTTCACAAATCACCCAAGACCACTCACATTGGGCACGTGGATATCAATGTTCTCGTCAGCGATTGGGAAGGACACCGACTCTTAGATTCAGGCGACGGCTTGAAGCTAGAAGAAATCGGCGGCGTCCGCATGGTGCGCAGCGAGCCTAAAGCTTGGTGGAAACAATCCCTTCCACGCAGCGAATGGGCCAAAGCCATTGCCGTACATGAAGAAGGTGGACGCGAAGGACATTGGAAACTTAACGCTAATTGTCCGCGCGATTGGGAAACAAAATTGGGCAAAATAAAACTCCAACTGCGCTTCATGGATAATTCTAAGCAGTTCGGTGTCTTTGCTGAACAATCACCACACTGGAAATGGTTATCTGAACAAAAATCAACGAGTGCCACTCGCCCTCGTCTGCTCAATCTCTTTGGTTACACTGGTGCCGCTTCATTAGTCGCCGCCGAAGCGGGCTGGAGCGTAACGCACGTCGATGCGTCTAAGCCTGCCGTTGCCTGGGGTCGCCGCAATCAAGAGGCATCCGGAATGGCTCAGGAGCCCATTCGCTGGATCATTGAAGATGCACCCACTTTCGTGAAACGTGAAATCAAACGCGGCAATCAATACGAAGCCGTACTCATGGATCCGCCCGCATTCGGTCGTGGACCCACTGGAGAATTCTGGAAAGTGGAACGCGACCTAGCCCCCCTGCTCCGCTCATGTCGCGAACTCCTTTCACCACAGGCACAATTTATTATTCTGACCGTCTACACCATCGATGCCTCATCGATTCTCTGTCATAACTTATTAGAAGAATGCACCACAGGATTAGGTGGCAAAATCGACATCGGTGAACTCGCCCTAAAACAAGAAGGTAATGACCGCTTATTACCGCTGTCGCTTTGGGGTCGCTGGCAAGCCAATCGCAAGGGGTAAACCCTCTTTAACTGGAACATTTAACCTATCTTAAGGTTAAAAGGTTTCCACCAGAGCCATACTTGTTCTACTATCAAACTTGTGAGTCTCGTTCCCGACCAAGCCACATTCAAAACGTTAGCCCGCACGGCCGACGTCATCCCGGTGTGTCTGGATTTGATGGCCGATCTCGAAACACCCGTCTCGGTCTACGCTCGCCTCCGTGCTCAAGGTGCCAGCTTCCTTTTTGAATCGGTCACCGGCGGCGAACATATCGGTCGCTACAGTTTCTGCGGATCTCACCCCGCGCTCACAATCACATCTTGGGAAGACCGCACCGAAATCGTCCAACGCGATGGTCGAAAGGAAACCATTCCAACTCCAAAGGACCCACTCGAGCTCGTTAAGAAACAAGTGGCGGGTCTGCGCGTAGCAAAAGTTCCCGGACTGCCTCCATTCGTCGGCGGCATGGTCGGCATGGTCGGCTACGAATACATTCACCGCGTCGAACCATCAGTACCTCTTGCTGCAAAAGACGCCGCAAGCACTCCCCTGACTCACTTCATGTTGGTGGATCGCTTAGTGGCATTTGATAATGCCCGTCAAACGCTCCGCCTCATCGTCAACGCGCGTATCACATCTCCCGACAAAGCGGACGAAGCATTTGCAGCAGCGAAAAAAGAATTAGAAGCATTACGCGTCATCGTCACCGGGCCACGTGCCGCTCAAGCGGCTGAAATGCCAACCTCAGCAGCTTTAGCGACAGGTAAATCAAACGTGACGCAGCCCCACTTCGAAGCCGCCATCAAGCGCACGCAGGAATACATTCGCGCGGGTGATTGCGTGCAGGTCGTTCTCTCTCGCCGCACAGACGTCGACTTTAAAGGCGACCCGCTCGACCTCTATCGCGTGCTGCGACACGTGAATCCCTCGCCATACATGTTCATCATCGAAACGAAGTTGGGTTTCGATGTCGTAGGTGCTTCACCCGAAGTAAATGTACGCCTCACCAATCGTCGTTGCGAAATCCGTCCCATCGCCGGCACTCGTCCACGCGGTACCGACGAAACGCAGGACCGCCAACTCGAGGCCGAATTACTGGCCGACCCCAAAGAGCGCTCTGAACATTTAATGTTGGTTGATCTCGCCCGCAATGACCTCGGTCGTGTCTGTGTTCCTGGCTCCGTCACCGTGCCTGACTACGCGATTGTCGAACGCTACTCGCACGTGATGCACATCGTCTCTCAGGTAGAAGGTAATCTCGCCCCACAATATGATGCGTTTGATTTATTCCGTGCGACCTTCCCAGCGGGCACCCTTTCTGGCGCACCTAAAATCCGCGCTATGCAAATCATCTCCGAACTCGAAGGCGAACGCCGCGGCATCTACGGCGGCGCAGTCGGCTACTTCGGCTTCGATGGTGCACACGATTCTTGTATCGTGATTCGCACCGCCTCACTCCGCAACGGCATCGCCAGCATTCAAGCCGGGGCCGGAGTGGTAGCTGATTCAGTTCCCTCTCTCGAATATGAAGAAACGGTAAACAAATCCAAAGGCGTGCTTCGCGCTTTAGGGTTAGCCGCAGGACTAAAGTCCTAAAATCATGTCCAAATCAAAGCCTCTTAAAAAAGAGAAGGCTTCAAAACCTTCGGAGGAGAAGTTGCGTCTACCCACGGCACCTGCGCGCATGCCTGAGCCTGCACCTGTCGAAGATATCACCGAGCCAGGCGAGTCCTGGGAAAAACTTTCTCCCGATGAGCGTTCGCCCATTCGCACTTATCTAGACTCTATCGGGAAGACGCCACTGCTCACCCTGGAAGAAGAAACCGCCCTGGCCCGTCGCGTTCTCAAGGGCGATGAAGCCGCACGACAACACATGATCCAAGCGAATCTGCGTCTCGTGGTGCGCATCGCCAAAGATTACGATAATTTCGGTCTACCCTTGATGGACTTAATCAGCGAAGGAAACTTCGGATTGATTAAAGCGGTCGAGCGTTTCGACCCCGATAAAGGCGGCAAACTCAGCACCTATGCCTCGTGGTGGATTAAGCAGGCCATCAAACGTGCGCTCGCATCCAATGGTAAAACCATTCGCCTCCCCGTTCACATGGTCGACCGCATCGCCCAGATGCGACGCATCACCAATCAATTAATCAAGGAACTCGATCGCGAACCGACCAACGAAGAAATCGCCCAGGTCATGGAGATTCCACTTTCAAAAGTGGTGCACATGAAATCAGTCGCGAATCGTGCTGCCTCGCTCGATCAACAAGTCGGCGAAGAAGGCGATTCGACTTTGGGCGATTTGGTGAAAGACGAAAATGCCCGTACGCCTTTTGAAAATTTGCGTAGTAAATCCGACTTAACGGAAATCGCAGAAATGCTTTCACGCCTGGATCCGCGCGAAGCCGAAGTCATCACACTGCGTTTTGGTCTCAGTGGTGAAAGTCCGCTGACTCTCGAAGAGGTCGGTGAAAAATTTAAGCTCACCCGCGAACGCGTGCGTCAGCTCCAACAATCCGCTCTCATGCAATTGCGTCGCTTAATGACCGAACGCCAAAAGATGCTGACGCCTGACGATGTGCGCTTGAATCAGTTGGCCGATGCGCGTGCCGAAGTACTCAGTGAGTTCTTCCGCTCCAAAGGCGGTCCCTCCTCTGATAAACCAAGCCGCCCCGGACTTTAAGGGCTTAGTGATGAGTTCTGGCGGCTTCTGCCTAACTTAGGTCGAGTATATTGTCTAAATTTAGCCACTAGCGTGACTTAGTGAAGATGGCTCAGGGTCTGCTCAGTAATGAGCATGCTCCTCAAGGATTATAAGCCCGCACAACTTTTCGATGAACTCGTCGATCAGTCCGGCACGGTTCGTCCTTACTACAAAGCCATCGCAGAACGACTCTCAGGGCTCAGCCGCGATGAACTCACACAAAAAATTCGGAGTCTGGAACTGCTCTTCCTCAAACAAGGCATCACGTTTACGGTTTACGGCGACGAAAAAGGTACGGAGCGAGTTTTTCCCTTCGATCCATTCCCACGTGTCATCCCCGCACAAGAATGGGAAACAATTGAAGCTGGCCTCGTGCAACGCATCACCGCGTTAAATCTTTTTCTCTACGACGTCTATCACGAGCAGCGTATTTTGAAGGATGGAGTCATTCCCAATGAAGTTGTTTTCGGTGCCGCGCACTTCCGACCTGAATTCGTTGGCGTGTCCGTCCCTAAAGATGCGTACATCCATGTTTGCGGAACGGACTTAATTCGCGACACCGACGGACGTTACCTTGTGCTCGAAGATAATGGTCGTTGCCCTTCCGGTGTTTCCTACGTCTTAGAAAATCGCACCGCAATGAAGCGTGTATTCCCTCACCTCTTCGGCGGGGGCGTACGTTCTGTCGATACCTACCCTGCTGATTTATTGGCTACGCTGCGACATGTTGCACCGCACGAAAACCCCAATCCGAACGTAGTTTTACTCACGCCAGGCGTACATAACAGTGCTTATTTCGAACACTCCTTTCTAGCTCGTCAGATGAGTATCGAAATCGTCGAAGGTCGCGACCTCATTGCGCTCGATGGCTTCGTGTACATGCGCACCACGCGCGGACTTCGCCAAGTCGATGTAATCTATCGTCGCATCGATGATGATTTTCTCGACCCCCAAGTCTTCCGCAAAGATTCCTGCTTAGGCGTCCCTGGACTCGTCGATGCGGTTCGCCGCGGCAACGTCGCACTCGCCAACGCTATCGGCACAGGCGTGGCCGACGATAAAGTCACCTACGCTTACGTACCAGAGATGATTCGTTATTACCTCTGCCAAGAACCTATCCTCGATCAGGTCCCGACCTACCTGGCCTGGCGTCCAGCCGACATGAAATACATTCTGGATAATCTTCCGAAATTAGTCGTCAAAGCTGCCAATGAAAGCGGCGGTTACGGAATGCTTATCGGCCCCTCAGCCACCAAAGAACAAATCGAAGAGTTTCGCCAAAAAATTATCGCGACCCCGCGTAATTATATCGCACAACCCGTCGTCAATTTCTCGCAACACCCCACACTCATCGATGGCGGACTCGAAGGCCGTCACGTTGACCTCCGTCCTTTCGTGCTCTGGGGCGATACCGTGAAAGTATTGCCCGGAGGCCTCACCCGCGTGGCCCTCAAACGCGGCTCTATCGTCGTAAACTCCTCTCAAGGTGGCGGCAGTAAAGACACCTGGGTACTCAACACCTAAAGACTTACGACCATGATGCTCTCCCGGGTGGCCGACCACCAATATTGGATGTCTCGACAAATCGAACGGGCCGAAAACTTAGCCCGCCTCGTTCGTATCAGTGAAGAGATGTTGCTCGATGACGAAACGCTAGGCCGTGGATCAGCCCAAGAATATTGGACGCCAGTATTGCAAGCCACCGCCATGGAAGAATCGTTCCGCGCGCTTTACCCCACGCCACAACAAGGCGACGCTGCAAAATTCCTCACGATTGATTTACGCAATCCCGATTCAATTATTTCGTCCATTCGACAAGCTCGCGAAAATGCGCGTTCGGTGCGCGATAAGATTTCGGACGAAATGTGGACCGAAATCAATGACCTCAATCTATTCGTGACCTCGCCGGAAGGCATCGACCTCCTAGAAATTTCTCCGCAAGCCTTCTACGAAAAAGTCATCGCATCCTCGATGCTTTTCGACGGTATCACCGAAGCCACGCTCACGCGCGACGAGGGCTGGAACTTCTTGCAGTTAGGCCGATTGCTCGAGCGTGCCGATATGACGAGTCGCTTCCTCGATATCCGTTCACAAAGCATTGCAAGCGACGACGCCGAGGAATCATTGCAATGGGGCGCGGTATTGCGTGCCTGCGGTGCTCACGCAGGCTACCGGCGCGTCCACGGCGGCGAAATCAGCGTCGAACGTGTCGTGGATCTCCTGCTTTTCTCTAATGAATTCCCGCGCTCAGTGCGTCACTGTCTCCGTCGTGCCAACGAGGTCTTGCACGATATCTCGGGCACGCCGATTGGCGGCTATTCAAATCAGTGTGAAAAGCTTGTCGGCGCCCTGCTCGCCCGGCTGAGCTTTTCGGGTCCATCCGAAGTAATGGCCAAGGGTCTGCATAACTATATCGACGAACTACAACAGCAGCTCAATGCCGCCGGCCAAGCGGTGTTCGAGAGTTTCGTTCTTCTTCCAAGCGAAGTCAGCCGACATTTCCCGCGTCACTCCCGACAAGATAACTTGTCGGATTGGCAGCGCGAACAACAACAGCAACAGCAGCAACAGTAAGCTCATACGAAGACCATGAAGCTACGCATCCTGCACCGCACTGAATACCGTTACGCCCTTCCCGTCCGAAATAATAATAACGAGCTACGCGTAACTCCCTTAGATAACCTTCGGCAGCGCACGATTCTTCATTTGGTGCGCGTCCTGCCAGCCATTAAGATGCGTCGTTACAACGATCTGTATCGTAATAACGTTTCATTCTTCGAAGTCGAAGAAGCCCATAAAGAATTGGTCATCGATGTTTCAAGTGTCGTTGAAACCAAGCCCACTGTTGTGGAAGACATTCCAAAGGATAGTCCGTTGAGTGGATTGCTGATGCCTGAGGTACTCGAGAGCTTTCAACCTTACTTACAATCCGACGGGCCCGTTCAAATCACTCCACAAATCTGGCGCTCGGCCATTGATGCCCGCGGTGAAAAGAAAGACGTCTACTCCGTAGTCGTGGCTATTATGGAATTTGTTCATCAGACCTGCAAATACGTACCCGGGGTCACTAACGTCACCACCAACACCGAAGAGTTTTTCGCCAAACCTCAGGGCGTCTGCCAAGATTTCACGCATCTCATGTTAGCCCTTTGCCGAGCGATCGGCATCCCAGCCCGTTACATTTGCGGTTATGTTTATGATGCTAAGCGCGGCGAAGTTTTGGGTAGCCACGCCTCGCACGCCTGGTGCGAAGCTTGGATCCCTGGTTACGGCTGGCTCGGACTCGACCCCACCAATAAACGTATCGTGAACGAGACCTATGTGGCCTCCGCCCTCGGTCGCGATTTCCGCGATGCCACGCCGATACGTGGTAGTTACTGGGGCACGGGCGATCGCGAGATGCGTGTCACGGTGCACGTTGAGGCAAAGTAATTAAATTCTTTAATCGCCCTAATGTTGGCTTGGGTTCAAGTTGAATGGGTCGACTATGTCTGCGCCCCATTCTGAAGAAATTCCTCAATCGCATCTCGGAGCGATGGCTTTTGCCTGGAGAATTACACGCGAGGCACACGCGGAAAGAAATTGGCAGTCGCGATTAGTTAAAGGAATCGGTGCCTCGCTGAGTGCACTCATCGGCAAGCAAGCCTTCATAGCTTGGCTTAATTTCCTGCAACAGCCCAACAACCTTCCGTTCATTGCGGCCAACCCTTACCTGCGCTTTCGCACCCTTCGTGGCTACGGTTCAACGAAGTGGAACGGCGCCAAGAAGCTTAAAGTACTACAGGACTCCTTTCGTTATGCCTTAATCAAGCAAGGCCCCTTACTTGCGGCGCTCGTTGCCCAGAAAGGGGTCGAAATCACGCTGGCTGACGTGCCACTCGGCGAAGATTCGGGGAATATCCGTTTCACGGTGGGCGCCGATTACCGTTTCCGTCGCGAGGGCGAGTGGACCGTCCGCGTGCATTGCGATAAGATCGGCGGAGAACTTTGCTCTATCGCTTTCTCGGTCGAGGAAGTGAATGGACAGTGGGTAGCCTACGCTGGAGCCATTCAAGGCGGTGCAGGGGCCAATGAAGAAACGATTAAGGCATCTTGGAAGGCGATGCATGGCGTACGCGCCAAGGCCATGGCCATCTTTGCCCTGCAGGAAGTTGTAAGCGCCCTCGGCGTCAGTCGACTCCTTGGAGCGGGCAACAGTATCCAGATGAGCGCCGGCAAGCACATGATCAAAGTCTCCTGGAATAAGATTTCATTTAATTACGATAAGATGTGGGAGGAAGCGGATGGTAAACTCGCCGAGGATGGCTGGTTCGAATTACCACTGCGCGAGATTCGCCGGACCCGTGAGGAGATTAAAACGAATAAGCGTGCGCTGTATGCGCGTCGCTACGCTCTGTTTGATCAGCTTAGCGCCGCCGTCACACAGAGCCTTAGCGGCCAGTAAACTCGCTAAACAAAAAGGGCTCCGTTTCCGGAGCCCTTAAGTGTTTAATTTCTAATCCGAAGATTAGAAGTTATAGCGGATCGAAACGCTGTTGTTGCTAACAGAGCCTTGGAAATCCTGAATGCTGTAAGCAACCGAGTACTGCTTATTAACATTGTAAGAGAGCTCGTAGGTCCAGGAGTCATTCTTGTTGGAACCGGAGCTGCTTTGGTAACCAATAGCAGCTTCGAGACCGGAGAGAACTTCGCCGAGTGAGCGACGGAGGTTGATGCCGTAGATATCATTTGAAGCAACTGAAACAGTTGCGTCGATACCAGCAGCTACACCCTTGAAGACGTAACCGATGGAAGCGGTGTCATCACCAGCAGCGGTGAGATCGGCTTCGCCAGCAACGAGCACATTGGACGAGCCAATGAAAGCTGATGCGGAAACGCTGTATGGATGGTCAGTACCGTTGGTGACGTAGTTAACGCCAACGCGGTTGTAGGAGAGACCAGCTGAAGCGGCAGCAGCAGGCGCGGAAGCGTCGGCAAAAGCAGCAGCAGTGAGGGTCGTGAGGGTGAGGATAGGTAGGATTTGCTTCATAGCGGTGACAGTCTTGTAACGGCTAAAAGTTAAAATCAAGCATTTTTTGCCGTTTTTTCGTCAAAACGGCTACTTATTACCAATTAAGGCACATTTTATTAACATTATTGTGAACAAGTTCGGTCAGGTATCGGCCATTAAAAACCCTAAATGCTAAATTTAGGCAGCCCTATCCTGCCGAAAAATCGGCCAACAAAAAACCCGCTTGGCGAACCAGGCGGGTTTTAGAGCGATCTTCCGGAGAAGATTACTTGGCGGCGCGCTTAAACTTCGAATTGAACTTTTCGACGCGACCAGCGGAGTCCACGAAGCGCTTTTCGCCGGTGTACGCAGGGTGCGAATCCATCGTTACTTCGCGACGGATGATAAAATGTTCAACGCCATCAATCACTTTAGTTTCTTTGGATTTCATCGTCGATCGCGTGGGGAATTCACGTGCGGTCGAGACGTCCAAAAAGACGACGGGATGGTATTCAGGATGTCCTTCTTTCTTCATAAAATACAGGGTTTTGCTGAGGGTTTATCCTTGGCGTGCCTTATAGCGAGGATGGGTCTTGTTGATCACATAAATGCGACCTTTACGACGTACCACTTGGCAATTGGGATGGCGCTTCTTGAGCGACTTTAATGAGGAGGAGACTTTCATGGTCTGGAGGCCGAATGAACGGCAGGTCGGCCAACAAAGGCC
>CANCLQ010000033.1 GCA_947378845.1 Opitutia bacterium | reverse complement strand
CGTGGCTGTGACGTCATGGTGCGATGCCTAGAAAACCTCGGGGTTGATACTATTTTTGCCTACCCAGGTGGCGCCTCGATGGAGCTACACCAAGGCCTCACGCGCTCGAAAAAAATTCGCACGATCTTACCACGCCACGAACAAGGCGGCGCTTTCATGGCTCACGGCTATTCGCGTGCAACGGGTAAACCCGGAGTTTGCATGGCCACGTCTGGCCCCGGCGCCACCAACCTCGTTACAGCCATTGCCGATGCTCACATGGATAGCATTCCATTAGTGTGCATCACAGGACAAGTTTATCAGCAATTCATCGGTCGTGCCGCTTTCCAGGAAACTGACTTCTATGGCATGACGCTTCCGATCGTGAAGCACTCGTTCCTCGTTCTCGATTACAACGAGTTGCCGATGATCATGTACAAGGCTTTCAAGATTGCGACCACTGGTCGTCCAGGTCCTGTCGTCATCGATATCCCAAAAGACGTTCAACAACACGAGTGGGTTCCAGTTTTCCCGAAGTCGGTTAACGACGTCGATATTCCTGGCCTGCAAGTTCCACCAAAGGCACCGGACGCCCAATTTAGCACGGTTTTACGGCTCATTGAGAAGGCTAAGCAACCCGTACTCTACGTCGGTGGCGGCATCCTTTCAGCTCACGCTCACAAGGAATTAATGGCTTTCGCCAAAGCCACAGGTATCCCTGTCGCAAGCACTTTAATGGGGCTCGGCGCCTTCCCTTCCGATCATCCACAGTCGCTCTACTGGTACGGCATGCACGGCACGGTCGCTGGTAATTGGGCAGTATGTAAGAGCGACTTGCTCATCGTACTCGGTGCGCGCTTCGACGATCGTATTACCGGCGCTATCGAAAAATTCGCACCCGACGCCACGATTGTCCACGTCGACATCGATCGCTCCGAGCATCACAAAAATAAATTTGCAGATTATCCGGTTCACTCGGACGTCAAACATGCCCTGCTGCGTCTGTGTGCATTAGCGAAGAAGGGTTTCAAGAAACCTAATCTCAAGAAATGGTACACGACCATCAACGGCTGGAAAAAACAGCATCCCTTCCCGTTCAGCTACGACCGTAAAGGCTCTAAGCACATCTTACCGCAAGAAGCGATTGAGACCCTCTTCAAGGAAACCAAGGGTGACGCGATTATTTCTACAGGCGTGGGCCAACACCAAATGTGGGCTCCACAGTACTACCAATTCAATAAACCACGCACCTTCATTAGTTCATTAGGCGCTGGTACCATGGGCTTTGGTTTGCCTGCTGCTATTGGCGCAAAAGTGGCCTGCCCTAAGAAACAGGTTATCGATATCGATGGCGACGGCTCGTTCTTGATGAATATCCAAGAGCTGGCGTGCATGAAAATTGAGAAGATTAATGCGAAGGTCATGCTCCTGAACAATCAACACCTAGGCATGGTGGTTCAGTGGGAAGATCGTTTCTACGCAGGCGTCCGCGGTCACACCGTCTTAGGCGATGCGACTAACATCGGTAGCCCAGACAATCCTGGTGGACTTTATCCTGACTTCGTAAAAATCGCTAACGGCTTTGGCATCAAGGCCCGCCAAGTGATCAAGCGCGAAGAATTGCGTGAAGCGATTCGCGAGATGCTAGCGCATAATGGTCCTTACCTTCTCGACGTCATCGTTCCCTACACCGAACACGTTCTTCCGTTTATTCCACAGAAGAAATCGGCGATGGAAATTCTGACGAAGTAAGGCTTACAGGCCTGCTAACCAGCGCTCGGCTTCAATCGCCGCACGGCATCCCATGCCTGCTGCAGTGATGGCCTGACGGTAAACGTGATCCGCACAATCGCCGGCAACAAATACGCCAGGAACCTTCGTGCTCACGGTGTTGTCTTCAGCAATGAAATAGCCGTTCTCGTCCACACTCAATGCAGGCGTGAAAGCCTTTGAATTGGGGACGTGACCAATCGCAATAAACACGCATTTACAGGCGATATCACGTGTTTTTCCTGAAGCTTCTTGAACGCGGAGACTGTGGACTTTGCCATCGGCACCACCAAGTACTTCGAGAGGTGCGCAGTTGAGTGCGAGCTCGATTTTTTCGTGAGCCTTCACGCGTTGCACCATGATTTCCGAGGCACGGAATTTATCGCGACGGTGAACTAAAATTACTTTCGAAGCAAAACGCGTAAGGAATAAAGCTTCTTCGCAAGCGGAGTCACCACCGCCCACTACGACGACTGGCACATCGCGATAAAACGCGCCATCGCATGTGGCGCATGTCGTAACACCGTTACCGCCGTAATATTCTTTTTCTCCAGGGATACCGAGCAAGCGAGGCGAGGCACCTGTGGCAATAATGACAGCCTTCGCTTCGTAGGTCGCTTCACCACCTACGAGTTTTTTTACCGAACCCGAAAAATCTACTGAGTCGATACGATCCCAAGCAAAGCGTGCACCAAAGCGCTCGGCTTGAGCTTTCATATTCGAAATCAATTCATTGCCATCCACGCCGTGGACGAAGCCAGGAAAGTTTTCGACTTCCGAAGTCGTCGTTAATTGTCCACCGGGTTGACCACCTTCAAGCACCAGCGGACTGAGACCAGCGCGAGCAGCGTAAATTGCAGCGGTCAGGCCAGCGCAGCCCGTACCTAAAATTAGAACGTTTTCAGCCATAGGGAATAACCCCATCTTGATGTCTCTATGCCAACGGCAAGGCGGAAAATTCATATTCAGACTCGCCTGCGCCGTCGGCAAATCATGGCTACTCAATCCGACATTCTCGGGCTTGAGCCAATTATCTAAAATTTAACATTTTCACCTAAAATAGGGCGGATTATTGGATTTGGGCTTTGACTCACACTTAACCGAGGTGGTTTGCTACCTTTCGCGTCAGGACCCATGTTTCTAAGTCTCATCAAGCTCTTTGCTGGTAGCCACAATCGGAGATTCCTCCGCAAGTGCCGACCCATCGTCGCACGCATCAATGCACTTGAGTTAGAGTACCAAAAACTCACCGACGCCCAAATTCAAGGCAAGACAGCCGAATTCAAGGCCCGCCTTGCTCGCGGTGAAACCGTCGACTCGATTTTACCTGAAGCATTTGCGGTCGTGAAGAATGCCGCGCGTCGCCTCAAAGGCACCACCGCCATCGTCTGCGAGCATGAACAGACCTGGAACATGGTGCACTTCGATGTGCAACTAATCGGCGGCATCGCCCTGCACCAAAATAAAATCGCCGAAATGGCGACCGGCGAAGGCAAGACTTTGGTCGCCACTCTCCCCCTCTACCTAAACGCACTCACTGGCAAGAATTGCCAGCTCGTCACGGTTAACGACTACCTTGCCCGACGCGACTCCGAGTGGATGGGCCACCTCTACCGTTGGTTAGGCCTGACAGTGGGCTGCATTCAAAATCAAATGGGCAACGAAGATCGCCAAGCGGCTTATCGTTGCGACATCACCTACGGCACCGCTTCAGAATTCGGTTTCGATTATCTGCGCGACAACGGCATGGCCCTAAGCGCCAACGAACAGGTTCAACGCGATTACTTCTACTGCATCGTCGATGAAATCGACTCCATCCTTATCGATGAAGCGCGCACGCCGCTGATCATTTCTGGTCCCGTCACCGAAGAACGCGAACTCCCCTTCCCTCGTTTGGTCGAAGACGTTAAAGCCCTTTTCGAAGCGCAAACAAAACTCGTTACACGTCTAATCAACGAGGCGGAAGCTGAACTCAGCAAAGTTTCAGAAAATAAAGAGCCTTCTGAATCCACGATGGATAAGCTCTGGCTGACCGCGCACGGCATGCCACGCAATAAAGCATTCGCTCGACTGATGGAGAACGGTCGCTGGCGCAAATTACTTGAAAAACATGAAGGCATCCTTGCCAGTGAAGTTGAAAAGGACCGCCGCTACCACCTCAAGGAACGCCTGTATTTCTCTATCAGCGAACGCGAACAAGAATCTGACTTAACTCAATTAGGTCGCGATACTTTACGCCCAGGAAATCCCGACGCCTTCACTCTTCCCGATCTTCCGACGCGCTACGTTGAACTCGATAAAGACGAATCGCTTACCCAGGAACGTCGTACCGAATTACGCAACGAAGCTGAACAATCTTACATTCGTACCTCGGAAGATATCCATGCCATCGGCCAACTCATCAAGGCCTTCGCCCTCTACGAATGCGACCGCCATTACGTGCTGCAAGATGGCAAAGTTTTAATCGTCGATGAAAATACTGGGCGGATTATGGTTGGTCGACGCTGGAGCGATGGACTTCACCAAGCAGTCGAAGCCAAAGAAGGCGTGGCGATGGAGAAGGAAAATAAAACCTACGCCACCATCACGATTCAAAATTACTTCCGAATGTACCGCAAACTGGCGGGCATGACCGGAACGGCCGAAACAGAGGCAACCGAGTTCAATGAAATTTATCATCTGACTGTGGTAACCATTCCAACCAATCAGCCCTGCATTCGTATCGATCAAAACGACATCGTCTTCAAAACGCGTCGTGAGAAATACGCGTACGCCATCAACGAAGTCAAAGAAGCCCACAAACGCGGTCAGCCGGTCTTAGTCGGCACCGCTTCCGTTGAAGCCTCTGAAACATTAAGTCGAATGCTCACGCTCGCGCGCGTTCCGCACAAAGTACTGAACGCTAAAAATCACGAACACGAAGCCGACATCGTGGCACTCGCTGGACAAAATGGTGCAGTAACTATTGCCACTAATATGGCTGGTCGCGGTACGGACATTCGCCTCGGAGAAGGTGTACGTGAATTAGGCGGGCTATACGTGCTTGGCACTGAGCGACACGAATCACGTCGCGTGGATCGCCAGCTCCGCGGTCGTTGCTCGCGCCAAGGTGATCCTGGCCTATCGCGCTTCCTTATCTCTCTCGAAGACGACTTGATGCGTCTATTCGCAAACGCCGGTATTATTTCTTCGATGCTAGAAAAGTCGTTCAATGAAGGCGAGCCGCTTGAGCACCCGTTGTTAAACCGCTCTATCGGAACCGCACAGAAACGCGTTGAAGGTCAAAATTACTCCCACCGCAAACACCTCTTACAGTACGACGACGTTCTAAATGATCAGCGAAATATTATTTACGGCCTCCGGAACCGCACGCTGACTGAAGTTAATTCACGTCAATCGATTTTTGAAATCATCACCGAAGAAATCGATGACCGTCTAAATACCGCATTCCCTGATGACACCTCGACGGCCGACCAAAACGGAGCAGAAGCATTTGTAAGCTGGTTTGTCAGCACCTTTCCTATTCGTCTTTCTGCCGAAGAGATTATTCCGCTTAATCGCGACCTCGCAACGGCGTGCGTGATGAAGAAAATTTCTGAACTTCACGCCAGCCGCGAGAAACACGAAAGCAAAGAAGTCCTCCAGCACATCGAAAAATATATTATTATTCGCGCAGTGGATCGCAATTGGCAGAATCACCTCACTGAAATGGACGAACTTCGTCGAGGCGTTCGGCTCCGTGGTTACGCCCAAAAAGATCCGCTCAATGAGTATAAATCGGAAGCCTATCGCGCTTTCGAACAACTGATGCGCCAATTGCGCAGTGAAGTGTGCACCGGTTTATTCCGTACTGCTGCTTCGATGGAAGCGCTTGAAGCAACCATACGTTCGTCTCAAGGCCGCGCCATCGCCACTGGTCCAGCCGAGCCTGGCACACCCGAAGACACCGCCTCAACAAGCGCGCAGCCCAAGGCCGAACCTTTCCGCCGCAGCACCAATAAAATTGGTCGCAATGATATTGTTCGCATTCGCAAGGGAGGTGAAACCCTCGAATTAAAATGGAAGAAGGCGGAACCGATGGTTCGCGACGAGGGTTGGCAATTAGTTCAAGAGACTTCCGAATGACCACGGGTCGCACGGCACTCCTTAACAATGCACACTTCCAATCGTGGATTGGCATTGGACTAACAGCATTACTGCTCTTCTTTTCGTTCACACCGGTCGGACATCCGTTCGTTGCCTTTATCGCGCTTGTGCCTGCGATACTTGCCTCGACACAAAGCCCTGATTTCAAGGTTTGGCGCGCTGCCGCCTTTTATTGCAGTTGGATACTCTGGATCGGGCTCTTGCTTTGGCTTCGCCACGTTTACCCACCCCTCGGTTACATCGGCCTCATTTTCCTAACCGCGTATTGCGCAGTTTATCTATTTGGCTGGCTCATTCTGCTGCGTTGGATTTTCCCAACAACCAAAGGTGCCAGCATTCTTTATCGCTGCCTCGTGCTACTGGGCGTTGCGGGAGCATGGGGAACCCTCGAATGGATTCGTGGAAATTTTCTGACCGGCTTTGGCTGGCTTCCACTCTCAGCGAGCCAAGAATCTAATCCGGTTTTATTAAGCCTCTGCTCATGGGTCGGTCCCTACGGACTCTCCATTCTGCTCGTGATGATCAATTTGGGTCTCGCCAGCTGGATCATTCGAATGGTGCGTCTTGCTCGCGAGACCCAGGTGAGCAAGCCCGCGGGCACAATGGATTGGCTCTCTCGTCTGACACCTGAACTTTACCTCGGACTCTCACCGCTGCTCTTAGGCTTTGTGGTATTTGGAAACAACATTCAGAACCGAATGAATTACCCAAGCTATTCACTAAGCGTTGGCATCGTACAAACCGACTTCGATCCCAACGCTAAGTGGGACTCCTTCCGCCTTGAAAGTCATTTAAATAAAATCAGCCAACTCACCACTGAGGTGAGCAAGCCTGACAGCAAAGGACAGCGACCTGATTTCATTCTTTGGCCCGAAGCTGCACTACCTCTTACTCTGAATAATTATCGTTATGTGCAAATTCTCACCGAGCTCGCACAGAACACGCAGACGCCTTTAGTTATCGGGGCAATTGATAAGCGGACGGGCGGATATACCAACGGTGTAGCAGTGGTCACGGATCGTGGAATTCAAACGACTGTTTACGCCAAACGTCACTTAGTTCCTTTCGGCGAATACGTACCACTGGCAAACGTCTTGCCTTTACGAAAAGTCGTACCAATCGCGGAAGATTGCCTTGCAGGTGACAGCACATCTTTGCTTCCCGTCACTAATCGCAAAGGACAAACCTTCCAAGCTGGCGCATTGGTTTGCTACGAAGATGTCTTTCCGGATCTCGCCCGCGAACATGCACAAGCTGGAGCGGACTTTCTTTTAGTCGTCACCAACGATGCTTGGTATGGTCGAGAAGCAGGAGCTTACCAACACGCCGCACACTCTGCCCTTCTTGCAGCGTCAACCGGTCTGCCGATTGTGCGTTGCGGTAATGCTGGCTGGAGCGGCAGCATCAATGCAACGGGGCTTAGCCATGTCGTCACTCAATCAGGCAAGCCCGATGATACTATTTACTTCGCCGGCTACGGAATCGCTGAACCCTTGATTATAAAATCAAAAGACCTCCCACACACCCCATGGGTGCGCTACGGAGATTGGGCGATCTTACTGGGAACGGGTTTTGCCGCTTGGGCAATTTACCAGCGCAAGCGTCGTAAACTTAATTAACGACGGCGCTTTCCGCCACCCGAGGTGCCTTCGCCTTCGGAGCCTTCAGCTTCTTCAGGGGCATCTTCTTCGTCCCACTTCAGTTTGCCTTCGAATTCCTTGTCCAGCTTCTCGTCGTCTTCAACTTCAGGTAAGTCGGCGATATCTTCTGCAGCGGAACTTGGGCGGGCGGGCTTGTCGTCATCGTCGTCTTCGCCTGGAACTTCGTGACCTTGCGGTACAAACTCTAAGATGTCGGTGATTTCTTCAAAGGGGTGAATGTCACGACCTTCAATCATCGCTTGATTGCGTAATTCGCTGAGCTGTTCATCCACATCTTCCACGGTAAGCTTCTGCTCGAGCTTAATAGTGTCGTTAATTAACTTAACGCGCAGACGCATGATGTGCTCGAGAAAATCAGCGTATGAACCTTTATCGCCGTCTTTGACATTAGGCAGAGCGAATAATTGTTCCTCAGAATCTAAAATGTGTTCAGCAACGCGAGCGAGTCGTACGATTTCGTCCTTATCGCTGATAGAGTGAACTTGGAAAGGCACGAACGCTGCCTCAAGAATTTCATTTGAAAGACCATACTCACGGAGTGGATCCATCATATCCAAAATCCATGGGAGCTGATAAGGGTCCAAGATACCTAAGCCATCTGGCTCGTAATGCTTAGGGTCGGAATTCTCCTTCACCCACCAGGTGCCTTTTTCTTTATTATTACGAATTGTGCACCAAAGCAGCTTAGAGGTAGTAACAGCCATGGGTGGTTGATTTGTAGAACTTCGCGTGGGAGTCAAGAGGGGGCGAAATTTATTCCTTTTAAGGCCTACCCCCTCTTCTCCGCTTTCCTTCTATGATTTCACCCATACGGTGGGGCCATGTCTTTTCTGTACGAAAAAGTACTCTCCAAGGCACTCTATGCAATGGATCCCGAAAGGGCCCACCAAGTGGGACTTCGCGGCATGGGATTGCTTGGTGCGATTGCTCCCGTTCGTGCACTCATGGAGCGCTCCCTTCTTCCTTCTGGAGCCAAACCCATTCAAGCATTCGGTTTATCTTTTCCCAATCATGTCGGACTCGCCGCGGGCTTTGATAAAGATGGCATCGGTTGGCGCGGTGCAGCTGCCCTGGGTTTTGGACACGTTGAAGTCGGCACCGTCACGCGTCACGCGCAACCCGGCAACGAACGTCCACGCGTTTTTCGCTACCCTCACTTAAAGGCAGTTATTAATTCTTATGGCTTCCCCAACGCAGGCTCCGAAGCACTTCAAAAACGCTTAACTGGGCAACCGGGTCGCGGACAACGAGTCTGTCCGCTCGGAATTAATATCGGAAAATCTAAAATCACTCCGCTGGAAGAAGCGCAGGAAGATTATCTTTATTCCTTTAAGTTACTCGCACCGCTGGCGGATTACCTCGTCGTCAACATCAGCAGTCCCAACACACCTGGACTTCGTGCGCTTCAAGATCGTGCACCACTCGTTCAACTCCTCTCAACTTTAGCCCGTGAAAATCGCCAAACCGTCGGCGGCCCCGTCCCCCTACTTCTTAAAGTCGCGCCCGATCTCAACCCCCATCAACTCGAGGATATTCTCTCCGTGGTAAGCGAAACCAACTTCGCTGGTATCATTGCCACCAATACCACCATCACTCGACCTCCAGGCACTGAAGGCTGCGTCACCAAAGGCGGCCTGAGCGGACGACCCTTACTCGAACGCTCGCTGAAGGTCGTCAGATTCTTACACCAAACCGGTAAAGGAAAAATTCCTGTGATCGGCTGTGGCGGAATCACCTGTGCGGAAGACGCTGGACGTTTCATGGACGAAGGCGCGTGCCTCGTTCAAGTTTACTCCGGATTAGTTTTTAAGGGGCCCAGCCTCGCGCGTGAAATTTCTGAAGGCTTGGCCTGGCGCCAACGCGACTGGATCTAAAATTATTTCTTACGAATCGGAATATGCACTTCCGATTGTTTAAAGAAAAACGGAACAAACGGACTATTCCAGTAAACTGCATAAGGTTCGCCTGCGACTTCGTATTCTTTTTGCGTCGATAGCCAGAGCTTTAAGGCAGCCAATCCTTCCGCATAATTTTCTTCGCTGTAAGATCCTCGGATACCCACTGCTGCAACCATTCGCTGGGGCACATCCGAAAATTTCACTTCGGTATCGGGCTGTAAGTCTGCACGCTTTGAAGACGCCGCATCCATATAAAACACCATCACACCTGGCTGAATTCTGGCCTCCACGGGTGCGGTCATCGGTAAATCATTGGTTCGGATGTATCGGAAAAGTTTTCCGAACATTTTGTTATTACCTGAGAAGTAGCCCTCCGTTGTTTCGGTCAGCATCAAGCGAGCCGCAGGTAACGACTTCACCTCACAAACTCCAGCAGCTGTGCGTGGATAGGCCTCATCGGTCCCGCGGGCGAATGATGGTAGAAGTGAAGACATGAGGATAAGAAAGAGGGGTGCTTTCATCTCTTAAGTAACTTATACACTATCCCCCGGATAGCAATTGAAGGTTGTAGATTGACGCTCCTTGCGTCCCTCCGAAAAAGGCTTTTCTTTGCGATATGACCACCCAACCAGAAAAACCTTCTTTCGGGTCACGCATCGGACATAATTTTCTGACTGGAATGTTTTTAGTCCTGCCAATCGGACTCACATTCTACGTGGTTTCGATTCTGGTTGGACTCATCGCAGCCCCCGTTCAGTCCATTCTTCAAACACTGATCCCAATCGTACTCAAAGATTCGGCAACGACGCCGAATTTCACATCGGGTCCGATGTACGGTGCGCTGGTACTTGTCTCCGCGCTCATTATGGCGGTGATCCTTATCACCCTCGGTTGGCTCTCTAAAAGAATCTTCGGACGATTATTCAAAACATGGTTTGCTTTTATCATCGAGCGGATGCCTGGATTGGGTGCTCTTTATAATACAATTAAACAAATGGTGGATGCCCTCAGTGGCCGCAATAAGGACACCTTTCGTCGCGTTGTCCTCGTGCAATATCCACGCGCTAATTGCTGGAGCATCGCCTTCGTCACCCAAGAAAATCCTGAAATCCTGACCAACGCCATCGGACAAAAAGTCGTAAACGTCTTCGTGCCTTCCGCACCCGCGCCGACCGCCGGCTTTATCTTACAGGTCCCTGCGGATGAAATTAAGGAAACTAAACTCACCGTGCCAGAAGCCATTGGTCTTTTGATGAGTTTCGGTGCCGTTGTTCCCCAGTCTAAGCTCAAGAGCTAAATGTCTGCTGATACGCTGCGTTGCCTAGTCCTCGGGCGTGATCCTTCTGGCGAGTCACACACCCTCCTCACGCTTCTCGAACCTTCGCAAGGTCTCGAGCGTTGCCTCATTCGACAAACTCGCAGCAAACAGACAACGAGTCCTGATTTATTCGATGAATGCGAAATCACTCTCGAGCGAGCTCGAGATGGCGGCAACCGCTTCGCACGCGATTATCGACTGCTTCATCGCTTCACCGGTATCGCCAAAAATCATCGCACCCTCGAACGCGCCTGTCGCTTCGCCAACATGGTGCGTCGTAATCCGCCGCCCCCTGAATCCGCCGCTGTCTGCTATCGAATCGCCATTGAGACTTTCACCGCAATGGCCGAAAGGCCTCGTCCTGATTGTGCTTATTTTAAGGGGCTATGGCTGATGATTAAAGACGGTGGCTGGCCCGTCCACGAACACTGGCTCGCTCAGTTAGGTAGCCGACAAAGTTATGCGGCAGCCATTCTGACTCAACCGCTCGACGCTCAGAGCACCGACGAAGAAACCGTAGTAAAACTTTCCATCGATCTCGAGCGCTGGGCCGCCGGAGAAATCCACTTCGTGCTTCCCTGATGCTCATCGACATCAAAGACAAGCGCATCGAAGTCAGCGCACAGGAATTTGCTACCTTTCGCCCTGGACCAGGCGCTGGTGCCAGCAGTTCACCATGGCGCGCTGAAGCGGGCCGACAATGGCACGAAACCCTTCGCCAACATGCGATCAACGAAAGTCCCGATTGGGTTTTCGAACAGTCCAGCAAATGTGAAATTTCTGCGCTCAGCTGGAAAATTATTATTACTGGGCGAACCGATCAACAATGTCTCAGAGGAAATCGACTGCACATACGTGAAATTAAAACCGTCATCACAACCCTTCCTCGTCGACCTGAATTCCTCCAACAGCGTTACGCTCACCACTTTCTTCAACTCGGAGCCTACTGCCATGCCGCACGCTTTCTCCCCGATGTTAATGAAGTAATCGGTGAACTTGTTTTTGTTGATCCCACCGACGGTACTAAACAAATCGTCCCACTGCCCATAACGGCCGAAAGCGATTTACTCAAGCAAGCGGAAGTCATTGCAGCGCACGCAGAAAATCGCCGCGCCAGTCACGCCCGACTTCTGACTCTCCCGACTCGTATTCCATTCAAAGAACCGCGCCCCGAATGGACGCAAGCGTGCACCGATCTAGAACAAGCCACCATTGAATCTCGCCAGCGCCTCATGGTCGCACCCACTGGCTTTGGAAAAACCTCGGCGGCACTTCACCACGGTTTATCATTACTTCGTAGTGGTCGCGTAGGACGACTACTCTACGTCACAGGCAAAGGCACCGGTCAGCTACAAGTTCTTTCAGAATTACGTCGACTCGCACATTCCGACGAACTGCGCGCCATGGTCCTTCGTCCGCGTGCCGAACATGAAGTCGAAGGAATGCCCGATGACATCGAAGAGATTCGCAAAAATTGGGCTCGTGCCGCCATCGACCCTCAATCGCTGCTATCCGAGGGCGCAGAACTGCGTCGCATCCGTGAAATTGGTCGAATCGCCGGGGTTCCACCATGGGATATTACCAAGGCCATGCTCGCCCATGCCGAAGTAATTATATGCGATTATAATTATGTATTCTCGCCCCGTAATCGTGCCGCCCTCGAAACCATCCCAGGATGGAACGATGGCGATACGATGCTGATCGTCGATGAAGCACACAACCTTCCCGAGCGTGCCGCTGAATGTCTCTCCATTCGTGATGACGCCAACGCCGCTGCGGTTTTCGCCCACACGCTCCTACAATGCAAGGCACCCGAAGCTTGGTATAACGCCACCCAAGCATGGGCCGACTTCTTAAAGCGCTTACCGAAAGCCGACGCACTCTCGCCCGATGATCGAATGGAAGCGCTGGCGCTCGCCGAGAAACTGGCACTCCTCGGCGAAACTTTTCCATTAGATACCGACACCCTTCCTGAAGCCGCCCGTAATGCAGTGTGGAATGCAACGCTGTGGTTGAAACGACTAGAGGAAGCCGATCTCGGTTGGCTTCTCTGGTCACCCAAAGCAGGTCAACTCAGCCTCGATTGTCTAACAGCTGCCAAGGCTACTGGCGAAAGGCTTACCGCATTTTCTCATTTTGTATTAATGACAGCCACTCCGGGACCCAAAGGTGCACTGGCTAATGAATGCGGATTGGACGCTGACTTACTTCATCGCACCGATGCACTCGCACCTTGGCGTCACGGAGCTTACACGGTGGCCATCGATGGAAGAGTCGACACCCGACTTAAAACTCGCGACAGCCATAACAATCGTACCGCAATCGCACTCATCAAACTTTCCAATGAAGGTGCGGTCGCCGCATTTTTCCCGTCATACAAATATGCTGAAACTATTGTTACGGAAATCCGCCGCATTTACCCGGAGGCGACCATTGCGCTTCAACCTCGCGGACTTGGGCCCGATGGCACCGCACGCTTTGTCGAAGACGCACTCAAACCATCCGTCATTCTTTGCCTAATCCTCGGTGGCTCGCTCGGCGAAGGGGTCGATATGCTGGGCGGACGCATTCGCTCCGCAGTCGTCATCGGACCCGCCTTACCCGAAGTGAATGCGCTACAAGAAGCGCGCCGTAAAATGTTTGTCGAAGATGGTGCCGACGATCCCTTTGCCCTCGCCTACATTCGCCCAGGCATGCGCAAAGTGAATCAAGCCCTCGGTCGATTAGTACGCGCTCCGGGACACACCGCACGCGTGCTCCTGCACTGCCGTCGATTCGCCGATGAAAGTTATAAAAACCTTCTCTCGAATGAATACGGAGAGCCAGAAATTGTGACCGACGACGAAGAATTCAATCAGTGGATCAGCAAAAGCTGACCGACCTTTTAAATTAGATGCGACCGAAGACGCGGCTCGCCGGGAAGCGAACTTTCTTCATGTCGGCATACTTGTCCTCACTCGAACGGTAACCTACCGCACAGGCGACAACGGTTTCGTAACCGGAACCATTGAGTCCTAAAATTTCATTATACTGAGCGGCATCGATGCCCTCGAGTGCGCACGTATCTACGCCGATAACAGCCGCAGATGCCATCAATTGACCCAACGCAATGTAAACCTGACGAGCGGCCCATTCGCGCTGACCCGCCAAGTCCTTACCATTAACCACGCCACCCAACATCATTTGACGATAGGGTTCGATCTTAGCCGCATCCACTTTGCGGTCGGCAACCATTTGATTAAAGAAATCATTCACGTCCTTTTCCGTCATTTCAGTACGACGGGTAAAGACAACCAAGTGAGAAGCGTCTGTGACTTGCGATTGATTCCAAGACACTGGACGCAACTTCGCGCGTATCGCTGGATCACT
>CANCLQ010000032.1 GCA_947378845.1 Opitutia bacterium | reverse complement strand
GAAGGCAAAGTTTCACGCGATCGCTTTAATCGACTCAACAAAGATCAAAAAGCGCAGCTGCTAGATTTCCTGAACTCAATTTAGTCGGGCATTAGGTGCCAGGTCCCTGAACTCACTTTTGCGCTGTATTCATAATGACCACTTGCCCGCGTGTCATCATACTGACTTGACCCATCGGCATCTACCCTACCTCGCTACGTCACCGCGACCGATCACCTTGATTCCGTGACGCTGTAAGACTGACGCAGCTAATTCTTGGGCTTCCGTGCGCACCACCAATCCTTGGCGACCATTAGGACGCGATAAGAATGGGTATACATAATAAATATTAATTTCGGCCTTTAATAAAACGGACGTCACATCTTTAAGCTGCGCCTCGGACTGCAATTCAATAGCAACGACTGGAACTGAGTCGTAGGCAAAATGGTGATCAGTTAAAACTCGCTCAGCTCGTTCGTGGTAATCGACTACGATGCGAATAATTGTCGAGTCCGTCGTATCGACCAAACAAAGTGCCATAATATGGATATCTGCCTGCGCGAGTGATTCAACCAACTCATTGAGACGGCCCACCTTGTTTTCTACGAAGATAGAAAATTGGCGAACGGGACCGTGGTCAGATTCGTTGGTCGTTTCAGCAGCCATGCCATTTCTTATGACAACTTTATTCACATTCTCCAGCCCCATTTAGATTGATTACTTAGGGGCATCCCAAATTGTCGCCCCATGATTACAATTTTAGGGGCAATCCTTGCACAGGCAACGGCTCAACTGCCCGACACTATCGTTGTAGAATCTCGGCAAACCGCCCCAATAGTCGAATCGTCACCTTCGGTCACCAAAGTCAATATAAGCGATGCGACGGATGCGGGTTATAATACGCTTTCTGCAATCATCGCTACCACCCCGGGAGTTTTTTCGACCGAACAATCCGGCGAGGGATCACAAGCTTCACTCTTTTTTCGCGGCACTAATTCCAGTCAGTCCGTTGTGTTACTCGATGGTCGCCGACTACCCGAAGGGTTTTCTGGTTCCTATGAAATCGGTCGCTACCGCCTTTTCGGTTTAAGTTCGGTCGAAATTCTTCGTGGACCATCGTCTTCTCTTTACGGTGCCAATGCCCTAGGCGGCGTGGTTGACCTGCGTCTCGCCGAGCCACTCACGTCAACCGAACGCGGAGCAAAGAGTATTTTTGAATTTGGTTCGTATGGCCGATACTCACTCGCACTTTCATATTTAACTAACAACGCGCGCGACCAACAAGCTGCGACCAACGGCACGTCCGTTTCAATCACCACATCGCATGACGATGGCTGGCGTGACAACAGTCAGCGTGACAACCATACCGCCCTGATTAAATCCGAGTGGAGACTCTCACCGCACCTCATCTTCGACTTACTAGGCTCCTTCGACAATGGAAAGTCTGGCCTGCCAGGCCAAGCGACAGCTATCGTCGCCGCCGACCCAAACGATTGGCAAAAAGATAATGGCTGGATGCTCTCACCGGGCCTGCGCTATCAAGACACCCAAACCAAGGCTGCCATTTTCTGGTCGCACGGTGACACAAGCGTTAAAAATTACGTCGATGGTTCCAACTACTATGGTGCCTTTTTATATTATCAAAAGTTCATCCTTAAACGCGACGAAGTAACCGCCTTCGCCGACCAAAAATTTAGTCGCAATCTGACCCTAGGAGTCGGTGCCACTTTCGAAAGCAGTTACTTCGACCAACAAGACCTTACTGCGGGAAGTTCAACTTGGACTGACACCATGGAGTCGCTCGGCTTATGGGGTCGGGTTGATTGGGCAGCGACAGCTAATGATCGCATCAAGGCTTCACTACGTCGCGACTCCTTTACTGATTTTGCAGGTAAATCCACATGGGAAATCAACTACAGCAGAAAACTTGCTAAGCAGTTCTACGCTCATGCCAAGATAGCAACCTCCTACCGTGCACCTTCAGCGAACGACCTTGCCTACGGGACATCTGGCGGGCTACCGCTTCGACCCGAATCCAACCAAGGCAGCGAAATCGGGCTGCGTTATGAAAGCGAAAAACGTAATCGCCTTAACTGGACCCTGGTGGCTTTTAAAAATAAACTGACCGACCTCATTGATTTTGATCCAGCGGATAACTACAAAAGCTTCAATATCGCCAAAGCCGAAACTCAGGGCGTAGAGCTAGGCCTCGAAAGTCGGCTGACTAAAAACCTGCGCGTCTTTGCGGCTGCCACGACACTTAAGACTGAAGCCTTGTCCGACTATCAAAGTATCGTGACTAAGGGCCAAAGCCTACTCCGCCGTCCGACGTTCACACTCAACCTTGGAACTGAATTCACGCCCAATGAAAACTGGGTCGGTGGTATCGCACTCAATCACATTCAAGGTCGTGAAGATTTCGACTGGGATACCGGCACTCGCGTACCACTCCCCAACGCTAATTACTGGCGCACCTGGATTCGCTACAGCCTTAACAACGGACAGGACATTTCTTTACGTATCGAGAATTTAACTGGCGAAACCGCACCCCCTTCAGCCCTCGGCTACGGCGCCCAACCTCGCTCGGCCTACCTTTCATTCACAGCGAAATTCTAATGGTAAATTTCTCTGTCAGAACGGAGACCATTACTAGCATCCCGGCAGCAGAGACATCCAAATTATCCTGAAAATTAATTATGCTTTTAGGGGATGAAGGGTTGAAGCCCATCTAGATTTCAGCATACCACAGATTATAGTATTAATTATGAATAACACCTTAAACATAAATTTACCTGACAATATTGAACCGAATGGCCGATTTTACACCTCACAACTACTTCAAGACTGGTTCGCCCTCTTGATTAATAAATTTAGGAATAATTTATTTTTCGTAGAAATTGGTGCGGCAAATGGAATCTACCTCAGCAATACCTATATCCTCGAAAGACACTATGGATGGAATGGAATTATCGCTGAACCACTACCCACTTTAAAAAAACAACTAGAAGCCAACAGGAAATGCATAATCGATACACGTTGCGTATACAGCACTTCAGGTAAGATCGTAAAATTCGCTGAGACGGTAAATAGTTTAGAGTTATCGGGAATCGAAAGTAATTTCGCGGACGATATGAATGACCGAACAAACAAGAAGGTCTTTGATGTCGAAACCATCTCACTCAATGACCTACTGAAACAACATAATGCACCTCAAAACATTGACTACTTATCAATTGATACAGAGGGATCAGAATACGAGATACTCTCAACCTTCGATTTCAAGCATTACAAAATTAGCGTTATCACCGTTGAGCATAATTTCGTCGAGCCACAAAGGAGCGCGATAAATAACCTACTCGAAACTAATGGGTATGTCAGAATCGGCACAAACGTGAGCCGTTGGGACGACTGGTACGTTCATAACTCAAATGAAACGCTAGCGGAGCTCTTGGCGTCGGCACAAAACGTATAGTTCCCAATAATAATTCCAAAATTACTTAAACCAAACAGACGATGAGTCGGTATTACTTTGCCTATGGTTCCAACCTCGATGCTTCCCAGATGGAGCGTCGTTGCCCTGGGTCGCAATACCGTGGCAAAGCTCTTTTGCCCAAACATCGTCTAGCGTTTACTCATCCCAGCGTAACCTGGGGCGGCGGCTCCGCTGACATTCTTGAAGATGAAATTTCTCCAGGCGTCTGGGGCGCAGTCTATGAATTAAATGCCCAGGACTGGGCACGACTCATTGAAGCTGAAGGCCCCAACTACCGTCGTACCCCCGTCACGGTACTTGAAGCTGGCGTAGAAGACTGCCCCTTAGAATGCGACGCCTTCAAGGTGATCGATGCCACCGGGCCTCACTTACCCTCAAAACTTTATCACGATAAAATCGTCAATGGTGCCCTAAATCGCGGATTGCCGGCTGGTTGGATTAGCTGGCTAAAAGGCTTATCCAATAAGGGCTGATTAAATGGGGCTTTTTGAAAGCCCAGTCAGTTAATCACATTTAGTCGGAACATTCTCGACTGGAATGTAATCTCATTATCCTCGTCCCTACCCCTCATCCCATGTCACACCTCCACCGTCGAACCTTCATTAAGAATGCCGCCATTGCAACGGCCATGGCTGGCCTCAGCGCTCGCACATTCGCCCAAGCTACTGGTGCCAATTCAGATATCCGCGTAGCGGTCGTTGGCTTCCGCAGTCGCGGTATGCAGCATATTGAAGAACTTAAAAAAGTTCCTGGCGTTCGCATCGTTGCCCTCTGCGACGTGGATTCCGACGTTCTCGCCAAAGGCGTCGCAGCTTGCCCAGGATCCGTCGGCTACACCGACATGCGCAAAATGCTCGAAGATAAAAATATCGATGCTGTCTCAATCGCTTCACCCAATCACCTGCACTCCATTCAGGGCATTTGGACTCTTCAAGCGGGCAAACACCTCTACATCGAAAAACCCCTGTCGCATAATATTTTTGAAGGTCGGCAACTCGTTGCAGCTGGAGCACACTTTAATAAATTAGTTATTCAAGCAGGTACGCAAAGCCGCTCGGGCAATGGCATTCGTGCCGCCGTCAAAGACGTACACGCAGGCATGTACGGAAAAGTTAAACTCGCGCGTGCGATTTGCTACAAACGCCGCAAATCTATTGGCCCAGCAAAGAAGCGAGAAATCCCTTCGAACATCGATTATGATCTGTGGAACGGACCGGCCGACATCCAAGAATCCATTCGCGGAAATCAAACGGATAAAAACATTGAGACAGCGAGCTTCGGGCCGGTCCACTATGATTGGCACTGGTTCTGGAATTACGGTGGTGGCGACATGTGCAATCAAGCCGTACACGAAGTCGATATCGCCCGCTGGTTCCTGAACACTCACGAAGTCGCCCCCGAGGTGATGTCCATCGGTGGTCGCTTGAGTTACAGTGACTGCGGTGAAACGCCTAATAGCTTCTTGGCTATCCATAATTTCGCTGACGCACCTCTCATTACTGAAGTCCGCGGCCTGTCGTCTAATGGTCAGTTCGAAGGCCCCATGGACAAGATTCATAAGCTCAGCGACTCCAGCATCGGCATCGTTGTGGAATGTGAAAATGCCACACTCATCGTTCCCGACTACTTCTCCTGCAAAGCCTTCGATGCCAGTGGAAATGAAATCAAATCTTACGGCAAAAAAGTCAGCCAAGTCGACATGTCTGGCGGTGCGTCTGGTCACCACGCCAACTGGATTGAGTGCATACGTGCAGGCTCCAACTCCAACATCCACGCCCCGCTTCGTGAATGTCACCTTTCAACCACCCTGGTTCACGCCGCAAACATCTCCTACCGCCTCGGCGCCAAGAAAAGTGCAGGAGAAATCGCAGAATCGATTAAATCAAGCAGCGGACTTTCCGAAGCATTCGGACGACTCAAGGATCACCTTGGCACCAACGGCGTCAAACTCGACGAAGCCACCGCTACCCTCGGCCTCGCCCTCAATCAAGACCCGAAGACCGAACTCTTCACTGGACCCAATGCCGAAATCGCTAATCGCGACCTCTTGGCGAAACGTGAAGGCCGCGGTGCATTCAAAATTCCAACTGGATTCTAATTAATGAAATCACTTCTCGCTTTTGTATTAATACCGCTCGCTGCACTAGCGGGAGATACTGCCTCCAAGGCTGCGACAGTTTCATTGGATAATACCCTGACCGATGCCGAAAAGGCTGCCGGCTGGGTGCTGTTATTCGACGGAAAAACCAGCACGGGATGGCGCTCATCCAAGGGTTCAGATTTCCCCAAAGAAGGTTGGAGTGTGATCGATGGCATGTTCCACACCGTCTCAACAGGTGGCAAAGAATCTGCGGCAGCTGGCGACATCATCACTGTCAATGCCTACAAGCAATTCGAGGTAAGCGTTGACTTCAAACTCACCAAGGGCGCCAACAGCGGATTAAAATATTACGTTCAACCCAACTTAAACAAAGGCGCAGGATCTTCCTTCGGACTCGAGTTCCAAATGCTCGACGACGAAAATCATCCTGACGCTAAGTTGGGTCGCGACGGCAATCGCACCATCGCTTCGCTCTACGACCTCATCACGGCGAAAAATAAAAAGCCTAACCCTATCGGCGAGTGGAACACCGCTTACGTCATTACCAAGGGAAGCAAAGTTGAACACTGGCTCAACGGCACCCTGGTTGTTTCGTACGATCGCTCTACCGATGAATTCCGCGCACTCGTTGCCAGAAGCAAATACGGCGATACCGCTAAATACGGCGAGCACTTTGGTGAATGGGAGTCGGGTCACATTCTCTTACAAGAACACGGTGACGAGGTTTGGTATAAAAACATCAAGCTCCGCAATTTAAGCAAATAACATAGGGCATAAGCCTATTATCCAAGTCACGAGGTGCTTTTGAGTGCCTCGTGACTTGTGTTTTTAGGGGCTCACCCTATGACTGAGCCATGGCCAAAAAGTCTGCATCCTCACACAACTTTCCTGATTTCCTGCTCGCCCTCCTTGAAGCGAAATCTCCGACGGGACACGAGTTCGCTGCACAAGCAGTGATCGATGAAAACGTCGAACGCTTTGCCGATCAATACCGCAAAGATACTCTTGGAAATCGCATCGCCGAACTCAAAGGCAAAGGCGGGCCCACTTTGATGTTCGCCGGACACATCGACGAAATCGGTCTGATTATTTCGCATGTAGATGATAAAGGTTTTTTATATTTTGAATTCTTAGGCGGACACGACCACGTCATCCCTTCTGGTCGACGCGTACATATTCTCACTCGCAACGGCCCTATTCTCGGAGTCACGGGTAAACGTGCCGTTCACCTTCTTTCACCTGAAGATCGCAAGCGTGTACCTGAACGTCACGACATGTGGATTGATATCGGCGTCACAAGCCGAACCGACGCACTCAATATCGTTCGCATCGGCGACCCCGCTATTTATGCAGACGGTCCAGAAATTCTTCGCGGCTCTATCGGCGTAGCGCGTGCCTTCGATGATAAAGCCGGAGCCTACGTCTGCATGGAAGCATTTCGTCGCCTCTCCAAAGAAACGAACCTCGTTGCCCGAGTGGTCTCTGTCGCCACGACCCAAGAGGAGATTGGAACGCGCGGAGCTCAAGTCGCCGCACAAGGCATCAACCCACAAGTATCCATTACCGTCGACGTCGGTCACGCCACCGATCACCCCGATGCCGACAATCGTAAGTTTGGTCGCTTCACTTTATCTGGAGGCCCAATCATTAGCCGTGGCCCGAATATCAGCCCTCTGGTCTTCGACCAAATGGTAGCAGCCGCGGAATCGATTGGTATCCCCTATCAAATCGCAGCCGAATCGCGCCCCACCGGCACCGATGCTCGGGCTATTCAAATGGCTAATGGCGGCGTCGCCTGCGGACTGGTTTCCATCCCCCTTCGTTACATGCACACCCCAGGCGAAGTGGTCGACCTCGCTGTCGTCGAACAATGCGTTCAATTGCTCGTAGAGTTCGCCACACAAGTTAAGAAGAACCAAAGTTACGCTTGGTAAAAGACGGAGCGGAAAAGTGCGTTACGGGTTTGCAGGTGGCCAATGGCTTCCCAAGGTAAACCCATGGCACCTGCCCCCACCATCGTCTGGCTGCGACAAGACCTTCGTCTGGCCGACAACCCCGCACTACAGGCAGCCATCGAAGCGGGCGGCGAAGTCATTCCCGTTTATATTCATGATATTAAATCGGAAGGACATTGGGCGCCAGGTGGTGCCACACTCTGGTGGCTACACTACGCCCTCATCGATCTATCCGAACAATTCAGCAAGACCGGCGCCTCACTCATCATTCGTTCAGGAGACAGTCTAGAAGAACTACAAAATCTGGTTAAGGAGTCAGCTGCTACTCAAGTCGTTTGGAATCGTCGCTACGAACCGTTAATCGTCGAACGAGATACTAAAATAAAAACGGCTCTGCGGAATGCAGGACTTAAAGTTGAATCATACAACGGCTCACTGCTTCACGAACCGCATCGAATTAAAAATCTCTCAGGCAATCCATTCCAGGTCTTTACGCCGTTTTGGAAAAATTGTTTAGCGAACTTAAAATTCGGCACACCCACCAAAGCCCCTAAAAAACTGGATGGAACTGTACGTAATATTACTACCGAGTCGGTTGATTCACTTAAATTACTCCCAAAAATTAAGTGGGACACCCAAATGCGCACTTTCTGGACTCCAACACGCGCAGGAGCAGAAAAGCGGCTGAAGGATTTCATTTCAGCACCCGTCAAAGATTATAATACCGCTCGAGATATCCCCGAATTAGACGGCACTTCTCGACTGTCCCCCTATTTACACTTTGGACAGATCTCGCCGCTCGAAATTTATACTGCAGTTAAAGCTTCACCCCACGCTGAAACCAAAAGCGGTGAGCGTTACATTGCCGAAATCGGCTGGCGTGAATTCGGGTATCACCTTCTTCATCATTTTAATCATACACCTGAAAAAGCTTTGCGTGCCGAGTTTGATAATTTCCCTTGGGCACCCGACGCCAAACTGGTTCGTGCGTGGCAAAAAGGAAAAACGGGGTTCCCTATTGTTGATGCTGGCATGCGACAACTCTGGCAAACCGGCTGGCAACATAATCGCGTGCGCATGATTGCAGCATCCGTACTCGTGAAACATTTACTCCAACCCTGGCAATCGGGTGCGGCATGGTTCTGGGATACGCTTGTCGATGCCGACCTCGCCTCTAACACTCTCGGCTGGCAGTGGGCGGGCGGTTGTGGTGCCGACGCCGCACCATACTTCCGCGTCTTTAATCCTGTTCTGCAGGGTGAAAAGTTTGATCCACAAGGCTCCTTTGTAAGGCAGTACGTGCCCGAGTTAGCCAAGATGCCAGCCGAGTGGATTCACAAGCCCTGGGAGGCCCCAGCAGAAGTCTTAAAGGCCGCCGGCGTGACCCTTGGCGTCGACTATCCCCGACCTGCAATCGGCCTCACCGAAGGTCGCGATCGGGCACTCGAAGCATTCAAGAAGCTTAGGTCCTAAAGCAGGCCGTGAATAGAGATTACTTAAAGTAATCCACGCCGCCTTCGAATAATTCCTGGAATTTATTTCCAGGAATATTTTTAGCGACATTCGCACCACGACGTTCGCTATGTCCCATCTTGCCCAGCACTCGACCACACGGACTTGTGATACCTTCGATAGCTTGGGCAGATCCATTTGGATTAAATTCGATTGCGTTCGAAGGCACGCCCGTGGCGTCACAGTATTGGAAAGCGATTTGCCCCTGGCGCGACAACTCAGCAATCACTTCAGGCGAGGCGGTGAATCGGCCTTCACCGTGAGAGAGCGGAATGTTATAAACCTGACCGACTTCCAAGCGCGACAGCCAAGGCGATTTCACTGAAGCGACGCGAGTGTGAGCGTAACGTGAAATGTGTCGTGCAATTCGGTTATGGAAAAGTGTTGGAGCTTGCGCATCGACATCGCGTATTTCACCGAAAGGAACGAGGCCGAGTTTAATCAGTGCTTGGAATCCGTTACAGATACCCAGCGCTAAACCATCGCGCGATTTCAAAAGATCCATCGTGGCATCACGAACAATTGGTGACTTAAACACCGCTGCGATAAATTTACCTGATCCATCAGGCTCATCCCCAGCCGAGAAACCTCCTGGAATCATTAAGATTTGAGAACGCTTGATCGCTTCAGCCAAGGCTTGAAGCGATTCCGATAGTCCGCTGCCATCTAAATTTCTTAAGACTAATATTTCAGGTTCGGCACCAGCCTGACGGAAGGCACGTGCGGTATCGTACTCACAATTACTTCCAGGGAAGACTGGAATAATGACACGCGGACGTGCCACCTTGGCCTTAGGCTTCAACCCGGAGCGCACCGCAAAAGAAATCACTGTTGGTGAACCCTCTGGCTCTTTCGCACGTGTTGGGAAAACCGATTCGAGTACGCCTTCGTGAGCGGCTAAGAGTTTTTCGATAGAAACAACAACGCCAGGCCATGTGATATCCGTTTGCGCTGTAGTCTTACCTAAAACACGGTGAGGTAATCCACCAAGGTCCGACACCGATGCGACTTCGAGCACTAAGGAGCCGTATGATGGAATTAAAAAATCAGAAGTAGGTGCAGCGTTAAGTGACACGCCGATGCGATTGCCAAACGACATACGCACGAGTGCATGACCAACTCCACCCTGCCTAACTGCCGCCGCCGCTCGAACCTTACCCGCCTTAATTAAAGCATACACGGCCGCCAATCTTTCACGGGCGATTTTTAAATCGGGTAGTTGTGCTGCGGTACGTGGCACATCAACCACAACAATGGTCGAACCTGCTTGTTTAAATTCAGCGGAAATCACTTCCGTTGCTTTGCCTGGCACAATCGCAAACGAAACAAGTGTCGGCGGCACATCGAGATCCTTAAACGAACCTGACATACTATCCTTACCGCCGATGGCTGCTGTGCCGAATTCAAGTTGCGCCTCTAAAGCACCGAGTAATGCGACCAACGGTTTGCCCCAACGCTTCGGGTCTTGTCCGAGCTTTTCGAAATATTCCTGAAGAGTAAGGCGAGCGCGGGCTGGGTTTCCACCCGCTGCAGTCAGACGTGCAAGCGACTCAACCACTGCGCAGACGGCACCATGACCCGGCGACCATTGTGCGACCTCAGGATTAAACCCATAGGACATAATCGTACACACATCCGTCTCACCATTGAGTACAGGCAATTTTGCCGCCATCGCTTCTTGAGGCGTGCTCTGCGTAAGGCCACCAAATGGATGCAGAACCGTGTTCGCGCCGATGGATGCGTCGAAACGCTCAACTAAACCACGTTGCGCTACATTCGGAAGCAACGAAACCGCTTTAATTAAATCGTCAGCAGCAACGGATTGAGAAACAGCCTGGAAAGGATTTTTACTCGCATCAGGGGCTTGGACTTTTGCCGTAGCCGTTTGCGTCACGCCATTAGTGTCCAGAAAATCACGTGCGATATCCACAACGCGCTGCCCGCGCCATTCCATAACGAGTCGACCCGTATCGGTAACATCGGCCACCTGTACGCCTTCGAGATTTTCTCTTTTAGCTGCGGCTAAAAATGCTGGTACGTCCTTCGGCTCGAGCACCACGGCCATGCGCTCTTGTGATTCAGAAAGTGCAATTTCGGTTCCGTCGAGGCCGTCATATTTTAATGGCACGCGATCCAGATGCACATGCAGCGATGGAGCGAGTTCGCCAATCGCAACCGATACGCCGCCTGCACCAAAGTCATTACAACGTTTGATCAATTTACTGACGGACGGATCGCGGAATAAACGCTGCAGTTTACGTTCGGTTGGAGCATCGCCCTTCTGCACTTCGGCCGAATTCTGGAGTGCAGTTTCGGTATGTTCTTTCGATGAACCCGTGGCACCGCCTACGCCGTCGCGGCCCGTACGTCCGCCGACTAACACAATCACATCGCCTGGAGCCGGAACTTCGCGTCGTACGCAGTCACGTGGACCTGCTGCAACAACAGCACCAATTTCCATCCGCTTAGCGATATATCCTGGATGATAGTGTTCAGATACTAAGCCTGTCGCTAAACCGATTTGATTGCCGTAAGATGAATAACCAGCCGCTGCACCCGTGGTAATTTTGCGCTGTGGCAACTTACCAGGTAAAGTCTGTTCGTATGGAGTCAGTGGATTAGCTGCACCTGTCACACGCATTGCTTGATAGACATAGGAACGACCCGAAAGCGGATCGCGGATGGCTCCGCCAAGACAAGTAGCCGCACCGCCAAATGGTTCAATTTCTGTTGGGTGATTGTGCGTTTCGTTTTTAAACATCACTAACCACTCTTGGATCTTTCCATCGATCTCGACCGGGACGACAATTGAAGCCGCATTCACCTCTTCGGAATCTTCCATGTCGTCTAAGATACCGCGGTGCTTCAATTCACGTCCACCAATCGTCGCAATGTCCATTAAGCAGATGGGCTTACCCTGACGATTCAAACCGAGACGCACTTGCTGGTAACGCTCCCAGGCTAATCGGAATGGCTCCAATAATGGCGAGGGTTCAAATTCTACCGCAGTTAATTCTGCCAAGAAAGTAGTGTGGCGGCAGTGGTCGGACCAATAGGTGTCGAGCAACTTAATCTCGGTCAGCGTGGGTTCGCGCTTTGCTTCATCACGGAAATATTTCTGGCAGAAAACTAGGTCGGCATCCGACATCGCTAAGCCCAGCTCTTTACGAAGTGCCACAAGTTCACTGGCTGACTTGTTGAGAAAATCTTTAATTGAAACCACGGCGGCCGGAGTCGGCGCAGCACGACGTAAGGACTCAGGCTTCACGAGTGTCGCCTCACGTGAATCGACCGGATTAATTAAATAAGATTTTATTTTCTTAACATCTTCTGCGGAAAGTTTCCCCGTAAGCACGAAGACGCGAGCCGCTGCAACCGTAGGGCGATCGCCACCACCGACGATTTGTAAACATTGTGCAGCTGAGTCAGCCCGCTGGTCGAATTGACCAGGCAAATACTCTACCCCGAAAGCCACTTCATCAGCAGCGAATGGAAAATTCTCATGGTAGACATCATCGACTGGCGGCTCAGCAAAAACTGTGGGCACTGCCTGTAAAACGGAAGCTTCGGAAGCACCTTCGATATCATAACGCTGTAAAATGCGGACCGAGCGTAATCCCGTCAGGCGAAGTGATTCGCTGAGGTCGCGCAATAACGCTTCGGCCTCTGACCGAAAGGCGGACTTTTTTTCGACAAAAAGGCGTTTCATGAATTCCCCTTACCTTGTCGGATTTTTAGGCGGGAGGACGATACTAAACTATCATTTGTTAGTAAATCTAGCCACCGTACAGGCGGCCAGCGCCACCACTTCAAAGGCTATGCTTAGCCTCTGCGAATTGCTAAAATTATAATCGCTACAATTATGAGCAAAATAACACCGATAAATGCTGAACGTAAACCTAGGTTGGATTCGCCAGCATCCCGCTCGTGGTTTTGATACACTTTATTCCCTGCCGTAGTGACACCACGAACTACCACTTCAGGGTAACTTCTTCCGGGTGTCTCGGTGATGGTGCCCATAATTAAGCCCAGACGGATTAATTCTGAATAAGCGAGAGACTTTCGCTCGGTTGTGAAGCGATCAAATGCGTTACACTCTCGGCCGATCACCAAACGCTCTAAAGCAAGCAAGGCATCTGCAGAAATGTAGTGCCTTTGTCTGTTTTCTGGATGGGGATGATTCAAAGGTTGTGAGGAAGCACAGATTGCGGGTAAAACATTCTCAACAATGTAATTAGCCCTGCCAATTATATTTTCTTTATATCGTGATACCATCATGACTAATCATTTAGACATAAATCCCAGCGTCGTCGCTCTCACGATTGCCGGCTCCGACAGTGGAGCGGGTGCTGGCATGCAAGTAGACCTTCTGACGTTCGCCGCACAAGGGGTTTATGGCACCACTGCTGTGACTTGCCTGACTGCACAAAATCCTAAAGGCGTGAGCGCCGTTCATGCAGCCCCCGCCTCATTTGTTATCGAGCAATGCCAACAAGTTTTGAGCTTTTATGCACCGAAAGCACTCAAGACGGGCATGCTTTTTAATCAAGAAATCGTCGAAGCGGTGGCGGAATTTCTAAGGAAAAATAAAATCACTGCCGTCATTGATCCAGTCATGGTCGCAACAAGCGGTGCAACACTGCTGTCCGATGCAGCGATTGAAGCGCTAAAAACTAAACTCATTCCATTAGCTACCGTGGTTACACCTAATCTGGATGAGGCGACGATTTTATTGGGGCGACCCGTCAATGGCGGCGAGCAGTGTGAAGCTGAAGCCATCGCACTGGCCAAACTTTACAGAGTACCCTTTTTACTGAAAGGCGGACACGGCAAAGGAAATGTCTTAGTCGATACCCTCGCCTGGCCTGACGGTCGTACCGCAAAGTTTACTGCCACTCGTCTCGAGAAAATTGATACTCATGGGAGTGGCTGCACCCTTTCGGCTGCCATCACGGCCCGCCTTGCCTTGGGCGAAGACCTCCTCACGGCCGTAAAAACTGCCCACGCCTACCTCCAAAACGGCATGCAACGGCCTCTCAATGTCGGCGGCTCTAATCAAATTAGACACTGAAATTACAGGGGTAATTCGATAAGTAGGAGGCAAAGTCCGACCGCCAATATTCGGTGGTAATTAGGCCTCTACGCTCCATTTCCCTTGCCCCCATTAGTTCCCTATCTTTTCTAACCACTTCGATGCAGTTTAAACCCTGCCGCCGACCATGACTAAAAAGAAATCCACCTCCCAAACATCTAAACGCCCTCCCTCCGCCTCAGCTGCCAAGGGAGGCGTCAAAATGCGTGGCTGTGACGTCATGGTGCGATGCCTAGAAAACCTCGGGGTTGATACTATTTTTGCCTACCCAGGTGGCGCCTCGATGGAGCTACACCAAGGCCTCACGCGCTCGAAAAAAATTCGCACGATCTTACCACGCCACGAACAAGGCGG
>CANCLQ010000031.1 GCA_947378845.1 Opitutia bacterium | reverse complement strand
AAAGAAGCCCGAGTGAATCGGGCTTCTTTATTTACCGTATTTTCTCCTCTCGCTTTAGACGGATGCCCTTGGTAGGAAATGGCCACGTCATGAAGGCCAAGTTGATTACATTCGAGGGCGGCGAAGGTGCGGGTAAATCAACCCAGCTTACATGTTTGGCTAAGAATTTAGAGAAGTCAGGTTGTCGCGTCATTGGCTTGCGTGAGCCAGGTGGCACCGCACTGGGCGAACAGCTGCGCGCGGTACTTAAAAATCCCGCGACGAAATCAGTGGAGCCTGAAACGGAAGCGCTGCTTTTTACGGCCTGTCGTGCACAGTTGGTGAAAGATGTTATTAAGCCCGCGCTTGAGGCTGGAACCTTTGTGCTTTGCGACCGGTTTATTGATTCCACAGTGGCTTACCAAGCAGGCGGACGAGGATTGAGTCGCGAGCAAATCGATGCCGCAAATCGTTTAGCCTGCGGAACATTGCGACCTGATTTAACAATCTTATTGGATTTAGATCCAGATTGTGGACTGAGCCGTGCCTCTGTGCGCGACCATGGTCAGGCGGATCGCTTTGAATTATTGGGTAAAGAGTTTCACCGTAAGGTGCGTGCGACCTATCGCCAACTAGCGGCTGATGAGCCCGCCCGCTTTTTAGTCGTCGACGCAAATCGCGACCCCAACGTTATAGCAGAGGAGATCTGGAATGAAGTCCGCCGCCGCTTCAGCTGATATTGCATCATTGCCAGCTTTAAAAGTTTTGCTGCGCGCTCGGGCCGAAGGTCGCATGCCTCACGCCGTTTTACTTACTGGACAGAATTCCGATGTGCTTAATCGCGCCAGCGAATGGTTAGCGGGACAACACCTCGAGAGCGATGACGTGGTTGCACATCCTGATTGTCGCGTTCTGCGTCCATCGAAAAAATCTCGTCGCATCAATATCGATAACACCTTGGAAGTTGTTTCGGATTTACGACTGTCCTCGTTCAGTGGACGTCGCGTTGTCATCGTACACGAGCCCGATCGTTTTATGGCTGAGTCGGCCAACGCCTTTTTGAAGACACTGGAAGAGCCGCCCGCGGGAACTTTAATTATCTTACAAACTGTTAATTACTACCGTGTCCTCCCCACGATTCTGAGTCGGTGTTTACGCTTCCACCTCGGCGGCGAAGCACCTGCGCTCACTGACCCTTCTTGGGCGGATTGGCTGCGTGAATTTGATCGATTGTTGGCGAAGTTTGCTGGACCTATTGGCTCCAACCAGCGTCCGACTGAAATCATTATACCTATTTACGCGCTGTGCGCGCGCTTCGAGGTGCTCTTGGAATTATTTGTGAAAGAAGGTTTAAAGGCGGCTCCTCCGCCTCCACCGACCGATGACGATGAGGACGACGCTGAAATCGCATATGAAGAATCGATTCGCCGGGGCATTCGAGCACGCATGTTAGTTTCGCTCGAAGAGCGCTTACGCTTGGCTGGTCGTAATCATCCTGACCACACCTTACAAATCGCCAGTGCGGTTGATTATTTGGAATCCGCTAGAGTGCGACTTGAATTAAATTATCAAGTGATTGCCGCTCTCGAAACTTTCCTTTTGCAGACCTTAAGAGCTTTCACTTCGCGTCCTCCAAAGGCTTAATTGATGACAGACTCTAATCAATCGCCCGATGTAGAAGATCAAGAAGACAGGCGCTTGATGAGTTTGATTGCGGACGGGGATGACGATGCACTGCGCATGTTGGTAGAACGCCATCACCCGCGCGTGGTTGGCTATCTACGCTCGCAAGTGGGCTCACAAACCACCGCTGAAGAATTGGGTATGGAAGTATTTATTCGGTTGCACCGTGCTTCAGCTCGTTGGCGGCCTGAGGCCAAATTAACCACTTACTTAATTCATATCGCACATAATTTAGTGCTCAATGAGTGGCGCCGTAAGTCGCGTAAGCCAACTACAGCCCTTGATTCTGCCCCCGAGCCGGGCGACAGGAGTCATGAATCAGCTCGGCAAGTGGTCGAATTAGAGGAGGCCTTTCAGAAGGCCGTGGATCAACTGCCGTTTGAGCAACGCACCGCGATTTTAATGCTGGTGCAACAGGATCTGGCCTATGAGGACATCGCCAAAGCGATGAAAGCCCCCGTTTCTTCGGTAAAAACCTGGATTCACCGAGCCCGGACCCAGCTCCGAGATATTCTTAAAGATTTTTATGAAACCCCCTAAAACCTGCAACCCCAGCCCTTTCATGGGGTTGGACTTAATGAAGTAAGCCATGGAATCACTCCCTCCTAAATTCGAACGAGACCTGACGCTGGCCCTCCAGCGCGATGCCTCGCGAGTGGTACCTGGTTTTTCCAGCCGAGTCGTAGATGCGGTTCAAGCGTCTCGCGTTCGTCGAAAGATTATCCGTTGGACATCTTTAGCGACTTCATTGGCTGCATGTTTTGTGGCCACATTAATTGTTAGCCGTAATCGCTCGGAGGATTTTTTAATCCGCCAGTCGCAGGCTTTGGTCATGAGCGATGATGCTGATAATTTTAATGCAATCTTTGGCGTGGCAGGCGATCTAGCTATTCTTGCTCCCGTGGCGGGCGAAGGATCCTCAGTGGTAGAAGCTATTATGAAAACCGATATCTAAAGCCATGCGCTCTATCTTATTAGTTTTCTTGTTTGTTGGCACACTGTTTGGGCAGGCTGATGATAAACCTAAGGCAGGCCCTGAGGGCTCGGCGGGGCGTCCGCCGATGAGCGAGCCTTCGGCTGAAGAAATCCAAGCCATTCGTAAACTGGTTGAGCTTCCCCCGGAACGTTTATCACGCATGCGAGCGGCAATCGAATCGATGGAGCGCATGAGTCCAGAGGAGCGCGCGAATTTTTCGGATTCATTAGCCAAGCTCGAAACCGCTTCACCGGAAGAGCGCATAAAGGCTTTTCGAGAAATGCGCGAGAAGGGTAACCGTGGCTTAGGACTTCGCGTTTTCGAATATCACTTAAAGCAACTCACGCCCGAAGAAGCTAAAGCGGAGCGCGAGAATCTTTTAAAACTTACAGCCGAGGAGCGTCAGCAGTACTTGCGGAAATTATTAGAAAAGTATGGACCTGAATTATTGAAGCAAAGGCCTGAAGGTAAGGGACATAATCCTGATAAGGGTCCAAACGGTGAAGGAAAAGACCGCGAGCCTAAGCAAGTCCCGCCAGCGTAAGCTTAATTCTTTTGACTGTGGCGCCAGCGATCATGTGCCCACAGCCAATCGGCGCAGGCGTCATCAGAGCTACTGAGGCGTTGAGCGAGCCACGCATTGGATTCCAGTGTGAGGCCCATAGAATCAACTGATTTGAGTGCATCAGTGCGTAGCTGACATTGCCAAAAACCAATACGCTCGGCCCAGAAAACTCGATTCGAGGATTTGAAACGTTGCGCGATGATTCCTGGTAAATCGGTTACCGAGCAAGGGTGCCCAAGGAATTCAATGTCGGTACCAGAAGAAGTTTTTTGGTCAAAAAGAATGCAGCCGATGCCGCCTTCGCGTACGGCACGCATGACTTGTCCAAATCCTTCGCGCCGTGAAACCAGTTTCATTCCGAAACGTTCACGAGACTCTTTAACCCAAACTTCGGCCGCAGCCAGATCGAGCGGGCGATAAAGAGTGACCCATTCGCGGTCTGCCAGTGTGGGCCCGATGAACTTAATCGCTGTCATCATCTCCATTAATGAGAAGTGCGGTACAAATAAAACAACAGGGCGATTATTCGGAATTGCGGATTCGCCCTCAAAAATACTCGGGTGGATGGAGATGCGCTGTTTGATTTCGGTTTCAGCGAGAAGTGGCGATGCAATTGCGTATAGACCCATTTCAGCTGTGCGCTGGCAGGATAGTTTGCCGATACGTCGAATCCATGCGGAGTCGCGTTGCGGGAAGGCTTCGCGGAGGTTTCGTTTAATCAGAGAGCCGCGCAGAAACCAAATCACCCAACCCAGAATCCAGGCATTCAGGCGTGCAAATGATTCGGGTAGTCGTGCCAGCAACCAAGCGTAAATGGTGATGAGGCAACGCATGTGGCGCTGGATTAACGTCCCTCAGCCCGAAGGGTGGGGCCAATATCAGGAACCGAGATGAGACGACGGCCGAAATCATCCCGGGCAAAATATTTGTCGGGTTGTCGAACGAGGTCAAAGGGCTCTTCGGGTAGATTATCTTCGTCGAATTCCATTTCATCAACCGCATCGATTTCATCAAAGATATGCGTCAGTCGAAGTGGCTCCCCTTGCACGACCGTCGCGGGGTTAGCCATGCTGCCGTTCTTTAATAAGTTCACGAAAACGCATGGATAAAAAGCGTTGTCGTAGGTTTCAAGAAATTTGCTCATCCACTGTCCTGGAACTTCCCAGCGACGGGTTAAGATTACTGCGTCAGAAAAATGAATGCAGGAGTTGTACCATTCTGTGACGATAGAATGTTTGTGCGCGAGTGGGCAATCGACCACGGTGATGATGCGTTGTACCTGCCAAGAAGAATTAGCGAGCGTGCGATGCAAGGCCTCCATTTGTTCCACTGCCGATCGACGTCCGTCGGTAATCAGAATCGTGGCGTCTTCTGCACCGGGCTGAGGTAAAATAGCTTGGCCGTCTTTAAATGTCCAAGTGTCGCTATCGGCAATCTGTTCATTTTTTTCGCTCAACTCAGTGATGATGCGAATATGCTTTCCTTCAGGCCACGCATTCTCTGCGAGCTCTTTAACGGTGGCTGACCGACCCGAGCCAACTGGCCCAAGCACAATTACAAGCGGTGTCATGCTTTGCGACCGCAACGGCCAAAGGAAGCATTTTGTCCACGGTCACGTATCCAATGGTCTACCGCAACAAGCGCTGCCATCGCCTCAACGATAGGGACTGCGCGTGGAAGAACACAAGGATCGTGACGGCCCTTTGCACTCAGCGAAGTGGCTTTGCCATCTGGTCGTACCGTGGCTTGAGGCTTTAGCACTGTAGCAGTTGGTTTAAATGCGACACGGAAAATTACGTCTTCACCATTGGTGATGCCGCCTTGGGTGCCGCCGGAACGATTTGTAGCGGTGCGGATTTTTCCTCCCTTGCGGACGAAAAGATCATTGTGCGTACTACCGCGTAATTGTGTGCCCTTAAATCCGCTTCCGATTTCAAATCCTTTAGTCGCTGGCAATGATAACATTGCTTTGGCGAGTTCGGCTTCAAAGCGATCAAAAACGGGCGAGCCTAAGCCGGCGGGAAGACCTGAGATCACACAACAAATAACACCACCAACAGAATCACCATCGCTGCGAGCTTCGCGAATGCAGGCTTCAATTTTTTTGGCTGTCGCTGCGTGTGGGCAACGTGAAGGACTTGCTTCAACTTGTTTGAGCGTAGGAATTTTACTCGTCTCGGGCATCTGAATGTCAGCCACGCTTTCTACCCATGCAGTGATGGTAGCACCACATGCATGTTTTAAAACGGTCTTGGCTACGGCGCCTGCAGCGACGCGTGCGGCGGTTTCGCGAGCCGAGGAACGTCCGCCACCTTCAACAGCACGAATGCCGTATTTTGCATCGTAAGTAAAATCTGCGTGCGATGGACGGTAGGCCGATTGCATTTCGGCGTAAGCTTGAGGGCGTTGGTCACCATTACGAATGACGATTGCGATGGGTGAACCCAAGGTGAGTCCATCTTTAGAAATTCCTGAGAGGATTTCAGGCGCGTCTGCTTCTTTGCGTTGCGTGGTTAGGTCGCTTTGACCTGGACGACGTCGTGCTAATTCCTGCTGAAGGAATTTAAGTTCAAAGGGTACACGCGGCGGGCAACCATCAATCACTACGCCGATGGCTGGGCCATGGCTTTCTCCGAAAGTCGCAATGCGAAAAGAATGTCCGTGAATGTTGCCCATACTATAAATATATTTTAAAAAAAGAACGCCGCCGAGCCATAAAGGCTGGGCGGCGTCCGTTGGCGGTTCCGCCCGGCGTTATTAGCGACGGAGGTTAGCAGTGATCTTCGATACGATTTGCTGGCTCTGTTCGCAGTTGCCAAGCATGCCGTATTTGATGGTCACGAGAGTGAAAGGTTCTTTGGTGATTGGGTCTTCGGACTTAGCGACGCTGACTTTGATTTCTAAGTCGCCGATCGCGCGAGCGAAGACGGTGGTGTCAAAGCCTTCGCCATCTTTAGAGCGGTGGTCGGTTTCGCCCATGCGCTTCATGATGTCGCTTTGTTGGTCAATGGCGCGCTTGACGGCATTGAACACTGCTTCTGGCTCAGCTTTGTAGCGAGTCGTGAGGGTTCCCGTAACGTTGGAGTAAAGGGAGCTGGAATTGTCCGGATTGTCTACTCCGACGTAGGTGTTGCAGCCAACGAAGGCGAGCGAGGCAGTAAGGAGTGCGTAGGTGACGGCGTTCTTCATAAGTGGTTTATTTGGTGCCAATCAGAAAGCACAGCCCTGTCTCTAAGGCAAACCCTTTCGCTGGGGGTTTTTCGGGGTAAAATAGGGTATTTGTAGTTACAAAGCCATTACAATTGGCTCCCCGGCCAGGGATCAGCGCAAAAGGGGGTATTTTAAGGCGTTGAGGCTAAAAGGCTTATAAAAGCTTGATTGTTGTTATAAACAACTGAATTAGAGTCACTTACATATTTTTGACTGAAACCAATCAAATATTCTGTTATTTGGGCCCGGTTAGCCGATCGCCGCGCTGTTAATAAGGCGATGGGGCTAATTACTTGACGAGTGGGGTGTTGTGGCGAAAAGTGGGGCAACAAGGGGCCTCTGCCCATACTATGTCCATTGGTTCAAACTCCAGTCTCTTCACTGGCATCCATCACGGAAAGTTGGATGAGAAGAATCGTGTGACAATTCCAGCGGCCTGGCGCTTTGAAGGTTCAGCTGAAACAAGTTTTCTAGCGATGTACCATCCGGCGGTTGGATCGATTGTTGTTTTTCCTCCTTCGATGGTGAAGCGCATTTCTGATGCGGCCTTACAAGTGACGGTGAGCGATCCCGATAAAATGGATGCGCTCAGTCTCCTTGGTGCAAATAGTATTCAGGTTTCTTGCGACAAGGCCGGACGCATCACGCTCAATGAACACGTGGTGAAAGAAGCGAACTTAGATCGCGACGTAATTTTCAAAGGCGGTTTCACCACGTTCCAAATCATCGCGAAGAATCCGCCGAAGACGGATCGCGATTCGGAGCGTACACGCACCATCCTGCGGGCTCTGCGTGAACTGGGAATTTAAACTGTATCCAAAAGTTACTTACACAATTCACACCTTATTCACAATCGCCCCGTAAATGACGAACCACGTTCCAGTTCTGCTTGAGGAGTGTTTAACACTTCTCGATCCGCAGTCGGGACGTGCTTACATGGATTGTACATTTGGTGGTGGTGGACACGCCGCGGCGATTTTAGATCGTGCGCCCAATACCACGGTCGATGCACTCGACCAAGATCCTGCCGCCGCTGAGCGTGCGGCTCCTTTGCTTGCCCGCTACGCGGGCCGACTTCGTTTCCACGCAGAAAATTTTCGCAACCTTGATCGCGTTCCGGGTAGGTTTGACGGTGTATTGATGGACATTGGGGTGTCTTCGCACCAGTTGGATCTTCCGGAGCGCGGTTTCTCTTTCCGTTTCGATGCGCCGAACGATATGCGCATGAATACACGCGTTGGCCGTACGGCTGCCGATTTTTTAGAACGAGCCGAACGGAAGGAATTAGAAAAAGCGGTACGTGATTACGGTGAAGAGCCTCGCTGGTTCCGTATTGTGAATGCGATTGAGAACGCCCGCGGAACCGGACGCTTGGCACGCACTTCCACTTTTGCCGAGTTGGTCGCCGAAGCGGCACCACCTGCGCCAGGTCCTCGCGGTCCACACCCCGCAACGAAAACTTTTCAAGGTGTTCGGATTGCCATCAATGATGAGTTAGGCGCTTTAGCGGAAGCTTTGCCCAAGGCTTTCAGCAAACTCAATCTCGGCGGAGTCTTAGCGGTCATCTCATTCCATTCGCTCGAGGATCGAATGGTGAAGCGCTATATGAATACCGTCAGCGGTCGCCCAGTGGATCGCGACGATAATCGCACGCAAGATGAGCGCACCGCTCTGGCCGAACTGTTGACTCGAAAGGCTGTGCAGCCTTCGGAGGCGGAACAAAACCAAAATCCTCGCAGTCGCTCAGCCCGCTTACGGGCAGTGCGCAAAACAATCGCATGAGCTCACGTCGTTTTCTCACTGGCCTGTTTGTTATTCTGACCATCGCAACCTTTGCACTGGGCATCATTAATGTAATGAAGCTTCGTCTGCAGGCTGATGATGTGGGCGGACGCATTGTTCGCATCGAACGTTCGATACGCGATTCACAGAAAGAACTCGATGCCCTCAAACGTCAGCGCGATTTATCGCAAGACACCCTGCAATTGATTCAACGCGTGGGTGAAGATTTAAAACCACCTGCACCTGAGCAGGTGACATGGTTACGTTTGGCGCCGGGTCTGACCGCCACTGTACCAAGGAAAAATCCTTTAAGCCCGAGAATGACCGCACTCGATATGGCATTCCGTCCTCTGACGGAACAGGAGGGTAACCGGACGCGATGACCCTTCCTCAAGCCAGGCAAAAGCGTTTCCTTTTGCTTGCCTGGCTCGTGTCCCTTTGCTTCGTCGCCGTTATCGCACGCTTGGTGTGGTTGCATTGGATTGAAGCGCCCGAGCTCCGTGCAGAGGCATTGCAGGCGCGTAATGTCTTTGAAGAAAAAGACTGTCGGCGCGGTGAGATTCGCGATTCTCAGAATAATATTTTAGCGGTTTCGGAAGATGTCTGGGACATTGGTGTGGATCCGCAGTCGCTTAAAAAAGAAGAATTTATTCGAGCAGGTGAAGTGGCGACAGCTTTAAATGTGGCAGCCCCCATTGTGACGGAAGCTTTTCGTCGCGGCCCGCGAGTCGATACAGATGGAGTCGAGCATCCCGTGCGCTGGGTGGTATTGGCACATGAATGCAGCGAAGCGGTGGTGAAAAAAATTAAAGCGCTAAACATTAAAGCTCTGAGAGCAGAATTAAAATATCACCGCAACTATCCCAAGGGCTCATTGGCCGCACACGTGATTGGTTACGTTAATAAAGAGGGACAAGCTACGGCAGGAATTGAGAAAGCATTACAACCTTTTCTACAGGGTCAAAAGGGTTGGATTGAGTCGGAGAGAGATGGTCGTCGCCGCGAAATCGCGAGTATTCGTCTGCGTGAAGTCGCACCGGTTGATGGCAATACGGTAGTTTTAACGCTCAATAGCTTCGTGCAGAAGTCCTGTGAGGACGCATTAGCTGCAGCCGTGGCACGCTACAATCCGCTGAGCGGCGTGATCATTGTAAGCGAACCAAGGACAGGGCGTATTCTAGGTTTAGCGAATTGGCCAACGTACGACCTTAACAATTTCTTTGATCCGAAGCTCTCCCCGATGGATAGCCAACGCAACCGCGCGGTGTCGGATATTTATGAGCCAGGTTCAGTTTTTAAAATAGTTTCTATTTCGGGAGCGCTGGAGGAACGTTTGATAACCCCGAATTCGGTTTACGACTGCAGTCTATCAACTGCGCCTTACCGCGGACGAATGATTTCTTTGCCGGCCGATTCGCACCCGATCGGCTCGGTGACAGTTAGGGACATTGTGCGCGAATCATCTAATCGCGGCACGGTGCAAATCGGCATGCTCTACGCTGAGCGGTTAGGCGAAGATCGTTTCTATAATTTAATTAAATCTTTTGGCTTTGGGAGCAGCACTCAACTTATCACGGGTGCCGAAGTGCCAGGACTCTTAATTAAACCAGAAAACTGGGACGGTATTAGCATTTCGCGTATTCCCATGGGCCACTCGGTGAGTGTCACAGCGATGCAAATGCATTATGCGATGTCGGTCATTGCTGCGGATGGCCTGTTGATGCAACCGCAGCTCATTTTACGAGTTGAAGACGCAAAGACACGCGAACCGATTGTTAATTATCTACCGCATGCTCGTGCTCGTGCGATTAAAAGCAGCACCGCTACACAAGTGGCACAATTACTACGTGCGGTTTGTGGAAAAGGGGGTACTGCACCGATTGCGGATATCCCAGGTTATGAAGTCGCTGGCAAAACAGGAACAACGCAAAAACTAATTAACGGAAAATATTCAACCTCGCACCACGTCGCCTCTTTTTCTGGTTTTTTCCCAGTCAATGATCCGCGCTTAGCCATCACCGTAATCATCGATGATCCACAAGGCGAGGGAGTGGCTTATGGCGGAAAAGTTTCTGCGCCGATTTTCCGCGAAGTCGCTGAAAATTGTATTCGTTGGTTAGAAATTCCACCCGTCACTGCCGGAGGACGAAGCGTCGCCGGCGTTAATCCATGAGCCTCGCCACGCTCCCACAACGCACCGCTATCATGGAACCACAGACGCTCGAAAATTTATTGAAAGGTATACCTGTCTTAGGACGTTCGGGCGAATGGAATGCGCGTATCACAAACATCGTAACGGATAGCCGACGTATTTTACCAGGCTCACTCTTCTTCGCGCTACCGGGATTGCGAGTAGATGGACACGATTTCTTAAATGATGTGATTGCACGTGGTGCAGCAGCTGTGATTTCGGGTCAGCCCGTCACCGGTTTACCTGCAGTAGCGGCAGCGCAAGTAGCAGAGCCTCGCCAAGTATTAGCTGAAGTTGCCCGACGATTTTACGGTCACCCTGAGGCGCAATTAAAGTTGATTGGCGTCACTGGCACCAACGGTAAGACCACAGTCACCACATTGTTGCGTCACCTTTTGCAGACTCCTGAAGAATCGTGGGGCTTGATTGGTACTGTGCGTTATTATTTGGGCCGTCGTTCAGTGCCTTCTTATAAGACCACGCCCGAATCAGCTGACCTTGCCGGGTTCTTTAAGCAAATGACTGAAGCGGGATGTGCAGGTGCATGCCTTGAAGTGAGTTCACATGCCTTGCACCAGGATCGCGTACATGGATTTCATTTTGCTGCCGCCGCGTTCACAAATTTAACACGCGATCACGTTGATTACCACGGCGACTTGGCAAATTACTTTGAGGCGAAGCAAGCACTCTTCGATGGCCGAACGGGTTCAGTGCCAGATGTGTGCGTCATTAATACAGATGATGCTTCGGGTAAAATTTTAGCAGAAGCCTGTCTTCGCCGTAGTAAAGTAATTTCTTACGGCTTGAACGCAGGGGCCGACTTAAGAGCGACTGATGTAGTTTACCATCCGCGCGGAGCTAAGTTTACAGTTCACTGGAAGGGCGCATCGGCGAACTTTAATTCACCTCTGCCGGGTGATTACAATGTCTCTAATGTGATGTGTGCTTTGGCATTAGTCGCATCATTAGGACGCGACCCGCTGAAACTTTCGGCATTGCTTGAATCTTTCGACGGAGTGCCTGGCCGAATGGAGCGCGTTGAGGCCGGACAAGCATTCCCGGTTTTTGTCGATTACGCTCATACCGATGATGCGCTGCGTAATGTTTTACGAATGCTGCGTTCAATTACTCCGGGAAGAGTACTTTGTGTTTTTGGTTGTGGTGGTAATCGTGATCGGGGCAAGCGCCCAGCGATGACCAAAGCAGTCGTTGACGGTGCTGATTTGGCGTGGGCGACTGCCGACAATCCACGCAAAGAAGCAATTGAATCTATTTTCGACGATATGCGTACGGGTGTTTCAAATTTACAGAAAGTTGAGTTCGTTGCTGATCGACGTGAAGCCATCCGACGTGCTTTAGCCGCAGCACAATCCAACGATTGTGTGGTCATTGCAGGCAAGGGCCACGAAACCACACAAGAGTTTCATGATACGGTGGTGCCCTTTGATGACCGCGCTGTAGTTAAAAATATCTTAGAACTTCGGAGGGGTTCAGTATCATGAGTACGACCTTCTCACCTGAATTATTAGCGCAATGGGCGTTAGGTCGATGGTCCAAAATGCCCGCACGTTCGATCCAAGGTTTTGGCGCAGACACACGCACGCTGGCTGCAGGCGATGCATTCGTCGCAATTAAGACAGAGCGTCGGGACGGACATAATTATTTACGTGAGGCCCGCGATCGCGGTGCGACGTGTGCCTTAGTCTCACACGCAGTGGCTGATGAATTACCACAACTGGTGGTTGATGATTCACAATCTGGTTTGCAAAGAATTGCCGCGGGATGGCGTCAGCAATTTAAAGGTACGGTGATTGGGGTGACAGGTAGCGTCGGTAAAACTTCCACCAAAGATTTATTAGGAGCATTACTCGGTCCGTCTGCTTTTATCACGGAGGCCAATCTCAATAATTTATTGGGCGTGCCATTGATGCTTTTGCGTCTGGATAATGCGAAGCATCGATTCGCAGTTATTGAAGCCGGAATGAGTGTACCTGGTGAATTAAATATCTCCGCACAAGTGATTCGCCCGAACCTAGCGATTGTGACCGCGGTCGCGCCCGTGCACTTGGCGGGTGTGGAATCGCTCGCAGGCGTAGCCCGCGAAAAGTCTGCTTTGGTTGCCGCCACATTATCGGGAGGCAAAGCAATCATGCCCGCGAGTTTATTGGCGTGGCCTGACTTCAAGCCCTTTGCCGATCGGACATACGCAGTACAGTTTGATGGTGAAGCTGCTCCAGCTATTAAGCCTGCTCGCTTGATTTTGGCATCTCTGCAATCCAAGGGCACGCATCGTATTCTTAATGTAGACGGTGAAGCGTATGCCTTGGCCGCGTTATCCGATGGTTTGGCTCGCAATGCAGCATTGGCGATAGTTGCGGCGAAAGAGGCAGGTATCAGCGTCGACGCAATCAGACAGGCTCTGGAGGGATGGCTGCCGCCGATGGGTCGAGGTAGCGTGCACACGTTCGCGGACAAAAACTTTTATATCGATTGTTATAACTCGAGTCCGGCTTCGCTCTTGGATGCCGCCCAGTGCTTCCACCGCTTGAGCATGAATGACTCACGACCGCGCTTATTTGTAATCGGAGGCATGGCTGAACTGGGCACTCAATCCTCCCACTTGCACCATGAGTGTGGTGCGAATTTACCCCTGAGAGCAGGGGACACCGTGATTGGTTGGTCGGGAGACGTCGCGGATTTACTCCAAGGCATTCGAGTCGCTGACGTACTAAAAGTGTTGGCTTCATCGCAAGCGGAGGTGACGGCGGCCATCGCGCGTCACTCAGGTTATATCTTTATTAAAGGAAGTCGGTCATGTGCGTTGGAGCGCACGCTACCGGCCGATCTTCAAACGCAAATCACATTTCACTAAGATATGCTTTATTATCTAAATAAATTAGAGTCCATTTGGGGTCCGTTCCGTCTTTTCGAATACATTACGGTGCGGGCAATTTTGGCAGGGTTTACTGCGCTGCTGCTCGGGATGTTTCTCTCTAGCTGGATCATAAAACGACTCGCTCTCTTACGTCAGCCCGAGCGTTCCGCACGACTTATGGGCGAGCTTGCTAAAGAAGGTGGCAAAGTTCCCACGATGGGCGGCCTTTTAATCGGTGCGGCAGTGATACCTTCCGTTTTACTTTGGGCACAGCCCAATGTTTTAGTTCTAGCTACACTCTTTTGCTTAGTGGGCATGGGTGGTGTCGGCCTTTGGGATGATTGGCTCAAGGTAAAACATTCCAGCGCTGACGGGATTTCGGCTCGCACTAAGTTATTGGGCCAAGCCGCAGTAGCATTAGGCGCGCTGCTCATTGTTTTATTGGATGCAGGTTATCGCACGAGCCTTTGTGAAATCTGGTTACCGATTTTGAATGGCCCCATCTGGTCAGCTAATTCTTTCGGACTTCCATATGGCATTTGTTTAATCATCGCCGCACTCTTCATTATATTAGTCTGCGTCGGTTGTTCGAATGCGGTGAATTTAACCGACGGCTTAGACGGCTTAGCGATTGGTTGCGTAATCATTACGACCTTTATTTTAGGACTCGTCGCATACCTCGTGGGGAATCATATCTTTGCGAGTTACCTTCGGATCAGCTATGTGCCTGGAGCGGGAGAGCTAGCGATTTTTGCTTCAGCTCTGATCGGTGGCAGTTTGGTTTTCCTGTGGCACAATGCCGCACCCGCTGAATTATACATGGGAGATGTCGGCGCGTTGGGTATCGGCGGCGCGCTGGGCTGTATGGCGTGTTTAATGCATCAACCATTTCTTTTGGCGATTGTGGGTGGTATCTTTGTTATCGAGGCTGCTTCGGTGATGTTACAAGTCGCCTACTTTAAACGTACGGGTGGTCAGCGTTTGTTTTTAATGACGCCGATTCACCATCACTTCCAAAAACTCGGCTGGCCTTCCACGAAGGTTGTCATCCGTTTTTGGATTCTCTCGTTGCTTTGCGGCCTGCTGGGTCTGCTCACCCTCAAGATACGATGAACGAATTTCCTGATCACCTCTGTCGACGTTTAACTCGCCCTGCTGCCGTGCTGGGTGCGGGAGTGAGCGGTCGGGCGGTCGCAGAGGCTTTGAGTTTGGCTGGTTTTGCGTCAGTCATTTATGATGAGAAGGGCGAGAATCGACAGTTCACCGCTGAAGAAGCGAAGCGACATGACCTCGTGATTTACAGTCCGGGGTTCCCGCAGCCACACCCGTGGTTATTGGCGGCACGTCGAGCCGGTTTGCAGTGTTTAAGTGAGCTGGACTTTGGAGCCATCCTTTGGGGCGGTGCCTCGATTGCGATTACCGGTACCAATGGTAAAACCACTTTAACGGAATTCTTATCCTTTGCGCACAAGCGGGCGGGGTTGAATGCTATTGCGTGTGGTAATATCGGCCTGCCCTTAACGGCATTGGCGAACACCTCTTCGAATGCCGCTTTCTTGGCCGTGGTTGAAGTGAGTTCGTTCCAAGGTGAAGATCTCCGATACTTTTCGCCGGAGACGGTGCTTTGGATTAATTTTGATGAGGATCACTTGGACCGTCACGGTGACCTCGAAAGTTATTTCCGGGCGAAATATAAACTCATCGAGCGCATGGTGCCGGGCGGCACTTTAATTGTCGGAGAGTCGGTCGTCGCTGCGGCGAAACAGTTTGGCATTGAATTGCCACCTGAAACCATCGTCGCCAGCCGTGCAGATGTGGAGCATGTTGCCCCTGTTGGATCTATTTTTGAATCGTGGCCACAACGAGAAAACTGGGCGGTCGCGGTGCGTTATTGGCAATCTAAGGGTATTGCCCTGCGTATCTTAGAAGAATCGGCCCGACTCTTCCGTCCGGCACCGCATCGTTTACGTAAGGTCGCGGAGGCGCGTGGCATTGAGTATTGGAACGACTCCAAGGGCACGAATTTCCATGCGGTGCATGCGGCCTTGGCTCAATTTCAGATTCCCGTACGCTGGATTGGTGGCGGCAAATGGAAGGGTGGCGACCTGAAGCGTTTCGTGGAGCAAGTTTCCCCGCGCATTGATGCGGCTTACTTAATTGGCGAAACGGGACCTGAATTATTAAAAACTTTTCAGGCGCTGGGTAAACCGGCCTTTTATTTTGAATCGTTACAAGACGCCGTCGTCGCCGCGGCCCGCGATGCGCATGGACCGATGGCGATTTTGCTCAGTCCTGGATTTTCAAGTTTCGACATGTTTGCGGGTTACGCTGAGCGCGGACTCGTTTTTGAGCGTGCCGCTACCGCACTTTCCAACCGCACCTAATTTTCTCAACCCAAACCCACATACACACATGCGTCCTATCATCACCGTTACCGCCGTCGTGCTTCTGCACCTCTGCGTCATCGCCGTCCTCGTTGGAGTGAACGGCTGCCGAAGCACTTCGGGCTTCGAGCGTGAGCCTGACCTTGCGG
>CANCLQ010000030.1 GCA_947378845.1 Opitutia bacterium | reverse complement strand
GTGGCTGCGGTGGTCACTCGTAAATCATTCGCAAAAATAATATGGCCGGCTGAGGTTTCGATGAAGCCACCGTCGCCACCGTTGGGTGCACTCGCGTCGAGTGTGCCGCCGACTTCGATGCGGTCATTCAGTCCGCCCTTAAGGATGATCTCGCCGTTGGGTCCCGTGCTCAAGGTCTGGGCTTCAATGACGCCCGTATTCTTAATAACAGTGCGACTGAGTGCATCGGCTGCCTGTGCGGTCAGGAGGATGGTACCTCCGTCAGAACGAATCGCACCACCGTTTTCAATCAGGGCTTCGAGCGCGCCAGATGAAATCGATAACTTAACTGTACCGCCGAAATCAAGAGTGACCTTACTGCCTGCACCTAAGGCGATGGCTCCACCATTGGCATCCATCGTGCCTTCATTCGTAATCCTGGCCGCAATCATTACGATATTGCCGCCGTTGCTGTCAGTACCTGCGACCACGTTGCCTTGATTAATGATAGCGTTGGAACTGGAGCCCGAGAAGTTATAATTCGCGGCGAGGAAGTCGGCATCGCTTAGGGCGAGGGTCGAGGCGATGATGCCACCCACATTTACTTGAGCGGTGGGTGTAAAGAGAATGCCATTAGGATTGAGCAGGAAGATTTGTCCGTTGGCATTGAGGTGTCCTTGAATAACCGAAGGATCCGCGCCGGTGACGCGATTGAGGGCGACGGAGCTGGAACTGGGTTGGACGAAGTTTACCGTGTGCTCGCTGCCGATGGAGAAACCCTTCCAGTCGACAATCATCTTCGATGTGTTCTGCTGCACCGTCATCACGGCGCCGTTCTGACTAATGTTTCCAAGGCCCGCCGTGACATTGCCGCCTGTGGGCAGATTGTCGGCGTGTACCGTCTGCGGACTGAAGGCGAGGGCGGTCGCGGCCATTAACCAAAAGGACTTCTTTAACACGATTTTATTCATAAGTTAGTTGATTTGGTAAAAGGGATGTATGACCTGAATGCTGTTCAGGTTTTTTGGCTTTCGACTAGAGCTTAGGGAGAGCTCCGTCTTACATATAAAATTATTTTAAATCAGAAGATAGTACGACCTTTATAATTTTATATTTCAAAATTCTGTAAAAGTTTTGGCACGTACTGTGCGTTATGTTATTTTTTTTACCAAAAACTGGATTAGTTTAATATAAGCGCACTCTAAATCGAAATCACGATTCAGTTTTCATACCTAATAAACGTGCCCTGGTTAACAGTGTTAGAGGACTTTTTATAATTCTATTACAATTGCACCGCGCTATTGTACGGAATGGCGTAAATAAAAATTAGATACGCACGAAAAGTTGGTGTCAGGGTGGGTCGCGGACGGCGACGGAGCGCCGCCCCCACCCAATACATTTGTAATTCCCCGTGTCACCATGCCCACGTGCCAACATGCCCACGTGTCCCCTAAAACTGTCCACCTGGCGGAGGGAGATTGATTCCGCTTCGCTGCAGGGCTTCGCCCCAATCCTGCGGATTGCCTGTTCGCCTGATGGCTCACCGAACCCAAGGGTTCTCATCCCTCGTTAAGTTCGGCGATAAGTCTACCAGGAGAGTAGTTCCTAGCTCTTGAATGATAACTACCTGGCGGAGAGAGAGGGATTCGAACCCTCGGTACCTTGCGGTACACTGCATTTCCAATGCAGCGCGATCGACCACTCTGCCATCTCTCCTAATAACCAGATAGAAGGTGCATCAAAGGGGAGGGCAAGGGGTCGTCAAGGGGAATGGTCATCCCTGGTCCGACCCTTTTAAACATTAAGCCTTTCGCACCCTTCATTAGAGGGATAGTATTCTGGGTATGGGATTATCTAAATACGTTCCTCCACATTCCAGATTCAAAGCAAAAGCCCCGGTGGCGCCTCGCGGACCAAAAGGTCCTCGTCCGTCTAATCGAGGCAAGCCCAAGCAATCTTCGAAGAAATAAAATTAGCCTGCACGTTGTGCAGGTTTTTTTATTTTACGATTTGTTTAGCCCACGAGTCCTTCAGCGAGACGGTGCGATTGAAAACAGGTCGGCTAGGCTGAGAGTCTTTTAGGTCGACGCAGAAATATCCGGTGCGTTCGAATTGCACGCGCGTTCCTGGTTTGAGCGTGAGCAAAGAGGGCTCAACTTTTCCGCGTATCACTTTCAGTGATTCAGGATTGAGGTGCGTGCGCCAATCTTCGTCGTCTCCAAGATCATTGAGATTCTCATGCGTGAAGAGTCGGTCATAGAGGCGAACCTCGACATCGCTGGCGTGAGCTTCGGAGACCCAGTGAATGGTGCCTTTTACTTTGCGGCCGTCAGGAGAGTCGCCGCCCTTGGTCGCAGGGTCATAAGTGCAATGCACTTCAGTGACATTGCCCGCGGCGTCTTTAACGCAGTGCGTGCACTTAACATAATAGCCCCAGCGTAAACGGACTTCTTGGCCGGGAGTGAGGCGGAAGTATTTCTTTGGTGCTACTTCGATGAAATCATCACGTTCGATGAGAAGCGTCTTGCTGAATGGCACAGTGCGCGAGCCCGCTGCTGGGTCTTCAGGATTGTTTTGGGCATCGAGAATTTCCACTTCACCTTCGGAGTAATTATCGATGATCAGTTTAATCGGATCCAGCACAGCCATGAAGCGCGGCGAAGTCTTATTTAAATCATCGCGTACGGAGTGTTCGAGCAGGGCGACGTCGCTGAGCGAATTAAACTTAGTGATGCCGATGGTTTCACAGAATTTACGAATACTAGCTGGTGTGTAACCGCGACGGCGAAGTCCGGAGATCGTCGGCATACGAGGATCATCCCAACCACTCACGCGTTTTTCTTGAACGAGCTCGAGGAGGCGACGCTTTGAAAGGACGGTGTAAGTGATATTCAATCGAGCGAACTCGATTTGTTGTGGTTTGGCGGGCGTATCGAGTGTGCGGAGTAGCCAATCGTAGAAGGGGCGATGCACTTCGAATTCCAAGGTGCAAATCGAGTGTGTGATGCCTTCGTACGCGTCTTCAAGTGGGTGGGCGTAATCGTACATCGGGTAGACGCACCAGGTATCGCCCGTGTTGTGGTGTGAGGCCTTGCGAATGCGGTAAATCACGGGGTCGCGCATATGCACGTTGGGCGACGCCATGTCGATCTTGGCGCGAAGCACGGCTTTACCTTCATCGAATTCACCGCGGGTCATTTTTTCAAATGCCGCCAGATTTTCTTCGATAGAAGTATTGCGAGTAGGGCTTTCTTTGCCGGGTTTAATTAAGTCGCCGCGGTACTCGCGCATTTGTTCAAGCGATAAGTAGCAGACGTAGGCTTTACCGAGTTTGATCAGACGAATCGCATCTGCGTGCATACGCGCGAAATAATCTGAAGCTTGGTAATAATTTTCATTCCAGTCGAAGCCCAGCCAGCGCACGTCTTCTTTAATGGAGTCAACGTACTCGACTTCTTCCTTGGTCGGATTGGTGTCATCCATCCGCAGGTGACAGTTCCCATGGTACTCGAGGGCTAAACCAAAATTCAGGCAGATAGATTTCGCGTGTCCGATGTGCAGGTAGCCATTGGGCTCCGGCGGGAAGCGTGTAATAATTTTATTATGCTTACCCGAGGCCAAATCCGCATCGATGATCTGCTGGATGAAGTGGCGTGGGTGCGGTGCGGTGGGCTCAGTGGACATGTAAGAGTGGGGCGAGTTAATTCAGAAATGCTTTGATGCGTCGGAGGGTGATGTCGCGTCCGAGGACACGCAGAATACCCAACAAATGTGGGCCTCCGCCTTGTCCTGAGGTAGCGAAGCGTGCGGGTGCAAAGAAGTCGGTCGGTTTGCGTTGGTGTGTCGTTGCAGCGGCGTTGAAAGCAGCTTCGATACCGGCATCAGTCCACTCGCAAGCTTCCAGAGAAGGGAGAAGTTCGCGAAGACGGGCTGCTGGGTCGCCACCTTTTTTGGTTAGATTGGCCTGTGCGTTTTCGTCTTTCTTAAAATTCTCGGTGAAGAAGAAGCCCATGAACTCTGGGAGGTGTTCAACGGAGATAACCTTTTCTTGTACGATTGCTAAAACTTCGGTGAGACGTGCGTCCGAAACTTTTTCATCGATAACCTTATTCTGAATTAAAATTGGGCGAGCGATGGCAGCAAACTCTGCGGCAGGAATCGTGCGTAAAGTTTGCGCATTGACGTGCGACATTTTGCGTTCGTCGAAACGAGCGTTCGATTGGTGGACGGCACTCAGTTCAAACTGTTGGATGATATCGTCAATCGGTAGCACTTCGCGACCGTCGGTCGGAGTCCAGCCGAGTAAGCACAGATAATTACGAACAGCAGCTGGTAGATAATGACGCTGTTGGTATTCTTCGATAAGGGCACCGCGATCGCGCTTCGACATCTTGCCTGGGCCATCGGTCTTTAAAATCAAAGGAATGTGAGCGTATTCTGGCGGTTTCACGCCGAACGCTTTGAAGAGCTCGAGGTGTTTGGACGTGTTCGAGAGGTGATCTTCGCCACGGATGACGTGGGTGATTTGCATTTCGATGTCATCGACGACGTTGACAAAGTGAAAGACTGGTTCGCCGTTGGAGCGGAAGATTACGAAGTCGCGATCCTCGGCGCGTTCAACGCGACCGCGTACGAGATCGTTGAGCACCATCGGAGCTGCGTCGACTTTCTCGATTTCTTTTTTAAGGTGCTCGTCGAACACAACGGAGCGTGCGCCTTCGAGGCGAAGCCACCAAGCGCCATCTTTTTCGTAGGCCTTTCCTTTGTCGGCTAACTCTTTGAGTTTCGCCTTATAAAGTTCAGTGCGTTCTGATTGGAAGTAGGGCCCAAAATTTCCGCCGACTTCGGGACCTTCGTCCCAATCCATTCCAAGCCAGCGCATGGAATCGAGAATGACTTTTAGAAACTCGGGTGAGTTACGCTCTTTGTCGGTGTCCTCGATGCGCAGGATAAATTTACCGCCCGTGTGCCGCGCGTAGAGCCAGTTGAATAGGGCCGTGCGGGCACTTCCGATATGGAAGAAGCCAGTAGGACTGGGGGCGAAGCGGACGCGGACCTGAGACATGCGTAAAAAGAAGAAAACCCTTAGGGTTTGGCAACCCTTTGGGCAAGCGTGAGACGATGCCGGGTTGCCGGGTGGCTGGATTAACGCTGACCCTGCGGTTCAGGTGTCGTTGTTAGGTCCTGGAATAGGCCCATCGCGGTGTAATTCGCATTACGGGCAGCAAAGCGTTCGATCAATTGTTTCACCTCATCAGACGTAGCGTCGTCCTTCGGCTTATCTGCGCGCGAGGGGCGAATGAAGACGGTGTCGCCATTAGCCGTGAGGATACCAGGAGTGACCTTGCCTACGTTTGCGACTTCGATCGCTTGGCTGGTGGGCTCGTTAATCCCGTTCAATTCAGCGGGTACGGTATTCACATTAAATGGTGCAGGCGAAGAAATCGAAAGCCCGAGTGCGTTGGCACTGGATTTGAAATCTTTTCCGGCGGCTACTTCGGCTTGAAGGGTTTTATTGATGCGATTGGTTTCTTCGTTGAGCAAGCGTGTGCGTTCATTGCGTTGCCAATTAGCGATCGCATTGGCTTTTACTTCGGCGAATTCAGGGAGTCGCGATTCAATGCGTTTATTTAAGATAAGAAAAATCGCAGCGTCTTCGGTGCGGAACATATCGGTACGCCAATCTTTCTCTGTAAGGTCCGCGGCGAGTTTGAGGACCTCGGCAGGAACTTTTTTATTGGTGGGTGGATTGGTAACGTCGAACGCAGGAAGTGTTTCGAGAATTGGATTTTGTTTTTTGAGCCAGGCTTGAAACGCAGGGGAGTTGGCTGCGTGAACATCAGTCGGGAATTGATCGGCCAGCTCTTCACCAATTTTTCCGGCGAGATTACGCAGGGCGCGGTCTTGGTGGATGATTCTTTCGATTTCTTTACGGCGGGCGAGGGCTTGCTCTTTCACTTTGCCGGCTTCGAATTTTAATTGTTCAGCGAGATTGTAAGCTTCGGTTACAATTTCCTCATCAGTCACAGGGGAAGTGTCGGGCGTGATATTCGGCAGCGCCACAAGCGTTACTTCGACTTTAGCAGGTAGACGATAAGCTTCTTTATTTCCTTCAAAATAGGCCTGTGCCTTGGCCTCGTCTACTTTGACGTCGGTTTTAATGTCATCGAGGCGCAGGGTGGCGACGTCGACGGTCCAGATAGTTTTCTCGCGTTCGATTGAACGTTTGATTTGAGCCGTCGATGCGTGGCCGGGGCCAGCAAGCAGCAATACGGCTTTATTGATACGCCAAGTGTCCTTGATGTAGGTTTCAAATCGCGCGCGGGTTTCTATGTCGGTTGCGTTGAGTTGTTTTGCGGCGGCCTCGAGGTATAAGTTGAGGCTATTGTTGTTCTCGCGTCCATCGATGGGCGTGGTGATGCCGAGGGCAATTTTTCGAACCTCGACTTCGGATGGATCGGGAATTGCGAGCGAGTTGGCCAAATGTAATTCAGCGATATGTTGCGGCAGGGTGCGACCTTCGGTGCGTTGTCCGCTCAGGGCGCCAAAGATGAGTGAGTCGCGAAAACGATTTTGAGTACGGGGGTCATTGATGCTTACACCTAGATAAATATTCGCATCAGTTGAACGCCCGCTGCGGTCTCCGTAGCCGAAAAAGATGAATGACACTGCGGATATCGCAGCGAAGAAGCCGAGGACCCACTTGTGGTGTTTTTGGGTGGCGTTGTGCAACCAGGTGATCATGGCCTCACCTTGGTTAGCCAGTCGTGGACTGTCAATCAGACGACATCGGGGCCGCTTGCACTTGCGCTTAAGGGCGATTTCACAAAGGTTATAAGCGTGCCCAAGCCTGTATACTGCATCGTCGCGGTTGCCCAAAATGGAATCATTGGGCGTGGTGGGCGATTGCCTTGGAATATCCCAGAAGACATCGAGTGGTTCATGGATCAGACGGAGGGTGGGGTGATGATTGAGGGTCCCCATTGTTATAAGGAACTCTCTAAAGCTCTTGAGGGTAGGGGCACGGTGGTGATCTCGCGGCAGACAGAGAAAATTTTCCCAGGTGCTGAACGTGCGAGTGATTTAGCGGAAGCATTAAGCGTTGCGCAACGTATGCCGTGGACTGGTCCGATTTGGATTACAGGCGGTGAGCGGATTTATGCGGAAGGTTTACCGCACTGCGAAAAACTTTATATCACTCGCATTCATCGTAATTTTGAGGGCGACCGAAAATTTCCATCCGATTGGCCGTCGCAATTTAAACGACTAACTTGGTCAAAGGACGGCACTTTTGATGGTTTGAATTATACTTTTGAAATTTGGGAACGCTGAATGGGTTGACTACTCAATCGGTCTGCCGTTTTGATAAGTAAACGCTCTCGTATTTCAATGGATAGAATGCTGGCCTCCGAAGCCGGCGATTTGGGTTCGACTCCCAACGGGAGCACCACTTTAGCGGAGTGCAGGCGAGATTTCTTCACCGGCCGCATCACCAGCCCACCACAGTACGAAAATTCCGATCACAGCGTAGCAACACGCTGAGTAGAGTAGGGCGTGGCGAAGATCAATCCAGTCAGCGATTGCGGCCATAACCATTCCAGCGAAGGGGAGTAGTCCGAAAAAACTGAGACCAGCAACAGCCGCTACGCGTCCGCGGATTTCATCTGGGGCACGTTCTTGAAGAACCGTATTCGAGAGGGCGATGAGACTAGAGACGCCGAGCGCAAGGCAGACGAGGGTGACTGCAGCCCAGAGGAAAGTTGTGGCCTGACTGAGGCTAAAGAGTGCGCAGCAGATGACGGCCACGGCGGTCGCAATTACTTTGGGTCGCCATGAACGTTTCACGCGTAATACGATGAGTGAACCCGTGAGTGAGCCGAGGCCTGAGCTGAGCATTAGAAAGCCCATCTCTTGCGGACTGATGGACAAAACATTTTTTGCGTACAATGGCAGCAATATGACCATCATCGGGAAGACGAAAATAGTGTTAGTGGCCATCAATAAAACCATCGCGAAGCTCGGACGATCATTGAACACGTGACGGAAGCCTTCACCCATTCCGTGCTGACGTTTTTCTTCCTGCTCGGGTGTGCCAAGCGGGCGAGGGGGAAGAGTGAGAAGCGCAATCATCAATGCGAGGAAGGTTACAGCATTAATATAAAAAGTGGAGGCGGGGCCGTAGCGTCCGACTAAATAACCCGCGAGTGCCGGTCCGATGAGGCGTGTGCCGTGAAAGACGGCACGATCAACGGCGATGGCGCGCGCTACGTGGGCACGACCAACAAGTTCAGGCACAAGGGCGGAGGCGGCAGGCACTTCAAAGGCGGCAGAAATTCCCAAGAGAAATGAGGCTAAAAATATATGCCAGATTTCCAATGAGTGAATGGAAATTAAGTAGCCCGCGACGACCGAGAAAATAATTTGGGCGACTTGGCAGATTTGTAAAATCATTCGCTTGTCATACTTGTCCGCAAAAAGTCCGCCAGTTGTGGAGAGGGCGATCATTGGAATACCTGAGACAAGATTAACGAGTGCCAGCATCGTTGCGCTCGTAGTCAAGCTGGCCATCACCCAGCCTTGAGCCATCGCCTGCATCCAACTTCCGGTGATAGAAATTCCCTCGCCAATTAAATAGCGAACGAAAGCCCCATTAGGAAAGTGTGTTATCTCCTCTGTGGACGATTCAACTGTGGGCGGTTCATGCATTTATTTATCAGATAGGTTGTGCGGATGTGGGGCACAAACTAAACCGCCCTTATTTTTTAGCAGTTACGGATTCGCTGGCTTTCCAAGCTTGATCGACAATTGGGCGGACGATTTTCACGATTTCAACATAGCCCGCTGCGTTGGCGTGCATGGCTGAATTGCCTTCTTCGCGATAGAGTTCCGTCTTTGGTTCGCCATTAGGTTTATTCATCGCTGGGTTGTGATTTGCGAAATATAAGTTTTTTCCACTGGCACAGAATTTCTCGACCAGTGTATTGTACTTATCAAACTCCTCCCACTGCGCTTTGCGCCTTGGTGCTTTCAGGGCCGACATAATGACCACGCCACAGTTAGGATTTTCTGAGCGGAGTTTTTCGACAAACTTTTTGATATTTTCGAGGACGTCTTCAGCTTTGGCTCCTCCGCCGAGGTCGTTGGTGCCCGCGAAGTAAATGACCACGCGAGGGTGATAAGGTAAAGCGACTTGGTCCATGTAGGCCAAGACCTCAGTTGTTTTTGATCCACCAAAGCCGCGGTTGATTACTGGGTAGGGTTTAAAATCTTCTGGGGCACTCACCCAGTAGCGTGCGGAACTTGATCCGACAATAAGGAGGGCATTTTGCGGTGGAGGTGTAACTTTATCCGCGGCCACAAACTTGGCGATATCGTCAGCGTAACGAAGACCATTGGTAGCCTTTGGTCCTGCATCTTGAGCAATCAGCAAAGAGGCAGCGAAGAAGGCGAGGGTGGTGAAGAATCTCATATTAAAAGTAGGTTGTGTGATGTGGGCTGGAAATTGCAATTTAACTGTATAAGTTAACCCTCACTTATGCCAATTGTTCCAGGATTACGCAGCCCCTATGATACGTTGCGAAACTTTGTCTATTTCCCGCGGATGCTGGATAAAGTCCGTTTGCACGCCAAGGGGCAGTTGCACGCAGATTTCGTTAACAACCTCGGTAAGGCTTTTGATGACCGCTGCTGTCAGTATCTTGGCGTAAATTACAAAGAGCTGACTGCTTGGGTGCTGGCCCATCCTGAGAAATCCGACGAAGAAGCACTGGCATGGGCAGAGTCGTGCGGACGTAAGCTTTCGACGAACGATATCGAAATCTGGAATTCGTTTATGACCAAGCGTGGTTGGCGCGATGAAGCTCGTGAAGTTTTGGAGCGTCGACTCAAAGAAAATGGTCTCGGCCCCGAAGCGGGAGTAGAAACCATGTTCGATTATATTGAAGTAGACGAAGGTCGTCCCGCTCGCCGCAAAGCCCTTTAAGTCTTAGCCGAAATGGCTGAAGCCGAGAGGTTGAATGCGCTGATTGTCGCTCAGCGAAAAAACCTCACCGCTGCCCGCTTCGATTTTTCCAATTTGCGATAAAGGTGTTTTAGGAAATGCCTTTTGAAAAGTAGCAGCGATTAAATCTGCCTGCGATGGCTGCACGGTGAAGAGCAATTCATAGTCCTCACCGTCTTGCAGGGCGTGTTCGAGTGCTGGTTTGCCATCGGCTTTGGCGAGCGCTTGGGCGTCATCGGAAATGGGCAGGGCGTTGAGATCTAGGCGTGCATTGCATCGACTGCCGATGAGTCCAGGTAAGTCTTTAGCAAGTCCGTCGGATAAATCCGTGCAGGCGGTGACTGCGGTTTGACCGCATAACCATTGGCCTTCCTTGAGTCGTGCACGGAATTCAAGGTGTCGTCCGTAAATCGAGCCGCCTAATTTTCCGGTCACAAAAATCATATCGCCCACCTTGCAAGTGTAGCGTGTGAGAATGCGACCCGCATGACCTTGGATCGCGAGGGTGGCAGAGAAAGTTCCCGGTGTTCCTCGACAAACATCACCACCAACAATTTTTAATCCGACGCGAGCAGCGGCACGACCAGCACCGTGAGCAAAATCTTCCAGCCAATCGCTGTCGACGTCGGCCCCAGCGATGAAAGATAACAATGCATCACTCGGGCTGGCGCCAGCGGCAGCGAGGTCGCTTAGATTTCTTTCCACTAATTTTTGTCCCGCTTTGGCACCAGGGCAGGTGAGGTCGAAGTGTCGACTCAGTATCACAGAATCAATTGAACTAACGCGGTATTTCTGATCGGAATTATTTTCAAAAATAGCACAGTCGCCTCCTGGGCCAGCGGGAAAAACCGGGCAAGCATCAGAGAGTGCGGTCACAATGCGTCGGATGATTTCCGTTTCGCTGAGCGCGGCGAGGCTACGAGAGTTTTGCGAAGCGATGGCACCCATGACGCTTTAAAACTTAGTCGATGCAGTCGGAGCAATCAATAGCCAGATAACGGTGTGAAGATTAAAGGCGGCGTGTACGGCCATGGATGTGATTAATCCAAACCGATCTCGAAAAATGCACAGCATACAGCCAATGGCGGTCAGCGGAAGGAAGGCCGCTAGGCTGCCATGCACAATGCCGAACGTGACGCCGGTGATAACGATGGCGTAGCCACGTGGCATTGAGGATTTGAGCGCAGGGTAGAAGGTTCCTCGAAAAGCCAGTTCCTCAATAATCGGTGCGGCGATGACGCAACTTATACTTAAAATGATGGCAGGTAGCCATGTGCCATTCCAGTTATACTTCGCAAAATATTCTACCAAGGCCTGCGGTTCCTCGGGAAGGGTTTGTCCACCATGTGCGCTAAAGATATAGAATACTCGCCACGCTAAGCTAGCGGCAATCGCCATCGTGCAGATGGTTAAGAATGACTTAAACCAATCCTTCTTATTAAGTGCTGCCCATGACTGTTGGATTTCATCAACAGTACTTAGGCTTGAGAGCGGAGGATTGATTGACGAGCACCACTGCACCGAACCGCGAAAGGCAAAAGACATGCCGATGAAAAATAGTATTCCAAAGATTTGGCCGCCGAGTTGTGACAGAAAATTATGTATCTCGCTATTGGCGATGAGTGTGGATGTCTCGCGTGCAATTAAGCCGCTAATCAGTGTGGTGCTTGTAAAGAAAACGGCGAGGCTCAGGGGGCCGAAGCCCGTTAAAATCGAGTCGGCTGTAGCACGTTGAGACTCGCGACCAATCTCTGCGTACCCTTGATTGATCGCCCATAGGCCAGCGATTGAGATTAGCGCGAGCCACGCGAGGTAGATATAGTCGGCGGTGCTAAGTGCGACCTCGGCGACCGCTTCGACATCCGCTAAGCACATCATAGCTTAACTGATTTTTCCTTCTTGGCAGACGCAACGTCCGCCAACGTAAGTTGCATGAATCTGTGCCTTGAAAGTGCGACCGATGAGTGGATTGTTGCCCGACTTCGAAAGTTTTTTCTCCGCAGTGAACTGCCAGTTGGCTTCAGGGTTGATGAGCACGAAGTCGGCAACTGCACCATTACGCAGTGACCCGGCATTGAGTCCGAGTACTTTTGCGGGCCCAGCAGTCAGGCGCGCAATGAGTAATTTAATATCGGCATGACCCGCAGCGACGACCGCTTCGTAAGCAGCGGCGAAAGCGGTTTCAAGCGAAGCGGCGCCGAATGGAGCGAGGTCGAATTCACAATCCTTCTCGGTGCTGGTGCAGGGCGAGTGGTCGGAGCAAATAGCATCGATGGTGCCATCGACCAGAGCAGCGATGAGGGCTTGGCGATCAGATTCTTCGCGCAACGGCGGATTGAGTTTCAGTCGCGTATCGTAATTCGCGAGGGCGGCATCGGTGAGCAATAAATGCAGAGCAGAAACTTCAGCGGTGACGGAGGCTTTGTTAGATTTAGCACGACGAACGATTTCGGCAGAGCCACCGGAGGAAAGGTGCTGAAGGTGGATGCGGGCTTTAGTTAAGCCAGCGAGAACGCAATCGCTAGAGACGACGATTTCTTCGGCGGCACGTGGCCAGCCGCGTAGACCGAGACGAAGCGACCAAGATCCTTCGTGCATTTGCGCATTCTCGGTCATGCTACTGTCTTGGCAGTGATCCAGTACGACGAGATTGAACATGGTCGCATACTCGAGGGCGCGACGCATGATTTCGTTGTTCTGTACGCCCGAGGTTGTGTCGGTCACTGCGACGACGCCTGCTTTTTGAAGCGATCCGAGAGGGGCGAGAGCTTTTCCTTCGTGGGATTTTGTTAAAGTGCCTGCAGGTAAAACGCGTACGGATGCATCGCGTTGGCTGAGTTCGCGAATGAGTTGAATTGTACCAACGCTATCGGCGGCCGGAAGGCTGTCGGGCATCGTAACAACCGTAGTGAAACCACCGATGGCAGCGGCTTGTGTGCCTGTGCGGAAAGTTTCGCGTGCACTGCGACCCGGTTCACCGAGTCGGCAATTTAAATCGATGAAACCAGGAGCGAGAATGAGTTTCTTGGCGTCAATGACGCGGGCACTCGCTTGTTCGCTCGCTGAAAGTTTTTCGACGAAGCAACCATCCTTAACAAAAATATCTGCTTGGGCATCGTCGCGTCCGCTGGCGGGGTCGATGACACGCGCACCGCGAATGATGAGAAGATTTTGTTCTTGGGGAATCATCGATTGATACAGCCAGTGCAGAGGTGGAGAACGGCCATGCGCACGGCGACGCCGTTGCGGACTTGTTCGAGGATGACGGAGCGTGGGCCATCGGCGACATCGCTGTCGACTTCGACGCCGCGATTGATTGGGCCTGGATGCATGATGATCGCGTTAGGTTTCATCCATGCTGCGCGCGATGCGTTGATGCCAAATTGCGAAGTGTATTCGTTGAGCGAAGGAAAGTGCGTCGTTGTTTGACGTTCGTGCTGAATACGCAAGAGCATCACGGCATCGGCGTCGGACAGTGCTGCCTTGAGGTCGTTCACGATGCGAACCTGTGGGAAAGCTTCGGCGAGCGAGGCAGGAACGAGGGTGGCGGGTCCAGCGAGGGTGACTTGGGCACCAAGTTTGCTGAGGCAGAGAATATTAGAGCGAGCGACGCGGCTGAAGAGGATGTCGCCGAGGATGGTGACCTTGAGTCCTTCGACTTTGCCGAAGCGTTGCTTGAGCGTGAATGCGTCGAGCAGGGCTTGCGTGGGGTGTTCGTGTGCACCGTCGCCAGCGTTGATGACTGAAATATCGAGTGCTTCGCCGAGGTAGCGAGCTGCACCAGCAGAAGAGTGGCGCATCACGATGGCATCGACGCCCATGGCGCGAATATTCATCGCGGTGTCGCGCAGTGTTTCACCTTTAACCAGTGAGGACGCGGTGGTGTTGATGCTGACGACTTCGGCGCCGAGTTTCTTGGCGGAGATTTCAAAGGCCGTGCACGTGCGTGTGCTCGGTTCGAGGAAGAGATTAACCACCGTGCGACCGCGCATGAGGTCCAGCCCTTTACCTGGGGCGAGAGCGGGAAGGAACTGATCAGCCTGACGAAAAAGGAATTCGATTTCGGCTCGGGAAAGTGCCTCGATGCCGGTTAAGTCTTTTTTGGTCCAGGTGAGTTGTTGAGCCATGCGGTTTGTTCCGGTGGCCCTAACGAAGGTCAGGACCATTGGGAAAGTGGGAGAGGATGAGTTGCTGGCAAGAAAGAAGCGAAGGGTGGGCCCTTTTTTCTATAAAACCTAACAAAAGTAGGCCCTGACTTGTCACGATGATGATAAAGGATTGTCTGACGATATGAAGTTTCACCTCCGAACGCGGGTTATAGTCTGGGTCGTTTGCGTGTTGGTTGGTTTGAGTGCGGGCTTCCTAAATCGATGCCAAAACACAAAGGTTGGCGGACTTCAAAAAGTCACCGTGCAACTGGATTGGTTTCCAGAGCCAGAGCACGGCGGTCTATATCAAGCATTGGCGAAGGGCTGGTTTCGCGAGCAAGGCTTAGATGTCATTTTAATTTCGGGTGGCGGAAATGTAAAAGTAACGCAGGTCGTGGCCACGGGTCGGGCGGATCTGGGTCAGTCGGCGACGACACAAATCATTCAAGCGCGAGCATCGGGCGTGCCCGTGACGAATGTCGCCGCAGTTTTCCAACGTATGCCGTTATGCCTAATGGTGCACGAAGCCTCTGATGTGAAATCCTATCGCGATTTAGTGGGACGAACGATTATCGCGCGACCCGAGGCAGCATGGATTCCATTCCTGAAAGCGAAGCTCGGCGCAGATTTTTCAATTCGTCCGCAAACGTTTGGTCAGGGCGATTTCTTACGTGATCCGAAAGCAATTCAGGAAGGTTTTTTCACGGCTGAACCTTATTTCTTGGCGAAGGCCGGTGCAAAAGTGCGTTATCTGCCGCTCTCGGATTTTGGTTATAGTTCAGCAGCCACATTGTTTACGACAGATGAGTGGGCAAAAAATAATTCAAAAACTTTAACCACCTTTCTCAATGTCTATGTACGTGGCTGGGAAGATTATCTGACGAACGATCCCGCACCGGCACATGCTTTGATGAAAATCGACAACCCGAAGTTAGATGATGACTTCTTACAGTGGTGTCGCACGCAAATGATTCAGGCGAAGATCGCCGCGGATCCATCACGTGGAGAAAAATACGGTGTACTCTCTCGTTCACAGGTGGAGGCAGAACTGCGTAGCCTCGAAGAAACCCAGGTGATTCCCCGAGGCATTGTTAAGCCACAGGAGATTGCCACCGGCGATTGGGTAAAGTGAGTTTACTTAACCAGTAACTCGCGAACCTTATTGCCCACTGCTTTAGCCGCTTCGCCACGTTTATTTTGGTGAGCGGCGATGACATTGACGAGGGCACTACCGACGACGACGCCATCGGCTACACGGCCCACTGCTTGAACGTGAGCGGCGCTGGAAATTCCAAAACCAACGCAAACAGGCAGAGGAGTGTGCTTCTTAATTTCTTTCACGGCCGAACTGAGGTTGCTGGCGAGCTCGGAGCGCTCACCGGTGACTCCTTCGCGGGAGACGTAGTAAATAAAGCCACTGGCGTGTTTCGCGATGAGCGCCATGCGGGCAGGAGGTGTGGTTGGCGCGATAATAAAAATATTAGCGAGCCCGAGCTTCTTGCAGGCCGCAAGGAGTTCACCCGCTTCTTCGGGTGGGCAATCTAAGACGAGTAAACCATCTGCACCTGCTTCTTTGACTTTAGTGCAGTACGCTTCGATGCCGAAAGAGAAGATGAGGTTATAGTAACAATATAAAATGATCGGCTTGTCGGTGCCGGCTCGGGTGTCGCGGATGATTTCGAGCAGGTGATTATAAGTCATGCCCGCTTCGAGTGCGCGTTGCGAGGCGAGTTGATTCGTAAGTCCGTCGGCCAGTGGATCTGAGAAGGGTACGCCCACTTCGAGAATGTCGGCTCCCGCTTCGGCGAGAGAAAGGAGGATGGCCTTGGAGGTCGCGACATCTGGGTCGCCGGCGCAGACGTAGCTCACGAACGCAGGGCGGCCTTCATTGCGGCAGCGGGCGAAAGTTTGGGCGAGACGATCCATGGGGCATAACAAGACCGCTTTAAAGAATAGGGCAAGCCTTGGTGGCTAAACTTGCCTCGGATGTTTAATTTAATAACTAATATCAACACTTATGAATCTGCAGATCATTTTAAAATTCCTGATTTCGGCGGGCGTGATTACAGCGGCCTCGGAAGTCGCTAAGCGTAATGTATCTTTGGGGGCTTTGTTATGTGCGCTCCCGCTCACCAGTTTATTGGTGATTATTTGGACGTGGATGGAGACGGGCGACCAAGCTCGCGTCGTTTCGTTGAATTGGTCGATTTTGGCCTACACCATTCCTTCGTTTGTGCTCTTCCTGTTATTCCCCCTCGGTTTACGATTGGGGCTTAATTTCTGGGCATCGCTGGTGGTGGCCTGCCTTTTAACCG
>CANCLQ010000029.1 GCA_947378845.1 Opitutia bacterium | reverse complement strand
AATGCCTTCCACTACCTATGGGGCGGTGGCTACGTAATGGAAGCCGCTAAGCGTGGTTACATCGCTTACACAAATTGCACCGCCACGCTCGCTGAAGTCGTTCCCTTCCAAGGTAAATACCCAACGCTCGGCACCAACCCTCACTCATGGGGCTTCCCAACGACTGATGCACTTGGTTTCCCAATCGTTATCGACTGGGCAACTTCCGTGATCGCCATGGGCCGCGTTCAACAGCTCAAGCGCGAAGGTAAGCAACTTCCTCCTGACGCTGCCGTGGATAAAGATGGCAAGGTCACCATCGATCCTTCCGCCGCCGTTTCACTCATTCCTTTCGGTGCACACAAAGGCTACAGCCTTTCCCTTATCAATGAAATCGTGGCCGGTTTCATCGGTGGTTCACTTCCAACCATCCGCAGCCGCACCAAAGTCGCCGGCGAAAAACAAAATTGCGCATTCTTCTTCCAAGTCATCCACCCCGAAGCGATCAGCAGCGGTGTGTTTGCTCAAGGTCGTAACCAATCGCAAAATGTTAAAGCCGTTCTCGCTGACATCCTCGGCCACGGCAACGAGAAGTGCATGCTCCCTGGTCAAATGGAAGCCACCTTCGCAGCCCGCAGCAAAAAAGCTGGCGGACTCCTCTTCTCCAAGGCCGAAGTCGAAGCGCTCAACGAAATCGCACACGAGTGCGGCATCAAGGCGTTCGACGTCAACAGCCTCCCGACTGCTTAATTAAAATATAAAACAACTTCTACACACACCTATGGCACTCCCAATCAAAGCAGCAAAGGATTGTACCTTTGACCAAGTTTCTCTCGGCGAAGTCATGCTTCGTCTCGACCCAGGCGAAGGTCGCGTGCGCACCGCTCGCGAATTCAAAGTCTGGGAAGGCGGCGGCGAATACAACGTCGCTCGTGGTCTCAAGAAATGCTTCAACCTCCGCACTTCTGTTGTCACCGCTTTCGTGGATAACGAAGTGGGCCACCTCGTCGAAGACTTCATCATGCAAGGCGGCGTTAATACCGACTTCATCAAGTGGCGCGAAGACGACGGCATCGGCCGCACCGTACGCAATGGTCTTAATTTCACTGAACGTGGTTTCGGTATCCGTGGCGCCGTCGGCGTGCCCGACCGTGGTAACACTGCAGCGAGCCAATTAAAGCCTGGCGATATCGATTGGGAGCACCTCTTCGGTAAACTCGGCGTTCGCTGGTTCCACACCGGTGGTATCTTTGCCGCTCTTTCTGAATCCACTGCCCAAGTCACCATCGAGGCCGTGAAAGCTGCCAAGAAACACGGCACTATTGTTTCCTACGATTTGAACTATCGACCTTCCCTCTGGAAGACCATCGGTGGACTGAAGAAAGCCCAAGAAGTAAATCGCGAAATCGCTAAGTACGTCGACGTCATGATCGGCAACGAAGAAGATTTCACCGCTTCTCTCGGCTTCGAAGTCGAAGGTGCTGATCACAACCTCAAGCACATCGAAACCGATGCGTTTAAGAAGATGATCGAAAAAGCCGTAAAAGATTTCCCGAACTTCAAAGTTGCTGCGACCACCCTACGCCGCGTGATCACCGCTACCAAGAATGATTGGAGCGCAATCTGCTGGCACGATGGTAAGTTCTACGACTCCATTCAATTCCCTGGTCTCGAAATTCTCGACCGCGTTGGCGGTGGCGATAGCTTCGCGAGCGGATTGGTATTTGGTTTCATGGAATTCAATGACGCCCAAAAGGCCGTCAACTACGGTGCAGCTCACGGTGCACTTGCTTCCACAACTCCTGGCGACACCTCGATGGTCACCCGCAAAGAAGTTGAAAAGCAAATCTCTGGTGGCGGTGCACGCGTGGTTCGCTAAAGCGCAGTTCCATAACTACAAAAGGGCAGCCACACGGCTGCCCTTTTTATTTAGGTAGGAGCAACACTTCGAGATGCCCTTGCATCTTGTTTGGGTAGGGACGGCGCTCCGCACCGTCCGCTGTATTTTGTATCGGACGCGACGCAGTCGCGCCCCTACCTTTTCCCCTAAATTTATTGCCTCCCCTACCCCTATGCCTTTCCCTACCTGTATCCCTCCCCCTGAACCAAAATGTCCTCCTCCCTCGATCTCTTCTCACTCAAAGGCCGTACCGCCGTCATCATCGGTGGCACCGGTGAACTCTGCGGAGCAATGGCTGAGGGTTTTGCCTCCGCGGGCGCCCATGTGATTTTAGTCGGACGTGACCCAGCGAAGGCCGACGCTCGCCTCGCCAAAATCAAAGCCGCGGGCGGCAAGGGTGAATTCCTATCCTGCGAAGCCACTAACAAAGCCGACCTCATCACACTCCGTGATAAAATTTTAGCTCAACACGGGAAAATTGATGTCCTCGTCAACGGCGCCGGCGTCAACTCCGCGACACCTTTCTTCGAAATCGCTGAAAGCGAACTCGATCGTATCATTTCCGTTAACATTAAGAGCGTCGTCCTCGGTTGCCAAGTTTTCGGTGAAGCCATGGTGAAAGCAGGCAAAGGTTCGATTATCAATCTGGGCTCCGAGTCCGGCATCGTACCTCTCTCGCGTGTATTCACTTACTCTGCCACCAAAGCAGCGGTTCATAATCTCTCCAAGAACCTTGCTCGCGAATGGGCACCTAATGGCGTCCGCGTTAACACCATCATTCCTGGATTCTTCCCCGCAGAACAAAACCGCAAAGTGCTCACCCCGGAACGCGTCGCCCAAATTCTCGGTAAGACTCCAATGGGTCGCTTCGGTGAAGCCCACGAACTCATCGGTGCCACCCTCTTACTCGCATCCGATGCGAGCAGCTTCATCACCGGCTCCGAAATTGTTGTCGATGGCGGTTTCGCCGCTAAAGCCATCTAATTAATCTACCGAACCGTCATGGCTTTTCTCGACGAAGACTTTATTTTAGCGGGCTCAACCGCACGCCACCTGTATCACAGCGTCGCGAAGCACCAGCCTATCGTCGATTACCACTGTCACCTCAGCCCGAAAGATATCGCGGAAGATCGTCGCTTTGAAGACCTCTCAGCCGTCTGGCTCGCCGGCGATCACTACAAATGGCGCGCAATGCGTGCTCACGGCGTTAACGAAGATTACATCACGGGTGCTAAATCCACTCCACGTGAAAAATTCCAAGCTTGGGCCGAGACCGTCCCACACACCCTGCGCAACCCACTCTTCCACTGGACACACCTCGAATTACAACGTCACTTCGGTATTAAACTTATTCTCGAAGGCGACTCTGCTCAAAAAATTTGGGACGAAGCCAACCAACAACTCAAACACGGCAATCTGACCGCTCGAGGTATTCTGAAAATGATGAACGTCGAAGTAGTCGGCACCACCGACGACCCAGCCGATTCACTCGACTACCACCACGCAATCGCAAAATCAGGTTTCACGACGAAGATTGCGCCAACTTATCGTCCTGACGCCGCCCTCAAAGTTCGCCTCCCCGAACGCGTCAAAGCCTGGGCCAAACGTCTCTCCGCCGTCAGCGGAAAAAATGCCGACACATTCGCAGGGCTCATTGAAGCCCTCAATAAACGTCACGATGATTTTGCTGCAGCAGGCTGCTTAGCAACCGACCACGGCCTTGAATACCTGCCTGACGTTTCATGCACAGAAGCTGAAGCGAAATCGATTTGGGAAAATGCAATGGCCGGTAAACCCGCCACTGCGCTCGAAGCCGAGAAGTTCACCGTGTTCATCATGCTTCACGTAGGTAGACTCAACCACGCGAAGGGTTGGACCACGCAGCTACACCTCGGACCCATCCGCGATCCAAACCTCGGCCTTCTCCAACGCCTCGGCTCCGATGCCGGTTGCGACACCATCGGCGATTACCGCCAAGGTCCTGGTCTCGTTAATTACCTCGGCACACTCTCAGGTGAAAACCAATTAGGTAAAACGATTCTCTATAATATCAATCCAGCCGACACCGCACTCTTCGCTTGTATGCCTGGTTCATTCCAAGACGGCGTCACTCCTGGAAAAATTCAGTACGGCTCAGGCTGGTGGTTCCTCGATCAAGAACACGGCATGCGCGATCAAATGAATGCACTGTCTGACCTCGGTCTGCTTGGCAGATTCGTCGGCATGGTGACCGATTCACGTTCCTTCCTCTCCTACCCTCGCCACGAATACTTCCGTCGCATCCTGTGCGACCTCGTAGGTCACGATGTCGACACCGGTCGCATCCCCGAGCGCAAAGAATGGACCGATCGCTTAGTGGCTGACGTTTGCTACCGCAACGCCCGCAACTACTTTGGTTTTTATTCTAAATAAAAACTAAGTTCGGTCCGAACGGTACACGCGCTGCACGCGCTGCGTGAGCGTGCACAATGCTTCCCAAGGAATACAATCCGACCAACCACAGAATTCTGCCACGGTGATTCGGTCTTTTCCTTGTGCCCCTAAAATCGTCGCCACTTCGCCAGCCGCGACGTTCGGATTGTCCGTCACATCCACGACAGTCTGATCCATGCTAACGCGTCCAAGAATCGGACAACGCTGTCCGTGAATTAAAAACTGGCCGCGATTACTCGCTGCCGTTGGTACGCCGTCACCATAACCGACCGCGACCACCGCGACCACCGAGTCACGCGTTAAGACCTTAGTACGATTATAACCAATTGCCGTGCCCTTGGGCAGATGCTTCACTAAGACCACACGGGCGTGAAATGATAATACGGGGTCAGGCTTTAAACTAGCCAAGAACGACCCTGCAGACGGAGGTAAACCGTACTGCATTAAACCAATGCGCACGGCATTGAATGGTGAATGTGCCGAAAAACTTTCGAGGCCCGCACTGTTGTCCGCATGAATCAAAAGCTTTGCGCGAACCTCCGACGGAATGCTCTCAATTAACTTTAAAAAGATTTCACGCTGCTGTGTTGTGTATGCCGTATCGGTATCGGCATCAGAAAAATGTGTGTAGACTCCACACCATTCAACCGTCGAGGTCGCCAAAACTTTAGAAAATACTGCATGAGCATCGGCGTGCCATACGCCCGATCGACCCATGCCTGTATCGACCTTAATATGCACCCGTGCACGCACTCCCATTCCCTTGGTGCATGCAGCCAGAGCATCGATTTCCGCCAATGAGTTGATTGAGAAATCTAACCCCAAGCTCACGGCGCGTGACATTTCATTCGGCAGCGTCGGACTGAGTAAAAGGATTTCCGCATCGGGTGTAATCTCCCGCAACCGTGCCGCCTCAGCGACATTCGCGACCGCAAAAGTATCCACACCCGCCTGCAATAATCGCGTAACAACCTCCGGCATACCGTGACCATAGGCATCTGCTTTTACTACGGCGACATAACGCACATGCTTCGGCAAGGCCTGCTTAATGCGACCGACATTGCGATCCAATGCAGGTAAATCGATTTCCACCCACGCACGTGAATTATGACCTGATGGACTCATGAGTTTCCGCGGTGTCGTTCGCCCGACCATAATGCAAAATCCTCTGTCGCATTCAATGGCTCAGGTTTAGGTTCGAGTTTTAATAATTTACCTTCCGTAAAATACTTTGGCAAATCGGCCCATGGATCCACCAATTTCGTGGCGCTTGAAAATGTTTTAAGGGCTTCATCCGACAAAGTTAGGATGGGTAAAGATTTTTGCTTCACTTGCTCAACTTCACATTCAGCGACCGATGAAAATTCTTTTTGTGCATTCACTTCTAATAAATTCCAGCGCTTCAATCGCGATTCAGCAACGACCACGAACGGAGCCTTCTGTCCGTGCTCCAATGCAACAGTAGCTAATGCCACGAGCGATTCCCAAACGTAAATCGGACGTGTATGCAGTGCCGACCATGCTCGCACAGCCAAGGCCGCCACACGAATGCCCAACATTGATCCCGGCCCGATATTTACTGCAAAAGATTGTATATCAGCCAACTCCAGCCCCGCAGCCTTCAAAGCCTGTCCTGCACATTCGCTGGTAGCCTCTAACGCACCTTCGGGTGATTCGACCTGACTCTTCCAGCGGCCGCCCTGCAAAACACCTACGCGCAATCCTGCACGCGCCGACGCATCAATCACCAAACACGGCTCGACTAAAGTCATCGCTCAACCTGGCGGCCAACCCAAGGCACGCCCTCCGAGTAAATGTACATGCAAGTGCGGCACCGACTCTCCTCCATCAGGTCCGTTGTTAATCACCAAACGAAAACCTTTCGCGAGCGTGAGTTGCTTTGCTACTTTTTGTGCGACCAAAAGTAAATGACCCAACAACGCCTGATCTTCGGCTCCAGCTTCAGCGATACGTGCAATCGCCTTCCGCGGTACAATTAAAACATGCACAGGTGCCTGTGGTGCGATGTCGTGAAACGCGACACAGTATTCGTCTTCATGAATGATCTTCGCAGGAATTTCCTTGTCCGCGATTTTCTGAAAGAGGGTCTTACTCATGTTTATAATTATAATACAACCACGGTAATCCGACGGCGCCCCTGCAAGCGTGCGGCCATTAAATTAATCACTTCAACGGCCTCGTCGTAGGCCTGACGGCTCTTCACGGAGCGTGCCTTACTGCCCGCCAAAAATTGGTCATGTAAGCCTACCACCCATAATAACACATCAGGAGCCTCCCCCACCTGCTCTAGGGCTTCAGAGAGCCGGTCCGACGCCCATAATGGCTCAAAGGTCTCCTCGCGGTGATCGAGCACCGCAATCGCTGGTAAAACTTGGTCAGGCGATAACAACTTCAACATCTGTGTCGCGGCCGACGCTAAACCATATGCATCGAGTCCGTTCGAAGATTGTTCATCAGCCTCAAACATTTGCACAACGGCATCTACATCGCGTCGCAAGTGCGGCCCACTTCCCACCAGACCCGAGAGCATCGCATTCAGCGTGCGCAGTCGACTCATCCGTGCTGGCGTTGATGCGGTCACGAAGGTTTCCCTCCTTTGCGCAATTGATCAATGGCCTTAGCTAATTCGTCGATGTCGCGAAACTCTTTATAAACACTCGCGTAACGAACATAGGCGATTTGATCGACGCTCTGTAATTGTTTCATGATCTCTTCGCCGATGGCGCTCGAAGGGACTTCATCTTCGAAACGATTTTGCAACGCTTCGACGATTTCAGAAATCATTAAATTGATTCGCTCGACTTCCACCGGGCGTTTGTCCGTGGCCTTGCGAATACCCGACGTAAGTTTTGTGACGTTAAATTCTTCGCGTGCACCATTGCGTTTCGCGACAAGCAAACCTTCACGAATAATTTCTTCGACTGTGCTAAAGCGATGCGAACATGCCAAACATTCGCGACGACGGCGAATCGAGTGGTTCCCCTTCCCAAGACGCGTCTCCAAAACTTTCGTGTCTTCGTGATTACAACGGGGACAGAACATCGGTTAGAGTCGCAAGAAATTAGCCAGTAAATCCAAGCCATTTTGCGTGGCAAAGGACTCCGGATGGAACTGCACCCCCCAAATCGGCAATTCACGGTGACGCAGACCCATAACTAACTGATCTTCAGTCCACGCCGTGATTTCTAAGCACTTGGGAAACGTTTCCCGCTCCACCACCAACGAGTGATAACGCGTGGCATTAAATGGATTCGGTAAGCCCTTAAATAAATCGGTGTTATTATGAAACACGGGAGAAGTTTTTCCGTGCATTAAATTCGGTGCACGAATCACTCGACCACCGAAGACATGTCCAATCGCTTGGTGACCCAAACAAACACCTAACAAAGGTTTTTTTCCGGCGAAGGCTTTAATCATATCACACGAAACTCCCGCCTCAACCGGCGAACAGGGTCCGGGCGAAATCATCACGCGATCGGGATTCAGCGCCAACGCTTGCTCGACCGTAATTTGGTCGTTTCGAAAAACCTTCTGCTCCACCCCAAGCTGACCAAAATATTGGACCAGATTGTAGGTGAACGAATCGTAATTATCGATGACTAGGAGCACATCAAAACGATTTGCCTCCATCGCAAACTGTCAAGGAGTCGCACCCCCGTGTGAACAAGTGAAACTGCACTTCTATGTCTTGGGTAGGGACGACGCTCCGCGCCGTCCGCTGTATCTTTGGTAGGGGCACGACTGCGTCGTGCCCGTTCGCTGATTAATTTACGAACCTCCACCGACACTCTATTCTCACATCGGATAGGGACGATGCTCCGTCGCCGTCCGATGTATCTCTGGTAGGGGCATCACTGCGTGATACCCTTCCGCCTCGGGTAGTGACGGTGCTCCGCTCCGTCCACTGTCCCTTGTATTGGGCACGACGCAGTCGCGCCCCTACCAACCCCCCTAAACTAACCTTTACACCTACTTTTACCTGTGAATAACTATATAAACGCATGAAACAGCGCACCATAGGCAAAGAGGCCTCCGTCAAAGGTAAGGCCCTCCACACCGGCCAGGAAGTCACCCTGACCATTAAGCCCGGCGCCCCCAATACCGGCATCGTATTCCGCCGTACCGACCTCTTTGGCAAACCCGAGATTCGCCCAGTGTCCGAGATGGTCACCGAACTCGAACGCAAAACAACCGTCACATCCGACGCCGTTAAGTTGCACACAATCGAACACGTGCTGTCCGCTCTCAGTGGTATGGCTGTCGATAATGCCATCGTCGAACTCGACGCATCTGAGCCTCCCATCGTCGATGGTTCAGCCCGCCCCTTCACCACTCTGATTCACCAAGCTGGTATCGTCGAACAATCCGACGCCCGCGAGGTCTTCACCCTCACTCACCCGATTACCATCAACGAAGGTAGCCGCTCGATCATTGCACTACCCTTCGATGGTTTACGCATCACTTGCACCTCAGCCGACGATCGCGGTATCCACACACAACATCTCACCATCGATATCGATCCCGACACCTACGAAGCGCAGATTGCTCCGGCTCGCACATTCACGATCTATGAAGATATCGAAGAGCTTCTTAAAAAAGGCCTCATCCAAGGTGGCTCACTCGATTCCGCTATCATTCTCAAGGGCGATAAGGTCGTCAGCAAAGAGCCGCTCCGTTTTAAAGATGAATTAGTCCGCCACAAGATTCTAGATATTGTAGGCGATATCGTTCTCGCTGGCGTGCGACTCAAGGCCCACATCATCGCCGTCCGCCCCGGTCACGCACTCAACTCGCGACTCGCCGCCGCTGTTCGCAAACAGTGGCAGGATTCTAAATCTAAAAAGTCATCGTCTCGCGAAAAAGTCGAAGCACCAACCGCCCCCAGCGGCACCGCTCTCGATATTCGTCAGATTCTCAACGCGCTCCCTCACCGTTATCCTTTCGTCATGGTTGATCGCGTTACCGAGCGCACTGAAGATTCACTCGTCGCGATTAAAAACGTCACGATCAACGAGCCCTACTTCCAAGGTCACTTCCCCGGACAACCAGTCATGCCCGGAGTGCTTCAAGTCGAAGCCATGGCCCAAGCTGCGGGTTTAATCATGCTCGGTCGCGTTTCTACCGACGAAGCCCCGAAGGTGGTCTTCTTCATGAGCGCCGATAAAGTTAAATTCCGTAAGGCCGTTACTCCTGGAGACACTTTAGAAATTCGCGCCAAACTCACCAAGGTTCGCGGTCGTATTGCCGCCGCAGAATGCGAATGCCTCGTGAATGGTGAAACAGTCTCGTCTGCCGAACTGCTCTTCACCATCGCCGATTCCCCTGCCCAAAGCTAATTTTCGGATGGCTCCTGCAATTCACCCTACCGCCATTATTGAAGATGGCGCCAAACTCGCCAAAGGCGTCACCATCGGCGCCTACGCGTTCATTGGTGCCGATGTCACACTCGGCGAAGGTTGCACCATCCATCATCACGCCACCGTCGAAGGACTCACCGAGCTCGGACCCAATTGCGAAGTGTTTCCCTACGCACTGATTGGCGGTCGCACCCAGGATCTCAAAGCTCGTCCCGGTAAACCTGGACTGCGCATCGGTGCCCGTAATGTTTTCCGTGAATACGTCAGCGTTCACTCCGGCACCCAAGAAGGCGAATGGACTATTCTCGGTGATGATAATGTTCTGCTCGCCTACTCGCACATCGCTCACGATTGCGTGATCGGTAATCACGTCGTCATCTCCAGCCACTCGGCCGTCGCCGGACACGTACATGTCGGCGATCACGTGAACATCGCTTGGAATGCAGGCATCCATCAATTCTGTCGCATCGGCGATTACGCTATGCTCGCGGCTTGCTCGAAGTGCGTGCAAGACGTCCCTCCTTACATGATTGCCGATGGCAATCCCGCCGAAACCAAAATGGTCAATACAGTCGGCATCACACGCGCAGGATTTTCGCCCGACGAAATCACCGCGGCGAAAAATATGTATAAACTTTTCTATCGCGACGGATTAAACACTTCACAAGCGATCGAAAAAGCTAAAGCGGAAGGCAAGAATCGCATCGTCGATTCCTTTATTGCCTTCGCCCAAGCCACTAAACGCGGCCTCGCGTAATTAGGTAGAGCAGCACTGCGTGATGCCCAGGTAGGGACGAGGATCGGTGCCATCCGCCTCTTGTCACCGTGCCCACCTGCTCACATACCCCTCGCGGACATCAGCCGCGACTTATCCACCCCTTCACCCTCACCTGCTCTACCAAGGCCATATGCGGAACGGTTAAAGCTGCGAGACCGACAAATATTATCTGCACCACTCGACTGTCTATCGTGCTATCTTTCAATAAAGCCCAAGCCACAACCGATAAAATTACGACTCCCAACATTGGCAACAACGTCGCCACCCATAAAAGCTTGGGCGTCGAATGCTTCGCATAATTCGCCGTCCGAATAATATGTCGTGCGCTGTGCATCGCACAGAAAAATACCGTGAAAGAAATTAATGGTGAGGCAAAGTATGCCAACAAAGCCAAGCACATGAATTCGAAACTCATGTGCGAACGATTCCAAAGCAGATAGAGGATCACGGCTGATAGACTCAAGAGCCATGGCACCGCAAGGTAAGCCATATACGGCATGAGAATTTGGGCGGCAGACGCACCCACCAGCAGGCTGAACAAATCAGAGATTTCGGTAGTATGGCGAATCAGCGGAATGAAAATAATCGCGCCACCATAAATAATACGAACCAACCATGGTACCTCGCCGTCTGGATCTCCGGAGAAGTGCGCAATAGAGATACCCAGAAACCCAATCAGGAATAACATGGGCGCCGCATACCATAAGGCGACAACCGCAGCCACCATGAGCAAATAAATTACCGAAAAACGCAACCAGGCCATCAGCGAGCTCACGCCATATAACTCTCTCGCAAACACCGTATCCAAGGCCCCGTGTGGCACGCCAAGCACCACAATTAATGACGCCACAAATATCAGTTCAGTCTGCTTGTCCAAGGCCGGCAAAAATGCCGAACCCAAAATACACAACAAGGCAATTAACCCAAAGAGTATGCCTTGAAGACGAATTAAGTTCATCGAAAAAGCCCTCTGACTAATTCTGCTAAAAATAAACTGTGGGGTAAGGCACACATAATTTTCAGATAATCCAAAAGCGTCGCTTCGTCATGCATAAAACGTATCACGGACCGCGGATCGCGCATCGCAAATAGACGCACAAAGAGTTCAGAACCACGCTCAGGATTTCGTAATAGCACCCGTAAAAATAGTTGGTCCATCTTTCTCATGACCCACGGGTCAGCATTATGACCCCGCACAGGTTGCCTGCGTCTCACTCGTTCGCTCGATTCCGCCGCCCATCTCTGAATACGCTGAAAGACATAGCCAGTCGAGGCACGCGCCCCTCCCGCTTCAATCCCAGCCCGTACATAGGATGCATCCTTCGATTGCTCTATCTGTGGCAGCCCCATCGGAATTGCATAGTGCTCACGATAATTAATTTTCACTGTGGCCGAACCAGTAATTTTCTTCACCCACTCATGTAGAATGGATGCGAGATCACCCTCGTTTCGTGAATCGCGACCGAAAACAGTGATCTCAATTAACGCCCGGGTGCGACTATACGGAAGTAAATATAAAAACGTCACCTGACCTTCTGGTCCGTTGATAAAGTCCATCAACGTCGCAACGCCGACATCGAAAGTATTCTCGGCACACTCTACCTCAACGCCGCTGAACGATTGCCACATGAGCGGCACCGCACGTTCCGAATCTAACGCCGGCCTCGTGTCTATAACTTGCCGACCGCTCACCGTCCCATCCCTCAATTCCACTTCCCATAATTCACCCTTCTTACGCAACGACTTAATATCCTCTCCACGATAGAACGAAATATTATCATTACCTGAAACCTCTGCCACGGCTGCATCGTAGAAAGTTGCGGAATCAATGGCCTGATAAGGAACGTCGGCACAATCAATGCTGAGATTCTTTCCCGCACCTTTGATAGCGACCTTCTTCCACTCAGCTCTGGCTAAATGCTTTAATTGGGCCGACTTACTTGCCCAATAACTCCACGTGCGATCAGAAACATATTGCGCACGCTTCTCGATGATTGCGACGCGCGGACAGTCGCGACCCAACTTCGCTAAGCGCATACCCAAACTCAATCCGGCACAACCACCACCGAGAATGATAATATCAAAATCAGGTGCCATATTGAGAATCCACTCTGGGTAAACCCTTCAGCGCCCGATGTAGTTCGGGACGATGCCGCAATGGTTTCCGCCAAAATCCTGTGCCAGCGAAACTTCCAGCCAGCGCCGCCAATGTAATCCGCACCTTTCTTCCTTTAGATATCACTGCACGTTCTTCCCAATAATTAAAATTACGTTCCTGTAACTTGAGTCCAATCGCACGATACACCTTCGCCGCAATCAAAATGCCGTGCCGTGCCCGCAATGGTAAAAAAGGTAAACCACTCTCACCGCTCGAATAATATTCATTAGCTAAATTGAGCAGATACTCCACCCCCACCCTTAGTCTCTTCTGCTGCACCTCCGATGGATTAATTAAGTCCTCCATCGTAACCCTCCCAATGATTTCTGACGGTAAATAGCGCCGCCCCATCTGCGCGTCTTCTTTGATATCGCGACAAATATTCGTGAGCTGCATGCCAACGCCTAAATCAATCGCGAAGGCCGATGCCGCTGGGTCAGTGACATCCAAAACGTCACTCATCATTAAGCCGACCGTACCAGCGACGCGGTAACAGTAACGCAATAATTCATCCACAGTCTTTAATTCCACTTCATCGAGATCGGTTAATAGACCGTTAATCAATTCCTGCGGAATCCTTGGTTCAATTCGACAGTCACTCATCAGCTGCAACGCATCCGCAATCACTGGATCACTGGTCTGCCCCGTCTGCAGTGCTCGACTGACCTCCATGAGTTGAGCCCGTGCCTGCTCTTTCGACGATGCTTCGTCCGCTAAATCATCTAAGTACCGACAGAATGCATAAAGCCGCGTGGCTCGGTCACCGTGCTTAGGATTCAACAAACGCTTAGCCCAGTGAAAGGTCTTTCCTTTCTTCGCTAAGATTTCCTCAGCTCGGCGGAGAAGTTCACCTGAATGCGTGCTCATGAGGCTTGAGGGATTAAGGCGTCGATTACTTTGGCAGAACACAATACACCTGGCATCCCAGCGCCAGGGTGCGTTCCAGCCCCAACTAAATATAAATTCTTAATTCCTTCCGCTTTGTTGTGAAAACGGAACCACGCCGATTGTCTAAACAGCGGCGCAATCGAAAAGCCCGCCCCATGCATGCTTTGATAATTATGTTTAAAGTCCTCGGGAGTCATTGCGAAGTCCGCTGTAATATTTTCCTTCAGACCTGGTAGCATGGTCTCATCCAGCGCCTTAATAATCCGCGCCCGTAATTTAGGCTCAGCCTCCGCCCAATCAATTCCTGCCTGCAGATTTGGCACCGGACATAATACATAAAAGCTATCGCATCCCGCCGGTGCAAAACTAGGATCGGTGGCGGTCGGACGATGTAAGTATAACGAAAAATCATCCGCCAGAACCTTGCGATGGAAAATATCCTCCAATAATTCCTGATAACGCTCGCCCATCCAAATCGTATGGTGCGCCACTTCGGGATACTTCTTCTTCGTTCCAAAATAGAGAACGTACAGTCCCATCGAATAATGCGCGGCTTTCAGTTTCAACCCGCTAGCCAGTGATCGGTCCTCCGACTTCACCATATTCTGATATAAATGTGCAGCGTCGGCATTTGATACCACAATATCAGCCGCGATTTCGAAACCGTCCGCTAAAATCACTCCGACAGCGACACCGTCTCTAATCTTAATCGACGAAACAGTGGTATTCAGTCGCAGCTTAATCCCCTGCCGCACCATCAAATCCGCTAACGCCTGTGTTAAGGCCGCCGTTCCACCCATTATAAAATGCACTCCATGCTCGCGTTCTAAATAATGAATCAGCCCGTAAATGCTGGTAGTATCAAATGGATTTCCACCCACGAGTAATGGCTGAATCGAAAAGGCCTGACGGAGCTTAGGACTTTTTAAATGACGCGACACCATTTGCCAAACGGTCTCGTAGTTTCGTAGACGCAATAATGCTGGCACCTGCTTGACCATCGTCCAGAAACGATGAAATGGTTGCGCCGATAATTCTTCAAAGCCGACTTTATATATTTTCTTAGAATGCGCCAACAATGCCAAATACCCTGCGCAATCCTCAGGCTCAATCTTCCTGATCTCTGCTAACGTTTCTTCGAGTGTGCCGCCGTAGTCGAAAGTCGAACCATCGCTAAATCGGAAACGGTACCAAGGCTTGACGGGCACCATCTTCACATGGTCTGAAAGTTTTTCTCCAAACAACCCAAAAAGTTCTTCGAATAAAAATGGCGCCGTGATTACAGTTGGTCCCGCGTCATGACGAAACCCCTCGCGTTCAAATAACTGCGCCCTTCCACCCACCGCCCCACATCGTTCAATCGCGGTGACGTCGTAACCTTTCGCACGCAATCGCAGTGCAGCAGCAATTCCTCCGAAACCTGTTCCGATGACAACGGCCTTCACGCCTTGTAATTAGTGTGCCTTCAGTCGTTTGCCCAGAATTAAGGCGAACTCTACCAACATTGCCCCGGACTTACTTGGCAGGCTCTCGGCCAATGAAACCGACTGCTCTAAATACTGTTGAGCGTACTTCCGTGCCGAAACCTTCGCCTCAGACTTACCTGCCGCCTCCAATACCAAGACGATATTTAAATTATGATGCTCCGCATCCTCTCGAAGATCTTCTAAGTCGTCGACCATCTGGTAGCCCACACCGAAGGCATGCGCTGCCTCTTGAATGCGTGGACACCACTGCGTTTTGCGGGCTGCAATAAATGCCAACTCCATTGGGAGACTCAATAAAGCGCCCGACTTACCAATCACGATCTTCTCATAGCTCGAGACATCTGCGATGGCACAATCCTTTGCCGAAAGTTCGGAACATTGACCCTGTATCACCATCGTCGTGCGCTCATGCACACAACGCAATAGTGCGGGGATAAGCGTAGGGTCACTGACCTCGGCCAGTGCACCGTATGCCGCTGATAAAAGTAAATCGCCTGTACAAATGGCGACATCTTTGCCGTATGCAGCACATACCGTAGGTACGCCGCGACGGACTTTCTCTTCGTCCTGTAAATCGTCATGCACCAATGATGCATTGTGTAATAATTCGACCGCCGCTGCGATGCGGACTGCGTCTTCCGACTTAATTCCAAGGGCCTGGCAGGCATGTAGTGCAAGCTTCGCACGCACCCGCTGTCCACCCGCTTCGAGGTGGTATTGGGCCGCCTTAATTGTGGCCGGGATGGGTTGATCCTCTGGCTTGATCGCTACCTGAACCAACGCATGCATCAGGCGTTCCACCGCTTGGTGGCTGATCTCGATAAGGGTATTCATCGTTGAGGTAGGGGTAACTGAATTTCCGTCACACTATCAACAAGGGCTGTCGCCCGTGGCTTCTAAAAACGAAAAACGGACAATGAAGCCAGCTGACTTCATTGTCCGGTTCGTCGTACAAACTTATCGTTTGTCGGATTCGCTAACTGCGCACTTCCAGATGATTACACCGAAAGCGATCTTGTTCACGAAGTCTGCGAGATTGTAGACAACGTTAAGCAATTTAGCGCTATCAGCTGCAGGGGCACCATTGAGGTAGCCGAGGAAGTAGCCGAGAGGATAGATCGCCCAACCTACGAGCACGATGGTGCGCATGAGATTGAAGGCCGACTGTACAGCAGGTGTCGCGGAGCTCGCATTGATCTTACCAGCTTCACCGAGGTAGATTTCGTAGATGATGTAAGCCCAACCAAGCATGCCTACGATGAAGGAGGTGCTAGCGGAGTAAATGCCTGCTTCGCCAACATAACCACCGATGAGCATAACAAGGGTACCGATGATCAATTTCCAGAAAACGCGACCTGGAACGTTGGTTACAGCCGAAAGGATGATGTAGAACTCGACCATCAAGAGAGGCACAGTGATGAGCCAATCGATGTAGCGGTAAACCGTAGGGGTCGACTGGGTAGCAACCCATACTTCACGCATGTAGAAGTAGTGAGTAGCAGCCACGAGCGTCACTAAACCAGAAACCGTCAACGAAGTCTTCCACTTAGGAGACACGCGTTGGATTTCCAGGAAGAAGAACGCAGTCGCAGCAACCAATGCCATGGATATAACCCAGAAGGATACACCAACGAGATCCTTTGAATCTAG
>CANCLQ010000028.1 GCA_947378845.1 Opitutia bacterium | reverse complement strand
ATCTCCACCCTCACAAATCTCGGCGACGGCCTAGGCCGCGTGGATGGCTGGGTCATCTTCGTTGCGGGCGCCCTCCCTAAAGAAAAAGTCCTCGTTAAAATCTGGCACAACGCGGCGAACTTCTCACGTGGCGATCTCGTCCGCGTCCTCGTACCCTCGCCTCATCGCGTGCAACCGCGCTGTGAACTTTTTGGTGAATGTGGCGGCTGCCAATACCAGAACATGGACTACGCGGAACAGCTTGAATGGAAACGTCGCCAAGTGGCCGAAGTCTTCGAGCGTCTCGGTGGACTTAAAATCGACATCAACCCCACCCATCCTTCGCCTAAACAATACGGCTACCGTTCTAAAATCACTCCACACTTCCTCGCGCCACGTCGTGCGGATTTCCCTATCGGATTTCTTGCCACCGGCACGTCGCGTCGCGTGGTCGATGTCGCTAAATGCCCCATCACTACTGATGCCATTAATGCTGCCTACGGACGTGCACGTAAAGAAATTCGCAGTAGCCCGGGACAATTTGAGCGTGGCGCTACTTTACTCTTCCGCGAATGCGAAGAAGGTGTGGTCTCTGACTCACGTCAAATCGTCACCGAAAAAGTCGGTAAAATTAAATTAAAATTCCTCGCCGGAGAATTTTTCCAGAACAATCCGTCGATTCTCGAATCCTTCGTCCAACACGCCATTCAACTCGCCAAAGCTTCTGGCGCGAAACACTTGGTTGATACTTACTGTGGCTCCGGACTCTTCGCACTCTCTGGCGCCAAAGATTTTGAATCGGTCAACGGCATCGAGGTCAGCGCCGAGGCTGCTCGCAAGGCCGCCGAAAACGCCACGCTTAATGGTTTCTTAAACTGTCGCTTCATTGCTGGCTCAGCTGAATCGATCTTTAAAAACATTCCAGTTCGCGGACCTGAAACGGCAGTCATTCTCGATCCGCCCCGACGCGGTTGCGATGAGGCCTTCCTCGAGCAGTTACATAATTTTGCCCCCCGTCGTATCGTCTACATCAGCTGTGCGCCCGACACCCAGGCGCGTGACTTGAAATACCTTTGTAGCCGCGGCTGGAAGGTTATCTCGGCTACGCCCTTCGACCTCTTCCCGCAGACCCGTCACGTGGAATGCATCGCCGCCCTCGAGCGAGCGTAACGAACACAAAAAAGGGCGCCACTCGGCGCCCTTTAAGTTTTTATATTACTTTAATCAGCCCTTCGCAGCGGACTCTTCCTCTTCTTCGGAGCGCTCAACCTTCGAGATTCCGAGAAGTGTTTCGCCGTCCTTCAGGCGCATGACGCGAACGCCCTTGGTGTTACGACCTTCCGTACAACGAATGTCGGAAACCTTCGTGCGAATGGATTGGCCGCCCTTGGTGAGCAACATGACTTCGTCATTCTCTTGGACGCTCAACGCGCCCGCGACGCCGACTTCGGTCTTAATTGCGATCACGCCCTTACCGCCACGCGATTGCTTACGGTAAACAGGCTCCTTGGTTTCTGGATCATCGAATGGCGTACGCTTACCAATACCATCGATACCAACCACGAGGAGCGTACAAGCAGGGTCGACGATCTCCATCGACTTCACGAGGTCGCCCTTATCGAGATTCATGCCGATAACACCAGTGGTGTCGCGGCCCATCGAACGGACGTCTGATTCATGGAAACGAATCGACATACCGGACTGCGAAATCATCACGACTTCGTTGTCGCCGTTGGTAAGTTTGACGGAGATTAACTGGTCACCGTGTTCAATGTTCACGCCAATGATACCACCCTTACGGTAGTTCGCGTACTTGGAAATCTCGGTCTTCTTAATCGTGCCGTTCGCTGTGCACATCATCAGGAACTTTCCTTCTTCAAATTCCTGAACGCAGACCATGGCGGCTAATTTCTCGTCGTCCTTCAAGTCTAACAGACGCGCGATTGATTTACCACGTGTAGCGCGAGCGGCTTCTTCGATTTCATAAACCTTCTCAACGTAAACACGACCGTTGTTCATGAAGAACAGAATGTGGTCGTGCGTATTCGCGGTGAAGAGGTGTTCGATGAAGTCGCTATCCTCATCGCTTGCTGCCTTGGAAAGCTCAGCACCCTTGGTGCCCTTGCCGCCACGCTTTTGGAGGCGGTATTGAGCCACAGGCGTACGCTTAATGAAGCCGGCGTGCGATACCGTCACTACACAGCCTTCGTTGGCGATCACGTCTTCCATCGCGAGCTCACCTTCGTGTGCCATAATCTTAGTCTTGCGAGGCGAGAGGTGATTCTTCGCAGCTTCGCGCAGCTCCTTCTTAATTAAGGTAAGCAGTTTCGATTCACTGCTAAGAATAGAGCGAAGTTCTTCCACGAGCGCCATCAACTCGCGGTACTCGGCTTCGATCTTATCGCGCTCGAGTCCGGTTAATTGATAAAGACGCAGATCGAGAATCGCAACGGCTTGGCGCTCGGAGAGACCGTACTTGGACATCAACTTCACACGGGCCTCATCACGATTCGAAGCGGCACGAATGATTTTTACGAAGTCATCCAAGTTGCGCAGCGCAATCTTGAAGCCTTCGAGGATATGAGCGCGGTCTTCAGCTTTACGGAGACGGAAGCGCGTGCGACGTGTGACCACATCGCGGCGGTGCTCGACGAAGCATTCGAGCATCTCGCGGATGTTCATTTGCTTCGGACGACGTTTATCGAGGGCGAGAAGAATAACACCGAAAGAACTTTCGAACGCGGTGTGCTTGTAGAGTTTATTGATGACGACCTTAGGTGACTCATTGCGTTTTAACTCAATAACGACGCGGGTATTCTCATCTGACTCGTCACGCAGATCTGACACTTCATCCAGAATCTTTTCGCCTACGAGTTCAGCGATATGCTTCACGAGCGAAGCGCGATTAGTATTATAAGGCAACTCGGTAAGGACAATCTGCTCCTTACCATTCTTCATTTCCTCGGTGTGTGCTACGCCGCGAACGCGGACGATACCACGACCCGTCTTAAGGTACTGCTTGATGCCTTCCTTACCGTTAATCACGCCGCCAGTCGGGAAGTCAGGGCCGGTAATAATCTTTTCGAGGTCTTCAACCGTGGTGCCTGGCTTATCAATAATGAGGCAGGTAGCTTCGACCAGTTCGTTAAGATTATGCGGAGGAATATTCGTGGTCATACCGACCGCGATACCCGTCGAGCCGTTCATCAAGAGGTGAGGCAGCGCACAGGGAAGAACCGTTGGCTCGGTGGTGGACTCTTTATAATTTGGAACGAAGTCTACCGTGTCTTCGTCGATATCGCCGAGAAGCTCAGCTGAAACTTCTGAGAGACGACACTCAGTGTAACGGTAAGCAGCGGGTGGATCGCCATCCACTGAACCGAAATTACCTTGAGGCTCAATGAGCGGATAACGCATGACCCAGTTTTGGGCGAGACGCACCAAGGTGTCGTACACCGAGCTATCACCGTGAGGGTGATAGTTCTTAAGCACTTCACCGACGACACCCGCACACTTGTCAAAGGGGCGATTGTAGACGAGGCCCTCACGCATCATAGCGTAAAGAATACGGCGCTGCACTGGCTTCAGGCCGTCGCGTGCATCGGGTAAGGCGCGCGATACGATAACCGACATCGAGTAATCGATGTAAGCGGTGGACATGATCTCCGTGATGTTCGCGGAGGTAAGTTTTTCTTTTTCAGAATACATTACAGTAAGGTTTTATGGTTTAAATTATGGGTACGAATTAGACGTCGAGGTTCGAGGTGTTCAGCGCGTTATCCTCAATGAAGGCGCGGCGCGAAGGAACGTCTTCGCCCATCAACATAGCGAACACGCGATTGGCTTCAGCAGCATCACGAATGTCGACCTTCAAGAAGCGGCGCTTGGCCGGATCCATTGTGGTTTCAAAGAGCTGCTTCGGATTCATTTCACCGAGACCCTTGTATCGCTGAATGGTGAGACCCTTGCGGCCGAATTGGCGAATCTGACCAATGAGTTCGAGGATCGACATCAGCGGCACAGGCTCAACCTTCTTAACGACCTTCTTGGCGGGCTTCTCTGCACCCTTCTCTGCTTTCGCATCTTCGGCTTCCACAGCGACTTCTTCATCAGCCGCCGAGCCATCAATAAGGTGGTAGCGCGGCTCCTCACCAGCGGTGAATTGTTTCACGTCCATTCCGTGTGTGCCTAAATCCTTCAACACTTTGCTGATGGAATCATTTTCGAAAACTTCGATGACGTTGACGCGTTGCTGTACAACGGTTCCGTCTTTGAGCTTCTTCTCGCGATTAATGGTATCAGACAAGAAATCCTCCACGCCGGCCTTTTTCAGGTAATCCTGCTTGGCATCGGAATCCGCCAAGAACTCATAGGTCTCTTCATTACCAGTGCGCGTACGTACAATGAAGCGAGGCAATGCATGTGTCTTTGGGTTCTGCTGATCGAGGTACTGACCAAGTTGGCAACCGGTGCGTCCGATGCTCACGCCCAGACTTTCAAGGCGAGCAAGCGACTCCACAATCTTGTCGAGCTTCTGACCTGGGAAGACGAGCTTATCGCGCAGGCGAAGCAAGTTCACATCTTCCGAACCCAGTTCGAGTAAGATGCGGTTCAAGTCAGCATCGTTGTCTACGTACTGCTCACGCTTCTTACGCTTGATGCGATAAAGAGGCGGCTGAGCGATGTAAACATAGCCCGCTTCAATCAACCCAGGCATCTGGCGGAAAAGGAACGTCAGCAACAACGTGCGGATGTGCGATCCGTCGACGTCAGCGTCCGTCATGATTACCAACTTGTGGTAACGACACTTGGTCACATCGAAAGCGCCGTCGCCTTCGTGTTTACCAATGCCCGTGCCGCAGGCCGTAATGATAGTACGAATTTCTTCGTTCGATAGAATCTTATCAATACGCGCCTTCTCAACATTCAGAATTTTTCCTTTGATTGGTAAGATTGCTTGGAAGCGACGATCGCGACCTTGCTTTGCTGAACCACCCGCGGAGTCACCTTCGACGATGTAGAGTTCGCAAACCGATGGATCACTCTCTGAGCAGTCGGCTAATTTACCCGGCAAGCCGCCGGAGGACATCGCAGACTTACGAACGGTCTCGCGCGCCTTACGGGCCGCCTCACGTGCGCGTGCGGCATTCAAACATTTATCAACAATGCGACGACCCGTCTTAGGATCGCGCTCTAAATAATATTTCAGCTGCTCACCGACTACCGAAGTCACGATACCTTCAACTTCAGGATTGGTCAGACGAGTTTTGTTCTGCGACTGGAATTTAGGATCAGGGTGCTTGATGGAAATCACCGCGACCAAACCTTCGCGCATGTCGTCGCCGTTTAGCTTGGTGTCTTTATCTTTAATCAGACCATTAGACTTTGCGTAGTGATTAATCACGCGTGTCAAAGCCGAACGGAAACCCGAAAGGTGCGTACCGCCTTCTGGCTGGTTAATTAAATTGGCGTAAGAGAAGACCATTTCATCGTAACGGTCGTTGTACTGGAGGGCCACGTCGACCGTCATTCTACGCTGATTTGGCTTGGGTTTTTCACCTTCTGCCATCACGCGAGGATTCTCTAAATCAGTGAAATCCACTTCAGCGGAAATTAGAATAGGGTCCTTAAACAAGGCCTCTTCGTTTACGTTTAAGAAGGAAACATACTCGGCAATACCCTCCTTGAATTCAAAATGGTCGGAACGATTCGTGCGGTGGTCTTTCATGTCGACCGTGATACCCGGAACCAAGAATGCCAACTCGCGCATACGGCGCACCAAGGTGTCGTACTTGAATTCTTGTGTGGCGACGAAGATTTGTGGATCAGGGTGGAAAGTTATTTTAGTACCCGTGCGCTTCGTCTTGCCGATTACCTTGATGGATTGAGTAACTTCGCCGCGGCAGAATTTCATTTGGTGCACTTCTCCCTCGCGGCTGACTTCAGCGACGAAACTATCGGAGAGAGCATTCACGCACTTTGCGCCGACGCCATTCAGGCCGCCGGAAACTTGGTAAGCACCTTTATCAAATTTACCGCCCGCGTGAAGATTGGTGAGCACGAGCTCAAGCGTCGGAATTTTTTCCTCAGGGTGCATCGCGACAGGAATGCCGCGACCATCATCTTCAACCGAAAGGGATCCATCGGTGTGAATCTCAACTTTAATGCTGTGACAAAAACCTGCGAGCGCTTCGTCGATCGAGTTGTCGACGATTTCATAAACGCAATGGTGCAGACCCGTTTCATTTGTATCACCAATATACATACCGGGTCGCTCACGTACGGCTTTCAGTCCCTTCAGACGTTTGATGTCGACCGCATCATACGATGCTTTGCCGGCATGCTTACCAGTGGGTCCTGATTTTTCGGAATTTTCGCTCATTTTTTGGTGTATAAATAGGGTAAATAATGCCCCTTAAATAGGGCACTCGAATCCTGTTTTTCCGCAAATTTTCTGCAATAGGAAAACGGGCAAAATCAAAGGTTTTTACACCATCAGAAGGTGCTGATAATCAACTAGATGCAAATGGGTTAAAAACCGCTATTCACACCCTATCCACAGTCATTTTTACACCTAAATTACACCTAAAACCGACTCCGTTTACAGCTGACCAAAAAAGTCGGCGGCCGGACCGATCGCAGCCTCGCCCGCGTCTTCCAAAACATAGTGCCCGGCCGCAGGGAAAATGAGTTTCTGGGCCTGCGGGAAGCGCTTCTCAAACCCCGCCAGGAAGGTGGCATCAAAGCAGAAGTCCTTTAGGCCCCATAATAGGAGCATGCGCTTAGCTTTTAGCAGGGGCAGGCCCGCTTCCACGGCCGCCAAGGTTGCCCGGCTGGGGTGACCCGGCTCCATCGGGATGTCCGCCACGAAGTCGGCCACCGCCCTTCTGACCCCGACCGATTGATAAGGGGCCAAGAAGCCCGCCTTAACCGCCGGCGCCATCGGCTTCTCGACCGCCATCCAAGTCGCAGGCCAGGCAAAGCCATTTAAGTTTTGGACGATGAATCGGCCAAGTAAGGGTAATCGGCAAAGAGCGATACGCACAGGAATCCGGTCGGAGAGGAATGCGCCCGTGTTGGTGACTAAAATATTTCCAATGCGCTCAGGGCAACGCGTCGCCAAACCAAAACCAATCGCGCCGCCCCAATCATGAACACCGAGATGGAATTTTTTCAGTCCTAAGAAATCCACCAAGCCGTGCACGGCTTGAATGCGGTCCTCTAAGCGTAAAAATTTATCAGGCCGTGCCGAGAGACCCATACCCACGTGGTCGGGTGCAATGACTCTGAAACCACGCTCAGCGAGTTTTATAATTAAATTACGCCAGAGAAAGGACCAAGAAGGGTTGCCGTGTAAAAGCAGCACAGCCGGGCCATCCGCTGGCCCGTGATCAACAAAGCGCATTACACCATGCGGCGTAGCGAAATCCCGCACTGTAAAGGGGTATAGAGCCTTTACCTCGGCGGGGAGATCGACTGGATCAGGAACTAACATTCGACGGCGAGCATGAGACTCGCGAGACCGCTGCCGATGCCCAGCAATGCGGTTTTGTCGCCCGCTTTAATTTTTCCTTCGGCACGTGCCAAAGCGAGCGTCGCCGGTAAAGAAACCGAGCCCACGTTTCCGAGTCGATCGAACGTCTGAAAATCTTTTGCAACATCGAGTCCGAGTTTTTCAAAAAGCAAAGAAGAATGACGGCGACCGACTTGGTGGGTGATGACTCGCTGTGTTGAAGCTTCGTCCCAGCCGCTCTCTTTTTTGAAACGCTGCCAACAACGTTGCGCTAAACCAACACCTGCAATCAGCAGGGCTTCCGAATCGGTACGCATGTCCAACTCGCTCGCAGCGGTGTCACCTTCACACAATCCATTGGCCGAAGAATCTGTTTCCCATGCACACGCGCGCAACTGAATCGCATCTGCTCCGGCTAAATCATTTCTACAAACGACAGCCGCCGCCGCACCCGCACCGATGGTGAGATTAGCAAAAAAAGGTTTAATGCCATCGCGCGTCAGCGTGAGGTCATCATTGAGCTGACGAATCGTATGCTCGACCAATGGGCGTCCATCTTCACCGGCACAAACTAAGGCGCGTTTAATCTGACCCGACTCCACGAGGCCAGCCGCCATGACCACGGCGTTTAAAAAGCCTAAGCAGGCGTTAGAGATATCCATTATCTGCGCCTGTGGCCCCAGACCCAATAAACCATGCAAATAAGCTGCCGTAGAGGGCTCTAGGCGATCCCGGCAGACCGAAGAGTGAATCAATAAATCAATGTCCGCTGGGCCGACGCCAGCCGCCTTCATTGCCTTGCGCCCAGCTAGAGCCGAAGCAGCCGATGGACGAATCGGCTGCGGCCAGAAACGGCGCTCCTTAATTCCCGTCATTAATTCGAGACGGCCTTCGGGAAGTTTTAATCTTTGATATAAAGGTGCGAGGCGTCGTTCCACTTCTTCAGAAGTCCAAACCTCTGGCGGAAGTTCGGCGACAAGGCCCGTAAGTGCTGTGCGTTGAAACTGCACGATTAGAGAATGCGCGACGAAGCTTTCACTAATTCTTCGTCAAAGAAATTAAGTCCCATACCTGCATCAACAATCACACCTTGTCCATTCACGCCACTCGAGCGCGGCGATAATAGCCAAACCGCCACGTCGGCTACTTCTTGAGTTTTTAATGCCTCCTTGCGCAGCGTCATCTTCTCTGCGTGCAAATAATTTTCGAGGTAACCAGGAATGCCTGCACTCGCACTCGTCTTCAGCGGTCCGGCGTTTACAGAATTAAAACGCACACGTGAATCCGCGGAAAAAGATTTTGCCAGGAAACGACTGGCGGACTCTAACGCCGCCTTGATAGGCGACATATAACCATAATTAGCTGCGGTGACCTGCGAGGAAATGCCGATTGAGACGACTGAGGCGTCCTTGCTTAAAAAGGGCTTAATGGCGCGGGATAACTCCACTAAAGAGAAACAGGAGATGGCGGTAGCCTGAAGAAAATCGGCCCGCACCGTTTCGTGAAAAGGCTGCATGCCCTTTGAGAAATTAGCAAAGGCCACACTGTGTAGAACGCCGTCAATCGGTCCGTGTTCACGACCCACGTCAGCCGCCAACTTTTGCGTCTGTGCTTCATCTTCTAGATCACAAATATAAACAGGCTTTCCGGCTAAGATTGCAGCGACGCTTTCTTTGCGGGCGGCGGAACGAACAGAGTAGACTACTTTAGCGCCTTCGGCTTCAAGTGTTTTGGCAACGTGCCAAGCGACCGATTTTTTATTGGCAACACCGAGAACCAAAAAAGTTTTTCCGTTAAGACCAAGAAAGGACATGGCTTGATTTCAGGCAGGCTGGTCGACGAGGGCGAGCGCGAAACGAATGGTCAGGACAGCTTTTCCGTCCCTCCGCACTGTACCCGTCAGAAAATGAAACTGCTGCATCGTCTCCACGTGTTTAACTTCAATAACCACCTTATCCCCTGGCTTAACAATACCCTTAAACTTTGCTTCTTCGATTCGACAGAGCACGGGAGTCTTATCTGCCACAATACTACCGTCGGCTTGCAGCTTTCGTGTGAGGTAAATCGCCCCTGTCTGAAAAACGGATTCACATATTAAGACTCCGGGGGTGATAGGATTGCCAGGATAGTGCCCCGCATAAAAGGGCTCATCTGGACGAAAGGTGCGGGTGCAGACTGCACCATCGGCGCGCACTTCATTAATTTCATCTATGAATAAGAACGGCGGCCGATGAGGGATTGTGGCTAGAATTTCCGACAACATGACATTGTTTTGCCCAGTCTCTCATCGACAAGCGACACGAAAACAACGCGCCCTCGTTTGCTATTTCATTGAAAGGGGGCACCCTCAATAACAGATGAAGACCATCGCCTCACTCATGCTTATTTCCCTCTTCCCCTTCATGGGCAACGCCGCTGAACGCCTCGCCGTTGGCGACGCCCTGCCCGCCGTCACCTGTAACAATCAAGACGGCAAGTCCGTTGCGGTTGATAAGTTCGGCGCCACTGGCTACCTGCTTGTTTATTTCTACCCCAAGGCCAACACCCCTGGTTGCACCAAACAAGGCTGCTCATTGCGCGACAGCTGGGAAGATCTTACGAAGATGAATGTTAAAGTCCTCGGGGTGAGCACCGACGACGAAGCGAAACAAAAATCTTTTCGTGCCGAACAAGGATTCCCCTTCGATCTATTAGCCGACAGCGACAAGAAAGTTGTGAAGGCTTTTAAAGTTCCCACTACTATGGGCTTTGCCAGTCGCTCCGCCTACCTCTTTAAAGACGGAGTCTGCGTGATGGCTGACAACAACGGACACACCGGCGACCAAGCAGCTGAAGTGATTAAGTTTCTCAACAGCCAAAAGAAATAACCTAATCGTTATTCAACAAAAAGGCCGCCCATTAGGCGGCCTTTTTTATTAAGCGAAACGACGCTCAGTGACCCTTAATTGGAAAAAGGTCCGTCACGCTATTATTGCCGTGGATGCGGCGAATGGCGTCAGCTAAGAGCGGCGCAATCGAAAGCACGGTGATAGGCAAACCACGTACGTCGATTGGTACAGAGTTTGTCGTGATCACTTCGTCAATCGCACCACTGCGAAGACGCTCGTAAGCAATCTCCTGAATCATGCAGTGTGAAACCATCGCACGAACGGTGCGGGCACCATTCTTCTTCAGCAATTCAGCGGCGGCGACTAAAGTGCCAGCCGTCTCAGTCATATCATCAACTAAGATGATATCGCGACCTTCGACGTCGCCCACTAAGCTAGTAGCGGTAACCGTCGTCGCACTCGTGCGGCGCTTTGCCACGAAGCCATAAGGAAGGTTTAACATGTCAGCTACGGCTGATGCATATTTTAAACCGCCCACGTCAGGCGAAAACACCGTCGCGTCCTTCAACCATGGCTTATTCTTAATGTGCGCATAGAAGACGGGTGAAGCGTAGAGATGGTCGACCGGAATGTCGAAGAAGCCCTGGATTTGCTGGGCGTGTAAATCGACAGCGAGCACGCGGTTCGCGCCTGCTGCGGTTAAAAGATTCGCAACGAGTTTCGCGGTGATTGGAACGCGCGGCTTATCTTTGCGATCTTGGCGAGCGTAACCGAAGAAAGGAATCACTGCAGTGATGCGAGCTGCAGAAGCACGACGAAGCGCATCGATCATGATGAGCAGCTCCATGATACGATCGTTGGCGGGCGCCGAAGTCGGCTGAATAATAAATACGTCGCAACCACGGATGTTCTCGTTGATCTGAACAAACGTTTCGCCGTCCGGAAAACGGTTAACAGTAGCCGCGCCAAGAGGCTCACCTAGATGCTTACAAATTTCCTGAGCGAGGGCAGGATTCGCATTGCCCGTGAAAATTTTGATGGCCGGTGTGCTCATGGATTGGAACGACTCAAAGCGTCCAATGATGCTGCGAGCGAATCAACCTTTTTGAATAAATCAGGCAACTTTCTGGATAAAACCACTAGGCGACGCTCCAAGCCAATAGGGACTGCTGGCGTACCATTATAGAAGCTATCCTGAGGAATATCCTCAAAAAGCCCTGTCTGCGCACCCAAGCGCACGCGGTCGCCCAAGTTTAAGTGGCCTGCCACACCAGCCTGGCCACCCAACACGCAGTAGTCGCCCAGAGTCGTACTACCCGCGATGCCCACTTGTGCGGTGATAAGACACTGCTTACCGATACGTACGTTGTGAGCGATTTGCACAAGGTTATCAATTTTGGTGCCACGACCAATCGAGGTGTGACTGAATCGCGCGCGATCAATTGTGGAATTCGCGCCGACTTCAACGTCGTCAGCTAAAACAACATTTCCAATTTGTGGAATGCGATGAATAACTTCGCCGACTGGCTCGTAACCAAAACCATCAGAGCCGATGACGACGCCAGACTGCAATCGGCAGCGTGCACCGACTTCGCAATAGTCCGCAATCGTGACACGCGACTTCAACCAAGAGTCGGCGCCTACTTTTGCTTGTACGCCAATCGTGCAACCGGATTCCAAAACTACGCCGGCGGCAATCACGGCATTTTCTCCGATAACGCAAAGAGGACCAACCGAAGCGGTCGTATCAATTTTAGCACTCGGTGCTACAATCGCCGAAGCATGTACGCCCGCCTTAGGCTTGGGCCATAACTTCGATTCCAATGCTGAACAAACGAGAGCCAGCGCAAACGATGGCTTATCTACTCTCAAGAACGCCTGACCGCTGCGGGGCTTGCCCGCATAATCCTTAGGTACTAAAACCACGCCGGCCTTAGTATTTGCAACCTCTGTCGCGTATTTAGGGTTACCCAAAAAAGATAGGTCCGTGACTGAAGCATCCGCCAAAGAGGCGATGCTTTTAATATTCGAAGTACACTCTCCTTCCACGCTCAACGCGCCAGCAAGTGTGGCGAGTTGCGAAAGTGGGAGATCAAGTGACATGTCCGTAAATGAAGCGCCCCTGCATAACAGGGGCGCGGTTCAGACTTATTTCGTCGCGGGCGTTTCGGAAGCGGAGCCGGACTTATAATTCGCGTTTAAATTTTTGATGACTTGCTCGGTCACATCTAAGGCAGCGTCGGAAGAGAAAGCGATTGCCTTAGGGATGATGAGTTGAAGATTTTTTTCTTTCGCAATCTTGTCGGTCTCAGCACGGATGTCGGTGATGACATTTTGTTCGAGCTGATTAGCACGCTGTTGGATCTGACCTTGAGCGTTTTGTGCGAATTGTTGGAATTCGTTGAGGCGCTTTTGGAGTTCTTCGCGCTTAACGTTAGCTTCAGCTTGGAGACTCTTCTTGCCTGAGTCGTTAAGGATTGGGTCGTTGGCACGCTTTACAACGCTGTCAAAGTCAGCCTTCAAGGAGTCAATTTCCTTAGCGCGGTCATTGACGGCTGAGCGACTGGCTTCGAGGGACTTGTCGATGCCTGCTTTGATTTCGATGGCTTTGTTATACTTCGCCATGACAGCGGCAACATCAACCACACCTACGCTGGTAGGGGCAGCAACGAGAGCAGAAGCAGCGAAAAGAAGAAGGGTGCTTAGGGTTTTCATAGTTAAGAATTAAAGGAGCAAGTCGAAGGGCTTGGCAATCAAAAGACTGTGCCGAAACTGAAGTTAAACTTAGTTCCGCCGCCATTAATAACCGTTCCATTAGTGTCTTTTGTCGTTTTAAGCGGGAAACCAAAGTCGAGGCGCATGACTGATCCGCCTAATAAAATCCGCATGCCCAGACCCCAATCGCTATTCGCGTTAGCTACGCCGAACGAGGCAGCCTCCTTATTCACGACACCAAAATCATAGAAAGCCGCGAAGCGTAAATTGTCTGCAGCCTTGATAGTGTATTCAGCCGAAAGGTATCCATAAGTCAGACCGCCGACTGGTTGATTGCCACTGACCACCGTGTCCCAAGTTTCAAGTGCACCGACTTCATTGTAACCAAAGCCACGCATGTCATATGCACCGCCCAAGTAGAAGCGTTCGTAAAACGGCAACGACGAATCGGTTCCCGTAATAGTACCGAGACGGCCAATCAGTGCGAGCGTCTGCTCGGAGGTCGGTGAGATTAAAAACCACTTACCCGTGCGGAGTTCCGAACGAAGGTATTTTAAATCGCCACCTAAGCCAGCGACTTCTTCGGAGAGAGAAAGACGAACACCCTTCGTAGGGAAATTATATTCATCACGCGTGTCTTTCACTAAAGAAGCCGTAATCGATGAAATAATTTTTGGTTTTCCTTCCTCGTCTTGTACCGCCTGAGGTGCAGAAGATAAAACATTACCCACTGTCACGCGGCGCAAATCATAAGCCAAGCGGCCTTCAACTGCGCCAAACAAACGGCGGCGTGCGTAGACTCCGATTCCTTCGTTCACGACACTGTAATTAGAAGACTGGTAACCGGTGTATCGACGTTCGATTTTATAACCGACCGCTAAATCGCGATCCCACAAGGATGGCTCTTCAAATGAGTGCTCTAAGGAACTCGAAACGCTGCCCAAAGAAACACGGAGGCGGAATTTTTGGCCTGCCCCGCGGTACCAACCTTCAGGGTTTGAAGCATCGAAATTACCTTCAGAATACTCAACGAAACCAACCAATTGCTCAACCGTGCTATAGCCTGCACCGAAGCTCACAGAGCCCGTTGGGCCTTCTTTTACGATGACACGGAGGTCGCTCTGCCCAGGCACCGGCGTAGGCGCTGGCACCACGCGCACTTCTTCAAAGAATTGAGTATTACGCAGACGCGCTTCAGAAACTCGCGCACGAGCTAAGTCGAAAACTTCACCAGGGCTCAGCGCTAATTCACGAGCAATAACTTTCGAGCGAGTCTTGGTGTTACCTTGAATCTCGATCGCACGTACCGTGAAACGCATACCCTCTTCGATCTTATAACTTACATCGATGACGCCTGTTTCTAAGTTCGGCTTACGCTCAACAGCGACCTGCGTATTCAGATAACCCATTTGACCATAGTATTCCTTAATTTTCTCGGAAGCGGTATCCATCGCCGCTGCGACAAAAGTTTCGCCCTTAATAAATTGATCTACTTCAGATTTATAAGCACCGCGACGAAGCGCAGGCTCGCTGATTACTTTTCTTAACGCTTCAGTGGTGAATACAGGATTAGCGTCACCGAGCTTATTTCCCGAGATGGCAATGTCTCCAACTGTGTAACGACGGCCTTCTTTAATCTTAAAGACAACATCCACCCAGCCCTTGCCCTCTTCCAGATTTTTAACGACGCAAACTTTCTCAGGATTCTGTTCTTCAATTTGTGCGTCCAAGTAACCCTTCGAACGGTAGAACTCTAAGATTTTTCTGCAATCAGCCCGATAATCCTCGGGGTCTAGACGACCATTAGAAAGCAACCATGAGAACTTCCACCAGCGCCAATCGGTCGCTTTTAAATCAGCGGCTTCGATGATTTCCGAGACCGTGAATGCGGTGGCGCCTTCAATCGTGATATTATCAACTTTGAGTTCGGCGCCTTCTTTAATGATGTACGAAACTACAACGCCATCGCTGTTCTTATCTTTGTAGGTCTGCGATGTCACTAAAGTGAACGGACGCTTTTTGCGAATTTCTGCCTGCAATTTAATTTCAGCACGACGGAGAACAGCTAAGTCCAATGGCTCGCCCAAACGTAATCCATCAGCAAAGCGATCGTCTGCTTTTTCGTCGAAGAGTCCTTCGCCGCCGATGTATTCAAATTTTGCGACGACTGGGCGGGGCTCGACGGTGACAATTAAATCAACCTCGCCCGTCTTGGGGTCCAACTGAGGGACAATTGAAGCCTGATTAAATCGTCCGGTTGCATAAAGCGCGCGAACCGAATTCGTGACCGCTTCGCGGGAGAAAGTCTGACCCGGACGGAGCGAGACGTAACCCAATACAAATTGCTCAGAAGCAGTACCACCTTCGGTCTTCATCTTGACCGAACGCACCTTGGGCTCATGCGGAGCGTCGGCTGATTGCGCCAAGCCAACCAACGGGGCCAAGGCTAAGGCAAAAAAGGCAGCCTGCATAAGGCTACGACGAGGGCGCGATTCAGTCATTACGAGGATAGTCTTTGGCAGGAGTTTCGAAGCGTGTCAGCCCTGGATTAAAGAGAAGATTGATGTCCGCGGTAGGCCCATTTCGGTTCTTTGCGACAATCAACTGGCGCGAATAACAGCCGTCCTGCCCTGCCAATTCGGCCTCGGCTTCAGCAGCCTTACCCTGTGCCGTGGGGGGCTTGGAAATCAGCATCACGATGTCGGCATCCTGCTCAATCGAGCCGGACTCACGAAGGTCGGACATCCGAGGCTGGCGCGACTCCTCTTCCGACTTACGGTTCAGCTGTGCCAGAGCGATGACGGGCACCTTAAATTCCTTGGCCATAGCTTTAATGCTTCGGGAAACTTCGGCGATCTGTTGTTCGCGCGGCAGACCGGAGTCTAATCCGTTAATCAACTGAATGTAATCGATGATGATTAAGTTGAGCGGCTTCTGGGCATGAATGCGGCGGCACTTCGCACGAATTTCTAAAATCGTCTGACCACCATTATCATCAATTATAAGTGGCAGGCCTTTGAATTCACCCGCAGTCTTAACTAAATCGATTTGCGATTGAGCGTCAGGACGGACGGTGCGCATTTTTTGCAAATTCACACGTGCACGCGAACACAGCAAACGCATTGCTAATTCACGCGCTGGCATTTCCAGCGAGAAAAGCAAAACGTGCGACGGCTGTTTTCCAGAATTTGGTTTCGGGAAAAGTGCGGCCTCGATGAAGTTAAGCGCAATCGAAGTTTTACCCATACCAGGGCGAGCGGCGACGACGACCATTTGGCCCTGTTGAAAACCGAAAGTAAGACGGTCCAAATCGGTAAAGCCCGAAGGAACACCTTGCACCTGATTTCCATCTTGGAAAATTCGCTGCATCATTTCCATCGCCTCATCCATTGGCTTATCAATCGGCACGGCGGTGTCGCCCACTTGGTGTTCAGCGATGCGGAAGAACGCTTGCTCCACTTGCTCGAGCAACTGATCGATACCTTCAATGTGTGCGTGTGCTTTTTCTACGGTATCGACCGAGGTCGAAATCAAACAACGTAGGAAATATTTCTCACGCACGATTGCCATCCAGTGCGGCGCATGGGCGGACGAAGCTACTTGGCCAGTGAGCTCATTGACGTAGGCTGCACCACCCGCTGAATCGAGTCGCTCTTCGCGACGGAGTTTTTCGGTGATGGTGATTTCGTCGATACCGGAATTATCGTGCGACAGCTTAATCGCCGCGGCGTAGATGTCTTGGTGCTTCGGATCAAAAAAGTATACCGGTGAAATTTTTTCGGAGAGGCAGCGCTGAAGGGTCTCGCCACCATCGATGATGATACTCGCAATCAAACCGCGCTCGGCGTCGAGATTGTGTGGAGGAACGCGATCGCCGTAATTGGGCTTTTCTTCGCGACGGTTGCGCTGGTTTCTTTCGGCCATGGGAGGTGGGGTATTAATTAGACGGGGCTATGCCAAAGACACAGGCAGAACTAAGCCCAAGTTACTAACGAAACCATTGTGAATAAG
>CANCLQ010000027.1 GCA_947378845.1 Opitutia bacterium | reverse complement strand
GCCACGAGCGTCACTAAACCAGAAACCGTCAACGAAGTCTTCCACTTAGGAGACACGCGTTGGATTTCCAGGAAGAAGAACGCAGTCGCAGCAACCAATGCCATGGATATAACCCAGAAGGATACACCAACGAGATCCTTTGAATCTAGGTTAGCTGAAGCAAGGGTCGCAGCCTTCGCACTGGTCGGGGTGATAAAGCAAAGCATGAATAACATGAATGCCTTAGTATACACTGATTTTAGGTATGAGGTCATAGTAGGGTTAGGGGTAACGCTTATCTTCGTATCACGATTTAAAATCAAAGCAACCCCTTCCTGCATATTTTTAACCACGCGTATTAATAAAATTTTTACACGAGTATTTTATTTCAGGTTCCTGATGTCAGACGTCGTGATACATAACCCGATACCTGTTACCAGACACCAACCTCCCCATTTGCCTTTTACACAACCCCTCGTCACCTTGTCACCATGCCAACTCACCCCCGCAACTTAGACGATGTTGAACGACTTAGCCGCGGAGAATCCACACGTGGCAAGATTGGCAATCGTGGGGTCGGACATCGGCTGACACAAAAAGAACGAATTCTCTTCGAAGCCGCCAAGCGCCAAGGATTCCTAAAAATCCCTGTCACCGGCATTCGTAAAAACGTGATCAATATTTATCGCCTCTGGTGCCAAGCCTCCGACCGACCATTCGTCACTAGGTAAAGAAACGACTGCGCAGCACCCTTTCAGACGCTAAACAAAAAAGGCCGTCGAGTGACGGCCTTTTCTTTTAAGCAACGCGCTCGACGACGAGCGGTGGCATATTGGGTCGCTTCGGCGCGAGACGATAAGCGTCGCGGAAGTAAGGCAAGGCCTGATCCACTTTGGCTTCGTCATTATAGTGAATCATGATGAGAGGCTCACCTTGCTTCACTTGCGTGCCGACCTTGCGAATCTCGGTCACACCGACGGAGGGATCCAACGTGCCGTCCTTCTGCGTGGCGAGAATGCGCACACCTTGAGCAATCTTACCGGCATCAATGGTGTGAACGTAACCGCGCTTAGGAGCTGGAAGCTTACGAATAAATTTTGCGTGAGGGAATTTCGATGGATCGTCGATCCAATCGGTTTTGCCGCCTTGAGCACGCACCATGGCTTTGAATTTCTCAAGAGCCGAGCCATCCTTAAGATGCTTCTCAACGGTTTGTTTAGCAGAGAGCGTAGAACCAGCAACACCGGCAAGACGTACGACTTCCATACCGAGCTTGAGCACGAGGTCTTGCAAGTCTTCAGGGCCTTCACCTTTAAGCAGACGAACGGCTTCTAAAATTTCTAAGCCAGTACCAACAGAATCACCTAATGGTTGATTGATATCGGTAACGAGCGCCACGCACTTGCGATTAAGTGAACGAGCAACGCGAGTAATAATACGAGCCAACTGCTTAGCTTGTTCGAGATCGCGAATGAACGAACCATTGCCCCACTTCACATCGATAACAAGGCCTTCACAGCCTTCTGCGAGTTTCTTAGAGAGAATACTTCCAGTGATTAAAGGCAGCGAAGGAATCGTGCCGGTTTTTTGGCGGAGCGCGTAGAGTAAATCGTCTGCTGGTGCGACTTCGGGGCACTGCTCAGTGAGCGCACAGCCAACACGTTCGAGCTGTTGACGGAATTGATCGAGTGAAACTTTTCCTTTGAAACCAGGAATAGAAGAAAGTTTTTCAACTGTGGTGATACAGAACTCTTCGTCCTTACCATTCATGCCAGGCATGATAACGCCAGCAGCAGCACCGAGAGGTCCGAGAACTAAGGATGTCTTGTCACCCACTCCGCCGGTTGAAACTTTGGCGATTTTAGGCTGAGTGAGACGGTCGAGATCAATGACGTCACCAGAAAGACGAAGCTCTTCAGCGAGTAACGCAGTTTCTTGGGCCGACATCTGACGGAAGAAGATGGCCATCGCCAAAGCTGCTTGCTGCGCCTCGGGCATTTCGGCGTCCATAATCGAATCAACGATCTGGCGGATTTCGTCGGCGGTGAACTCGCCTCCGTCGCGCTTTTTCTCGATTAATGCCGTGAAAGAGGGCTTCTCTCTACGGAGTGAATTGGATGTTTTTTCTGCCATAAGTGTTTCGAGTTAAAGTGGTTAAGGCGAGGCCCTGATACACCAGGGAGACGGATACCCTTTATCTAAACTTTTCCTTGAAAAGTCGAGCCAAAAAGGTAGCGCGAGGCCCCTCCTCATCTCAAATACCCCATTACCGCCCTAAAAATCGTTTCTAAGGCGGGTATAAAAATTTTATAAGATTACTACGTCACCTCACCACAAACCGCCCTATCACGCCAGGTAACCGCGGAAAAGCACATCCTGACCGATTACCTTCGTACGCGATGACTTAAGTTGCGGCATATCGCCTTCAATCCACGGCGGCGAATCGGCATTCCCTGAAAGTTTCGGAGCATAGTAGGCAAAAAGGTAATCCGCTAAATCGTCAGCCAGAATCGCAGCCGCCAAAGTCGGCCCCGCTTCAATAAAAATTCCACAGATTGAATCATGTGCGCAACGCGTGATCCAATTCATAAGGAAATTCTCGTCCGGTCCATCGACCAACCAAACATCAATTCCTTCGGCCTCATACCAATGTAGGTCTGAAGCTTTAGCGGCGCTTTTTAATCCGACCACGACCGTGCGATCACGGTATGCATCTTGAAATAAATTGAGTCCCACCTTCCCCGCTGAACGGAAATTCCGATCCAGTACAAATCGACGCGGACAAGATTCCTGTCCAGGCACTCGAGCAGTAAGACGCGGATTGTCAGCCAGCAATGTATTTACGCTGACAGCGATAGCTGGAAAAAGTTTTCGCCACGTCTGTACATCGGCACGTGCTAATTCGCCCGTGATGAATGGCTTAGCCTTATCGCGATTTACCAAGCGACCATCCATAGTCGAGGCGACTTTCAAAGCCACGAAAGGCTGACGGTGAACAATCCAATGATTAAAAATCATATTAAGGTCCGCACAATCATCAGCCAATACGCCATCAGTGACCTCAACACCACGTTGACGTAGAATATCGATACCCTTCCCTGCGTGCAATGGATTCGGATCTTTGGCACCGATTACGACGTGGCGAATCCCTGCAGCAGCAATCGCATCCACACAAGGAGGCGTCCGACCATGGGTGCAACAAGGCTCAAGCGAGACGTAGAGAATTGACTGCGCGGTCGGCGATCGACCCAACGCACGCAACGCCATCACCTCGGCATGCGGGGCACCAGCTTGTGCGTGGTAACCTTCTGCAACAATTTTTCCGTCTTCCACGATGACGGCACCGACCATTGGATTTGGGTGCGTCTGACCCCATGCCTGACGTGCCAACTCAATGGCTCGTCGCATGAAGGTTTCGTGATTATTCGATTGCACTTTACCGATTGCGCTTACGCGACACCGAAGCCTTGGCTCCACCTGGAGTCAAAATCGGTTCGGAGAAATAACGGAATCCTTCGAGCTTACGGCGCTCGATTGGGCGACCGAGTAACTGTTCGATTTGTTGCATGTGGTGCAATTCATCGGGAGAGAAAAGTGTATAGGCTTCACCTTCGGTCGCTGCTCGACCGGTGCGACCGATACGGTGAACGTAATCCTCTGGGTGTTCAGGTACGTTGTAATTAATAACGTGTGTTACGCCTGTGACATCGAGACCGCGCGAGGCGATATCAGTTGCTACGAGAATAGGATACTTACCCGACTTAAATCCTTGGAGTGCTTCGGTGCGTTCGGTTTGCGAACGATCTGCGTGCATCGTGGCGACTTGCGTGCCGTGACCTTCAATCCATTCGGTAATGCGATCGGCATCACGCTTCGTGCGCGTAAACACGATGACGGATTTATAGCCGCTGCGTTTTAATAATTCTAATAAGAGGTCGTACTTCTGAAACACATCCACAGGGTAGATCGCGTGGTCGACGGTTTCAGCGGCGGTTGAACCGGTGCGCACATCGACGAGGGTCGGATTACGCAGTGCCCAGTTGGCGATTTTACCGATGCGCTCATCGACGGTGGCCGAGAAAAGTAAAGTCTGACGGTCCTTCGGGCAGGAACGAATGATGCGGGTAACGTCTTCAATGAAACCCATGTCGAGCATGCGATCCACTTCATCGAGAATGAGCACTTGAATGGATGAAAGATCTAGAATGCGTTGCTCTTGGAGATCGAGTAAACGACCGGGTGTAGCGATAACGACGTCAACACCTTCAGTAAGTGCCTTCACTTGTGCACCATAACCTACGCCGCCATAAAGCAGTGCGGTTTTTGTGCCGAGATACTTACCATATTTCTTAAAATTTTCGTCTACTTGAACCGCGAGCTCACGTGTTGGCACCATGACCAAGCAGCGAGGCTTACCTGCGGCGGGGCCGAGTCGCGCGAGCGTTGGCAATGCGAACGCAGCGGTCTTACCCGTACCCGTTTGTGCGGCTCCAATTAAATCTCCGCCCGACAGGATGACAGGAATGGCCTGCGCTTGGATGGGCGTAGGATTCACGTAGCCCGAGTCGGACAGTGAGCGCAGGACTGGCTCAGGGAGGCCAATTTCGGTAAAGGTGGGCATTGTTAAACAGTAGAAAGGGCGAGACACCGACAAAGGGAACAACAAATGATAAAATCTTCTCCGTAGGTGCAAGAAATTGCAACGGATGGGTCAGAGATTGACAGGTAACGTTGATTTGCCTGCATTAAGCCCTTCCCTTGTGGATGTTTTGCACGGTGGTTGTAGCTCAGTTGGTTAGAGCACCGGTTTGTGGTACCGGGGGTCGGGGGTTCAAGTCCCCTCAATCACCCCACTTTCAAAACAGAACCCCCGATAACGTCGGGGGTTCTTTATATCTGGATATAAAAACGGCGCCCGCGATGGGCGCCGTTGTTTAACAACCTAAGCGTTTAGGCTCAGTGGTCGTGGTGTTCGCCACCAGCCGCTGGCTTGGAGTCTTCAGGAATGTCGGTGATCAAGCACTCGGTCGTGAGCAACAATCCTGCCACAGAAGCAGCATTGATGATGGCAGTGCGAGTGACCTTAGTTGGGTCGACCACGCCGCCAGCGACGAGATCTTGGTATTCGCCGGTGGCTACGTTGTAACCATTGGCGCCCTTGTGCTTGAGCAGAACTTCTTGAACGATGTGCGAACCTTCGACGCCCGCATTGGCACAGAGAGTACGCAGAGGCTCTTCGATGGCCTTACGAACAATTTGCGCACCAATCTTTTCGTCGCCGACGAGATCATTGATCACGCCGTCGATGGCTTTAACGGTACGGAGCAGAGCGACACCGCCACCAGGGACGATACCTTCTTCAACTGCAGCGCGTGTTGCGTGGAGTGCGTCGTCGACGCGGTCTTTCTTCTCCTTCAATTCAGCTTCGGTAGCAGCACCCACGTGGATGACCGCAACACCACCCGCGAGTTTCGCGAGACGCTCTTGTAATTTTTCCTTATCGTAGTCGGACGAAGTTTCTTCGATCTGACGGCGGATGAGTTTTACGCGGCCTTGGATATCGGAAGACTTACCAGCACCTTGGATGATGGTGGTGTTTTCCTTGTCCACGACGACGCGTTTAGCGCGACCGAGGTCAGCGACCTTAACGGACTCGAGTTTAATACCGAGGTCTTCGGTGATGAAGCGACCGCCAGTAAGAACGGCGATATCTTCCATCATCGCTTTGCGACGATCACCAAAGCCTGGAGCCTTAACGGCGCAAACATTGATGGTACCGCGGAGGCGATTAACCACGAGAGTAGCGAGGGCTTCGCCTTCGACTTCTTCGGAGATAATCAGGAGAGGCTTGCTGGATTTAGCGACCTCTTGGAGGAGAGGAAGTAAGTCCTTCATTGAGCTTACCTTCTTCTCGTAGAGGAGAACATAAGCGTCTTCGAGAACGGCTTCAAGGGTTTCAGCGTTGGTCGCGAAGTATGGTGAGAGGTAGCCCTTGTCGAATTGCATACCTTCAACGACGTCGAGTGTCGTCTCAATGGTCTTAGCTTCTTCAACAGTGATAGTGCCGTCTTTACCTACGCGATCCATCGCTTCAGCAATGATGTCACCGATAGAGGAATCCCAGTTAGCGGAAACCGTAGCGACCTGCTTAATTTCTTCGCGGGTCTTGATTTTCTTCGAAATGTTCGCGAGCTCTTTAACCACGGCTTCAGTAGCCTTATCGATACCGCGCTTAACGAAGATCGGGTTAGCACCAGCCGCTACGAAACGAAGACCTTCTTTGTAGATGGCTTCGCCAAGTACGGTTGCTGTGGTCGTTCCGTCACCGGCCTTGTCGGCGGTCTTGGAAGCAACTTCGCGCACCATTTGGGCGCCCATGTTTTCATAAGGATCTGCTAATTCGATTTCCTTGGCGACAGTGACACCGTCCTTGGTGACTTTTGGTGCGCCGAATTTCTTATCGATCATCACATTGCGGCCTTTAGGACCAAGGGTGACTTTGACCGCGCGGGCCAGAATCGAAACGCCATTCAACACCTTGCGGCGTGCGGCTTCATCAAACAGGATTTGTTTCTTAGACATAGGAGTTTATTAGTGAGAGTTAAAATTATTCGACGACGGCGAGGATTTCGTTTTCCGAGAGCAAGAGGTAAATCTCATCATTGAGCTTCACTTCAGTGCCGGCGTATTTGCCGATCAGAACCTTGTCACCTGCTTTGACGGAGAATGCGATTTTCTTTCCGTCTTTATCCAGGACACCAGTACCGAGGGCGATAACGCGCGCCTCTTGTGGTTTTTCTTTGGCGGAATCAGGGATGATAATGCCACCCTTGATTTCTTCGCCCTCTTCGATGCGTTGTACGAGAACGCGATCAGCGAGAGGCTTGACCGTGAGTTTAGTGTTTTTAGCCATTGGTTTTTATGAGTTAGGGTTGTGAGAGTGTGCCCGGCGGGCAAAATGCGATATGCAGAACAGATGCCAAAGCGGCTTTGGGCGAATTAAGCAAACGTTTACGGGGGTTTTTCGAGGTACATGGGGCTTAGACGGCCTTAACCGACCTTAATCAGACCGGTTTCTCGTGACACCGTGTCACAACCTAATTTCACCCTGTCCCACCCTATTTCCTCAGGAAATGTCCCCCGGCTGACCACCCTCGGGCTGCTTGATTTGATCGCCCCAACCCAAGATGCGGGCCTGTGCTCCATGGTGCTCAGCCTTGGTCTTATCGCCCCGCTCCATCCAGATACGGGAAAGCGAGGTGTGAATGTGAATGTCCTTCGGACGTAATTGCACGGCACACTCCCCAGCTGCCAAGGCTTCGTCGAGTTGACGCAGAGAAAAATGGACTTCGGCCTTCGCCAACCAGGCCTCAAAACATGGTGGATCAATGGCGACCGCTTCGTTTAGTTTTAAGAGCGCAGCTGCTTCATCGCCGATGGCAAAATCGAACGATGCCTCTTCGGTTAAGGCTTGGGCACGTTCGGCTGGTCCGTTGGATGACATATAAAATCAGTAAACACTAAGATAAAAAGTCGCAAGCACCCCTTTCACGCTTGGAAAGGCTGGAGCGGGTGACAAGTGTCTATCGCATTATGGATTCACGCTATCATCAATTGGCCGATGTGCTATGTGGTTTCTCCACCGCTTTAAAAAAGGGCGAGAAGGTTTTGATTGATACCGCTGAAGTGCCTGAAGATTTTGTCATCGCACTCATTCGAGCAGCCCGCAAGTGCGGTGCTATCCCCATGGTTAACTTACAGAAGTCACGTGTCTCACGTGAACTCGTGCGCGCCGGCTCCAAAGAGCAATTTAAGTTAGTGAATGAATTCGAATTGGCCCGCATGAAGAAGATGCAGGGCTACATTGCAGTTCGTGGTGCAGAAAATATTTTTGAATCCAGCGACGTTCCTTCTGCAATGGCTCGTGCGAATGGTGAAGCCATGCAGGCAACGCTCGATTGGCGCGTAAATAAAACCAAGTGGGTCGTGCTGCGTTGGTCCACTCCTTCCATGGCGCAACAGGCCAAGATGAGCACCGAAGCTTTTGCTGATTTCTTCTTCAAAGTCTGCACCCTCGATTACTCACGCATGATTCCAGGCATGGAGGCACTGCGCGAAACTATGATGGCAGCCAAGGACGTGCAATTAGTCGGTCCTGGGACGGATCTTAAATTCTCAATCAAAGGAATGAACGCCGTGCCCTGCGGCGGTAAGCATAACATTCCTGACGGCGAAGTCTTTACGGCCCCGATTCGCGATTCCGTTGAAGGCGTGATTCAATACAACTGCCCTACTATTTACCAAGGCACATCGTTTGAGAATATTCGTCTCGTTTTCCGAAAAGGAAAAATCGTTGAAGCGACCTCAAATAACACAAAGCGACTCAATGATATTTTAGATACCGATGATGGCGCACGTTACATCGGTGAATTCGCCCTCGGATTTAATCCGCACATCACCAATCCGATGCAGGATATTTTATTCGACGAGAAAATCGCTGGCTCATTCCACTTTACCCCCGGTAAGTGCTATGAAACCACCGATAACGGCAATCATTCATCGATCCATTGGGACATGGTATGCATTCAACGCCCCGAATACGGTGGCGGTGAAGTGCGTTTTGATGGTAAGGTCATTCGCAAGGACGGACTCTTCCTTCCTAAACCCTTACAGAAATTAAATCCCGACTACCTTTTAGGTAAAAAACGTTAATGCCTTCTTCGCCCAAGCCCGCGTCGAAACCCTCTCCGGGCTCGATCAAACATCACGCACAAACTCGGAAAGCTTCGCCCAAAGTTATCCCAGCTAAGCGCAAGGTCATTAAGACCTCACGCAATGGAAACAAACGTGCGCCCGTGCTGCCGACCGCCGCGCACGAAATCCACAAGGTGCAAGTGGCCGCAGATGCTTCACCCGCACGTGCCGATAAAATCCTCTCAGGCTTACTCGATGGAATCAGTCGCTCGCGCGTTCAAAAAGCTTTAGACTTAGGCTTAATCACACGCGATGGCTTAGCCATTGATCGTCGCACTGTTCTAAATCCATCCGATAAATTAACTGTCGCCCTACCCGCCCCCGAAGAACCCACCGCGAGCGCAGTGAAGATGAAAATCGAAGTTCTCTTTGAGGACGCACACATCATCGCAATCAATAAGCCCAGCGGTTTACTGACGCATCCGGTACAAGGTTCAGACGAACTCTCAGTGGTGCATGGACTCCTTCATCACACCAAAGGTAAACTCGCTCCAGCCGGCGGCGCACCACGTCCAGGCGTCGTTCATCGTCTAGACCGTGAGACCTCAGGCGTCATTGTTTTAGCCAAGACCGACAAAGCTTATCACAACCTTGTTGAACAGTTTGGCAATCGCACGGCACAAAAAGAATACTTAGCGCTCGTTGACAAGAGCCCTCGCCTGCTAGGTGGCGAAATCAATGCCAACATTGATCGTCACCGCACCGTGCGAGTACGTATGGCTGTGCGTGAAGATGGTCGTCACGAAGCGATTACAGATTGGCGCGTCGAAGAAAAGTACGGCCCGCAGGCCGCATTGGTTCGTGCCTTCCCTCACACCGGTCGAACTCACCAAATTCGCGTACACCTCGCCCACATTGGTCATCCTATCTTGGGCGATCGCACTTACGGTAAATTCGATGTACCTGCGTTTGATAACTGGCCTATGCCACGCGTCATGTTGCACGCCCATCGCTTAACTTTAAAGCATCCACAAACTGGTAAGCCTTTAACTTTCTCGGTCGAACCACCGAAAGATTTCAAGGACCTCCAAGCGTGGCTGACTAGGAAGTACGGCGTGCGTGCTTTCGCGTCGACCTAAAGCCAGACTAGTTAGCTAAACCGTGATGCCCATCGCGCTTGCGATGTTCAGGCACATCAGGTTCGACGTGAACGAGCACTGAAATCACTTCGGGGTGCAGTCGGAGAATATCGGACTTCACCTGACCGGCGATGGCGTGTCCTTCGGCGACGGTTGCGGTTTCTACAACTTGCAAATGGAAATCGACTTCGAAGCGATCGCCCAATCGACGGGCACGAAACGCGTGAAACCCTTTCGCACCAGGGACTGCGAGAATGTGTTCACTGAGATCGTGCAACACTGCGGCTTCGGGTGCGGTATCAATGAGATCGGCGCTCGCACCTTTAAATAATTTAACACCTTCAGCACCAAGCCAGCCTGCTAAAACTAAGCCCACAACTTTATCCACCATCACCCATTCAGGGTAAGTGTGAGCTACGACGACAGCAATCAAAGCCAGCAACGACGCCACCGCGTCCGCACGGTGATCAGCGGCATTCGCTAATAATAAGCGAGATCCTAAACGTTCAGCCTGGCGACGGGCGAATTGGTAAAAAGTCTCTTTAAGAATTAAAGCGATACCCGCGACCCAAGCTGCAGCGATACCAGGAGTTTCAATTCTATCGGCACGCACCAGACCGGTTAGCGAGTGCCAAGCAAGACCAACACAAAAGATAAGCACCAGCGAAGAAATGAACAGCGTCGCAAGGGTTGAGAAGCGGTGATGTCCGTATGGATGATCCTCGTCTTTCGGTAGGTGTGAAAAGCGAATACCGATGATAGCCGCAATATCGCTGGCGATATCGACCAACGAGTGAATACCGTCGGCAATTAAGGCGTGAGAATTAGCGATTAAACCTACAGTGAGTTTCACTACAGCCAGGACGACATTAACCGCCAAACTCAGCGCGACAGTGAGGCTACCCTGTTTTTGTAGGTCAGACTTCATCATTGCGCGGTATTTGCTTTAATTAAATCAGCCTCAGCCTGCCAGTTAATTTTCGTGAGCTCAGCCGAGTCCACGGCAGGCAAACGATTCACTGTTTTTACTAAATCGGGAAGCGATTTCCAATCCGTTGGCTGTGAGGCTTTCTGCCACGCTTTTAAAAACACTATCGCATAGCCCGGTTGATTTGCGAGCGGCACTGCAACGTCACCCGAAGGCAGCACCACATCTGAGGCTGCGCGACCTGATTTAATCTTAATCGTTAAACGATCAGCAAAAGTGAAGGTATAGGATTTTACAGGGCCTGCCTCCGCTAAAGGAACTCCAGGTGCATACGTTTCCTCAATCCAAAGACGATCCTCTGGAAGCTCAGCACCATCTGCAGCATAGTGTCGACGCCCACCCGTCACAATTGATCGCACCCGTGTTCCGTCGGACAACGTCTGAACCGATTCGTATAAAACATAGTGGCCGTAAAAACCCTTCTGCGTCACAGCGAAATCAAACATCATGCCAGGAAGATTGAGTTGCTCACGGACGCGACGCTTCTCATCACGCGCTGGATTACTACGCGTCTGCACCATCCAAAGGATACCGACACCCATGATGGCTCCGATTAGAAAGAGAATCCAACGTTCGCGCTGTCCCATGGGGCGTATCTTCACACTCGAGCCACGGTCGGCAAGGAGAAGCGTTTAAAATCCTGCCTTTGGCATTGGAAATTTCGTTAAGGCACTCAACCTATGCACCATGTTGCAGGCCACGGTTGAAACTCGCGTTCGCTTTGCGGAAACCGACGCCATGGGCGTCACCTACCATGGTAATTACTTACCTTGGTTTGAAATGGCCCGCGTCGCTCTGCTCGATCAAATCGGCTGCCCGTATCGCGAATTAGAAAAGGAAGGCTTCTTACTTCCTGTCCTGGAAACCGGCCTCACTTATCATCGCCCCTCGCACTTTGATGACCGTCTTAAAATCACGGTTACGATTATGGAAAAGCCAAAGGCTCGACTGCATTTAACTTATAAAGTCGAACGCGGCAACGAACTCATCGTAGAAGGCTTTACGGTGCACGCTTTTGTGAATCGCGAGTTTAAAGCCGTACGTCCGCCCGAAAAAATCGAGGAGGCTTTCAATCGAGCCTTCGCTAAATAATTTATGAAAATCGAGGTCTGGTCCTTAGGGCCCTTTGAAACTAACGTCTATCTTCTGACCGCTGATAACGGCAAAGATTGTTGTGTAGTCGATGCTCCGCGCGACGCCGCTAAAACTATATTGCCTGAAATTAAAAAGCGCGGACTTAAGTTAACGCACCTTTTAATCACACACGGACACTGGGATCACATGTGCGATGCCCACGCTTTTGCGACCGCAGGTGCACAGGTGCTGGCACATAAGGACGACCAACAACTCATTGAAAACATTGAGGCTTACCGCAATCGGTATGAAGCGATGATGCCATTCCTCACGGAGGCAGACTTTCATTCAGTCAAAGTAAATCAATGGCTCAACCAAGGTGACGCTTTTGAATCCATCGGGCTCAACTTCGAAGTTCGCCACGTACCAGGTCACTGTCCAGGCAGCCTGCTTTTTTATAGTGCCAAAGAAAAATGCGCATTCGTTGGTGATGCGATCTTCAAGGGTTCGGTCGGTCGCACCGATTTGCCCAACGGCAATTGGAACGAATTATTAAAATCTATTCGGACACAGATTTATACGCTTCCAGAAGAGACAGTACTGCTTCCAGGTCACGGCGGGCAGACTACCGTCGGCGACGAGAAGAAGTCTAATCCTTACGCTAAGCCTTAAGCAGTGGCTATCCCCTGCCCGCATCTACCAGCAAGCCAACGAAAGCTCTCGTGGTGTGAATTAAATGCACTGCGCGACAATCAAGGCGCGGAGTTATATCTACTCTGCTTAGAATACGGACAACAATTATGGTGCGAAAATTTACCCGCGCGTGCGCTCCTAGCAGTGGATCGTGCATTGTATTGCGATGTGCCTACTGATGCTGAATGCCTACAACAGAACCCCATACCTTACGTTGCGATTGGTTGGCTCGTGGCACAGCCCACTAACGAATTCACAGGGAACGCCCGGGTTCATTACCAGCACTTAGCCGATCGAGTGAAAGGTGAACGTGCGGAACAAAAGAAATGGCGAGCGTGGGCAGCGTGGGCAGTTGTACGCAAAGTGCGTCCCGATCTACCAGCCGACTCCAAACATGCAGTCACTGAGCCCAGCCTGAACGAAATCAAAGCGGGTCTGCAATCACACGGCATCGCTGGCGAGGTCGACGCCTGGCAACGGGCACTTACTTCAGGCGCTTAAAGACGAGCGAAGCGTTGTGACCGCCGAAACCTAAGTTATTCGAAATCGCAACATCGACCTTCATCGTACGTGCTTTGTTAGGCACGTAATCGAGATCACAATCTGGATCTGGATTTTCGTAATTAATAGTCGGAGGCACTTGACCGTGGAAAATGGCGAGTGCGCAAACCGCAGCTTCAACACCACCCGCCGCACCAAGCAAGTGGCCAGTCATCGACTTAGTCGAAGAGATGGCAATCTTAGGAGCGAGTTCACCGAAAGAGCGTTTAATCGCTAAAGATTCACAACGATCATTGATCGGCGTCGAGGTACCATGCGCGTTTATGTAACTGACTTCAGATTTTTGGACACCGGCGTCGGCAAGGGCGCGATCTAAGCAAAGCGCGAGGCCTTTGCCCTCTTGGTCTTGACCAGTGATATGGTAAGCATCGCAGGTCGCACCGTAGCCAGCGAGTTCGCAATAAATACGGGCACCACGAGCCTTAGCGTGTTCGAGTTCTTCGATTACGAGAACGCCTGAACCTTCGCCCATCACGAAACCATCACGAAGCTTATCAAATGGACGTGAAGCCTTCTCAGGCGTGTCATTAAAGTCGGTCGACATGGCCTTCATATTACAGAAGCCAGCGTATCCTAAGCGCGTGATAGCGGCCTCAGAGCCACCGGAGAGCATAACGTCGGCATGACCGTCGCGAATATGGCGCATAGCCTCACCGAGTGAGTGGGAGCCCGATGCACATGCGGAAACGACACCAAAGTTAACGGACTTAGCTTTAAATTCAATCGCCACGACGCCGGAGGCGATATTGGCGATCAGCGAAGGAATCGTGAAAGGTGAAACGCGTGATGGACCACGCTCAATCAGCACGCGTGCTTGATTTTCAATTGTCTCCATGCCACCAATACCGGAACCGATAATTACGCCGAAGCGTTCGGAATCGATTTTGTTAACATCGAGTTTGGCGTCTTCGACGGCCATACGTGAAGCGGCCACGGCGTACTGCGTGTAACGATCATTACGCTTCGCTTCTTTAGGATCCATGAATTTACCTGGATCAAATTCTTTAATCTCAGCGCCGACCTTCGAAGGGAAATCAGTCGGATCAAAACGAGTCAGACGTGAGATACCAGAGCGACCCTTTAACAAGGAATCCCAGAAGGTAACCGTATCTGGACCAAGGGCAGATAAACAGCCGATGCCAGTTACGACTACTCGGCGAGTTTTGCTGGGAGTGCTCACGATTGCGGGCCGATGTTAGCCCGTCAGAGTTACTTGGTGGCGTTAGCCTTGATGTACTCGATCGCGTCGCCCACGGTCTTCATGGACGCAGCTTTTTCTTCAGGGATTGAAGCGATACCAAACTCGTCTTCAAATGCCATGATGATTTCTACGAGGTCGAGCGAATCGGCCTTAAGATCAGTTTGGAAGCCAGCGGCGGCAGTGACCTGCTCGGCGTTGACGCTCAACTGTTTAACGATGATGTCGGTGACACGTTTTTCGATATTTTCAGGCATGGTAAAGGTCGGTTTTGGTGGTTTTGAGATGTCAAATAGCCATTCCTCCGTCAACAGAAAAGACCTGTCCGGTGATGTAACCCCCCTCTTCAGAGGCTAAAAAGTCCACCATTGCAGCGATATCCTTGGGGTCGCCGAAACGACCGAGTGGAATATAGGCTAAAACCTTCTGTTTTATTTCGTCGGTCAGTTCATTAGTCATATCACTGGTAATAAACCCAGGGGCGACGGCGTTAGCGGTGATAGTACGACCGGCGAGTTCACGGGCGAGGCTCATGGTCAATCCATGGAGTCCAGCTTTAGCGGAAGCGTAGTTAGCTTGGCCAGCGTTACCCTGAACACCCGAGACAGAAGAAATACTGATGATACGACCCCAGCGCTTTTTGGTCATGGGACGAAGTAGACCTTTCACCCAGTAAAACGCAGAAGAAAGATTAGTGGAGATGACATCGTTCCAATCTTGTTCGGACATAGCCATCACGAGTTTGTCGCGAGTGATACCAGCGTTATTAACTAAAATTTCAACAGCACCAAACTCGGCAATAATTTGCTCACAAGCTTTAGCCACGGCGGCGGCGTCAGAGACATCAACCTGAAATGCTTTGGCCTTCTGACCTTTGGCGATGATGTCGTTGGCAACGGCGACGCAGGTTTCTGATTTAGAAACGCAGATCACAGTGTGACCGTGAGCGGCGAGACGTTCGGCAATGGCTTTGCCGATACCACGACCGGCACCAGTAACTAAAGCGACGCGAGGAGTGTGCGTGAGATGCATTGGTATTTAAGTGGAGGGAAACGGGTGTTTAGGCAAGTGACGAATTTATAGAAATAAGTCGAAAATGCTCAGTAAACATCGCGTTGGTAACGTCCGTCTTTCTTAAATTGCTTTACCCAATCGATCGCGGCCTCAGGTGACATCTTGCCGTGTTCGGCGACAATTTGATGCAGAGCTGCGTCCACATCTTTCGCCATGCGTTTCGCATCACCACAAACATAGAAGTAAGCACCTTCGGAAATCCACTTCCATAACTCTGCTGCATTTTCACGCATGCGGTCTTGGACATAAATTTTCTCAGCTTGGTCGCGGGAGAAAGCAAGATCGAGTCGGGTCAAGACACCGGATTTCAAATAGTCAGCCCACTCATCCGCATAGAGAAAGTCATGGTCCTTACGTTGATCACCAAAGAATAGCCAATTGCGACCTTTAGCACCACGAGTGGCGCGATCCATGACGAAGCTACGGAAAGGTGCAACGCCGGTACCAGGTCCAACCATGATCACAGGAACTGAATCGTCGGCAGGTAATCCGAAGTGAGAATGAGCAACAAAGATCGGTAAATCGGGCTGATTTAAACGTGCACGATCCGCCAAGTAGGTTGAGCAAACCCCTTCTCTCTTTCGGCCGTTGGTTTCATAACGCACCACAGCGACCGTGAGGTGGATTTCATTGGGATATTTAGACGGTGCAGAAGAAATCGAATACAGACGAGGCATGAGTTTACGCTGTAGTTCGATTAATTCTTGGGCGGAAATTTTTGCAGAAGAAAATTCTTCAAAAAGATCTACGTACTCGCGCTGCTCGATCCATGATTTCTTTTTTTCTGGATCTGCTTCAGCGATACGAGAAGCTAGTTCAGCTTTCTGTGTAGCATCGGTAGCACGATCATGGAGAAGTTGGACAAACTTATAAGTAGGACCGTTTAATGCTAGGCGATTAGTCAGTGCCTCCTTTAAAGTAATCGCTGAAGTATCTTTAGGAATCGTGACAGACTCTGCACCTGTAAAACCAGCAGCCTTAAGCAGAGCCGCTACCGATTGAGCGTTGTTAGTCGGAAAAACTCCGAGTGAATCGCCACACTTATAGGACAGTCCGCTTCCATCGAGTGAAACGGAAAAGTGTTGGGTATCCTTGAGACTTGCGGTGGAGCTTAGACGTCGACGATCCACGAGTTTGGCTGGGAAAGGGTTATTTTTATCGTAAACGGCGGACATAATAAAATGGGTGGTTCAAAGCAGTGTCAGGTGCAATTCCTTTTATTTTGGGCTTAATTCTCAAAAATCATACCAATCTCTTTTTGCGACAATGGGCGGCAATCGCCAGAGGGCATTTTTCGGAGAACTAAACTTCCGATTTGGAAACGGCGAAGGATTTTAACATGGAAACCGAAAATTTCTAAGAGACGTCGAATTTCGCGCTTACGACCTTGGTCTAAGTGAATTTCTAATTGCTTAGGGTTTTCGGGATTACGAATCACTTTCTTAAATCTTAGGCGCTCACCCTCTTCCATCGCACCTTTGATTAACTTAGGAGTGAGCTTGGGATCGTAGTCACGATTTAAGTGAACTTCATAACGCTTAATCACGCCCCCCGAGGGGTGCATCACTTTATTCGCTAAATTACCGTCATTGGTTAAAAGTAAAAGCCCTTCCGAGTCTTTATCGAGACGACCCACGCAGAAGAGTCGAATCGCTTTGTACTCTGGTGGTACCATTTCAAAAACGGTGTGACCGCCGTGGGAGTCATCGTTCGTGCATAAAAAACCTTTCGGTTTATTCATCATTAAAACCACATTACGTGCCAGAGGTTTAATTTCTTTACCGCGATAACGGACGACATCGGTTTCGGGATTAACTGGCTGACCTACGGCAGCGATTTTTCCATTAATCGTAACGCCACCATCCGCCACGAGCCGTTCAGCTTCGCGACGGGAGCAAACCCCAGCCTGGGCTAGGAATTTATGGATGCGCATGGAGTCTTCGGTCGACACCCCTATTGCTTAGAGCCAATCGGGGTCAAAGGGCGAGCCATGAATAAGTTATCTCGCCCTCCCCGCACTTTTTATCTTACACAGGGGGTATGAGACTCATTGATGGCAATTTGATCGCCCAGGAGGTTCTCGCGGAAATCAAAGCGCGAGTGGCCCGGCTGGCGCCTGTC
>CANCLQ010000026.1 GCA_947378845.1 Opitutia bacterium | reverse complement strand
AGCCAAAGAAATGAAATAACCACGCAAAAATCTTTGCAAATAACCAAAGCCAAAGGAGAAAAACTAAAATAAAGCCGTGAATGAGGCCTCCGAAAAAGCCGGGGATTGACAATGACTCTAGCCAGTATCCTTGAGGGCCTGCGCACCCTGAAAGGAAAATTACTCCCAAAATAGTTAGTTTAAGCCGTGAAAGCATATGCTCCGTATTTCAAGTGGTGATGAGTTAGTTTATGCGAATAAACGAAACGGAAACTGGGAGCGAATAAATCAAATTGAACCTAAGACGGGAAACGTAAAACGGCTTTCATTTTCCCAGTGAAAGCTAAACTTAATAGCTTAACTAGGTAGGCCGCTCGATAATCTCAACCCAAGTGTCATCAAATCCTATAGTATCTAAGACCTGATTGTGATTTAATAAAGACGGCTGTTTAATGCGAATTGACAGTTTCTTTTGTGGCACATCTTCGACGACAGTGAATTGCGAGCCGTGCGGCTGCCAAGTAAATCTCTTCAAGTCACTAGTTTTATCATATCCCTCTAGATTACCATTTTTATTCCACATCCATTTATAGTTTTCGTGATTAAACATAACAGTCTCATATTCAAAAATTGTTAGCTCTAACAGGTCCTCGGATTTCATAAGTACTACTGTTCTAACATTTTCGTACTTTGCTCGCACGTTCGATACTCGCTCATTCCAAATATCGAGAACCATCTTTCCGATACTGTCTGGTGGCTCGGCAGTACTACCACGTTTCTCAAATGAATAATCGGGCGAATTGCGCCCCGAAATTAATCGCACACGTTTAGCTTTATATGGATTGTCCTGCTTAACTGTTTTAGCCCCCCAAGCCGTCTTCTCTAAAACAACATCATCTAAGCCAACGTTAGAAGGTTTCCATCGTGCAGATGCCATACGAGCAAAAATCTGTTCCCAGTCTTGCCCTTCAATGGTCGGTGCGGGCCTAGTAGCTAGAAGATAAACAACTTCTCTACCTAAACTTATCGCAAAGCTTTGAGGAAAATGACTGAGAGGATAAGGCCCCGGGGTTTTATCTACATTTCTGACCCTAGGCTTTTTATTGCTCATAATTGTGTTTTGATATTCGACAGGACTTGGTCGAGAACGGCGAACGCTACATTTACTGGAAGACTATTTCCAGCCTGTTTACGGGTCTGAGAATCAGAACATACGATTTTGTATGCGTCAGGAAACCCCTGTAAGCGCAACATCTCACGCGGGGTTAACCTTCGCTTACCATTCACTAAAAGATAATTATAGGATGCCCCCGCCCTTAAGGCGCAGGAGTAAGGATATGCACTTATACTACCTGCTTTATTCTCGTGCCAGATTAAGTCGCCCTTGAGAGACGGCTTATATTTCTTTAATCTCTTAGCTCTGATTTCCTTTGAGGCCGTAAACCTCGGGTGAACATTCTTTTCGAGAATTGAACTCAATGGTTTCATCTTTAGACCGCCTTCAGGCCAAGAAAATTCATTTTTTACAAGTGAACCGACTATCCAAATTCGCTCTCTTTTGTGAGGCAGGCCATAATTCAAACTGTTGAGAACTTTGTATTCAACATAATAGCCTAAACCTTTTAATGTGTTTAAGATTTTTGCCAACGTTCTGCCATTGTCGTGTCCAACAAGGAGCTTCACGTTCTCTAAGACAAAAGCCTTTGGTCTCTTTGCTTCTAGTATTCTCGCAATATCAAAAAAAAGCGTACCACGGGTGTCTTGGAAGCCTTTCATCTTTCCTATTATACTGAAGGGTTGGCACGGAAAACCCGCCAAAAGTATATCGTGGTCAGGAATTTTAGATTCATTAATCTGCATAATATCTCCTGCAGGTTTATGCCCGAAGTTTTCAGTGTAAGCTTTTTGGCAATCAATGTCTATGTCGCTAGCAAAAACGGCTTCAGCATCCAAGCCGTGCTTCTTGGCGGCCCGTGAAATTGCAACGTGAAATCCGCCAATTCCGCAGAACAAATCAATAAACCTAATGCGCTTTGTTTTACCCATTTTATGTCTTTATGAATGTTCATCCTCTTTCTAAAAGCCAGCAAGTTTAGGACATTAGTTAATTAATAGGGTGCCACTTAAACCACTCAGTGGCTTGAGCGAAAGTTGCTAACTCCCTATAATCTCTCAATAATACAGCGGGACTGTTGCCCATCTCAAATGCAGTTGCTGCAGCGTCCTTGGTTAATGCCAGACGATAAGATAGGGCTGACGCTCGCAAGGCATTACGACCCCACTGGATGCCCTTCAGAGCCTTTCTAAGCTCCCCCAGTGCCCTCTGGAATACGTCCACGCTGCCTTTTCCGTCTACGTAAATAAGCCCGTCTGGTTTCCTCGATTTAAGAATTAGTGGCATTAGGTTATCAGGAATCGGTGACAGTCTCCTGCGCATTGTCTTCGCATTGTTCGCCCCTATTTGAATGTAGTTACCCGATTCACCTATCAAGACATCAGTCCACAAAACCTTTGACACTTCAGATGCACGTAATCCGCAGAAAGCCTGCAGTGCTATTGACAGCCTTAATTCATCTGGAGAAGCCCCTAGAATCGATTTTAATTCTGAGACCGAGAGAAGCCTTGGGACCTTACTAAAGACCTTCTGTGGGCTGATTACTGCTAGCGGATTAGCGGTAAGCCAGCCTCTCTTAATGCAGAATGAAAAGAATAGGGAGAGGTACCTTCTGTAACTATTAAATGTAACTGCTCCGAGCCTTCTGCCATCCTTTGTTTGGTAATTATCTAACCAAGCTTGAACCTCGCTAGAGCGGATAGACGAAACTAATTCTTTGCCGTAAGTCTTAGCGAACGACCCAACAATTTGAGTAAGATTATTACAATGCTTCCTCGAGTTCCCATCTGCCAGCATTCGCTGACGGACTGAACCAATCGCTACGCTAACTGTGACCGACTTAGCTCGCTTGTCGTAATCTTTTACAAACCAAGTAACTGCCTCAACTAACGAGTAGCCAGACGGCCTTAGCATCTCTGCACAGGCAACCGCATCTCGCTTTAAATCATCGCTCAGGCTGTCTGCTAGAGCCCCTAGAGAGGCTATTTCTGACCTCTTGATATTACAAAAGGCTTCAGCATCAGACTTATGTCTAAAGAACTTCCTGCCTTGATTTAGGCGGTAGCCGTTCTTCGAATCTGGATAGTAAACAGCCCAACACTTATCGGGTCTCAGTCTCGATAGCCTAGCCGATTGACGTAATGGAACCAATGAGCGCACTGAACGTCTCTTCGAGGCTCTTATGATGTCCAAACGCTGAACACTACTCGAATTAACCCCCCGCTCGGGTGGTGGAATGGCAGACACACCAGATTTAGGTTCTGGCGCCGAAAGGTATGCGGGTTCGACTCCCGCCCCGAGCACTTGTTTTAGTTCAGGGGACAAGGTGACACGTGGGCACGTTGGCACGGGGATTATTGGCAGGGGCACGACTTCGTCGTGCCCGTTAACCAACGAGAAAATCGAAACTCGGTCATAATGCGTAAATCACTCGGCGAACGGGCGCCACGCAGTGTCGCCCCTACCTAATTCATGCGGCCCGATGTATTTTGTATCGCCCCTTGTCACCGCGCCAACCTGCCAACTCGCCCCCGGAACTTGTTCCCCTTGCCCTTCTCCGTCACATCTGCCAAACATCAGTCATGTTTGCATGGTTGCGCAGTTTTCTGGGTCTCACACCCGCAGCCCCACAGGACGTCGACCTCTCCAAGGCCCCCGACGAGCCTACTCCAACCGAACGCGTCCCTGAAACTCGCCCCAAACAGCGTGAGCCCTGGATTGGGGTCGATCTCGATGGCACCCTCGCCGAAGCCGAACGCTGGCTGAGCATGTCGCGCATCGGACCGCCCGTCCCCCTCATGATGCGTCGCGTCAAAGCCTGGGTTGAAAAAGGCCTCCGCGTCAAAATCGTCACCGCTCGCGCCGGCAGCGAAGAAGGAATCGCCGCCACGAAGCAGTGGCTTGCCGACAACGGACTACCTGAACTCGAGATTACCGACAAAAAAGATTTTGATATGATCGAACTCTGGGACGACCGCGCCATCCAAGTCGTCCACAACACCGGTATGTGCTTCCTCGGCACATCGTACTTCGCCAGACCGCAAGCACCCATTCTTGCCAGTGAAGCAGCCGACCGCACCTTCATTCTCGTGAATCAAGAAACTTCCAAATCTGATTCCGACAAAAAATAATTTAAAATGAAAGCCTCGCTTAAACTTGAATACTCACTCCGCGTTCTCGCACAACTCGCTCGCCGGAAAAAAGGCAACGCCGTGACACGAATCGAGGAACTCGCCCGACTCGAAGCGATTCCGCAGAATTACTTAGTGCAATTATTGAATGAGCTGCGCGAAGGCGGCTTGGTCGATTCCAAGCGAGGCAAGACCGGCGGCTACCGGCTGGCTCGCAACGCCGAAGACATCTCGCTTAAAAATGTCTTGTCCGTCGTGGAGCCCGACCTGATTGAAACCAAAATCACTTTAAAAGGTAATTCTGGCCCGCAAGTCGCCAACCTTTGGCGCGAGCTTTCAAAACGCTTTGACAAGTCACTCGCAGGCTTCACCGTTGCTCAACTTGCCCAATCCGAGGCCAGCGGAGACTGGGAAATCTAATTTCAAAACATGGATATCAAAAAGCATACCACCCCCATCGTCCTCGGTGTTGTTTTCATCGCCTTGGTTTCCTTCGTCGCGTTTAAATTCGTTAACCTCAAAAACGAGCTCGAGAAGAGCAAGCAACAGGTCGTCGAACTCACGAAGAGCGTGAAGGATTTGAATAACGAGATCAACGACCTCAACCAGAAGTTGACCGACACCAAAAACGAATTGGCTGCTCGCAACACCGAAGTCAAAGAACTCACCGCCAAGTTAAGCGCTAGCGAGAAATTCGGCGAAGCCATCACCTTAAAGTGCCAAGAAGCGAACGAACAACTGGCTGCTTCCAAGAAGGATAACGAGAAGCTGACCGACAAGCTCGTTGACGCCTCTAAAATCATCGCCGACGACAATCTGAAGATTGAAGAATACAAAGCCTTCCAAGCTAAGGCGACCGAGCAGATTGCTGAGCTCAATCGCCGCATTGAGATTTACGAGAAGACCGTCAAGGAGCGCAATGAGCAGCTCGAAGCGATGCAGAAACGCTTAGCACCACCTGCACCTGCCTCGACCGAAGAAGCGCCCAAGCAGTAATAGTTTTAATATAAAATAAAAAGGCCACTCCCCCGAGTGGCTTTTTTGTTGGTCGGCATAAACCTCCACCACTTGCCATCCCATTCCTCTCACGGAATGAGCCTTAGGTCCTTCGCATTGTTTTATTCCGCCACGGATTAAAATCCATGTTATGAAAACTGTCTTCTTTTTAATTCTCGTGCTGCTCGCCGCCGGCCTCATCGCCGGCCTGCTACCTCTCGCTGGATTGTCCGCCAATAATCTACTCACCGACACCGATGGCGACGGCATTACCGACGTCATCGAGTTGCGCCACGGCTTAGATCTCAATGACCCAACTGATGGCCTGTCCGATGATGATGGCGACGGCCTGACTCTCGCCGAGGAACTTAAAGCCGAAACCAATCCATACGAAGTTGATAGCGATCATGACGGATTTAGTGATTTAGACGAAATACTCGCAGGCACCGACCCGACAGACAGCAACGACGCACCACGCAATAAAACCACCACAGTCTTTCCACAGCCCCTACAAACGAAATTCAATCGACCCTATAATTTTATACTCAATGGAATCTTTCAATCGACCAATAGATTGAAGTATCACCTGGTAAAAGGGTTTCGCGGCAAGGACGCCGACTGGGCAAACCTAACCACAATTGGAGGATGGTTCCCCGCAAAGGGAAACACCATGGAAATGTGGAACGTCGAGGGAGAGCGATTCATGAAAGTTAATAATGGAATCACTCAGAGTATCAGCAACAAGCAGCCTGGGCCCTACCTGCTCGTCTGGAAACACACGCGAGCCGCGGAAAGCGGTGATGCATCTTATCGCATCACTTTCTCCACCGATTCAGGCCGCACATTACTAAGTAAGGTTTTTAATCCAACCAGTGCGGTCAGCTGGCAGAACGCATACATCGCTTTTAACTTGGAGCCAGCGGACTGCACGCAAGGTATTAGCTTTAGCCTTGAGCCTGTTGGCAACACACCGTCCTCGGCATTCGTGGATGATCTATACATGATACGCGCCGGCTTTAACGTCGACGTCAACCGCGACGGACGCATCGAAGAAACGGAAATCCCAGCGAAGAACGGCCCGTACTATTTTTGGGTTAATAATGATACAGAAATCAACGTCTCCAAGGGCGACGACATCCCAGGCCCAACTCGTACAACTTCCGATTGTAACAATGATCACGTCGATACGCTGCGCGACTTGGTCGATTTCTTCCCAGTCAGCCTTAACATTAGCGCCCTCGTACGTGTTTATCCTCCAGACGGAGCGACACGCTACTTCATTCGGCAAAAAGATAGTGCCGTAAATTTTATTTATTGTTCTACAAGCCCTGGGGCTGCGGGAACTTTCAATCAGCAATGTGGAAATAAGAATTTCGGTGATAGTTTAACCGAAACACTCGAATCTGCTAAAGTGCACCGACTCACGGGTGAATATGAGTTGCGCCCTGAGTTTCTCGAAGCGGTTGTAGGAAGAAATCGTTCAGTCCTTTTATTTGAAGGCAACAAATGCACCAAGGAACCGCTGGTCTTCACCGCCGAGAGACAGGGCGTAAAGCTCGCCGAGTTCGAACTCCCTCTTGAGCTAAACGAGGTTGAGAATATGTATCGTCACCTCAACCTTCGTGATCTCGCTACGACCTACGATGGTGTAAGGATTCCTGAAGGGGCCAATTCATTCGGCCAGCCCACTCAAGTGGGCGAACCAAAGGGTCTACCCGACTCGCAAACTCAAAATAAATATTTTGTTTTTGTTCACGGTTTTAATGTGAGCGGACAAGAGGCGCGCGGTTGGAATAGTGAAATGTTTAAGCGCTTCTATGTTCTCGGCAGCCAGGCGCGATTTGTCGGCACCACCTGGAGGGGCGATACCGCACCCGATTATCATGAGGCCGTTTACCGAGCACTACAGACCGGCGAAGGCCTCTCTTCTCGCTTAGGCTTTACTGGCGGTGCACCTGTTACCATCGCAGCACATAGTCTTGGAAACCTTGTTGTGTGTAATGCAATTGAGCGCGGCGGGCTAAAACCTGCTGCCTACCTTGCGATCAACGCCGCAATGCCCGCCGAATCATTCGATGCAGGTTATAACTCAACATCACAGGCCGCGAATATGACTGAAGTCAGCTGGCGTTCTTACGATCCCTATCTCTACTCACGTAATTGGTGCAACCTATTCTCAAGCTCGGATCCACGCTCGCGCCTAACGTGGCGCGGCCAGTTCAGCAAAGCCGCACCCTACGTGCGTAATTATTTTTCGTCCGGTGATGACGTCTTAGCCAAAGCAGACTCCGTCAAAAGCGCATCGGTCGTCTCGCTGCTACTGAATCAAGGATTCAACTTCACGTCTAACGCGTGGAAATTCCAAGAGCTCGTTAAAGGCCTAGGCTGGTATAGTTCTGCGGCAAGTTTTTGGGTAAGCCGCTCACAAGGCGGGTGGGAGTTCAATGAAAACTGGTTCTATTGGGGCGATGAAGATGAATACCTTCAGGTGCAATATTCACCATCAGACGCACTCACCATTCCGCTAGAGTATCTGAGGGTTAAGCCATTCTTCTCTCCCTTCTATGCCACCGAAGTGTTTAGTGCCTTTGCTAATATCGCGACCGCCAAGGCGCGTGAGCCACGCGTGATTTACGATCTTCTTGCCCGCGGACTACCCGCTGGCTCGTACGCAGCGGCAATCATGAACCTTCCGGGAAATGTCGGATTTAATTTCGATATGGAATTGGAAGGTCGAGAATCATGGTATTGGCCCACTGCCGAGCACGAACGAAGTGACCAACGAAAACGCTGGCTACACAGCGACTTTAAGAACGTCGCCCTGCCCGTGATATCTAGAACCTACGATTCAATGATCAACATAGGAGGACTAAAATGAGAAAGCTCATGCTATGGCTCGCGCTATCCGCCGTCGCGCATGCCAATACAATTCAAGTTGCCCTAAAAGTAGTAGACGAAAATGGTATGCCTATTCCTGCCGCACGTGCGGTCATTCAATGTCGTGCACTTAATTCGGCCGAGCCCAACGAATTCACGGGTGAGACAGATGCATCGGGTTGCTTTAGTAAGAAAGTAGAGTCCTGGAGCGGGCTTTATTTCGAAGCAAAGAAAGCAGGCTATTACTCGGCACGCTTGTACGACCAGCCCGACGACTCCGACGTCCGTCAGGAGATTATTCTACCTCGTAGAATTAACCCCAGGCCTCTCTTTGTTAAATTCTATAACGGCAACGCGAATCGTGGCCTTCAAATTCCTAAATACGAAGAATGGTTCGGTTATGATTTTAAAATTGGCGACTGGGTTACTCCCAATGGTCAAGGAACGGATGCTGACGTGCGATTTAGATTTCGCACTTCAACCAAATCAGGAGATCCAACAGTTGAGCTCTCGGCGCTTGATTCCAATGGCGGATTCGCTCCGACGACCCGGCTCATTCAATACTCTGAACTTAAAATGCCGCACTCAGCACCCACAACTGGCTATCAGAATTTAATCACCCTAACGAGCAACGAAGACCCTATGAGCACCGCACTCTTTATTCGTTCACGCGTGAAGACCGATGCTACTGGAAAAATAACCTCAGCGAATTTCGGAAAAATTCAGGGACCGGTAATCATCAATCGTCGTGGCTGCATTGCCTTCACGCATTATTTTAATCCAAGCGCCAACGACCCAAACCTGGAGTTTGATTCGTCGCGCAATTTACTCAATGACCCAGCGAATCCGCCAGAGCTCGCGCCCTAACGCAGGGACTTCTTCCAACGCGCAATTTCCTTGGCGACGGTCTTAGGTCCAGGCATGCCGATATTTTCCCGCGCCGCAAAAGCGCGCTTAAGATTAAAGACATCTCGCCAGCCTTTCGTGAAAGCTTTGTCGGCCGACAACGCAGCGGCATCCGAAAGTTTGTCGAGCGGTACACCGGATTTTTCGGCAACACCAACCAACCGACCGACAGCGTGGTGTGCGTGCCTAAACGGCATGCCCTTCTTCACGAGCCAATCCGCTAAATCTGTCGCCAATAATGCGGGGTCCGAAGCAGCCGAGAGGCACTTGGCTTTATTAAACTTAGTTCCAGCCAAGGTCGATGAAGCGACTGCCAGCGCGAGTTGCAATTGATCCGCTGCATCAAAGAGCGGCGGCTTATCGTCCTGTAGGTCCCGATTGTATGTGAGCGGTAAACCCTTCGTGAGCGAAAGCAAATGATTGAGCGAGGCCTGGAACCGTGCGGCTTTACCCCGGAGCAATTCCATTGAATCAGGATTCCGTTTCTGCGGCATCAACGATGAGCCCGTTGAAAACTCATCAGGCATCCGTGCGAAACCAAATTCAGCGGACGACCAAAGAATCATATCTTCGGCGAGCCGTGATAAGTGCACGCCACAAAGTGCAGCGGCAAAAGCAAAAGAAGTTGCTGGATCCCGATCCGCTACGGCATCCATCGAATTAGCTGTTACCCGTGGCTTACCTTTCGCATCGACGAATCCTAAAAGTTTTGCGGTTACGTTCCGATGGATAGGCAAAGTGGTTCCAGCGATTGCACCCGAACCGAGCGGACACCAATTAGCCGCATCGGCTACTGCGTGGAACCGTGCCCGATCCCGCGCAAACATTTCCACGTAAGCCAATAAATGGTGTGCTGCCGAAACTGGCTGTGCCCGCTGTAAGTGCGTGTAGCCAGGCATAATCACATCAGCATTCGCATCCGCGAGTTTCACCAGTGTTTTCAGTAGATTCGCAAAGGCTGCATCGATGTCGGCGCACTGATCTTTAATCCACAGCCGAACATCAGTGGCAACCTGGTCATTCCGCGAACGAGCGGTGTGTAATTTGGCCGCCACAGGCACCCTTTTGGTTAACGCGCTCTCAATATTCATGTGCACGTCTTCCAGTGCGACGTCCCACTTAAATTTTCCGGCCGCAATCTCCTTTGCAATCGCATCGAGCCCCCGGTGAATGGATTTCGCTTCGGTTGATTTTAGTACGCCCGCTTTCACCAACATCGTCGCATGAGCTTTCGAGCCCCGAATATCTTGCGCCCATAACCGATAATCAAACGAAACTGATTCTCCGAATTGGAGCATGAGTTTAGCGGGACCAGCACTGAACCGGCCACCCCAAGTCGATTGAACTTTTTTCCGTGCGGACATAAAAGACAAATGTCCTAGCCCGACCCCGCAGGCAAGCAAGGATGCTCAGGGACGTGCAGGTTTTGCGGGCGTATTAGCCACCGCAGGCTGTGCTAAAGCAGAAGCACCATCCACCCGAATCACGACTTCTCCTGATTCAGCTACGCCTAAACGCTCGCGGGCTTGATCGCGTACAAATTCTTGGTCGCGCGTAAAACGCTCGATGTAACGAGAGGTCTGTTCGCGTTGTCGTTCGATTTGCGCAAAAGTTTTTTCTTTGCGGGCCTCATCATCGCGCAATGCAGCGACGCGATCTTCTTCCGCCTTATAAGTCGAAACCGCCACACTCAACACACCGCAGAAAAGCAAAAAACTCGCCCACAGAAAAAACTTTTCTGTTTGCGGATTGGTTGCTGACTCTGAGTCGTCCATGTCTGGGTGAAAGTTATTACCCAAATGAACCAACCGGGCGAGTGGAAAATCGGTACTATTTCGCCGCAGAAACCGCCGCTAACGAGCCGCTGCATTCCATAAAGGCCCAGACAATGACGCCCGTGACCGAGACGTAAAGCCAGACGGGGAAGACCCAGCGCGTTAGGCGCTTGTGATCCTCAAACTGGCCAGCACGTGCGAACATCACGGCCCGAATAATAAACGGTGTTACCAATATCGCTAAAGCAATGTGCGGGAATAGGATAATATAATAGAGCAGCTTGTCCCAAGTGAGACCGACGTCGGGGCGGTACATAATATTAGTACGGCTCAGTGAAACCCAAAGGTGCACCTTCGAAGCGAGGTATAATGCTAAAAATAAAGCAGAGGTCACAAACGCCAAACCCATCGCCTTGCCGTGGCCAGCCCGGTCACCCTTTCGGATACGAACGTATCCGATAATTAAGAGGATGGTCGCGAGGGCATTAAGGCCCGCAACGCTTCGGGAAAGAATTTCGGTGGTGGAAGCCATGCGGTGAGCAAAACTCCTAACCGCCAAAAAGCAAATCTGCTCAGAAATTAACTTTCGACTCGAAACATCCCATCTGACAAGGGGTTGTAGTATATAGAAATTATGAACGCCTACCTCGCCCTTATCCTGGCCGTCGCCTTTCCATTGGCTGCCACGGGCCCCGCGCTGATCAAAGCCGACTCAGAAGCGCCCGGACAAAATAAAGTGACGATTACCGTCAAGGGCGACAAACGCGTCATCGAGTCCAACGGAATCCCCGACCACAAGGTCGCCAAATATCCAACCAAGGGAAATCCGAACAGCATCTCCGAGCAAAAATACCGCTTCGAAGTCCCTTCTAATCCAAAGCCTGCTACCGGACAATCTGGTCGCGGGGGTTCAGCCTGGGGCGTTGCTCTCAATGGTATCGTCTTCGACCCTGGCACCGCCGAAGTCTACAATGACGGCGACCGCAGTAATCCTTGGCACTACGAGGCGCTGATGAGTAATACCATCATGGGCACGACGCCTAAAATAAAAGTCGGCCTCGGACTCGACGAAAGCCACGCGCACGTCCAACCAAACGGCGCATACCATTATCACGGCATTCCCACCCTGCTCTTCAATCGTCTCTCGGGTGGCGAAAAGAAAATGACTCAAGTCGGCTGGGCCGCGGATGGTTATCCGGTGTACGCGATTTATGGTTATACCAAAGCCGACGACGCCAAAAGTCCCATCAAAGAATTGAAGAGCAGCTATCGTCTTAAAAAGGAAGACCGTCCAGGCGGTGCCGATGCACCTTCGGGAAAGCCTGACGGATCTTTCAGTCTCGATTTTGAATATGTCGCTGGCGCGGGAGATCTCGACGAGTTCGGCGGACGCACGGGAGTCACACCGGAATTTCCTAAAGGCACTTATTATTATGTGATGACGGAAGAATATCCATTCATCCCTCGTAAATTTAAGGGCACGCCTGATGCGTCATTCAGTAAACAGAAAATGGATCCGCATTCTAATCTCGGCGGACAAAGTGGAAACTCAAACCAGAAGAAAAAAGGCGGGCCACCCTCTGGCGGAATGGGCGGACCTCCTCCAGAATAATAGGTAGGGACAACACTGCGTGGCGCCCCTACCCGCGATGCAGCGGCTCGCGCGGAATACGAGCCCTACCAAAATCTCCGTGCCCACGTGCCAGCGCGCCCCCTGAACCTATACTCCCTCTTTCGGATCGCGCTTTTTCTTTTTCGGACGTGGCTCTTCAGATTGTTCAGCGGCTGCAGGCACTACATTATCTGTGCCGCGGATCGTAAAGGAATTCGACTCAACTAATTTTAGGCGCTGACGAATTTCGTCCGGCATTTTTGCGCGGTCAGCATCGGTCGTCACATCGCCATCAAATAAAACTTTGCCGGATGCATCTTTAATGACTGCATGCTTTTTACCCTCACGTTCGTCGACGGCCACCGTTCCATCTTTATCTGAGGCCACGCTACTAGAAGTCACTGCTGCGCCGTTCTGCGAGCCAAAGCTAAACGAGAATGATTTGGATTTCGACTGTAGCGCAGGTGAACTGGGCGCGGGAGCTGACTCCTTTTCAGGTGCAGCTTCGGGTTGCGGTGCACGTGGGACCACCATTCCAGGCATCATCGGAATCGCCATACCACGCATACGCATTTCGTTAAATTGCTGAATGATTTCAGGCGGAAAACCCTGCGTTGGATCCAAGATAATCACTTGGCCGCCAGGAACCTGACCGAGCTCAAATGTCTGGCCATTAATTGTCAGGCCCATCTTCGGCGACGTCATTGTCTTAGGCGCTTCAGATGGCGCAGATTCATCCACAGTCTTGGGAGTAGCCTTCGCTGCTGTTGATTTCTTCGCCTTCGGCGCGACTGCAACAGGTGCATTGCGTGAGCCTAATTTCAAATCAACTTTCACAACTTCATCTTCGCGCACTGCGACAACCTTAACGACCTCGCCAGGTTGATGCATACGAATGAGTGCACGGAATTGTTCGGGGTTCACTAAGACCTGATCATCTAACCGAATTAAAATATCATCCTCTTGTAATAGACCCATGGATGGACCTTTGGGATCCACAAATGCAACCATCACGCCCACTCCAGGTGGCACGTCTTCAGAAGTCACAGCGAGACGCGCGCGTTCTGTCACCATCGCTGGACTAATACCCGCGTAAGCAAAAGAAACAGCGGGTTGAACCTTAGCAGCTGGTGCTTGTGGTGCGGATTCATTCTCTTGAGCCACCAAGGGGCTGACCAAGCCGGCCAGCATTAACATGTGTAAAGGAATTTGACGGAGGGAGTTCATAAAATAATTTGCTTATAATATAGAGCGTGGGCGGTCGGAGTTTTTGTTTAATAAGTTTCGAGGGGGATGAGGGCCAATTGCTCTGCTGGACGATAATCAATTAAGTGCGTCTGGTTTTTAGCATCCGCCCAGTGTGTCGTATTATTCCAACGCAACCGCAACGGACGGGCATACGATCCATCGGCTAATTCCACTGGTGCTAATAAATCTAAGTTCGCAGGGGCTTGCTCGGCACTAACGAGCTCGTAGCGGATTGGACCTGAGGCATCTTGTTGCGCCACGAAAAATACGCCCAACATCACAGCTGCCACCGACGCCAAGCCTGAGGCCCACGCAATTATAACCCCACGCTTACGTTTTGCTGCCGCATGTGCATCTAGCTCGCGAGCAATCGCCGCGGTCACATGACCCCGCGGGGCCTTGGGACGCAGGGCGCGTAATTCAGCTTCAAAGTCTGGCAATTCGTCATTCATGAGTTCGGGCGATAATAAATTTCTTTAGGGCCTCCATTGCATAGCGCCACCGAGAGGCTGCGGTGTTTGGAGAAATTTGCATTTGTTCACCGATTTCATCAAAGGTCAGATCGCCCCAAATCTTAAGTACGACGACCTCGCGTTGTTCTTCGGGTAAAAGGGGCAGCGATTGTGATAGTGATTGCAAACGCGGGTCCGTTTCAGGCTCAAACCACATTGTCGTCTCAGCATCGACTGCCACTGCTTTCTCGCGAACCGTGCGACGGTCCGTGCGTCGATGTAAGTCCATCGCTGAACGGCGTATGGATGTAACAATTAAGGCGTTTGGGTTACCAGGAAGGTGACGTTGATGTTTCCAGAAACGAACAAAGGCCTCCTGCAACACATCATCTGCATCGGCGTCAGACCGCGTCCACTGACGCGCGATCAACCGAAGCCGGGCGCCATTATCGGCAAACCAGGCCTTCCAGTCTTGATCGGAGTGAGCGTCGAACATCCTGCTATTAAAGTAAGCGTGGGTGGCGGGGATTTCTGTCTAAAATGAATTCTGACCCAGCAAGGGGAACGGGTCAAAGCAGTTGCGAATTACCAAAAGCCTTATTTAGTACCAGCCATGTCGGAGCCAACCCAGTCAGCCTCACAAAGCGGCTTCTTTAGGTCGTTTATTCGTTGGTTTGATGCCGACTATATTCCGGAAGGCGCAGAAGCCCTGCGCAATACCCCTAAGGCGGTCGACTGGCCGCGCAGCATCCCCTTCGTCATTCTCCATCTGGGATGTTTCGCAGTCATCTGGGTTGGTGCCAGCTCCGTTGCGGTCTGGACAGCCGTCGGTCTCTACTTCTTCCGCATGTTCGCCATCACTGGTTTTTTCCACCGCTACTTTTCTCATAAGTCTTTTTCCACATCGCGCGCCTTTCAATTTATCATGGCAGTGTGGGGCGCCCTCTCCGTTCAACGCGGCGCTCTCTGGTGGGCCTACACCCATCGCCACCATCATCAACACTCCGACGAAGAAGAAGATAAGCACTCTCCGGTAGTCGACGGTTTCTGGTGGTCGCACATCGGCTGGATCACGAGTAAGAAGAACTTCCCAACCGATTACTCCAAGATTCCTGATTTAGCTAAGTACCCTGAACTCGTTTTCATTAATCGTTTCGACACACTCATTCCAGCATTGTTCGGAATCAGTCTCTACGCCATCGGTGCCCTGCTTCCAGCAAGCTACGGAACGTCTGGCTGGCAAATGGTCATCTGGGGATTCTTCATTTCTACCACAGTATTATTTCACGGTACATCGTGCATTAATTCCCTAGCCCACGTTTTCGGCTCTAAACGCTTCAAGACCACCGAAGATGAATCACGCAATTCTTTCATCCTCACGTTAATAACCCTCGGTGAAGGCTGGCACAATAATCACCACCGCTACCAGGCTACTACTCGCCAAGGTTTCTATTGGTGGGAATTTGATCCGACCTATTATTTATTAAAAGTGATGTCGTGGACTGGACTCATCTGGGGGCTCAAAGGCGTACCAGAATCCGTCTACGCCGAAGCGGAAAAAAACCGACTCGAGCAAGAAGCCGTCAAGCGTGCGTGAACGAATCGCCATTATCGGCTCAGGCATTAGCGGCTTGGGCTGCATTCGCTTTCTAAGTCCATCGCACGACATTACGCTATTTGATCGCGACACTCGCCCTGGCGGGCACGCCCACACTATCGATGTCGTCGAGCCTGAAACAGGACGAGCCCTGCCAATGGACACGGGCTTCATGGTTTTCAACGAAGTAACCTACCCTCATCTCTGCCGATTATTTCGTGAGCTCGGCGTAAGCTGGAAAAAAACTTCGATGTCTTTCTCGGTGCGCCACGACCCCGCTCAACTCGAGTGGTGCGGCTCGTCGCTCAATCACCTCTTCGCTCAACGCCGCAATCTCTTTCGCCCGCGTTTTTGGAAATTACTCTGGCAAATCAATCGCTTTAATAAGCTCGCGCAAAAAGCCTGGCAAACTCCGGAAGCCGAAACGACTTCACTGCGCGATTGGTGCACCCAAAATCATTTCGGTGAAGATTTTCTAAACCTCTATCTCATTCCGATGAGCTCTGCGGTGTGGTCGACACCGCCCGAGAAAATGCTCGGCTTCCCCGCGGCGGCCTTAATGCGCTTTTTCTTTAATCACGGTTTTCTCGGACTGAACACGCAGCACCAATGGCTCACGCCCGTTAACGGATCGCGCACCTATGTTAAAGCGCTACTCGCACAATATCCAGTCACACAACACCTCGGCGAAGGCGTCGTCTCCGTGCATCGTACGTCGCAAGGCGTCGTGGTAAAAACTGCCGTGCGTGAAGAAACATTTAATCGGGTCATCTTCGCCACCCACGCCGACCACTCGCTCCAATTACTCACCGACGCCAATAACGAGGAGCGTCAACTCCTCGGAGCCTTCGCTTATAATAAAAATATCGCTACGGTCCACACCGACGCCTCACCGATGCCACGCACGCGGGCCGCATGGTCGGCTTGGAATTATCGTACTTGGAATGCGGGCGAACATGAAGCGACCTCTACTCATTATTGGATGAATGCACTGCAGGGGCTAACTGATCGCGGAAACTTTTTTGTGACGATCAATCACCCCGAACAGATTCAGCCGGAAAAAATCCTCCAGAGTATCCCCACGGAACACCCACTGTTCTCCCTCGAGGCCGTAGCAGCCCAAGGAAAGATGCAAGGCCTCAACGAACGTGCGGACGCTCGAATTCATTTTGTCGGCGCTTGGCAACGTTATGGCTTCCACGAAGACGGACTGTGGTCCGCCCACCGCCTATGCAGCCACCTGCTTGGTCGCGATGCGTGGTCGCCAGCTAAGGCTTAGCCTGTCGTAGGCTTGCACTGCGTCGGATTCGTTCCACATTAAATTAATGGTCAGACTCTACGATGCGGACGTGATGCACGCACGGCTCTGGCCCAAGCGAAACGCTTTCACGCATAGCGTATTTTGCTTTGCGATTGATCTGAGTGAGTTCGGGAAAATCGGGAAAGGTCTAGCGATGTTATCGGAGTCTGGTTGGGCACCTTATCAAATCCGCGAACAAGATTTCTTACCGCGCGCCGAAGTTTTCCAACCTGAAGGCACACCCCAGTCTTTCGGTAAGGACGGCGATTCACTCACACAGCGCGTACACGCTTTTTGTGCGGCCCACGGTGAAATTTTGCCTAGCGACGCAACGATCACTCTCGTGGCGATGCCCCGTGCATTCGGCAAATCGTATAATCCGGTTATATTTTTCCTAATTTCCATCACGGGCAAACTGCATTGTGGAATTGCTGAAGTACATAACACCTTCGGCGAACGCAAAGCGTGGTTCCTCGGCCCCAACTGTCTAAGCACCCTACCGTCCGGAGAATCTATTCTCAAACTTCGCACACCGAAACGATTTTACGTTTCTCCGTTCTCAGGACTTGATACCGAATTTGAATTCACCCTCCGACAGCCCGGCGAAAAATTATGCCTCGGTGTAGATCATTATGAAGGTGGACAGAAAACACTCATCAGCACCTGGACGGGGCGCGCAGTGCCGTTGACCGACACTCGATTACTCTGGCTCACCCTAAAGACGCCCTTGCTCATTTTGAAAGTTGTCGCCCTGATTCACCTCCACGCCGCAGGCCTCTGGTTAATTAAAAAATTACCTTTCCGTAAGAAGGGCGACGACATTCCTCTGCAGCGCAACCTGCGACACCCCACTTCCGAACTCCTTCCAAAAAAATGATCACCTCTTCCACTTCTATCGACCAAGCCATCGCTCGCGGAGGCTTTATGCGTCGATTGGTTCTTAATGAACTACGCAAGCTGCGTGCGGGTAAATTAATTTTAACTTTGCCTGAAGGCGGCACCATTACCCTCGGCGATACGAATTCATCCGCCGGCGCAGCTGAAATCAAGGTGAGCGATGAAAATTTCTTTCGTCGTATCGTACTTGGTTCCGATATCGGATTCTCCGAAGCCTACATGGCGGGCGAATGGGACTCACCTAATCTAACTGCGGTCATCGGCTTCTTTATCGAAAACATCGATCACACGCCTGGCATGTCAGGCCCCGCTCGACGTACTGTCGCTCTTGGCGTGCTTCGCCTCGCGGATCGCGTCGGACACTTACTCCGTCCGAACTCCAAAAAAGTAGTCCGCCAAAATATTGCGGAGCACTACGACGTCTCGAACGATTTCTTTAAACTCTTCCTCGACGAATCCATGATGTATTCGTCAGCGCGCTGGGAAGGATGTCGCACGCTTAATGAAGCGCAGATTCAAAAGAATCGCGCCTTGTGTGAACAGCTGCAACTCAAGCCCACTGACCACGTAATTGAAATCGGCACCGGCTGGGGTGGCTGGGCACTGCAAGCAGTCAAAAATTACGGCTGCCGCGTGACCACGCTTACGATTTCAAAAGCACAATTCGATTTAGCCAACGAACGCATTAAGGCGGCAGGACTCAGCGATAAGATTGAAGTGCGACTCGAGGATTTTCGCGATCACCGCGGCTCGTATGATAAATGCGTTTCGATTGAAATGATGGAAGCCCTTGGTCACCG
>CANCLQ010000025.1 GCA_947378845.1 Opitutia bacterium | reverse complement strand
AGCCAACTTAACAGAAGTTTTTATTTCTGATAAAAAATTTGGCCAAAAATCTTTTTCATCGGTCGCCGCCGCACGACGATGCATCAGAATGATTGGGCAATTTAATCGAGCGCAGATGCGGGCCATCGGTGAGCCTTGGCTATCGATTTGATGGCGCGCACCCTCGACATCGTTAATGATATCAGCACCGGCCTTAATGGCGACTTCGGCTACGGCGGCTTTATAGGTGTCGATGGACAGGGCTAACTTAGGGAATTTTTCGCGAAGCGCTTTGATGACTGGAAGGAGTCGCTGAATTTCGGTGGCCTCATCGATGGGCGTGGCACCTGGTCGGGTGGATTCCGCACCGAGATCGATAATGTCGACACCTTGGGCGATGAGTGCTTCGACTTTTTTAATAGCACTAGCTGCATCAATGATTTTGCCGCCGTCGGAAAACGAGTCGGGGGTGATATTGATGATGCCCATTAAAATTGTCCGGGTCCGCCAATCGGGGAGGGGGGTTCCATGTGGACTTTGCCAGGGCATGGGTGAGGAGGTAAGCGGTCGGGGAGGGGGTGCAATAACCAAGCGGAAAGGGGTAGAAGTGGGCGGTTCGCCGCTCATTAGTCAGGGTGATGAGTAGATAAATTACTTAAGTAACTTATAATCAGATACTTAATGTGTAATAACTGTCTATTTATTAGGAAGCAAGGTGCGTTCGAGCGCCTATGACAGGGTGGGGCTTGCAAATGACATCTTTTTTACGAAGTTCGGAGGCGTTCGTCTTATCGTATTTCCATGATTTCACGCTTACTCAATCGGGCCCTTTTCGTTGTGGTTCCGTTCCTTGGTCTCCTCCTGAGCGCATGCTCTCGGGCTGAGCGCGAGGTTCGTCAGTCGACCCTGGATCCTAAGGGCCCGGTCGCACAGATGCAGTATGATGTTTTCATGGACACCGTTTACTTGGTGCTCGTTCTTTTTGCAGTGGTCGGCGGCCTGCTTGTTTACGCTGTGATTCGTTACCGTGCGCGTCCAGGTGATGACACCGCGCCGAAGCTCGAAGAAGGTCATGGAAATCCTTTAGTCGAAATCGGTTTAATCACCGCATCGATTGCGTCGCTCGTCTTCATCGCGATTCCAACTCTCAGCGCAATTTGGTACACCGATGATGTTCCAGCGGAAGCAGTGCCGACCTCAAAACTTTCAGCATGGTATTCTCGCGTAGATGCGAATGGAAAAGAAAATTACGCCAAGGCAGTTGAGGACCAAGTGCTGGAGGTCGATGTGATTGGTAAGCAGTGGTGGTTCCGTTTCGAATACCCGCAGCTCGGTTTAACGAGCGATGCAAAGCATAGCGTGCCAAATGAACTTTATATTCCGCGTGGCAAAGCGGTGCGTATTAATCTTCGCTCCGAAGACGTGATTCACTCCTTCTGGCTTCCAAAGATTGCGGGCAAAGTTGATTTAATGCCTGGTCGGAAGAATCACATGTGGATTCAGGCTGATCAACTCGGCCACTATTATGGTCAGTGCGCTGAATTCTGTGGCGATTCACACGCGTACATGCTTTTCCGCTGTCAGGTCGTAGAGCCCGAAGAATTTGCGAAGTGGGTGCAGGCGCAGAAGGCAGAAGCTGCGCCCGTTGCTGTCGGCACGAAGGCAGAAAAAGGTAAGGCTCTCTTCGCAGCGAAGACTTGTGCGATGTGTCACAATATTTCCGGTCACTACGGTGCGGGTAATTTTGGACCAGACTTAACGCACGTGGCTTCACGTAAATCATTGGCTGGAGCTTGGCTCGATAATCGTGATACCAAAGCGCAGTTGGCTTTGGAGTTGCAGGAAAAAAATACCGAAGCTTCGACGCCAGTGGATGCCGCAAAACTCAAAGCCAACTTAATTAAGTGGATTGGTTCTTCCGGAACTTCTCACGCTGATAACGGTGCTGCCACTAAAGATGTTAAGCCCGGCAATCGCATGCATTACTACAAGATGTTCAACGTCGTGAGCTTAAACGAAAGTAAGCAGCAGTTCACCGCTGAAGAATTAGACTGCCTCGCAGAATACCTTCTCACTCTAAAATAATTTTATAAAATAAATTTACCATGTCCCACGACACACACCACGCACCGGTTGCCTCTAAGCTGGACCTCGCTCCAGAACGCAGCGACCTCGGCTTGATTCGCCCCGATCGCAAGACTGGCTGGGCTGACTGGTTGACTACGGTTGATCACAAGAAAATCGGCGTGATGTACGGCGCCTTCGCAATGCTCTTCTTCTTGGTGGGTGGTGTTGAAGCTCTCGCCATTCGCACACAGTTGGCTCGTCCGGATAACGATTTCGTGACCGCCCGGATGTACAATCAGTTGTTCACGATGCACGGAACGACCATGATTTTCTTAGGCGTGATGCCGCTGTCGGCCGCCTTCTTTAATTTCTTGGTACCATTACAAATCGGCGCACGCGACGTGGCGTTCCCACGCTTGAACGCATTTTCGCTTTGGACCTTCGTAGCCGGTGCTTTTGTTTTAAACAGCAGCTGGCTCTTTGAATTCGGTCACCTCGCTGGATGGTTTAATAATTTCGAATGGCACAAGGCCTTGGTGTATTCCGACTTTGCTCCGGCCAATGGTTGGTTCAGTTACGCTCCACTTTCTGGAACAGTTGGGCAAGCTGACGCTGCATTACACGCTCCGCGTTTCACTGGTGTAGGCACAGATTTTTGGATTATCGGGATTCAGATTCTCGGCATCGCCTCGCTCGCTGCCTCGTTTAATTTCATCTGCACAATTATTAATATGCGCGCCAAGGGCATGACGATGATGCGTCTGCCCGTGTTCACTTGGATGACGTTGGTGACTTCGGTGCTTATCATTCTCGCATTCCCTGCGATCACCGTAGCGTTAATCGAGCTCATGTTCGACCGCCAGTTTGGCGCGAACTTCTTCAACCCTTCCGCGGGTGGTCAGCCCATTCTCTGGCAGCACTTGTTCTGGATCTTCGGTCACCCAGAAGTGTATATTCTCGTTCTGCCTGCGATGGGAATCGTCTCGGAAATTCTTCCAACGTTCTCGGGCAAAGCTTTGTTTGGTTATCCCATCATTGTTTTCTCGGGGGCTGTTATCGGCTTCCTCGGTTTCGCAGTGTGGAGCCACCACATGTTCACTACTGGTTTAGGCCCAGTGCCAACGGCTGCCTTTGCTTTGTTGACGATGGCGATTGCTGTACCAACGGGCGTAAAAATCTTTAATTGGCTTGGGACGATTTGGGGCGGAAAAATTCGCTTCACGCCGCCGATGGTTTTAGCGCTCGGATTTATCTGGATGTTTATGTGTGGCGGTTTCTCCGGCGTGATGCACTCGGCTGCTCCAGCGGACGCACAACAACAAGACAGCTACTTCGTTATCGCTCACTTCCACTACGTCTTATTGGGCGGCGTGTTATTGGGCTTAATGGCCGGCCTGTATTTCTGGTTCCCGAAGATTTTCGGTCGCATGCCTAATGCGGGCGTCGCTTACCTCGCCTCAGGATTAGTTATCCTTGGTTTCAATCTCGCGTTCGGCCCGATGCACTATCTCGGTCTCGCGGGTCAGCCTCGTCGTACGCACACGTATCACGCAGGCAATGGTTGGGAGACTTGGAATTTCGTCGCGACCATCGGCGCCTTTATTCTAGGCATCGGCGTTTTCTTGGCCTTCGCTAATTTAGTTTGGACGGCATTTAAGGGCAAGAAATGCGGTTCGGACCCTTGGGGCGGTCGCACCTTAGAGTGGTCACTCTCGTCTCCTGTAGCGGAATATAATTTCGCCCAAAGCCCAGTCATCTCGGCCCGCGATGCTTTCTTCGAAGATAAGCACGGCGGTCGTCGCATTGCTTACGAAAATGATGGCGGTGAAGCCGGCGTCCACATGCCCAGCCAATCTTGGATGCCACTCGTCGCAGGTTTTGGTTTCCTGATGATCGGACTCGGAATGCCGATGTTATCAATGGGCGTACCCCACATGGGCTGGCTCGTGATTGCAGGTCTCACGGTGATGTTCATCGGCATTTGGCTTTGGGCTCTGGAAGGCCCGGGCGGTTACATGCTAAAAACACCTGCAGGCAATTCGTCACCCGTGCCTCAAGCAGCCGTCACTCACTGATTTTATAATTAAAATTTAAAACGCATATGTCTCAAGTTTCAGAACCAGCCCACGCTCCGACCTCGACGGGAATCGAGCACAAGAAGCTCATCATGTGGCTCTTCTTGGCGTCTGACTGTATGTTTTTCGGTACGCTGATTTCGACTCACCTCCTGTATCGTAAACTTTATCCAACGGGATTCACCGACGCAGAAGGCCACCAGCGCTTCATCCAAAACCTCTTCAATATCGAGCTCACCTCATTCTCGACGTTCATCCTCTTGATGTCGTCGTTCCTGATGGCGCTCGCGGTTTCGGCGATGCACAAAGGGCAGATCAAATCATTCCGTCGCAATGTGCTCGGCGTGATCTTCTTCGGCTTAATCTTCTTGGGCTGCCAAGTTTTTGAGTTCACGCACTTCTTCCACCAAGGTCTGACCATTCAAAATAGCGTCTTCGGATCGACCTTCTACGTCTTAACTGGAACACACGGAACGCACGTGGCCATCGGTATTCTTTGGTTGATCCTTTTATACTTCTATAGCTTCACCGGAAAGCTTGGCGGACACGTAGGTGCTCTCGATGTTGAAGTAGCCGGTCTTTATTGGCACTTCGTAGATATCGTTTGGATTATCATCTTCACGGCTGTCTACCTTGTTGAATACCTGGGGCCTAGTGGTTTCTGGGGCACTGGCTTGCCGCTCACTAAATAATTTAAAATTCCTTTCACTATGTCCGACGCCGCTCTCAGCAAAGATTTCTTACAAGAAGAAGTACGCCGCTATCACCACTTCATCACGCTTGCCCTTTGGTTGGCCGCAATCACTGGCGTGGAGATTGTGTTGATCTTCTTGCCCGTTCCGATGGCTGTCATCTTGACGGTCCTTTGTCTGCTTTCGGCCATTAAGTTCTTTGCCGTTATCATGTGGTTCATGCACTTGATTTATGACCACCGACTCTTGTTCTGGTTGTTTGTGACAGGTCTCGCTCTGGCGTTTGCGACCTTCACCGCCGTACTCGCTCTCTTTGCAGTCGAGCGTGTCGACACAAAGTGGTTTAGCTAAGTCTTCGTGCCCAATGAAGCGGGATGGGCTCCGCAAAATTTTGGATGAACATCCCTCTTCACTGGCACACTGAGCCCCTCTTGCTTCTGCTGGTTGTGGGTGCTTCGTGGGCGCATGCGATGATCTGTGGTCCGTATCGCCAGCGTTACATGCCAACGGTCACTGCTTATCCTGTGGGTGCAGCGGTAAAATTTCACTTGGGTGTTTTAGTGGGCTACCTCGCGGTCGGCTCGCCCCTTGATCAAGTCGGGGAAAGCTTCCTGTTCACGGCGCACATGACTCAGCACATGCTGCTGATTTATGTTTCGGCTCCGTTGTTGGTAGCGGGATTGCCAGTGGAGTTGGTAGACCCCTGGCTTGAGGCCCGGCCTCGGCTCACGAAGCTCTTAAAGTTTTTAGTGCATCCATTGTTCGCTGGTTTGCTTTTTAATTTTGCGTTCTCGGTTTGGCATTTCCCGGAGCTTTACGATCTCGCGTTGCGCAATCGCACCGTTCACATCGTTGAGCACTGGTTCATTTTTTTACCGGGCGTATTGATGGTGTGGCCGCTGATTTCCCCATCGCGCGTTTTGCCGCGAATCGGTTTTGGGGCGGCAATGATTTACTCATTCGCCCTAATGGTCGCAGACTTACCTTTGTGGGCAGCGCTCATTTTTGCCGAGCAACCAATCTATGAAACCTACTTGTTGGCACCTCGGATATGCTGGCTGAGTGCGAGCCAAGATATGATTATGGGCGCCGTTGTGATGAAGGCCTTCAATGAAGTGTTTGCCCTCACCAATATGGGCTGGGCCTTCTTTGCGTGGTATCGGAAAGAGCGCTAAGAATCAGTGTCGCTCGATGCGGCCGATGAGTCTTAAGGCGATTCCAATAACGATTACATTAGGAACCCATACCAGAATGTCGGGTCGGAATGCGGGCTGCTTCACCCATGCTGCGGCCGAACTAAGAATGTAGTAGCTCAGCGATATGCCCAGTGCGAGGGCGGCATTCACAAAAGTTTCGGAGCGACCCACACGCATGGCGAGCGGTACAGCAAGAAGGGCGAGCGAGAAGATGGAGAAGGCCGAGGCGAGGTGCGCCATGAATTGTTTCCGCGCCTCCATTTTGCTTTGTTCAATTTCGGCAAGCGTGGCATTTGGACTTAAGTGCCAGCCTGATCCCATGGCAGAAAAAAGTTCACTTGTTGTTAGCCAGCGTAGTTTCTTTTCGTAGGTTCCGCTTGAGCTAAAAATATTCGTGGCCGGAAATTCCATTGTGGTGTTTCCCGCAGAAGCGAAAGAAGCGGGCTTCGAGAAACTGTCGACTTCACCGCTGGCGCGACTCTCCATCTTCGCATTCTTAAGTGTGACGCGAAGAAAGACTTCGCCGTCTGGTTTATCTACACGATCAAGGCGGGCTTCGGTCGCTTGCACGGACTGGATGAGTTTACCGCGATCATCAACGCGCCAGAGCCAAAAATCTTTTAATACATCTCCATCGCGTGAGCCTGCGCGAATAACGAGACCTTTGAACTGTCGATTGAGTTCACCGGTGGTGATTAACGACGTCGGATTCTCTTTTGCTGAGCCTACTAATAAGCGGCGATACTCAGTGTTGGCACGAGGTGCGATTTCGAGATTTAACCATGCGGCCATAGCAGCAAGGCTCAGCGCGAGAATGAGGGCGGGGCGGGCGATGCGCATCATGCTCAATCCGCCTGCTTTCATTGCGGTGATTTCGTGCTGCGAACTCATTCGACCAAATGCGATGAGCACGCCGGTGAGCACGCCCATAGGTAATGCGTAGGGAATTACGCCAGGGAAGAGAAGGACGATGAGCTCAAGTCCTTGCGCGGCGTTGACGCGACCCGAAGCCAGTGCTTCGGCGACTTGCTGCAGGACGTTGCCGGCTACCATCACAAAAACAAACGCACCCGTCGCTGCTCCGCTGGCGATAGCAGTTTCTTTTAAGACGTGGCGGTCAAGAATGCGCACGAGGTAATCCAAACCGAGGGACGAACTTTGTCCAAGGACAAAGGTTTGCCCGTCTGACCTTTAACAGGACTTCTTCGATTGCTCGATTGCGGCTTTAACGAAGGCAGCAAAGAGCGGGTGAGCCTGACTTGGCTTGGATTTAAATTCTGGGTGATACTGAACGCCCACCATGAAGGGGTGATCCTTTACTTCGACAATTTCAACAAGGCTAGACTGAGGATTGGTGCCGCCAACAATTAAGCCCGCAGCTTCGAGACGTGTGCGGTAAGCATCATTATACTCAAAGCGGTGGCGGTGACGCTCCTGAATGAGATCTTTGCCGTAGGCGGCGCGAGAGCGACTTCCTGCAGTGAGTTGGCAATCAAATTTCCCGAGTCGCATGGTGCCGCCTTTAGTGAATACGCCTTTTTGCGATTCCATTAAGTGGATCACTGGATCGGGTGATTGCGGCGCGAACTCGGTAGAGTGTGCTTGTTTAAGTCCTAAAACGTGACGGGCGAACTCAATGACAGTTACCTGCATACCGAGGCACAGTCCGTAAAAAGGAATTTTATTTTCGCGGGCGAATTGTACGGCGAGGATTTTTCCTTCGATGCCGCGGTTGCCGAAGCCACCTGGAACTAAAATTCCATCAAGTCCTGCAAGCGAAGCAGTGCCTTTGGTTTCTAGGTCTTCGGCGTCGATACGTACGATTTCGACGTGGGCTTCATTGGCGATGCCACCATGCACAATGGATTCGTAAACTGACTTGTAAGCATCTTGGAGCTCGATGTATTTGCCCACTACGCCGATGCGAACGTGATGTTTTGGTTGTTGAATGCGACGCACGATTTCGCGCCAAGGAGCGATATCGATAGGCTTACATTGAATACCTAAGCGCTTCACGACGATTTCATCAATGCGCTGTTCAGCGAGCTGCAATGGAAGTTCGTAAATGGAATTTTCGACGTCGCGACACTCGATAACCGCATCGATGCCGACGTTACAGTAGAGCGAAAGTTTTTGGCGGTTGTCTTCGCCGATGGGACGATCTGTGCGACAGACAAGAATGTCCGGCTGAATACCAATCTCGCGCAACTTCGCGACGGATTGTTGAGAGGGCTTGGTTTTTAATTCTCCCGCAGCTTTGATAAATGGAACCAAGGTGCAGTGTAGGAAGGCGACGTTTTCACGGCCGGCATCATGCTGGAATTGGCGGAGTGCCTCGAGGAAGGGCAGTCCTTCGATGTCTCCCGTCGTGCCGCCGATTTCAGTAATTAAAATATCAACGCCTTCGCCGCCTTTAAGGATGCGGTCCTTGATTTCATTGGTGATGTGCGGAATCACTTGGACGGTTTTACCAAGGTAATCGCCGCGACGTTCTTTTTGGATGACGGTTTCGTAAACTTGTCCAGAGGTGAGGCTGTTGAGTCGCGAAAGTTCACCTGAAGTGAAGCGCTCGTAGTGACCCAGATCGAGATCGGTTTCAGCACCATCGTTCAGCACGTAAACTTCGCCGTGTTGGTACGGGCTCATGGTGCCTGGATCCACATTCAGGTACGGATCAAATTTTTGAATACGCACTTTTAGTCCGCGGCATTCAAGTAACGCACCGAGCGCAGCAGCGGTGAGGCCTTTGCCCAAAGAGGAGATGACGCCGCCGGTGACAAAAATATACTTCATGGGTTTGGGCGTGGTGGTGGTTTTGTATAAAAAAGATAAGACCGGCTGGTCCGCATGACGGTAGGCCGGTCTGGACTTTCGTATGTCATTGGCTCGGAAGGTGGAGGCAAGCGGTTTTTCGCCGGGTTCGGGCATTTAAAGCCCATCTCCTTATGAGCGATTTTCACGGCCCGGGGGCTTTTTGCTAATAACCTATTGAATTATCTTCTACGGGGTGGGCATCGGCCCCGTGCTGTATTTGATGGGATTTGCACTTCGCGTCCCTGCAAGTACACCTCCTCCCCATTACCATGTCCGCCTGCTCTTGTTGTCAGCCCGCCTCGATTGGCAAAAAAATCGTCATGGCCCTTTCGGGTCTAGTGCTCGCTGGATTTGTGCTGGGCCACATGACGGGCAATTTGCTGATGTTTAAGGGCAAGGATGCGATCAATGCTTACGCCGAATGGCTCCACGCTCACCCCGGCTTGCTGTGGGGTGCGCGCTCTGTGCTCATTCTTTCCACCATCGCACACATTTGGACGGGAGTATTATTAACTTTGGAAAACCGAGCTGCACGCGCAGGTGGACCCGCGGTCGATGCCACTCGTCGCGCGACCCTTTCATCGCGCACCATGCCTTACTCGGGCGTAGTGATTCTCAGCTTCTTAGTTTTCCACCTTCTGCATTACACCTTCCGCACGGTTGCTCTCGGCGGACAGGAGTTCGGCGAAAATGTTTACGCCATGGTGGTTGCCGGATTTTCCCAACCCGCGGTCGCTGGTTTTTATATTATTAGTATGATTCTGCTCTGCCTGCACTTGAGCCACGGTATTAGCAGCGTTTTCCAAACCCTGGGCCTGCGTAATGAGCGTTGGCGCGGGCGCTTAGACTTTATTGCCACAGCCTACGGTTGGCTGATTGCCCTTGGTTTTATCTCCATCCCTTTAGCCGTTCTCCTCGGCTGCATTAAGTAAGCCCCATGAAACTTGAATCCAAAATTCCTGCCGGTCCAGTCGCGGACAAGTGGAATAACCATAAGGCAAAGCTGCGCTTGGTGAATCCGGCGAATCGCCGCAAGTACCACATCATCGTGGTTGGATCAGGCTTAGCGGGTTCCGCTGCCGCCGCATCGTTTGCGGAGATGGGTTATGAAGTTTCTTGTTTCTGTTACCAAGACAGCCCACGTCGTGCGCACTCAATTGCTGCTCAAGGCGGTATCAACGCTGCGAAGAATTATCAGAATGATGGCGACAGCGTACGCCGCTTGTTCCTCGATACGATTAAGGGTGGCGACTATCGTGCCCGCGAAGCGAACGTTTATCGCTTAGCTCAAGTGTCGACTTCCATTATCGATCAGTGCGTAGCGCAAGGCGTGCCATTTGCCCGTGAATACGGAGGTTTATTAGCTAATCGCTCATTTGGTGGCGCTCAGGTTTCTCGCACATTTTATGCACGTGGTCAGACCGGTCAGCAATTGTTGCTCGGTGCATACTCCGCACTCTCGCGTCAAATCGGTGCAGGCACAGTGAAGATGTACACGCGTCACGAAATGCTGGACCTCGTTTTAGTGGGTGGCCAAGCCAAGGGCATTGTCACGCGCGATTTAGTCACAGGTGAAATCAATGCATGGGCCTCCGACGTTGTCGTTCTTTGCACCGGTGGTTATGGAAATGTTTTCTATCTCTCGACGAATGCACAGGGCTGCAATGTGACGGCTACTTATCGCGCACACCGTCGAGGTGCAGGCTTTGCTAATCCTTGCTACACGCAGATTCACCCAACCTGTATTCCGGTGCATGGCGAAGATCAATCGAAGCTCACTCTGATGTCCGAGTCGTTGCGTAACGACGGACGTGTTTGGGTGCCGAAAGATAAAGCGGATTGCACGAAGCCTGCTTCTGAAATTCCTGAAGAGCGCCGCGATTATTTCCTCGAGCGCAAATACCCGAGCTACGGCAATCTCGCCCCGCGCGATATTGCTTCGCGTGCAGCGAAAGAAGTTTGCGACGAAGGTCGTGGCGTTGGCCAAGTAGTCGACGGCAAGCGTTTGGGTGTGTACCTCGATTTCTCCGCGGCGATTAAACGCTTAGGTGAGCCCGCGATTCGCGAGCGTTACGGCAACCTCTTTGATATGTACGAAAATATCACAGGGGAGAATGCATACCGTCAGCCGATGCGTATTTTCCCTGCCGTGCACTACACGATGGGCGGACTTTGGGTGGATTATAATCTACAATCCAACATCCCTGGCTTGTTCGTCGGCGGTGAAGCGAATTTCTCCGATCACGGCGCAAACCGCCTCGGCGCCTCAGCGTTGATGCAAGGTTTGGCTGATGGTTATTTCGTACTACCTTACACGGTGACCGATTATTTGGCAGGCGTCGGCTTAACGGGTCGTCCTTCTGTTGATGCACCTGAATTTAAAGCTGCTGTGAAAGAAGTCCAAGACCGCACCCAGTGGTTCTTGAATAATAAGGGTAATCGTTCGGCACGCAGTTACCACAAGGCCCTCGGGAAAATCGTTTGGGAGCAGTGTGGCATGGCACGCGACAAGGCGGGGCTCGAAGGCGCTATCCGCGACCTCCAAGCACTACGCGCAGATTTCTGGAAGAATATTCGCGTCGTCGGTTCCGGCGACCAATTGGCGCCCGAGTTGGAGCGTGCGGGTCGCGTGGCCGACTTCCTCGATTTCGGAATCATGATGTGCCTCGATGCGTTGCATCGCGATGAATCGTGCGGCGGACACTTCCGCACGGAATATCAAGATGGCGGCGAAGCGAAGCGTAACGACGATCAATTTGCCCACGTGGCGGTCTGGGCTTGGCAGGGCGATGGACAGTTGCCTGCACGACACACCGAACCCCTCGTTTACGAGGACGTCCAATTCACCACTCGCTCCTACAAATAATTTTATGGTCAAGGAATACGACAATTTAGATTCACACGGCGAGCAGACGCTTTCACTGCGTTTGCGCGTTTGGCGTCAGAACCGCGGTGCAGCTGGTCATTTCGAAGATCACGCACTAGCTGCAGTGCCAACCTCAGCTTCGTTCTTAGAGATGATGGACATGCTCAACGAGCAGTTGATTAAAGAAGGCAAAGACACTTTCGCTTTTGATCATGACTGCCGCGAAGGCATTTGCGGAATGTGCTCGATGACGATTAACGGCATGCCGCACGGCCCCTTGCCAGGCGTGACTACCTGTCAGCTGCACATGCGCAACTTCCGCGATGGTGAAATGATTACCGTCGAGCCTTGGCGCGCGAAAGCGTTCCCCGTTATCAAAGATTTAGCCGTTAATCGTTCAGCATTTGATAAGGTCATCCAGGCGGGCGGATTTATTACCGTACGCACTGGTTCAGCCACAGAGGCGAATAACACGCTGATTCCAAAGCCTGTAGCCGATGAGGCGATGGATGCTGCTGAGTGTATCGGTTGTGGCGCTTGTGTGGCGTCCTGTAAGAACGGATCTGCGATGCTCTTCGTCGGTGCGAAGATTAATCACCTTAACATTTTACCTCAGGGTCAGCCCGAGCGTGAACGTCGCACTTTGGCGATGGTCAAGACGATGGACGATGCTGGCTTCGGTAATTGCACGAACTATGGCGAGTGCCAGGCGCACTGCCCGAAGAGCATCACGCTTGATGTGATTGCGAAACTGAATCGCGATTACCTGCGTGCCCGCGTGAAAGAGTTTTTCTCTTCCACGGGCAAGCCTCGCAAGGGCGGCGACTAAGTTAAGTGTAATTCGCGTACGCTTTCCTCGAGTCCGCCTACGCGAGCTCGCTGGAGCCATGCTTGGCGGTAGCGGGTTTCGAGTGCTGCCGCTTGGGTGGGCGTGATGGGCTGGCCCCGTGCTTTGAGTAAGCCAGCAAGGGCGCAATCGATACCCACTAATAATTCTTCACGCACGATTTCATGGCTAATGAGATCACAGAGCTGTCGTCCGACCTCAAGGTGCTCGATGGATTTTTTAATTTCTTCTTTGGTCACGCCGGCGCACGCAACCGCGAGTTGTTCCGCATTTGAAACTAAAAATTCCCAGGTGAGACTCTTATTGCGAATCGTCTTAGCGATACATTCATCGAGTTTACCGAGGTGCTTTAATGCTTTAGCAGTGGCCTGGGCATCGGCGATGGTGAGTCCGCCGATAATTTGACACACCTTTTCGGTGTCATCTTTTTGATTCGCCGCAAAGCACCAGGCCTGGGCGAGTCCGCTGGCCAGAGGCAACCAAGTGGTGGGCCAAGGTTGATGATTTCCGTTATCGCCCCACGAAGTGATGAGCACGCCGCGTGCTTCGTATTTAATAGCAGCAGCGATAGCTTCCGATTGATTTGTGAGTGCGTTGGCGAGTCGGCCAGTGAAGCTTTGCCAAGCGCTTGTTCCAGGTGCGATGAGAAAGTCTCGATTCAATTCATGGAGACGACCTGCTTGCGCGTCGAAAGGATGGCCGGCGTCGTAACCCCAGACTACGGGCACCGCCGATGTTGGAGCATCGGCCGCGAGTTTGAGATCCTCCAATAAAATATCTCCCCAGAATTGTGGCGTGCGACCACGGTCACTCGCGAGTGCGCAAATCTTTTTCAAGTGTGCGAGATAGACGGCGTGCTTCCCGTTTTTCTCGACGGCTGATTTGCTAAAGCCTTGGCCTAGCTCCCACGGTTCATCGCCGCCGATGTTCACTTGGCGACTGCGAAAGTGGGGTAGGTAGGAGTCGAGAAGGTTGGCGATGAAATCGAGTGAAGCTTGGTCAGGCTTTAATGTAGCAGGCGTAGGTTTAAAGAGACCTGTGAGCGGGTGGATCCAGCCCTCGGGACACTCAGCGAGTGCCTGGTAGCGTGGGTGTTTAAGCCAGCGCTCCATATGACCAAACGTATTCAGATTGGGTACGAGCTCGATCCCGTGGTTGAGGCATTCGCGATCCAGCTGCTCGATTTCAGCAGGCGTTAGGGGTGAGGAGCTTTGCCAAACTTCATCGTGTCCGCTGAAGGCAAATGTATGTTCGATATAAAGTTGGAGTTGATTGACGCGTAAGCGGCAGAGAGCGCGAACGAGTTGACGTAATTCATTTTGCGTCGGAACTTTGCAACGAGACACATCGAGCATGAAGCCGCGTACAGCGAGATCAGGGCTATCCAAAATTTCGAGTTGCGGAAGTTCCTGCGGATTTTGTTCGTGAATCTGGCGAAGCGTTTGGCATCCATACAGTACACCGACTGCATCGCTTGCCTGGAGGTGAATGCCAGATGAAGTGATTTCCAGGTAATAGGATTCAGCCGCGAGCTTAGGTAATTTCTCGATTCGACAAGCGGCGTGCTTGGAGGTGTCGAGCGTTGTCTGAGCTTCTGCGATCGTTTGCGGAAGTGATTTAAGGAATACGCCAGTCGGGTGTGGCGCGGCAGGGGCGGGCAGGAAACCACCACGCAGATTCAATTCCCGAGGTCGGGGAAAGAGCTGTGGAAGTTGAGCCCGCATGGGTTAGAGGGTTAACCTGCTGATTGGTGCGAGCAAGCCCACAGCAAAGAGCGTTTCGCGCGGCAATCAGGCCATTTTCGAGAGATTAGGGCGAAATATGACGAAAATAACGTATCTTTCTATCGAGATAAGTTGATAGAAGTTTGCAACTAAGCCGAAAGCCCTTTGTTGTTTGGGTCTTATGGCGCAACGCGACATTTACACATTCTCCTCTGAGTCGGTTGGCGAAGGCCACCCCGACAAGGTAGCGGATTCGATTTCTGATTCCGTCTTGGATGCCTGCTTGGCGCAGGATCGTTTCTCTCGCGTGGCGTGTGAAACGCTCGTGAAGAGCGATCACGTGGTCATTGCCGGTGAATTGACTACTAAGGCAAAAGTGAATTTCGAAGAAGTCGTTCGCGCTGCCATCCGCGAAATCGGTTACGTGAATGACGACGACGTCTTTCATGCCGATAAAGTTTTTATCACTAATTTATTAACGAAGCAGTCGCCTGACATTGCGCAGGGCGTGGACGAACGTAAGGCCGAAGGTAAGAAGCACGCAAAAATGGGTGCAGGCGACCAAGGCATTATGTTTGGCTATGCATCGACAGAGACAGCTGAATTGATGCCTGCGCCTGTTATGTTTGCGCACCGCTTGAATCGTGAGCTGGCTCGTTTGCGTAAATCAAAAGCACGTGGCACCGAATGGTTGCGTCCTGATTGTAAGTCGCAGGTCGCGGTTCGCTATGAAGATGGCGTGCCTGTAGCGATTGAGAATGTGGTAATCTCGACGCAGCACACGGAAGATGTTTCGCACCGCCAAATCGAGAAATTCTGCGTGGAGCAAGTGATTCGCAAAGTTCTGCCTAAGGCTCTTCTAAATAAGAAAACCGAATTTTTAATTAATCCAACCGGTCGCTTCGTGATTGGTGGTCCGCAAGGGGATTGCGGTCTAACTGGACGCAAAATCATCGTCGATTCATACGGCGGCATGGGCCGTCATGGTGGTGGTGCTTTCTCCGGTAAAGATCCAACCAAGGTAGACCGTTCGGCTGCTTACATGGCACGCTGGGTCGCGAAGCATATTGTGGCATCAGGCGCAGCAGAGCGTTGCGAACTTCAAGCCGCTTACGCCATCGGCCACCCCGAGCCAACCAGTCTGCACCTTAATACATTTGGTACGGGCACATTGTCCGACGCTGATATTTTGGCCGCGGTGCAAAAAGTATTTTTATTTAATCCGGCGGAAATTATCCGTCAGTTGGATCTTCGCCGTCCGATTTACCGTGACAGCACGCACTACGGTCACTTCGGCAAGAAGGGTCTTCCTTGGGAGACTACTTCTAAATTAAACGCCTTCAAAAAAGCTCTCCTTTCCTAAATTATGTACTCACCAAAAATTCAACGGGCTTCGGCAAAGAAGTCTGATTTCAAAGTCGCTGACCTCAGCTTAGCTGAATGGGGCCGCAAAGAACTCCAGGTTGCTGAGCACGAGATGCCAGGCCTCATGGCGCTCCGTGCGAAGTATGCGAAGAAGCAGCCTTTAAAGGGCGTGCGCATCACTGGCTCACTGCACATGACGATTCAGACCGCGGTCCTAATTGAGACCCTCGGTGCTCTCGGTGCCGACGTCCGCTGGGCTTCTTGCAATATTTTCTCAACGCAGGATCACGCTGCTGCCGCGATTGCGAAAGCTGGCTATCCTGTCTTCGCCTGGAAGGGTGAGACCCTCGAAGAATACTGGGAATGTACAATGGATGCTCTCACCTGGCCGAATGGCTCGGGCCCTCAGCTCATTGTGGATGACGGCGGTGATGCCACCTTGCTGATTCACAAAGGCTATGAATTAGAAAATGGTTCGAAGTGGGTGAGTACTCCTTCCGAATCTGAAGAAGAACAGATCATCAAAAACCTTCTCAAGAAAGTCGCGAAGGAGCGTCCTGGTCACTGGCACAAAGTCGTGAAGGACTGGAAGGGTGTTTCGGAAGAAACCACCACGGGTGTGAAGCGACTCTACCGCATGCTTGAAGCCGGTGAACTTTTAGTGCCGACAGTTAACGTCAACGACACTGCCACGAAATCGAAGTTCGATAATCTCTACGGATGCCGCGAATCATTGGTCGACGGCATTAAGCGTGCTACCGATGTGATGGTTGCTGGTAAAGTTGCGCTCGTCATGGGTTACGGCGATGTCGGTAAAGGCTCGGCACAATCATTGCGTGGTCTTGGTGCCACGGTTCAGATTGCTGAAGTGGATCCTATCTGCGCATTGCAGGCGGCGATGGAAGGTTACCGCGTTGTGCGTGTGGAAGACACTTTAGGCACGACCGATATTTACGTCACTGCTACGGGTAATCGCGACATCATCACGCTCGAGCATATGCTCAAGATGAAGGATCAAGCGATTGTTTGTAACATCGGTCACTTCGATAACGAAATCCAAGTCGTCCGCCTGAATAATCAGAAGGGCGTAAAGAAGGAGTCGATTAAGCCGCAAGTGGATCGCTACACGCTGCCTAATGGCCGCCAGCTTTACATGTTGGCTGAAGGACGCCTCGTGAACCTGGGTTGTGCCACTGGTCACCCGAGTTACGTGATGTCGACTTCGTTCTCGAATCAAGTGCTCGCGCAATTACACCTCTGGGAAACGCGGGCGACTGCAAAGCCGGGCGTGGTTGTCTTGCCTAAGCACCTCGATGAAGAAGTGGCGCGTTTGCACCTCGATAAACTCGGTGCTCGTCTCACGAAGCTCACGAAGCATCAGGCCGATTACATTGGCGTGAAGCAGTCGGGTCCGTTTAAGCCCGACAACTACCGCTACTAAGCGCGAAGTGATTTAAGACTAAGGGCGAATCGCGAAAGTGGTTCGCCCTTATTTTTGGTCAGCCGACTTAAGCTTCGCCCACCACTTGATTGCGCCGATCTCACCTTCTTGCTGCACGTGCTGCGTGTAATGATTTAGTTCCTCGGCAGACATCGATTCAATGGGGTAGCGTTGAATTGAATTTAGTAGCTCGCCGGTTTCTTGGCTCTTGGTTGTGAGCTCGGCAAGGCGACCTTGCACGGTTTCACCATTTGTTCCGAGCGGCGTGGCGGGGTCGAGCGTCTCGAGGGTTCGACGTTCGATGGCTTGGCCGACGAGGGCATTAAGTAGAGCAGGGTTCACTTGATTTTGGATGCGCTGACCTAAGCTGATTTCCATTTGTACCGTTGGCTCAGCCGCATCGATATCACCTTGCTGAATGAACTGATTGCGAAGTTCGCTGAGATTATCTGAGACGTTCTGCAGCGAGGTGAGCGAGCGAATGCGATCTTCATTGAACGCAAAGAGAGCGGCGACTTTGGCTTCAATGGGAGAATAGCCTGCGACTAGAAAAGCGCCTTCGGTATTTTGAAAAAGACTCGCAGAAAAATCAGGTAATTTTCCATTGCTCAATGTTTGGGAGAGTCCCTGTGCAGCGGTTGCGTAATCTCCTTGGCTGAAAGAAAAGTCGGCTTGCAAATAATTCCCGAGAGGGCTTTCGGGCGAAAGTTTTTTAAAAGCATCGATGCCTTGTTGTCGCTCAGCAACTGTTGGACCGCGTAATGCAGCTTCGAGTTGTACGGCGGAATTATTTGGGAAGTTTCTTACGGCTTCGTGTAAGTAGTTGACGTCTTGGCTTAATCGATAAGCCGCGAGAAGGGAGTCGGGCCCGCGCTTTTTTTCTTTTAGAAACAACTCGATTTGTTCACTGGATAATTTCGGTATACCCGACTTCGCAAATTGAGCGATTACGTCTTGAGGGCTTGGTGTGCGTTCAGTGGAAACATTGGCTTCGCTGATTGGCAGTGCCTCACGCGGAACGACCGAAGCCACTACCGGCGACTCATCTATATTTTTCTCTGCTGTTCTCGAATGACTAAACCAGATCGATAGGGCAGCGATGCATGTAAGTGCGACGCTAATTTTTGCCCATTTAGTCATGGTTGAGGATAAAGAAGGCGGCACGAAAAACGGCAACCGCGTTTCTGGCTATTGGTATTTGATGACAATTTTAATTATGCCCCATTTTTGCCTTTCGCCCATTCCGCAGGGCTGGCACGATGGCGCCATGTCCGAAGCCGTCCTATCATTAAGAGAAAGCAAGAACAGCCCAGCTGGTAATCGATTCCTTTGCATCTGTGCATTGGGCGATGTGCAGACCAAGTCGGCCAAGAATGGCTCGAGCTATTACGAATTCGTCATCGCTGATGCGACGGACGATATGAAGGTGCGCATCTTCGCCGACTCGCCTGCAAAACCAGTTTTACTAACATTAAAGTCAGGCACGCCTGTGCGTGTTGGCGGGGTCGTTGGAGAATTTAACGGCCGCCCGGAACTCCGCGTTGAAACTTTAGCTGCGTTAACTGATGCCGAAAAATCCGACCCACAATTAATGGGTCGCTTGACCCCGGTGTCGCAAAATGATCCACAGAAAATGCAGGCGGAGCTTAATGCGATTGTTAAGCGCATCTCGCACGAGGGTCTGCGCCTCACGGTTGAGTCAGTACTAGCCGAGCAAGCTGAGCGCTTTTTTGAGTCGGTGGCCGCGATGGGCATGCACCATGCGTACCGACATGGTTTATTAGAACACACTCTGCGTATGGCGAAATGTGCAGAGGCCCTCTTGCCGCTCTATCCTAAGGTCGACGCGTCATTAGCCATCGCTGGAACTGTTTTACACGATATTGGTAAGGTCCAGGAATACACGCGCTTAGAGCCAGGAATGGCGAAGGCCAGTTTCACGCGTGCGGGCAATCTACATGGGCACTTAGTGCTTGGTGCTTTCTTGGTCCGCGAACATGCGACCAAAGTGGGATTAGAAATTTCGCTACGCGAACGCTTGGAACACATTTTGCTCAGTCACCACACGATGCGTGAATACGGTGCATGTCAGACGCCTTCGACACCAGAGGCGGTCTTCGTGGCGCGATTGGATGATATGGACGCGAAACTTTCGGCGATTGAAGAAGAACTTCGTAAGGCTACTCCGGGCGTTGAATTTGCTCCACTGCGTGCAATTGATGGTCAGCTCTTATTAACGCCGCCTAAGACGGGTCGATAGGGTATGGATGTTGCCGAGTTGGATTTTGATCTGCCGGCGGAGCGGATTGCGGATCAACCCTCTGCGCGACGAGATGGTTCGCGATTATTAGTGGTGCATCGGGCTACGCGAAAAATAGAGCACCGACTTTTTTCTGAGTTGCCTGAAATTTTACCTAAGGGAACCGCACTCTTCCGTAATAGTGTTCGCGTCTTGAAGGCGCGACTCTTCGGCGTTCGACCTACTGGCGGAAAAGTGGAGTGCCTGCTTTTACGTCCAGCGAGTAATATAAACGAATGGCACTGTATGTTGCGCCCGGGCAAGCGAGCTGCCGATGCCGCAGGCTTTAGTGTAGCGGGACACCATGCAGTCGTTGCGCAGGTCGGTGGTGCAGGCGATTACGTAGTACGCTTTGATTTACCAGCGGGACTTTCAGTGGAACAATTTGCCGAGCAACAAGGCGAGCTGCCGCTGCCTCCTTATATTGTTGAGGCGCGCAAACAGCGTGGAGGGGTTTCGTTTGATGATAATGAACGTTATCAAACAGTTTACGCAGAGAAGGCATCAACGCGTGCAGTGGCTGCGCCGACTGCGGGTCTACATTTTACGCCTGAATTGCTGAAGACCCTGCAGCAGGG
>CANCLQ010000024.1 GCA_947378845.1 Opitutia bacterium | reverse complement strand
CGTCGACGGAGCGACGTCCCTACCCAAGGCAGAAAGGCACTACCCAGTCGTGCCCCTACCATTTGCATTTGTGAAGAACTTTGGCAGGTTGGGGCATGGCTTGTGTGAGACTTATTTTAGGCGATCAGCTCAACGAGCGGCATTCGTGGTTTGGTAAGGTCGATGCCAAGGTAGTCTATGTGATGATGGAGGTACGATCGGAGACGGATTACGTTCGGCATCACGCCCAGAAGGTCGTCGCGATTTTTGCGGGCATGCGTTCGCTGGCAGAGCAGTTGCGTAAAAACGGTCACCAGGTGCGGTATTTTAAAATCAGCGATAAAGACAATCGGCACAGTTTCGCTGAAAACTTGCGACTGGTTTTTAAGGAAGTGAAAGCGACGCGCCTGGAATATCAGGAGCCGGATGAGTATCGGGTCGACCAAGACTTAGCAGATTTTGCAAAGACATGTGGCTTGCCTGCGGCGATCAAATCATCCGAGCACTTTCTGGATGAACGGAAGGGCGTGGCTCAACATTTTCAACCCGATGCTAAGCGATGGTTAATGGAATCGTATTATCGCGTCGTGCGAAAGCGTTCAGGATTATTGATGGACGCAGATGGCGGACCAAAGGGCGGGAAGTGGAATTACGACCACGATAATCGTAAGCCCTGGAAGGGTAAACCAGCGTTACCAAAGACGTGGGACTTTAACCATGATCACCGCAATTTATGGACGGAAATTCAAGCAGCGGGTGTAAAAACTTTTGGTGAGCCGTCGGCTGAAAATTTTCCGTGGCCTGAGAATCGCGCAGAAGCTTTAAAACAACTACGTGCATTTATTGCGCATGGCTTGCCTAATTTTGGTGATTACGAAGACGCGATGAATACGACTTCGGATCGTTTATTTCACTCGCGACTTTCTTTTGCACTCAATGTGAAAATGTTATCACCGCAGGAAGTCGCGGCTGCGGCGGTCGCGCGACATGAAGCTGAACCTGATGTGGTGCCGTTGGCTGCGACGGAAGGTTTTGTGCGTCAAATCATCGGATGGCGGGAATATATTCGCGGCGTGTATTGGGCGAAGATGCCGAGTTATCGGGATGGCAATGCATTGGATCATCAGGTGGCGTTGCCGAAATGGTTCTGGGACGGACAAACGAAGATGAACTGTCTGCGCTGTTCGATTGGCCAATCCCTCACCACTGCGTACGCGCACCACATTCAACGGCTGATGGTGATTGGATCTTTTTGTCTGACGGCGGGAGTTAATCCCCGCGAGGTCGAGCAGTGGTTTTTAGGCGTGTATATTGATGCTTTTGAATGGGTCGAGTTGCCGAATGTGATTGGCATGAGTCAGCACGCCGACGGCGGATTTTTAGCGAGTAAGCCGTACGTTTGTGCCGCGAGTTATATTGGAAAAATGTCCGACTATTGTTCGGACTGTGTGTATGATCCAAAGGACAGACTAGGCCCTAAGGCTTGCCCGTTGAATGCACTCTATTGGGATTTTTGGTTAAGACACCAAAAGCGTTTTGCGAATAATCCGCGGATTGGAATGGCGGTGCGACAAGCGATGGCGATGAAGCCCGCGGAGCAATTAGCCATTCGCAAAAAGGCGGATGAGTTGAGGGCGAAGATGGATAATATTTAGGCGATGGGTAGGGGCGCGACTGCGTCGCGTCCGTTGACCGACGAGAGAATAGAATGACGCAGAGGTTCGTACGTCGTGTGACGAACGGGCATGACGCAGTCATGCCCCTACCAAAGATGAAGCGGACGTCGACGGAGCGACGTCCCTACCCAAGGCAGGATACAGCTTGTCCCCTTAACTAGTTAACAATCCTACTCCAAATCACCTTCAGATAACGGCCTTCGGGATGGTTGGATGCGTTGGGGTGGTCGCCGCCTGGGCCAGTGCGATCAAAAATTTGCAGACGGCGAGCGTAGCGGTGAGCAGCCTTAGAAACAATTTCTTCAAACGCTTCAGGCGATACTAATCCAGAACAGGAGCAGGTTATGAAGATGCCGTTGGGGGCGACGAGTTGCATCGCGAGGACGTTAAGGTCGTTATATTTCTTCAGACCTTCGGCTTGGAATTCTTCATCGCGGCTATCCACGAATTTCGGGGGATCGCAGAGGACGACATCCCAGGTCTTTCCGTTCTTTTGCATTTGGCGAATCCAGCTGAACGCATCGGCGTGCACAAATTCGCAGCGCACGTTATTCAAATTCATGTTTCGCTTAGCACGTTCGATGGCTTTTTCATCGAGGTCGACGCCCGTGACTTCGGTGGCGCCAGCTAATTTAGCGGCTACAGAGAAACCACCGGAATAACAGCAGAGATCAAGCACGCGCAGGCCTTTCGTGAGGTTGGCGAAGCGACGGCGATTGTCGCGTTGATCACAGAAGAAGCCCGTTTTGTGTCCGTCGGCGAAGTCGACTTCTTGAATGACACCAAACTCTTTGATTTTTACGAAGCGAACGGACGAGCTCGGAATATCGGACGGCATGATGCCCTCGACGCGTGCGACGTGTTCGTCGACTTGGACGATCTCTTTTTTAGTACCGATGGCTTCGTGTAAAATTTTAATCCAGCGCGGCAGGCGACGCATCACGGCGATGGAGGAGACTTCGATGGAGAGGGTGTCGCCGAGTTTATCAACCACGAGGCCGGAGAGAAAATCGCCGTCGCCATTGATGACGCGATACGCATCGGTGTCGGCATCGATTTTTAAGATTTCGCGACGCAATGAAACCGCGCGTTGAATGGCGGCCTCGAACCAGGCCTCGTCGGGCTTACCGGTGGTTGATTTTACAATGCGCAGAGCAATCGGTGCGCCGGGATTCCAAAAACCGTAGCCGATGGGCGAGCCCTGTTTATCGTAGGCGGCAACGATGTCGCCTTGGCGAGCGTCGGGCGAAACTTCGCCGACCATTGAGCGGAAAATGTTTGGCTTAGATGTAAACGTTTTGAGCTGAACCCATGGACGTTCCTTGGCCGGCGGAATGCCTGCGGTGGGAGAGCTGCTAAACGTGTCTGACATAATTTTAGGTTTAGCGACTCGTACGTAATGGCAAGCGTGCTCGATTCAACGAGCGACGTTTAACCAATGAAACTGCAAATGTATTGGCAGATGCCCGAAGGAACGGCGATAGTGAAGCCAGACTTGGCGGGAACATTGAACTGCGTGCCTGCGGCGTAAGTCTTGGAGTCCTTGGAGCCGTCGATGGTGACAACGCATGAGCCGTCGGTGATTTCCATAATTTCGGCTTTATCGGTACCGAAGTGGTAAGAGCCCGCGTAGATCAGTCCGAGGGTTTTCTTTTCACCGCTCGCGAGGAAGATGGAGTGAGAGACAACTTTGCCTTCGAAGTAGACGTTGGCTTTAGCGACAGCTTTAACGTTTGGGAATTCCATGGGATGCAAAGTAGGGGGTGAGATGACACGGTGACAAGGGGGATTTTGGTAGGGGTGTAGCGGACGTCGACGGAGCGACGTCCCTACCCGATGCAGAATTGAATTGGGTAGGGTCGCGCTCCGCGCGGACCGGGTAGGGGCGCCACGGAGTGTCGCCCCTACCTTAAATCAACTTCACGCTCGAAACTTCTTCGCCGTTTTTACGGCGGCGGATCGAGTCGAGGTATTCGTCTTTAAATTTAGGAACAGCAGACTGAACGGGCCAGGCGACGGCTTCGCCGTGTGCGCAGATGGTGCGACCCGCCACTTGATTGGCGATGTCGAGCAAGAGGGGAACGTCGGTTTCGAGTCCACCACCGGTGGTGATACGTTTCGAAACGCGGCTCAACCAAAGTGAACCTTCGCGGCAAGGTGTGCACTGTCCGCAAGTCTCGTGAGCGTAGAACGCATTTAGATTCGAGAGTGCTTGAATCATTTCGACCGAGTCATCGATGACGATGGTGCCGCCTGTTCCGAGTCCAGTGCCGCACGCAGCGATGCTATTAGAATCGAGAGGAATGTCTTCAAGAGCCCAATCGAATTCTTGTCCGTTAGGGAGCTTACCTTTGAAGCGTTCGCCGAATTTTAAAATCTTCGTCGAGGAGCCTCCAGGAATGATTGCTTTGAAGGTGCGTCCTTCGAGAGGGCCACCACAGAAATCATAAAGTAATTGTCCGAAGGTCGCCTTGCCCGCTTCGATTTCGTAAAGTCCGGGACGTTTAACCAAGCCGCTGACACCCCAAATGTGCGTGCCGCTGTCGCCCGGGATTCCGATCTTCGCGAACTCCGCGCCACCGAAAGCGAGCACGTGTTTCACTTGGGCCATGGTCTCGGCGTTGTTTACAATCGTTGGGCAATTATAGAGTCCGAGTACGGCAGGGAAGTAAGGAGGCTTGATACGTGGATAGCCACGTTTGCCTTCGAGTGATTCGATGAGGCCAGTTTCTTCTCCGCAAACATAGCAACCTCCGCCGCGGTGCACGACGACGTCGCATGAATAACCTGTGCCTAAAATATTGTTACCGAGAAAACCTTTTGCTTTCGCTTCGGCGATGGCGTTCTCGAGAATTTGAGCGCCGTGTTGGAATTCGCCACGGATATAAATAAAAGTTTGTTTCGCTTGAATCGCCCAAGCGGTGATGGCGATGCCTTCAAGCATTTGGTGAGGGTCCTTATAAATAATTTGGCGATCCTTGTAAGTGCCGGGTTCAGATTCATCGGCGTTGACGACGAGGTAGCAGGGCTTGCCCGATTTACGGTCGAGGAATTTCCACTTCATACCCGTGGGGAAACCTGCACCACCGCGACCGCGAAGGCCGGAGACTTCGACTTCTTTGCAAACTTCTTCCGGCTTCATCGCCACGGCTTTCTTCAAAGCCTCGTAGCCGCCGTGCTTAATGTAACAGTCGAGATCGACTGTGTAGCCAGGTTTGCGAAGGTTCGCGTAAATGAGTGGGCGTTCGACGGCGGACATTTTATAAAAGAATTAAAATTTTATCCGTTCCACTCTGGCGTGCCAGGTGCAGGAGCAGCTTTGCCGTAATTGGCGTCCTTCAAGCTGGCCTTAAGTTGTTGGGTGAACTCGCCGGCTTTTTCAGGGGCGACGTTTTCAAATAAAGCGTGATCAACTTGCACGACGGGACCGCAACCGCAGTCGGCAATGCACTCGACGAACTCGAGGGTGAAGTCGCCATCGGGTGAAGTTTCGCCGCGAGGGCAGTTCAGAGATTTTTCTAAACTCTCCATGAGAGCGTACGAACCGCGCAAAGCGCACGAGAGCGTGCGACAAACTTTGACGTGACGACGACCCGTGGGGCTTTGACGGAACATCGGGTAGAAGGTGACGACTTCTAAAACTTGCATCGGGGCGACACCGATTTTTTCGGCGACCCAGGCCATGTCATCTTGCGTAATGTAACCGCGATCGGCTTGCACGAGGTGCAAGAGGGGAAGTGCTGCACTACGTTTCTGCGGGTACTGCGCGATAATCGCGTCGGCCTTAGTGAGAGTAGAAGATTTGAGTGACATGTTTTAGCGGTCGCATTCGCCCATCACGAAGTCGAGTGACCCCAAGATGGACGCGATGTCGGTAAGGAAGTTGCCCGGGACGATGGCGGGAAGAATGCTGAGGCTGACGAAGCTTGGTCCGCGAATACGCAGGCGATAAGGTACGCCACCGCCGTTGGAGACGATGTAGAAGCCGAGTGATCCTTTGGGATTTTCAGCTTCAAAATAAACTTCGCCGGCAGGAATTTGTGGACCTTCGGTGACGAGCATGAAGTTTTGAATCAACTCTTCCATCTTCGTCATCACCTTCGCTTTGGGTGGAAGGAAAATTTTCTTCGCGTCTTCGGCGTACCAAGCACCACCAGGCATCGTCTTGATTACTTGGCGGAGGATGCGAACGGATTGGCGGACTTCTTCCATACGGACGAGGTAGCGATCGAAGCAATCACCCTTGGTGCCGACAGGAATATCGAATTCATATTTTTCGTAGCCCGAGTAAGGCTTATCTTTACGAAGGTCGAAGGGAACACCGGAAGCACGGAGGTTGGGGCCGGTGAGACCGTAGGCGAGGGCGAGCTCTTTAGAAATGGGTGCAACGCCTTCAGTGCGTTCGAGGAAGATACCGTTGCGAGTGAGCAAGCGATCCACTTCATCGATGGTTTTAAGAACGCCGTCGCAGAAAGTTTCAACGCGTTGGAGCCAGCCTTCGGGAAGATCGCGTGTCAGTCCGCCAATCCGAGTGTAGCTCGTGGTGAAGCGGGCGCCGGTGAGTTCTTCGAAGAGGGTATAAAGTTTTTCGCGTTCGTTGAACGTATACATGAACACGGTCCATGCGCCTGTATCCATAGCATAAACGCCGAGTCCGAGAAGGTGAGAAGAAATGCGAGCCATCTCACAGCAAGCCACGCGAATCGCTTCGCAACGCTCAGGCATTTTTAATCCAGCAAGACGTTCAACCGCGATGGCGTACGCTACGTTGTTAGCGAGCGGTGCGAGGTAATCCAATCGATCCGTGTAAGGGACGAATTGGTTGTAGGTCATATTCTCCGCAATTTTTTCGTCACCGCGGTGGAGGTAACCGATAACAGGATCGCACTTGATTACTTTATCGCCGTCGAGTTCGAGGCTCAGTCGAAGCACGCCGTGAGTCGCGGGGTGTGATGGACCCATGTTCAGGGTCATGTTCTCGCCGCGGAGTTCTTCGGAGCGGGCGGCGATATCGCCTAGGGAAATTTCTTTCGTGGTTTTCACGTCAATTAAGCTTTTGGTTTTTCCTCGTTCCAGGATTGGTCGAGGGCTTGCGGTTCGCCGCCTGACATGTGACCGCCGTGCGAGACGAATGGTCCGCCCATCATTGGTGCGGGCTCAACATTTTGTCCGGTGACGGCAGCGACGTCGGCCGCAGGAAGCGGAACTTCGATACCAGCGAGAGGGAATTCTTTGCGCAGTGGGTGATAAGGATAGCTTTCCCACATTAAGATGCGGCGAGGATCCGGGTGACCGGTAAATTTTATACCAAACATATCGTACGCTTCACGCTCATGCCAATTGGCGCCAGGATGAATGGAAGAAACGCTGGGCACCGCGTCGTTATCACAAGCAGCATGCAAGCGAATGTACTCTTTGTTCGTGGTGCTAAGGAGGTGAATCACCACGCCGAAACGAGGGGAGCGATCAGGCCAATCGATACCGCAGAGATCGGCTAATAAATCGAAACCTTGGCTATCGCGGAGGTACTGGACGATTTCGGCGAGTTCATCGTTGGCCACGGCGAACGTGGGCATGTCGATGGACTTCTGGGATTGCGTGCGAGGAAATTTTTGCGTGAGCGCGGCGACGTCCATGGGAGCAATTAGCTGACGATTTTGGTTTCGACGGTGCGACCGCGGAACGTGCGCTTAAGGGAGCCACCTTCATTACGGATTTTTTCCTGGAGCAACATCATGCCATCGAGCAGAGCTTCGGGGCGAGGTGGGCAGCCAGAAATATAAATGTCTACAGGCACAATGTTATCGACGCCTTGAAGAGTCGCATAGGAGCGGTACATGCCTCCTGACGAAGCGCAGGCGCCCATTGCGACAACCCATTTGGGTTCGGCCATTTGATCGTAAATTCGGCGAACCACTTCGGCCATTTTATAAGTGACGGTGCCGGAGACGATCATGCAGTCGGCTTGGCGAGGCGAGAAGCGCATCACTTCCATGCCGAAACGTGAAATGTCGAAACGCGAACCGCCAGCGGCCATTAGCTCGATGGCGCAACAGGCGAGACCCATAGGCATGGGCCAGACCGAGTGGCTGCGCACCCAGTTGACCACGGCGTCGGCGCGGGTCACGATAACCTCGCCTTCAATCTTACTGTTATAGCTAAAATCGGATTTCACCATGGTTGAAGCCGCAAGTTAGAAGCGACCTCGGTGGGTGCAAGTGAGAAGGGAGAAAAATGACTTTTTGGGGTTAATTTATCCAATTTTCTGGCGGGGTGGAGAGTTGCGATTGCCTGTTGTCGAAACTCTAGCAATTTTCGGTGTCCCCCATGCTCCGTCGAACTGCGACCATGCTTTTATTCTTACTGGCGGTGTGCCAGGGGGCTTCGGCGGGGGAATTGAGCGTACCCTATTACGGGGCTAAGCCCGGATCGCTGGAAAAAGCTAAGTCACGCTACACTTCGGGTGATAAGAATGTAGTGCCTGCAGTAAAAAAACTCATCGCCGATGCCGAAAAGGCGCTGAAGCTGAAGCCTCCCTCGGTGATGGATAAAACGAAGGTGCCGACGAGCGGTGACATGCATGACTACATCAGTCTAGCCCCTTATTTTTGGCCAGACCCATCAAAGCCTAATGGCTTACCTTATATGCGTAAGGATGGTCATCATAATCCGGAGGCCGACGATGAAACAGCGAGTGATCACAAACGTATGGGTGATATGGGTAGTGCGGTGGAGACTTTGGCGTTAGCGTATTATTTTACGAAGGAGGATAAGTATGCGGAGGGGGCGGTGAAACTCGTGCACGTTTGGTTTTTAGATGCAGAGACAAAAATGAATCCTAATTTAAATTTTGCGCAGGCAGTTATGGGGAAAAACGACGGTCGCGGTGAAGGAATCTTAGAAGGTCGCTGCTTGGGCGATGTGATTGATGCGATGAGTTTGTTGGGTCGATCGCGGGCTTGGACGGAGGCGGACCAGAAGGCTTTCAAAGCCTGGATGTCGACTTACTATGATTGGATGACGAAGAGTGCGAATGGTAAGGACGAGCGGGCAGCAAAGAATAATCACGGATCATGGTACGATGTGCAGGCAGTGCAGATTGCCCTTTGTTTAGGGAAGAAAGACGAGGCTAAGCGCATGCTGGAGTCGGCCTGGAATAACCGCATTCAGTCGCAGATTAAATCAGACGGCAGTATGCCGCTCGAATTAGCCCGCACGAAGTCCTTCGACTATTGCTCAATGAATTTAGATGCACTCACAACACTGGCGAATTTCGGTGAGCATGTGGGCGTGGATCTCTGGAAGAAAAATTTAAAAGATGGAAAGTGTTTACGTAAGGCCATCGACTTCATGGTGCCGTACGTTGATAAGCCCGCCAAGAAGTGGCCTTATGAACAAATCAAGGACGCCAGCTTTGTGGGTAAATTGCATATTCTACGTTTAGCATCGTTGGCTTACGATACGCCCATTTACGAAAATATTCTTTCGAAGTACGACGAACGTACCACGGCTCGCCTGCAGTTTTTGTTTATGAAATAGGATTGAGGGGGTAGGTGGGTACGTTGGCACGGGGGCAAGGGAGTATACAGCGGACGCCGCGGAGCGACGTCCCTACCCAAGGCAAGAACGTCCCTGACACCTGTTACAGACTTGAGGCGGGGGCGGCATCGGATTGTCACAATCGTCACGTAGAGTTCGCTCATGCAAGAATCGCCACGTTTACTGTCACCTAAGATTCAGTTCCGTACTCTGATTTTATCGGATCTGCACTTGGGCACCAAGGATGCCAAGGCTCGCGAGTTGCTCGATGTATTGCGCGGCGTGCGTTGCGAAAAACTAATTCTTAATGGTGACATCATCGACTTGTGGTCACTGCAGCGTAAGAATCACTGGAGCCCAGCCCATACCGCTGTCGTTCGCCGCTTATTAAAGATGGCCGAGAAAGACAGCACGCGCGTTGTGTACCTACGTGGCAATCACGATGACTTTATCCGTCGTTTAATCCCCATTAGCTTGGATCGAATTGAATTAGCCGAAGAGCACATCCATGAAGCCGCGGATGGCCGTCGCTACCTTTGCATTCATGGCGATGCGTTTGATACCGTGATGTCTAAGATGCGCTGGTTGGCTGTATTGGGCGACATCAGCTACCAATTCTTGCTGGATATAAATCGCTTTTATAACCGCTGGCGCGCCTGGCGCGGCAAAGAATATTTTTCTTTATCACAAGCCATTAAGGGCAAAGTAAAATCAGCGGTCAGTTTCATTTCACGCTTCGAAGAGCACATTCAAATGCTCGCCAGCCGTCGCGGTTGCGAGGGCGTGATGTGTGGTCACATTCATAAAGCAGAAGATCGCATGATGGGCTCGGTTCGTTATTTAAATTCAGGTGATTGGGTGGAGTCATTAACTGCGATTGTAGAAGAAATGGATGGCACAATGCGCGTGGTAGAGCGGGCTGAGCTCATGCGTCTCATCACGGCACAACGTCAGGCCTATGAAGCCCAGAAGGCTGAGCAACAAAGCCCGGTGCTCGTCTAATTCATGGTCACCATTCCAGTTCTCTCGGCAGGTTTCGGTGAAGGCCATAATGCCGCAGCGCGTGCCTTAATTGCCGCGATCAATCGTCGCTCGGCCGACGGCGTGCAGGCGGAGTTCCACGATATTTTCATGGAAGCTTATGGTGTGGAAAAAGCGCATAAGCAGCGAGATAGCTATGTACAGGTCGCCAATCGTTTTCCGCGTTTGTGGGGCTGCGCGTATGCTGCCTTGGATTATATTCCGGCAGTGCCGTTGACTTTGCCCTTCGTTCGCCCTGTTCAACAAAAGCTGTTCGAAGTATTAGATGCAGTGTCGGCACCCGTTGTCGTGACCGCTTATCCGTTATATAATTATATGATAGAGCGTCGCTGGAAATTATCCGATCCGCGTCGCCCGAAAATTATTACTGTGGTCACCGATTCGGTTTCAGTGAATCGTGCGTGGCATCGAGCACACTCCGATTGGTATGTGACGCCTAATCAGGCGACTGCTGAAGTGATGGTACGTCAGGGTGTGCCGCGCGAAAAGATTTTACCTTTCGGATTTCCAGTCAGCGATAAATTAGCCGCACGTTCGAGTGCGACGGCGGGGGGCCGCCCGAAAGTTTTACTGATGCTCAATCCAGGCCGTAAAGACGCGGTTGAAGTTGCACGTGCGGTTTCGGAACTCGAAATCGATTTAACCATTACAGTCGGTAAAGATGCAGACTTTAAAGGCGCGGTTGAAGTAGCGGTCGCAGGTCGCGCTACCGTGCTTGGTTGGACGGATCGCATTCCTGAGTTGATGCTCACGAGTCACCTGGTGATTTCAAAAGCCGGTGGTGCGACGACGCACGAGTGTGTCGCAGCAGGCGTACCAATGATTATTTCGCAGGTGATTCCTGGACAGGAAGCCGGCAACGCGCGATTGATTGTGGAACACGAGGCCGGCTGCTTGGGGCTCACTCCGCAAACAATGAAGGCCGCTGTGGCTAAGGCCTTTGAAAACGATTTTAAGATTTGGAAAAAATGGAAAGCAAACGTCGAAGCCTTGGGTGACGCACGTGGTGCGGAACGTGTAGCGGAGAAGGTGGTAAAAATGTTGAAGGGTTAGAGGTAGGGGCGACACTGCGTGGCGCCCGTTGACCATTGTGAGAATAGGGTATCAGCAGTGGTTCTTATGTGATGTGACGAACGGGCACGACGCAGTCGTGCCCCTACCAAAGATACAGCGGACGGCGCGGAGCGCCGTCCCTACCCAAGGCAGAATTGAGATGGGTAGGGTTCGTGCTCCGCGCGAACCGAAAGGTAAGGGCGACACTGCGTGGCGCCCTGAGGGCACGACGCAGTCGTGCCCTTACCTGCTCTTCAAATACGCCACGATTTCGCTGGCTAGCTTTTCGCTGACGCCGGCGACTTCGGATAATTGTTCCGCGGTGGCTTTACGTAATTTTTGAATGCTGCCGAAATGTTCGAGCAGGGCGTCGCGACGTTTGGGTCCGAGTCCAGGCATTTCATCGAGAATGGATTCGCGTAATTTCTGACTACGGAGATCGGCGTTAAAGTTATTGGCGAATCGGTGTGCTTCATCACGAATGCGCTGCAAGAGCGTGAGTCCCGAATCGTGACGTGGAAGTTTGAGTTCTCGGCCATCAGGGAAGACGATTGTTTCATCGCGCTTAGCCAACCCGATTAGCGGAGGTGGAGCTAAATCGTTTTCTTTAAATGCATCGAGGGCCGCACCCACTTGGCCGATGCCTCCATCGATAATAACTAAATTAGGGAAAGATTTATGTTCTTCGTGTAGGCGTGTGTAGCGGCGTCCGACGACCTCGGTCATCGAACGAAAGTCATCATTGCCTTCGAAGGATTTAATTTTGAATCGGCGGTAACCATTCTTATCGGGACGGCCATCGATGAAGCGCACCATCGACGCAACGGCGAGCGTCCCAGAGATGTGCGAAATATCAAAGCACTCAATGATAGCAGGACGTTGAGCGAGTTCGAGTGCTGAGGTTAAAAGGTCGAGCGCGTTGCTTTCATCGCGACGCGGCAACGGATTTTCGCGCAAGAAGCGGCGAGACTTTTCCGTGGTACGTTCAAGGGCATCGAGTAGGTCGCGGCACTGCGCAGCTTTTTCGTAGTCACGTTCCTCCGATGCTTTCGTCATATCGTCGCGAATTTGTTCGACCCATTCGTGAACTCGTCCTTCAAGAAATTCGCAGGCAAGTTTTACGCGCTCCGCGTATTCGGAGACCGTGACCTCGTTTGGAAATTTCTGAATTTCAGCGCGCGCATCATCAAAAAGTTTCCAGCGTCCATCGGCCATCGGCTGCGGATTAGCTTCAGCGAGAACGATGCCAAATTTTTTGCGCATCTCGGTGAGCGTGCGACGGACGGCTTGTTGATGAGGGAAGGGCCCGAAGTAGCGACAGGACTCCGTGGTGCGGGCACGCACGATGCGGAAGCGTGGAATGGGGTCGGCTAGATCGACGCGGATTTGCGGAAACTGTTTATCGTCGCGGAAGAGGATATTCCATTTGGGCCGCCAGTGTTTAATCAGTTTGCCCTCTAGAAGCAGCGCCTCGGTTTCGCTGCGCACCTCGTGCCATTCCAGGTCCTTTACCCGTTCCATCATAGCGGCCACTTTGGGGGCGAGTCGGGCCGGGGTGACGAAGTAGGAGTCGAGTCGACGGCGTAGGTCTTTGGCTTTGCCTACGTAAATAACCAGCCCAGCCGCATCTTTCATTAGGTATACACCGGGGGTGCGAGGGGCGCGTCGTGCCTTCGCTTTGGGTGAAAGTTCTTCCCGGTCAGTTTGCATTTTAGAACGAGCCTCTTTTAGTAACCTCAATCGCCCCTAAGTCGCAAATGGAAACCTGTCAAAATCGTCACCGCCATGTTCTGGTTATCAATATCGGCGATGAGCTCTTAGACGGATTGCGAGAGAATGGTCACTTAAAGTGGCTCGGTGAGCAACTCGCCCGTTGTGGCCTGCCCATTACTCGTTCGCTCGTGGTGCGTGATCGAGCCGAAGATATTGCGCGTGAGATCAAGCACGGCTGGGGAAGTTATGATTTAATTGTGACCACTGGCGGCATGGGTCCGACATCTGATGATCATACACGTGAAGCCATCGGACAAGCCATTGGAGTCTCCTTGCAACGTGTGCCGCAAGCGGAAGCAGATTTGCACGAAAGATTTTCGAAAATCGGACGCAAAGTTTCAGCAGCGGATTTAAAACAGTGCACCGTTTTAGCTGGCGGAGAAACTCTTTCAAATGCGTGCGGTACGGCACCAGGAATTTTTTATCATCAAGGCCGCACAGCTTTAGTTATGCTTCCAGGGCCGCCTTTAGAACTGCAGCCGATGTTTGAAAATGAAGTCGTACCGCGTTTACGCAGCAATGGTTGCGCGTGCCAAGGTGAGGCTTATGTGCAAGTGCGCACCTTCGGTTTGGGTGCGGTTCCATTGGAGCAAATGGTGCGTCCGCACTTAACGCCTGGAATGGTTTTAACTTTTGGTACACACACTGGCATTGTCGATGCTCGCATTTCTTCGGGTCAAAGTGGTGCCAGTGCCGATGAACTTTGCGAAGTGGCACGTCGCGTGCGTGATGCCGTCGGACATGATTTTATTTGCACTGGGCATTCGTGCCTGGCGACGATTGTCGTCGAGCAATTACGTTGTATGGAAAAGACCGTGGCTCTCGCTGAATCTTGCACGGGAGGATTATTGTCCGATGCTTTTACTGATATTCCGGGTGCCTCAAAAGTTTTTGCGGGATCGGCGGTCTGTTACAGCAACGATGCTAAAATGAACATTCTTGGAATTCCTGAATGTTTGTTGGCTCAACACGGTGCGGTTTCGGCTGAATGTGCGGCTGCGATGGCGACGGCGGCGGCGGAAAAATTTGGATCGGACTACGCTTTAGCTGTCACTGGGTTCGCGGGCCCATCGGGAGGCACCGAGGCTAATCCCGTTGGCACTGTTTATTTTGGTTATGCATCGCCCACAGGCGTTTGGTCGAAGAGAGTATTCCTCCAAGGAGACCGTGCGCAGGTAAAGTTGAAGGCGGTTAACACAGCTTTAGATTTAATGCGTCGTCAGATTAACAAATACCGGGTCGAAGATTTGATCCACGGTGCTTGATTAGGAAAAAAGGTTTTTGGTTTAGTCATCTGCTTTAAATTAAGTAATTTGCTACATTGTAGACAAATTCGTTAATTGATTGGTTATGGCTCAATTTATGCACCTTATTCTGACTACATAAAATGTTTAAGTACAATTTCTGCCCAAAATTATTCTCAAGAAAAGGCTCTTCGAATAAATTATTTTTACTAGCAGCAGCTGCTCTCGCTGTCGGACTACCTGTTGAGTCCAAGGCTACTGACTATTATTGGGACGTAAACGGGAGAAATAATAATGGATCGGGTGGCAGTGGAAATTGGAGTAATGCTAATTGGGCCTATTCTGCAGGTGGCAGATCTCAAACCTATGCGGTGACATTTAATTCTAACGATTCTGCCAACTTTGAATCAGGCGGAGCTGCTGGTACAGTTTCGGTTAATTCCGGTACTGTAGTCCGTACGATTAATGACGCTCGGGTGCTTCGTCGCTCAAGGGCGCTGAATTAGGATACCGTCGCCGCTTCTAATAAGGTTCCTATAGCCTGCCTGGCCTTTTCTACGGTCAGGTAGGCTATGCTTATTCATTTGCCCTAATTATCTGAATTAAGACATTTGAGGAAGATGCCTGCTTTTTTCGCCATCGTTGCTGGGAAAGATGAGTTTCTCGTCGATCGAGACGCTCGTGCCTTTTATGAAAAAGCATCTAAAAAGGCCGGGGCGGATGTAGAAAAGGAAATCATTTCTGGCCTGATGATTCGCATTGAAGACGCACCCAAGATTGAGCGTCAATTTACGGATTCAGCTCAAACGTTATCCATGTTTGGCGGCCCCAAGGTGATTTGGTTGCGTAACTTTAATTGGATCACTGACAGCGTCCAAGGGAAGTCCGATGAGGCTAAAGAATGTGCAGCGCGAATTTTGAAGGTCGCTTCCGAATGCGCCGAAGAAGTGAGTGTGATTATTTCGGCCACACCGTATGACGGTCGGCGAAAAGATTTATCCGATTTTAAATCTATCGCTCACGAATTTATTGTTCATTCGCCTGCATCTAAGTCGCCATTTAGCAAAGAGGACCCGCAGGCCGAAATGCAAATGGATTACGCGTGTAAACGATTCCAGGAGCTAGGCGTGAAATACGAACGCGGCGTACCCGAAGCGATTATTGGTCGCGTGGGTCAATCGACGCGCGTTGTTTTAATGGAGTGTGAAAAGTTAGCAATCTACGCTGGCCCCGGTGGAACCATTAAAGAAAGCGACGTATATTTAGTGGTGCCGACTTTTGGTGATGGTGATTTCTTCGAGCCCATCGAAGCTTGGGCAGCCCGCAATCTGCCTTGGGCTCTCGAAGCGCTCGACCGCTACTTTTTCAATGAGTCCACCTGCCGTCCATTATTAATGGCCCTGCAGTCGCGTCTGCGCTTGCTGATTCAGCTCCGTAGTTGCGTGGATGCCGGAGACATGAAGGTCACGGCTTCAGGTTTGGCGAAAGGACAATTCGCAACCGCTGCGACACGACACAGTGCGACTTTTGGTTCGGCCGTGAAATCGAGCGCCAATTTATTTTCCCAAAACGATTGGTATATCAGTGTGAAGGTGGCTCCGGCCGCCGCCAATTACTCCCTTGGCGAATTAATTGACGCACAATTAGCCTGCGCAGAGTGCTTTGATTTAGCCAATAAAGGCGGGGATGAAGAGCAGGCCGTGCGGACAATGTTTCTGCGAGCGCTTGCGGTTCGGCGATAAGACTGATACAACTCGTGTCTCATTTAACGATGGAAACCGACTCAGTACCTAATGTTCTTGCCGACCGTTACGCCTCTGCGGCGATGAAGGCCATTTGGTCGACACGTGGTCGAATTGTTTTGGAGCGCGAGTATTGGATCGCGGTGATGAAGGCTCAGCGTGAACTCGGTTTGGATATTCCAGCCGAAGCGATTGCGGCGTACGAGAAGGTAAAAGACCAAGTAAATTTTGAATCAATTCGTCAGCGCGAAGAAACCACCCGCCACGACGTTAAGGCCCGTATCGATGAATTCTGCGCCCTAGCTGGCTATCAACACGTTCACAAAGGTCTGACCAGTCGCGACCTCACGGAATCTGTTGAGCAGCTTCAAGTTTATCGCTCGTTACAAATTTTACGTGCGAAGTCTATTGCTGCGCTGATTGGCTTAGGGAAGCGCGCAGAGGCTGATCGCGATACTCTCATCGCAGGTCGCACACACAATGTCGCAGCCCAGCCCACAACAGTAGGCAAGCGATGGGCGATGTTCGGTGAAGAATGTTTACGCGGTGTTGCTCAATTAGATGTCGCCTTACAGGCGTTTGCTGCCCGTGGGTTAAAAGGCGCCGTCGGCACGCAACTCGATCAACTCACTTTATTTTCTGGCGATGCTGCAAAGGTTGCAAAATTGGAGCAACGCGTCCTCGTGCATTTAGGAATACCGCACGTTTTGGGCGCAGTCGGACAAGTTTATCCTCGTTCAATGGACATGGAAGTCGTCGCTGCATTGCTCTCGGCAGCGTCGGGCCCGTCTTCCTTTGCAAAAACTTTGCGACTCATGGCCGGACACGAATTAGCGAGCGAGGGATTCTTGCCAGGTCAAGTTGGCTCCTCGGCGATGCCACACAAAATGAATGCGCGCACCTGTGAGCGTATTAACGGATTCCATGTTATCCTGCGTGGCTACTTAGCGATGGCAGCTTCGCTCTCGGGTGAGCAATGGAATGAAGGCGATGTTTCGTGCTCGGTCGTGCGCCGTGTTTTATTGCCCGACAGTTTCCTGGCTGCCGATGGATTGTTTGAAGCCTTCTTAACTGTCTTGGCGCAAATGGAAGTGAATCGTCCTGTAATCGAGCGTGAGTCGCGTCACTATTTGCCGTTCTTATTAACGACCACTTTCTTGATGGAGGCCGTGAAGGCTGGCGCTGGTCGCGAAGAAGCACACGAGGCCATCAAGGAACATGCCGTTGCCGTGGCGAAGGATTTGCGTACCGGTAAGACGGATCGCAATGACCTGGTGGATCGCTTGGCTGGCGACAGCCGTTTACGTCTTTCCAAGGCTGTTTTAGAGTCAGCTGTAACCAAAGCAGGGGAACTGACTGGCTCGGCGCGCGAACAGGTCAGCGCCTTCAATTTAGCAGTGCAGGCTTGGGTGAAAAAGGTGCCTGACTCGGCTCAAATTAAGCCTGGGCGGATTCTTTAAGCCGAAAGGCGGGGCAGGGCGGGCTTTGGGCGGTTTTCCGTATTGCCAAGGGGGGGTGGGCTTCTCAGAACCCACCTTTCAACCTGTTCCATACCATGTCATCTCTCTCAGGAAACCTCCTTGTCGCACAAAGCGGCGGTCCAACCCCAGTTATTAATGCCAGCCTCGCTGGTGTTATCGCCGAAGCACTCAACCACGAAGATGAAATTGTAGATATTTTGGGCGGCCTAAATGGCATCCAAGGTGTGCTTCATGAACAATTAATCGACCTCGCTGCTGAGTCTCAGCAGACGCTCCGCAACCTCGAGCACACTCCAGGTGCAGCTTTGGGTACCTGCCGTTACAAAGTTAAGAAGGCTGAAGACTTCGACCGTATCCTCCAAGTTTTTGAAGCACACAATATCCGCTTCTTCCATTACATCGGTGGTAACGATTCGCAAGACACTGCTGCTAAGATCGACGCACTCGCCAAAGAGCGTGGTTATGAACTCCGCGTAATCGGCGTACCTAAGACCGTTGATAACGATCTCCCTTTAACTGACCACTGCCCAGGCTTTGGTTCAGTCGCTAAACACATCGCCGTCACCGTACGTGAAATGTCTTTGGACAATGCTGCGATGGGTCAGAACGATTTCGTTTCGATTTTAGAGGTTATGGGCCGCAATGCTGGCTGGTTAGCCGCTTCGTCGGTGCTCGCTCAGCGCCGCGAAAAGAGTGACGACAATTCGAAGAGCGCTTCGAAGAACACGCACTACAGCTGCTCCGCTCCCCACATCATTTTACTTCCTGAAGTTCCTTTCAACGCCGACAATTTTATCCGTCGCGTCGAAGAAGTTCTTAAGAGCAACGCACATTGCTTCGTCGTCGTTTCCGAAGGCGTACAAGACGAAGCCGGTAATTACCTCGGTGCCGACACTTCCAGCACCGATGCCTTTGGTCACGCTGTTCTCGGTGGCGCAGGTGAATACCTTCGCTCGCTCGTTGAAGATCGTTTCTCTGGCGTAAAGGCTCGCTCCTCTAAGTTGGGCATCTCCCAACGCGCTGCATCTCACAATGCATCAAAGACCGACGTTGAAGAAGCAAAGCTCTGCGGACGTGAAGCCGTTAAGGCCGCTGTTAAGGGTGAGACCGGTAAGATGGTCATCCTCAGCCGCTCCGGTAAGGAACAATACGCAGTCGACACACTCTTGGCTCCTCTGGTCGATATCGCTAACGGCGTGAAGGCTTTCCCTGAAAAGTGGATCGGTGAAGACAAGATGTCGATTCACCAAGATTTCGCACGCTACGCCCAGCCTCTCATCCAAGGTGAGTTGCAACTCCCTTATGAGCAAGGCCTTCCACGCTACGCTCAACTCTCTGCGATTCGCGTTCAGCGCAAGTTGGAGCCTTATCAGACTGCTTAATTAGCAGGGTATTAAGGGTTTTTTAGAGAAAGCGAGGGACTTAAAAGTCCCTCGCTTTTTGCTGTTTCTTACGGATTGCACACCTTCGTGGGTCGACTAACTTAAAACTCTCTTTATGAAAGCAGTTTTCCGCATCTTAAGCCTAGTTGGCTTGCTTACGCTGCCCCTTGTTTCTCGGGCTGTGCTGCAGAATGGCCAAATTGAATTTGGTCTCATCAAAGGAAATGCAACGCTCCTAAATCCTAAAGTAGAAAAAAAGCCGGCCTCAACTGGTTTGGTTTTTGAAGAGGGTTACCGCGTTGAAACTGCGATTGGATCTACCTCAGAGCTCCTGCTCTCCAATGGTGCAACTTTGGTCTTGTCGCCCAATACCTCGCTAGAAGTGCGCACCTTCCGTCAAGTGGGCAGCGAGTTGATTAAACCAGGTCAATACCGCTTGCTTGATAAAGAGCCCAGCCCGTCGGTTACCGAAGTTATTGTTAAGCGCGGAAAAATTACGGGAGAGGTTAGAAAGCTAAATCCGCAATCCACTTTTACCATTAAGACGCCCGTAGGCGTGGCACGTGTTCGTGGCACGATTTACACGGTTGAGTACACACAAAACACTGCTCAAGGCGTGGGAAATATTAAAGTTTCAGTGGTTCGCGGCTTAGTTGAGGTATCGATTAATGGCGCTAACACGGGTACATCTTCGGTGACGGCGGGTCAGCAAATGTCTGCACGGGGCCCCGTCGATGTTACCAAGAACTTAGTACAGTCGGTTAAGGCGGGAACCGTGGTAACCAATTCCACTAAGTTGCCTAAGGTTGAGGCGGCTGCCACCACACTGACGGTTGGTGATGAAGTCGCTGCTCCGGGTATTCCTAAGGGCACGAAAGTCGTGGCTATCGATGCCGAGGGAAATGTTACGTTAAGCAAACCCGTTACGCTTCCTGTCGACGCAGAAATCATCGTGGTGGCTCCTGGTTCGACCGATGTCATTACCTCTTCGGCTCCGATTACGAATTCCAATAAACTTCCACCGATGGATGGTCAGTCGGC
>CANCLQ010000023.1 GCA_947378845.1 Opitutia bacterium | reverse complement strand
TCTTTGGTTTTCCAACCAGCCGAAATGGCCGCCGCGGTAATCGTGATACCACGCTCGCGCTCTTGCTCCATCCAGTCGGTGGTCGCAGTGCCATCATGCACTTCACCCATCTTGTGTACCACGCCGGTGTAGAAAAGAATACGCTCCGTGGTGGTCGTCTTGCCGGCGTCAATGTGCGCGGCAATACCGATGTTACGGGTGTGCTCCAGCGGGAACTTGCGGTTCGGGGAGTTGAGTTTAGAGAGGGCGGTGGACATGGTCGGAACCTAGGGTTCGGCCTAAAAAATAAAAAGTGGGTGAGGATTACCAGCGCAGGTGAGCGAAGGCACGGTTAGCTTGAGCCATCTTGTGGGTCTCTTCGCGTTTCTTCACGACGTTACCGGTGTTGTTGTAAGCATCGACGATTTCAGCGGCGAGGGCTTCGGACATGGCAACACCTTTACGACCAGCGGCAGCGAGCACTACCCAGCGAAGGGCCATGCTGTTTTGACGCTCGTGGCTGACTTCGACGGGCACTTGATAAGTGGCACCACCGACGCGGCGGCTCTTCACTTCGAGTTTAGGACGGCAATTTTCAAGTGCTCCGAGGAGCAACTCAACGGGATTACCTTTCACTAATTTTTCGGAAACTTTTTCAATGGCGCCATAGACGATGCCTTGGGCGATCGACTTCTTGCCAGACTTCATGACAATGTTGATCAGCTGGCTGACTAAGGTGCTACCATAGCGTGCGTCCGGGAGGTGGACACGTTTGACTGCTTTACGACGACGAGACATGGATGAAAAAAATCAGTGGTTAGAAATTAGGCTTTCTTTTCCTTCGGACGCTTCACGCCGTACTTGGAACGGGAGCGACGACGCTTTTCGACGCCGGAGCAATCGAGCGGTCCGCGCACAATGTGGTAACGCACACCTGGAAGATCTTTTACGCGGCCACCACGTACGAGTACCACGGAGTGCTCTTGGAGCTTATGGCCTTCGTCAGGAATATAAGTGATGACTTCTTGGCCATTCGTGAGACGCACCTTGGCGACTTTACGCTGAGCCGAATTTGGCTTCTTAGGCGTACGAATCATGACCTGCACGCAAACGCCTCGACGGAAGGGCGAGTTGTTCAAGGCGGGAGACTTGGACTTAGCCTTGGGTTGAAGGCGAGGTTTACGGACGAGCTGGTTGATGGTAGGCATGGACCTAAGGAAATAGGGAAAAGAGGGTTTGGGCATAGGGCTCAAAGACCCTCCTGCAAGCGGAAAGTGCGTGGATTTTAAGATTTCTTTACTTATCGCATTTCGACGGCTCGCCGTGTCCCACTTTTTGGGCGAGACAATTGAGCAATCACAAGCAAGGATGCTCGCCCCGTATGTTCCGCCGTTTTATCCTAGCTTCCGCCACTTTACTGACCCTGGGCACACTCCCGGCCGCCGATTCAGCTGCACCCGCTAAGCCTGTCACTCCTGCGACCAAACCAGCTACCCCTCCAGCAAGTAATTCTGCCAAAAACCCTTCAAATACTGATAATTCGAGCAAGGAATCGGTTGATGCTGAAATCGTTCTTTTAGCCGGACTCCCCCTCACAAAGGGCGCCGAAGCCGCGCGGAGTTACGCCCGCCAGACCTATGTTAAATCGGACCTCATTCAGGACGACGTTCTGCGCCAAGCAGTCAGAACCGCCCTCGCGAAAATCGAGGATCAGCCCGAAAACGCAGGCATTCTAAGGGAAGAACACCTGGTCGTGGTCGGCGATTACTTCTTCAACCAGGCATTAGAGGCCCAAAAGGCTAATAAAATCGAGGAATCGCGACGTTTGGCTCAAATTGCTTCTCGAATCAGCCCAAGGAATAATAAGTCTAAGTTGTTATTAGCCAATATCTTACACTCTAACTATGGCCAAACAGATCAAGCTATCGAGACCCTTTTTAACGGCCTGGAGTTCCTAAATGCCAACGACCCCCTCGGGCGGGACTACCTGGAGCGCTACTTCCAACTGCTTCAGCTCAGGGAACGCGATAACGAGGTGATTGAGCAGAGCCTCAAAATTCTTCAGACCAGCAAAGATCTCCCCTCTAACACAAAGCAAACCGTCTCACTTGCCGCGGCGACTTCGCTCTACTGGGTCGGTCGTTACCCCGAGTCAGTTAATATTATTAATATCAACGGACTGGATAACCAAGCCAACGGCCTGCTCTTAAAATCGCGCGCACTTTTTGACGGCGGTAAAACTGCGGAGGCGGTGGCCTTACTCGAAGCACGCACATCACAATTCTCCGGCACAACCAAGGACGCACTTTATTCGCAACAAGCACGCTTCCAATTATTACTCGGTAAAGCAAAGGTCGCGCTCACCGTGACGAATGAGCGCATCGCACTCGATGAGAAAGCGCCCTTCCCTCACTTGATGCGCCTGCAGTTACTCGACCGCTTAGAACTCAAAGACGATTACGATAAAGAGCTGCAATTAATCGCTGAACGTTTCGCTGATAACTCTTCGGCGATGTTGGCACTCGCAAACTTCGCAGCAGAACGCGGCTTCGATGGATTGACGGCGAGCCTAGCTGACGCAGCAACCAGTCGCGGCTTCGATCGTGCAACATTCGTCGCCCTACACCTCGAAGCATTGCTTAATGCGAAACGCCCCGAGCAAGCGATTGCCATGTTCGAATCGCTCAACGCCGCGGATCGTAATTTATTTAATTCCAACTTACCAGTGGTTCGCGCCCTCGTTGGTATTGCGTACCACGCACGCATCAAGAAAGACGAAGCTGCGACAAAGAATGACCGCATGATTGGCGACCGTTACCTGCAGGAGTTGATTAAAGCCAATAATATCGGGCCTGAAGCCTATCGCTCCGTGGGACGTAAATTAAAAGACGCACGCGCTACCGAGACCGCCGTACGTATTTTAGAAACTGGTGTAAGACTCTTCCCGCGCTACTCACAACTTCGCGCCGAATATATTGGTGCACGTATTCTCGCCGGACAAACCGATTCCTACGGCACTCGCAAATCTATCGCCGACGAACTCGAGGAGTTGTTGTCAATGCGCCGTCCATCACCGCTCATCTGGCATGAAGCGCTCGCATGGTTACGCTCCGAAGCTAAACTTTCCAAAGAACAAGCAGCACGTCTAGAAAAAGCAATCGCACCGCTGGCGCGACCTGACCTCGACAAGCGCGCACTCGCTGGACGATAACCTAACCATGGATCTTGCTGCCCAGCGCGCTCGCTTGATTGCCGAGCTCGAACCTTTCGCCGACCATCATGAACGGTTTCAGTACGTGATTGATCGCGCAAAAACAGCACCGAGCCTGCCTGCCGAATTAAAACTCGATACTTTCCTCATCGAAGGATGCACCTCTAACTTGTGGTTAATTCCAACGATTGAAAACGGCGTATGCCATTTTCGGTGCGACGCTGACTCATTAATAACCAAAGGCATTGCTTCACTGGTTTGCGAATTTTATGAGGGCGCAACCGCGGCCGAAGTAGCCGCTACCGATGCAGATTTTTTAGCGACCGTCGGCATTACCCAACACCTCTCGCCCAATCGCCGTAACGGCTTGGCCAACTTAGTCGGAAAGATTCGTGCATTCGCCAAAGTGGCGGCTCAGTCCTGATAGCGCCCATCGAATTTACTTTTGCCTTTGCTTTTAAGCGAAAGTGATTTGCCCCGACTGAAGAGTCGGTTCTGATGTTGCGAACAGAATGCAAACTCAGCCACAACCCAATCCGCGCTTACGCTGGCTCTGCTTCATCGCACTGACCTGGGCTGTGCTCGTATTACAAGCAGGAGGCTTCACCACCAGCATTCGGGCAGGCATGGCATTTCTAGATTGGCCACTGTCCAACGGCTCAATCAACCCGCCAGGTTGGCTCACTGAGATTGATAAATTCGCCGAGCACTCTCACCGCCTCGCTGCGAGCGGACTCGGATTACTCATTATTGCAATCGCGCTCACACATCGCCTCAAAGAGTCACGCCCACTGGTTCGACTCGGTTCATACGCACTCTTCGGACTAGTTCTCCTTCAAGGCGCCCTCGGAGGTCTGCGTGTGTTGCTCGATAAACTTAATATCGGTGGCGAAGGAAATCTCAAAGCGGTGAGCTTTGCGATCGCACATGCCGTCAACGCCCAACTCACCATCGCTCTTCTTGCCATCATAACGTTAACTCACACACGCACGTGGCAAAGTTCGTCGCCATCGGCCTCACTCACGGAGCGACGCCGAGGCCTCATCGCCGTGGTTTTAGTTTTTTCTGTAATCTTAATGGGCGCCGTGATGCGACAAAACCATTGGACGACTTGGGTTTCCACTGGTTTCTCGAAAAAAGTTTTCTTACCCGAAGGCGATGGCGTCGGCTGGTTGGTTAATCTACTCCACCGCAGCGGCGCAGTGCTCGCGGGAATTTTTATATTAATCTTTGCATGGAGTGGCACTGGTCCGCTTCGCCGCGGCTTAACACTCAGCACCCTCCTCGTCGCACAAATCAGCCTCGGCATTTTGAGCATTCAACTTCCTTTGAATCCACACGTTCGCACCGTTCACCTGGTCATCGGAGCTGCGCTCTTCTCCACGCTCTGCATCCAGGTCGCCCTCGCCCATCGCCAAGTCAGTCGACTCAGCGAAACCTAAATTCTTTTCGATTTAACTTTAACCTGTGCCGAAAGTCGTCACCACCACTCTATGAGCGTTAAAGCCGGATCCATTCCTGCCGCCTATTGGGAGCTTACGAAGCCACGTCTCTCCTTTCTTTCGGTGCTGACTGCACTAGCTGGATATTTTTGCAGCAACCCAAGCGCGCACACGGATTCGAGAGTTTTAGTTTCCTTGGCGATTGGCACTGCGTTGGCCGCTGGTGCCTGCGGTGCGCTTAATATGTGGATGGAAAGCACAGCCGATGCACGTATGGAGCGCACCAAGAATCGCCCCATCCCTGCTGGTTTAATTTCGCCCAACCTCGCCTTAATTTTCGGAATATTTTTATTAATCTTAGGCGTAAGTTTAGTTTGGCTTGGAGCCAATCCGCTGGCCGGATCTCTCACGGCAGCGACCGCCGTCTCCTATCTATTATTTTATACACCTCTAAAAAAACGCACCTCATGGTGCACACTTGTCGGCTCACTCCCGGGCGCACTCCCACCAATCATTGGAACTGCGGCTAAACTCGGGAACACCATCGATGACATGGGCTGGCTGTTGTTCGCTCTTTTATTTTTCTGGCAAGTCCCTCACTTCATGGCACTCGCCGTGATGTGCCGCGAAGATTATGCACGCGGCGGATTCAAAGTTGCCACGGTTGAAGACCCTTCGGGCAAAAGTGCAGCTATTTGGTCCTCCGTTTTTATTATTCCGATGCTCGCAGTCGCAGGAATCATTGCGTTTAAGTTTTTCTCAAATCCATGGACGAGCCCATTTGTTTGGGTCTCGCTCCTATCGGGTGCAGTATTCTTAAAGCTGGCTGTTAATTTTGCGAATCCACAAAAACGTGCACTCGCCGCTAAACCCTTCTTTCTCGCTTCGATTCTTTATCTGCCCGTCGTCTTATTGACTCTCACTTTGAATCGTCTTTTTTAAAGAGATGCACCCGCAAGCCGCCAAAGCCTTACTGCGGGTTGACTTAAAAAAACGTCGCGACTCGCTTTCAAACGCAGAGAGGAATTTGGCCGCCGAAAAAGTCTTTAGCCGCGTGACACAAATGCCGGCTTGGCAAAAAGCGAAAACAGTCTGCCTCTATTCTTCTTTTCAAGGTGAACTACCAACGCCTGTCTTAATTCAAGAAGCCCTTCGTGCTGGCAAGAAAGTCGCCCTCCCTCGCGTTGCAGCAGATAATGTAAGTTGCACGCTACACCTTATAGAAGACACAGGCTCGCTGGTGGTTTCAGATCTTGGCATTTCGGAGCCCGGCCCACAGTTGCCGGCCATTGACCCATCCGCGGTGGATTTATTTTTAGTGCCCGGCATTGGTTTCGACCGCGCAGGCCATCGACTTGGGCATGGCGCAGGGTTCTACGATCGCCTCTTGGCCGCCAACCACAACAAGGCATTTCGCCTTGGTTATGCCTATGATTTTCAAATTCTACCCGCCATTCCATCCGAGCTGCATGATGTACCAGTGGACGCCATCGCGACGCCCTCTGAAATAATCACAGCCGGACAGTGATGTCGGTTTGCTAATTAACATTTTTCGTGTCCGTTGAGCGGTTTCGATGAAGACCGCTCACCCTGACGCCATCCGACTCCGCGGAGTCCGCCAAAATAATCTTAAGGGCTTTGATATCGATATTCCCGTCGGCAAGTTAGTCGTCGTCACAGGTCTAAGCGGCGCCGGTAAATCTTCGTTAGTCTTTGATACGCTACACGCTGAAGGACAGCGACGATACGTTGAGACGTTTAGTCCTTACGTTCGCCAATTCTTAGAATTACTTCCGGCGCCCGCCCTCACTTCTGCAGAAAATATTCGGCCCTCCGTTGCGATTAAACAAGGCAACGCCGTTCGCACCTCTCGCTCCACCGTCGGCACGATGACCGAGCTGTGCGATTGGTTTAAAGTTTGGTTCGCTCATCGGGCACAACTAATCGACCCTGCCAGCGGAAAGCCCATTCAGCCGCAGGGCCCAGAGGCCGCATGGGAAATTTGCTTAAAGAAATATTCAGGTCGTGCCATCGTGATTGGCTTTGCGCTTCAAAAACCTACTGGGCTCAAGTGGACGACCATCACTGAAGAGTTTTCCCGCGCGGGTTTTACTCGTGCCTATGTAGAACAAGAACGCATTAGATTAGGTGAAGACAGTGTCTCTGAAAAAATAAGCGAGATCATCATCATTCAGGATCGTTTAGAAATTAATCGCGAGGCCGCTTCTCGATTCCATGAAGCCGCTCTGACTGCATTTCGTCTCGGCGGTGGCAGGCTTCGCTTGCTCGATGAAAACGGCGTCGAACTCGAACGCTTCAGCGAAAGCTTAGAATCACCCGTCAGCGGACGAAAGTTCCGTCACGCCACGCCTGCACTCTTCTCTTTCAATTCACCCATCGGAGCTTGTCCCGACTGCCGAGGCTTCGGCCGCGTTATCGGTCTGGATTGGAAAAAGATTATTCCCGACCCTAAACTGACTTTAGCCGACGGAGCCATCGCTCCGTTTCAAGGCACCGTCTACGGCGAAAGCCAAAAAGACCTCGCACGTATTTGTCGGAAGAAAAATATTCCGATGGACCAACCTTGGAATAAACTCAGTGCCGCTCACCGAAAATTCTTAGAAGACGGCGACCCTACCTACGAATCAGGCCAGTGGGAATCCAAGTGGTACGGCATCCGCGGTTTCTTTAAGTGGCTCGAGTCGAGCACTTATAAAATGCATGTACGCGTCTTCCTATCCCGCTGGCGTGCCTACGAAGAATGCCCCAAATGTTCCGGCCGCCGTTTCTGCGAAGAATCGCTGTATTGGAAGTGGGAAAATAAAACCCTGCCCGAACTTTATGCGATTCCTGTCGCTGAACTTCGCAAACAACTCGTTCCGTTTGCGCCCAAAGATTCGCGCCACCCGGCGAATCACGCGCTCGAAGCTATTCTGGCGCGACTCGGTTACTTGGAAGCCGTGGGCCTTGGCTACCTCGCACTCGATCGACTTTCTCGCACGCTGTCAGGGGGTGAAGTACAACGTGTAAATCTTACATCCTGTCTTGGTGCGTGCTTAGCTGACACCGTTTTCGTACTCGATGAACCGAGCGTAGGCATGCACGCGCGTGACTTAAGTCGCATGGTCGGCATCTTACGCGGCTTAGTAGAACAAGGAAATACTGTGGTCGTTGTTGAACACGACGAATCTGTAATGCGAGCGGCCGATTGGTTGATTGAGATTGGCCCTCAGCCGGGAGCGGATGGCGGACACTTGGTCTATGAAGGTAAACCTACAGGCATTTTAAAAGTAAAAGGTTCGGCTACGGGCGAATGGCTATCCGGAACTCGCAAGCCCGCACTCGGCAAAGCTCGGAGCGTAGATAACTCCACACCTCGACTTCGCGTCGAGAACGCATCTGCAAATAATTTAAAAAACTTTTCCTGCACCCTGCCATTGGGAAGATTAGTCGGACTCTGCGGCGTCTCAGGCTCAGGAAAATCTACTTTACTCCACCAAGTCATCGGGCGACGTGACCCCGAATCAGGCGAAGAGGCTAATAAGATTATCGGCAAACTCATCTTTGATACCGAAGCATCGGAGATTGCACTCATCGATCAATCGCCCGCCTCGCGAACCCCGCGTTCTAATCCCGCACTCTATGTAGGCGCTTGGGATGCGATACGTAATTTACTCGGCAACTCAATCGAAGCGAAAGCCGCCGGTCTCACACCATCACACTTCTCTTTCAACGCAGGCGAAGGACGCTGCGAGCGTTGCGGTGGCGCGGGCTGGGAGTCGGTTGAAATGCAATTCGTCTCCGACGTCGCTCTACCCTGTCCATCTTGCAACGGAAAACGTTTTCGCGATGAAGTACTCGCGTTTCAATTCGATGGTAAATGCGTGGCCGACCTGCTTGCGATGTCGGTCAGCGAGGTGCGCAAATTTTTAGGCGGTCGCACGCCTGCGAGTAATCAACTCGCCGTTCTTGAAGAAGTGGGCCTCGGATACCTTTCACTCGGTCAGCCATTAACCACGCTTTCTGGGGGCGAAGCTCAGCGACTCAAACTTGTGCGCTACCTTTCGCGACTCGATCCGCGCAAAGCGGGTGCACTCTTATTATTAGACGAACCAACCACTGGACTGCACCGCGAAGACGTTGCACGGTTAATTAAATTACTTCAGCGACTGGCTGATGCCGGACACTCGCTCATCGTCGTCGAACATCACCTCGATGTCTTGAAGGCCTGTGATTGGCTTTTAGAAATGGGCCCTGAAGCCGGACCAATGGGCGGAAAACTTGTCGCTGAAGGCACGCCCGAAGCTGTCAGCCGTGCACAAACGGTCACTGGAAAATTCCTCGCCGCTGGTGACCAAGCATTTGCGGACGCGTCTAACTATAAAGCCAAGCCACGCCCCACTTCCATTCTTCTGCGCGGAGCACGTGAGCATAATCTTAAAAATGTTTCGTTAGAAATTAATCACGGCTCCTTAACCGTGATGACTGGCGTATCGGGCTCCGGAAAATCTTCTTTGGCTTTTGATATTCTTTTTGCTGAAGGACAGCGGCGCTTCCTTGAATGCGTTTCGGCTTACGCCCGCCAATTCGTTGAACAACTACCCAAGCCCGATATCGACTCACTCACTGGACTTCCTCCAACCGTTGCTATCGAACAACGTGTCACTCGCGGTTCAACTAAGTCAACCGTCGCGACGGTCACAGAAGTCGCTCAGTACCTCCGTGTTCTTTTCGCACGTGCGGGCGTCTTGCACAGCCCCATCACTGGTGAGCCGCTACAAGAAATGACCGAAGACACCGTCGTGCGATTGGTAACTAAAAATATAAAAGCACTGAAGCGCGGAAAGTTACTTTTGGCTGCACCTCTGGTGCGCGCCCGCAAGGGTCATCACCGGCCCTTAGCCGAATGGGCTGAAAACAAAGGCCTCCGCTTACTTCGCTGCAACGGTAAGCTCACCGCCGTGGAAGGATTTGAAGGCCTGGATCGTTATCGTGAGCATGATGTCGATGCCATCTTCGCCGTGCTACGTTCCGACGGAACCATTCTTCGACCCGACGAAACTGAAGAGAGTGGCGACAAAGCGATGCGCGAAATCGTCCGACAAACTTTACAAGCCGGCAAGGGAGCCTGCCTACTCACAGATGAGTATGGGGCTCAGGTAGCTTTTCTATCTACCTCGCGCAGCGATCCAGCTACCGGCGAATCCTATCCTGAAGTTGACCCCAAACACCTTTCATGGAATTCACCACGCGGCTGGTGTCCTGATTGCCGAGGACACGGCCAAGAGGTTACCAGCTTTGCCGCCGACGAAGAAGAAACGCTCAATGAAAATGCGATGAGCGATAAGGTGGGTGAAAAAATCTGCCCCACCTGCCACGGCGAACGCCTTGGACCCATCGGTCGTTCCGTTAAACTTCACACGACAAATGGAAAGTCCATTTCGCTGCCAGGTCTCCTGAAATTACAATCAAAGGAAGCACTCGATTATTTAAATGCACTGCGTCTTGAGGCTCGCGAAAAAGCGATTACTGAAGCGCTTCTACCAGAAATATCTGCACGTCTTAAATTCCTCGATTCAGTTGGACTCGGTTACTTGGCGCTGGACCGCGGAGCCGACACCCTTTCCGGCGGCGAAGCTCAACGTATTCGACTCGCGGCACAATTAGGATCCACCCTTTCCGGCGCTCTCTATGTTCTCGACGAACCCAGCATCGGACTTCATCCACGCGACAATGACCGGTTGATTGAATCACTGCGCGAACTGCGCAACCGCGGCAACACGGTGCTCGTCGTTGAACATGACGAAGACACTATGCGAGCGGCCGATCAAATCATCGATATGGGTCCTGGTGCTGGCGTGCACGGCGGAACAGTAATCGCTCAAGGCACGGCCAAAGAATTAGAAAAAAATTCTGCCTCTATCACTGGCCAATCACTCAAGACCTCAATCGCGCATCCATTACGCGGGAAACGCCGCGCCATCAGCGGCAAAGAAGGACCCAAGGATTGGATTAAGCTCAAGCATGCATCCCTGCGCAACCTTCGCGGCTTCGATGTTTCTTTTCCTACGGCTCGCCTCTCGGTCGTCTGCGGCGTTTCTGGTGCAGGTAAAAGCACCCTGATGACCGACCTTCTTGCGCCTTCTGCGCAGTTTGCGATTAGCAAAAAGAAAGGCGGGCTCAGCGGCAAAGAAGCGATGGCCGTGATTGCCAACCAAGGCAAAGTCGCGTTCGCCTCGTTGAGTGGACTGGAATCCTTCCGCCAATTAGTCATCGTGGATCAAGAGCCGATTGGAAAAACGCCGCGCTCCACTCCAGCCACTTATATCGGTGCTTGGGATCTGATTCGCCAACGCCTCGCTGCTTTACCCGAATCCTCGATTCGCGGACACGATGCAGGATTCTTTTCTTTCAATACATCAGGAGGACGATGTGAAGCCTGCTCTGGCGCTGGGCGCATTAAACTCGAGATGAGTTTCTTGCCTGATACTTATGTGCCCTGCGAAGAATGCGGCAGCACGCGCTACGGTCCCGCCGCAAGAGCAATTCGCTGGAATGGAAAATCTGCGGCTGATCTTTTGGCGATGACATTTGAAGAAGGTGCAGAGTTCTTCTCGTTTGACGCCAAACTTAAAGACCTCTGCGAGCTGATGACGAAAACAGGTCTCGGCTATTTAACATTAGGACAAAGCAGTCCGACTCTTTCGGGCGGTGAAGCACAGCGCCTCAAACTCGTCAGCGAACTCGCCAAGGGACTTCCAACCTTCCGTGAACGTAGCCGCGGCGTCATCAAGCCAAACCTCTATCTCCTAGAAGAACCGACGATTGGCCTACACCAATCCGACTGCAAACGTCTGATTGAATTGCTCCACGCGTTAATCGATCAAGGTCACACAGTCATCGTCATCGAACACCACCCTGATGTTCTTGCTGAAGCCGACTGGCTCGTGGAAATTGGTCCCGAAGGCGGCCTGGCTGGCGGCCAGCTCATTCATGCCGGCGATCCTGAGTCCCTTGCTAAAAAATCTAAATCGCCCACCGCGCCCGCCCTGGCCCTTGCACTGCAGCGGGGAAAGAAGAAATCGGTCGCCACTGCGAAATAATATAAAACTCGGCGTTGAATCTACAGTAAGTGCTGGATAGTTTCATTCGAACGTGACTCTCTTCTCGAGACGTTAAGTTTAACCCGACGCATGCAATCAGGCCGCCCCATTCTTCTAGGCGTGAATATCGATCACGCGGCTACACTGCGCCAAGCACGTTACCGCGGGACACATTTATCCATACACGCTGAACCTAGCCCGCTCGCCTTTGCCCGTGAAGCGATGGCCGCTGGTGCGGATGGTATCACGATTCATCTGCGCGAAGATCGTCGTCACATTCAGCCCGAAGATGTTTTCGCAATAGCTGCACTTCCAGGCGTGCGTTTAAATTTAGAAATGGCGTGCACGCCTGCGATGATTGAGTTCGCCCAGAAACTAAAACCAGCCGCGGTTTGTCTCGTCCCTGAATCTCGCGAGGAAGTAACCACCGAAGGCGGACTGGATGTTGCGGGACAATTATCGCGCGTTTCCGAAACTGTAAAAATGCTCAGTGCCATCGGATCCGAAGTTTCGCTCTTCATCGGAGCAGAGGCGCATCAACTCGAAGCCGCCAAGAAAACGAAAGCTCCTGTTGTTGAAATCCATACCGGCGCTTTCGCTAATGCTTGGCAATCACCTCAAGCCGCCGAAGAACTCGAGCGACTAAAACAAGGCTGTGAGCGTGCTCATCAACTGGGCTTTATCGTCAACGCCGGGCACGGAATTAATTACGATAATATAAAAGCGATTCTCGCCCTGCCTCACCTCAACGAACTCAACATCGGTCACACCATCGTCTCGCGTGCCTTAATGGTGGGTGCACGACAAGCGGTAGCCGAAATGAAAGCCCATTTGCGGGCAGCGCGATGAACCTACAAGGCGGCAATGTAAAAGGCGTCGGCGTGGACCTCACGGAAATCGCTCGCATTCGTTCAGCACACACAAAGCACGGACAAAATTTCCTGGATAAAGTTTTCACCGCCGAAGAACAGGCACTGTGCTTAGCCAAAGCCGACCCCTATCCATCTCTTGCTGCACGGTTCGCCGCCAAGGAAGCCGTCAGTAAAGCCTTCGGCACAGGCATCTGTGAAAAATTTCTGCTCACAAGTATCAGCGTACTCGGCGGCAACGAAGGCGAGCCCATCGTTGAGCTGGATGATAAAGCGAAAAAACTTTTAGAAGAACGCGGGGCAAAAAAGATTCTGCTTTCACTCACACATACCGATCAGCTGGCCCAGGCCTTCGCTGTTTTGGTGAGCTAAATGAAGCTCAACCTCCGACTTCCCGTTTTATCCTGTGCCGAATCCGCGGCAGCAGAAGCTGCTTATATTGGTAAAAATAAAAACCTCGGTTGGACCTTAATGCAACGTGCCAGTCATGCCGTTGCACATGAAGCGAATAGCCTGCTGGGACATAAACCAACCTCTATTTTAGCACTCGTTGGCTCTGGAAAGAATGGTGCCGACGCGCTTTTGGCTGCGCGATTCGCCGCCAGCCCAACTACACGCATCACCGTCGTGTTCGCCAGCGGCACACCCAGATCAGGCCTTCCGCTTAAAGCATGGCTCAAAGTTAAGAAAGGCGTGCGCGTAATTACAGCCGACAAACTTAGTAAACTTTCGTCTGCAAAGTTTTGTCTGATTTTTGATGGCATACTTGGGCAAGGCTTTCACCCGCCTCTCCAACCCACATTTGCTCAACTGATTCGTGATTCGCATAAATTAGAGGGACTGCGCGTCGCCGTTGATCTACCAAGTGGCCTCGGCGATGATTGCATTGGGCCAGCCTTTCAGGCCGATCTCACAGTTTCAATTGGTTGCCTCAAACGTCCATTGCTTGCGCCGCGTGCGCAAAAATTCGTGGGGCGAATCCGTGTTGCTGATATCGGTTTACCTTTAGCCGAAACTGCCGAGGCGTGTAGCACCCACCTCGCACTAGCGCCCTTAAATAAACCACGGAAAGCACAAACGGAAAAACGTGCACAAGGACGCCTATTAATTGTCGGCGGCTCCGATTCCATGCCGGGGGCTGTCATCATGAATACGGCAGCGGCCCTACAATCGGGCGCAGGTTTGACGACTACCGCGCTCCCGCAGTCCATCCAAGCCAAGGCCAGCATCGCTTACCCAGAAGCTATGTGGCACGGACTTCGCACCGATAAGTTTGGCACGATTGATATTAAAAATCTTCGAAGTATCGTCGAACTTTCGAAAAATAAAGACGCGCTACTCATCGGATCGGGGATGGGGAAACGTTCAGAGAAAATTATTCGCTCCGTCGTAAATAAATTTACCGAGTCACTCGTCTTGGATGCCGATGCCTTACGTCCGAAAATTATCAAAGCTGTGACTCGGGCAAAAATAAAAGTTCTGTTGCCACACGGCGGAGAGTTTAAGCGCTTGAGCGGAAAAAAACTTTCTGTTGCCGCCGGGCAAGCCTACGCACGCCGAACAAAATCCATCGTCGTTTTAAAAGGTGCAATGACATGCATCACCGATGGTACGTATTGCTGGCACATTCCATTAGGCGGACCCATTTTGGCTCGTGGCGGTTCGGGCGATTTACTTGCTGGTATTGTTACTTCGGTTCTCGCTCGTCGAAAAACTCTCGGTCTATCTGCCATTGAAGCAGTGGAGCTCGCCGCTGTCTGGCATGCACAGGCGGCCGACTACATGAAAGAAAAGCTGGGCGAAGAAGCAGTGCGAACCACTCAGATTTTATCTGGGCTATCACCTGCGTTGCGCCGTCGGTAAAGGCTCGTCGCAGTGAGGCGTGTTTTTGATTCCGCCCGACACCCTCTCGCAAAAGATTCTGCTCAATGGACTGCAAGGTATCGGGCCAGTGACGGTGCGACGTCTGCGTGAAGCCTTCAATCATGACCTCGCTGCAGCCCTTCGTGCTAACCCCGGGCAACTCCGTGTTCTCAAAGGAATGAGTGAAGCGATGATTCAATCGCTCACTCAACGTGCGTTCGATTGGGCAAAAGAAAAAGAATCTACCGAGCAAAAAGGTTTTAAAATTATTTCGAATGAAACGGCTGAATGGCCAAGTGCACTCGAACATCTATGGGATCCTCCGCTTGTTCTTTACACCGAAGGCACCGCCCTTCCAACGGCACGCTCTGTGGCTATCATTGGTTCGAGGCATTGTACGCCGTATGGCACGCAACTCGCACATCACTTCGCGCGCGATTTAGCCAAGCTGGGCTGGTGTATTATCAGTGGTCTGGCTCGAGGTATCGATTGTGCTGCACACGAAGGTGCGCTGGCAGCCGATGGACAAACCGTGGCCGTACTCGGGCACGGCATCGATCAAACTTATCCACCCGAGGCCATTACACTTCGACGTCGAATGATTGAGCACGGCAGCATTCTTTCTGAATTTCCGTTGGGGCGACCTGCCGACCGCCAAAGTTTTCCGCAACGCAATCGCATTGTCGCTGCTCTTGCTCAGGCAATCATCGTAATCGAAACAGACAAAGATGGAGGAAGTATGATTACGGCGCGCTTTGCTTCTGATTTAGGAAAAACACTCTGCGTTGTTCCGGGGCGCGTCGACAGCACACAGAGTCGCGGTTGCCACGCACTCATCCGTGATGGTGCGACACTCGTGACGTCGGTAGATGATATCCTCGCCGAACTCGGAGAGGCTCGCGGTCAGCTTTTAATTCCGCTCGAGCAGATTCCTCCCGATGAAGCGAAGTGGCTTCATCACTTTCGTGGCGGATCCATCCACGACGCCGAGTCGCTCGCCGAAGCAGCCCAATGCCCCTTGGCCGATGCCGCCAGCGCCCTCACCCTTTTGGAGATTCAGGGCCGGCTGGTCCGGCGGTTTGATGGCCGACACGAGAGGAGCTAAACTGAATTAAATGACAATAAATGAGGCATTTTTAGACCTATTTGTCTAAAAATAGGCAAACTTCGGTTGCTTAACCCCGCCTTTCAGGTTGTTTGTGGGACTGGCACGATAACTGCCTACTTTTACTCATGAGTGCCACTGCCACGTCCGCCAAAGTCCTAATTATCGATGACGATAAAGACCTTCGTTACTCCCTTCGTCGCGCCCTTTCGGGTCAGGGCCACAACGTTATCGAAGCCGACAGCGGTGAGAGCGGTGTCGCGCTCGCCAAGCGTGAGCAACCTGACGTTATTCTTTTAGATAACCGCATGGGCGGAATGACCGGCATTGAAACTTTGCAAATGCTTCGCGGCGCACAGCCACAAGCGATGGTGATTTTAATGACCGCATTTGGCACGACACAAACCGCCATCGAGGCGATGAAGTTTGGTGCGTACGATTATGTGATGAAACCTTTCGACCAAGCGAAACTCATCGCGCTGGTTGATCGTGCACTCGGTGCACGACGCGACCTCGCCTCGGCAGGTAAATCTAATCGCGCGCTTGTTAATCCCGCCGACTACAAAGAAGGCATCGTCGGAAGTTCTGAGCCCATGCAAGAGGTGCTCAAATCCATCGGCCAAGTCGCTGCAAGCGATGCGACTGTTTTAATCACGGGCGAAAGCGGCACTGGCAAAGAACTCGTGGCACGCTGTATCGCACAACACTCACTGCGCTCTAAAGGACCTTTTATCGCAGTGAATTGCGCAGCTATTCCCGAAAACTTAATTGAGTCTGAACTCTTCGGTCACGAAAAAGGGGCCTTCACGGGTGCTGCCAATCAGAAGCCTGGTAAATTTGAACTCTGCGACGGTGGCACAATCTTCCTCGATGAAATCGGCGATATGTCACTGCCCACGCAAACTAAAGTCCTCCGCGCCATTCAAGACGGCGAAATCCAACGTGTCGGCGGCACCACTACTTTAAAAGTAAGTGTTCGCCTCGTCGCTGCTACTAATAAGGACCTCGAGTCGATGGTCGCCGCTCGTCAATTCCGCGAAGACTTATTCTATCGCCTCAACGTTTTCCGTATTCGCCTCCCTGCTTTACGTAATCGTAAAGACGACATCCCGATGTTGATCGACTACATGCTGCAACGCCAAGCTGCGGCACGTAAGACCAAGCCCAAGCGCCTTTCTAACGAAGCGCTCGAAGCACTTATGGCGCACGATTGGCCAGGCAACGTACGCGAACTGGAAAATGTCGTCCAACGTGCCAATGTTCTCGCCAAGGGTGAAACTATTCTCGCCAAAGATCTTCCACAGGAAGTTCTCGTTCCACGACGCGCTGGTACTGTCGCCGCACCTATCGCTGAAACTAATCGCGTCGCAGCAACCCTCGCAGCGATTGAAACTGCCGCCCCAGCAACAAGCTCGATGGCTACGGCTTACGATGCCATTTACCGTCATAATCGCCAAGCTGACGGGAAAAACATTCTTCACACCATTGAAACCGAATTAATCCGTCGTGCCATGGAGGAAACTCGCGGCAATCAATTACGATCGGCGATGATTCTCGGGATTAATCGATCAACTTTGAAGAAACGGTTAAATGAAATGCGCGAGGCAGGGATTCGCGTCTTCACTTAATTATTTACTGTCGAAAATCCTAAACTAAAAGAAGGGGCAATGAATACCCCTTCTTCTTTTGGCGTATACCGCTTTCAGGTTTTGCTGGGTATATTTATTTTGTGCTTAACCGGCTGCCAAAATCGCAAGCCCCTCGCAGCCGACAACGTTCAATCATTCAACGACAAAGGGATAATGATGTTTGGTGGCATTACTGCCGAAGGATCGCCGGCCGCCAAAGACCCATCCGTCATTAAGTTCAAAGACCGCTACCTAATGTATTATTCCGTGCCATCGTCGAAAGGATGGCGCGTCGCAATCGCTACGAGCACCGACCTCATCCGCTGGGAAACGATTAATACTCTCGAACCAGCACACCCCTCAGAGGTGAATGGATTTTGTGCACCTGCAGCGCTGGTTCTCGGCGATACGGTTCATTTATTTTATCAAAGTTATAACAATAAAGAAAAGACTCCTTGGTCACGTGCACTCGCCGCCCAAGATGCGATCTGCCACGCATGGTCGAAAGACGGCATTCACTTTGAACGCGAACCGACGAACCCGATTTTTCGTCCACACGGCGAATGGACCTGCGGCCGTGCGATTGATGCCGAAGTCGTTCCTGATGGCGACCGCTTGCTCCTGTACTTCGCCAGTCGCGATCCTCAGCAGAAAATTCAGCTAATCGGCGTGGCCTCTGCTCCGCTGGATTCCGACTTCTCACGCAAGTGCTGGACGCAATTAGTGGACGCACCGATTTTAAAACCCGAACTCACCTGGGAAGATAAATGCATCGAAGCTCCGAGTGTCATTCGCCAAGGGAAAAAACTTTTTATGTTCTACGCAGGCGCTTACAACAATTGGCCGCAGCAAATCGGGGTTGCCAGCAGCGATGATGGTATCAACTGGAAACGCTTGTCCAACGAACCCTTATTGGCACGCGGTGCACCGGGCACTTGGAATTACAGCGAATCCGGACACCCAGGAATCTTCCGCGACAGCGATGGCCAGAGCTACCTCTTCTTCCAAGGCAACAACGACAAAGGAAAGTCTTGGTACCTTTCGAAGGTAAGAATCGGCTGGAATGAGTCAGGCCCGTTCGTCGAGTCGACCAACTAAGGCTTCGCAACTTTCAGCACTCGCGCGAGCGCTGAAATTAAACGCGCTCGGATTGGCTCCGCCATTTTCGCTAAGCGACGTTGCTCCGTCTCGTACTGTGATTTCCCTTCGGGCGTCTCGATGCAGATCGGCACCAAACCCACCGCAGAAAAATCGTACGGGCTCGCCCGCATATCGATTGAGCGCGCCTCATGCGCCAATGCCAAAGCATCCGCAGCTAAATCCGAAGGCACCCATGGCATCGATTTCATTGTCCACTTATATAAATCCATGGTCACGTGAATGCAGCCAGGTTGTTCGTTCTGCAAACGCCCCGCTAAATCAGGAGTCTGCTTATTCAGCGGACGAGCAGTCGGTGTGAAAAATCTAAATGCATCATAGTGACTGCAGCGTATCGGCATAGAGCGCACAACCGCATCCGTACCCTCGGCACCCAAACGCAACGGCCACTGCGCGTGACGACGTTGTTCAGCATCTTGATAAACCATCGCCCACTCGTGCAGACCGAAGCAGCCCAAGAACGCTGGGCGATTAGCCACAGCCACACAGAGATCATGTGTAAATTTTAACCTTCGGAGATCTGCTTCCGTCGGCTCAACCACACGCACATAGCCATCGGCACCACGAGAAAAGCGGGCGTCGCTCAGTAATTCTTCCGCATCGCGCAGTGCCACACACGACCCAGGCGTCCATCGACGCAAGGCGCTGTAACGAAAGGGATAATATGTATATAAAAAATCTTCGACCGGATCGCGCTCTCCGCGCGCCGCACGACGACGTCGCGCTTCCACCAAAGTATCGGCCCGCATTTCGTGAGCCGAACGTTCAGCCTTCCACTGTTCAGCTGAACGCACTTCTTCACTGTCCATGGAAGCGACAATACTCACTCGAATCGTCGGTGATGATCAGCGACTTTAATATATTTGTCCGCCCATCCTGGTAAAGACGCCTGCTCCTCAGCGGTGAGCGCTCGCACAATTTTCGCAGGCGAACCCAGCACCATCGAGCCCGGCGGAATGATAGTGCCTTTAGTTACTAATGCACCTGCGCCGATAATACTGCGCGCGCCGACGACCGCTCCATCAAGCACAGTTGCGTGCATGCCAATCAAGCATTCGTCGCCAATTGTACACGCGTGAATCATCGCCAGATGACCGACCGTAACCTTCGCACCGATGATTGTGGGTAAATTGTCGGCGACGTGAACGACGGCGCCGTCTTGGATATTCGTACCTTCGCCAATCGAAATCGGGGCAACGTCGCCACGTAAAACCGCACATGGCCAAACGCTCGCCTGTGCAGCGACCACAACATTGCCGATCACAACCGCACGCTCGTGAACGAAGGCGGTGTGGTGGACCCGAGGACCCAACGCCAAGTTGCGTGTAAGTTCTTGGGAGAGGGCTTCGTCAGCGCTTAGGCCTTCATTGGGATTTCTCGGGGAGGACACGCCGTAAAACTTGACCCACCCAGCCCCCCAGGGAAGCCCGAATTAAGCCCAACCATAAATACCCCTCTATAATAGCCCATTTCAGCCCCTTCGTGTTGCCCGATTCCCGACACATGCCACTTGGCAGCCGTTACCCGGTTAATTCTTTAAATTCCCCCTTGCCAACCACCCCTCACTCCGTTTGCTCCGACCTTCCGACAGCCATGAAGGCCACATTTATCACATCCGGTCGCCAGTTCACCGTCAAGCAAGGCGACATCCTCATCGTTAACCAGTACCCTGGTAAGAACGAAGGGGACACTCTCACTTTTGACCAAGTACTCCTCGTG
>CANCLQ010000022.1 GCA_947378845.1 Opitutia bacterium | reverse complement strand
TCTGCGCCCTGCAACACATTCTTAGCCGCTTTTTTGAGGGCGTGCTTCTGGGAGAATAAGTGCAGCATGCGGTGGGAGTGAGCAGACAATTAAGGCGAGTCAGGCCAACAGGGAAGATTAGAAATCACCCTACCCCGATTAACCTTCGTTCTTAAGAATCTTAATAAATGCTTCCTGAGGGATATCGACCTTACCGATTTGCTTCATGCGTTTTTTACCCTCTTTTTGCTTATCCAAAAGCTTACGCTTACGGGAAATATCACCACCGTAACACTTAGCGGTCACATCTTTACCGACGGAACCGATGGTTTCACGGGCAATCACCTTCGAGCCGATGGCGGCTTGGATGGCGACTTTGAAGAGCTGGCGAGGAAGGAGTTCTTTAAGTTTTTCGCAAAGGGCACGTCCGCGGCCTTCAGCCTTAGAGGCGTGCACAATAGATGAGAAAGCGTCGACCGGCTCTTCGTTCACACGGATATCCATTTTTACCAGATCGGAAGTAACGTATTCGCCCAATTCATAATCCATCGAACCATAACCGCGCGTGATGGATTTCAGGCGATCATTAAAGTCGACCAAGATTTCATTGAGCGGCAAGAGACAGACCAACACGACGCGATCGGCATCGATGGTTTCAGTCTTTTCGCAAATACCGCGCTTCTCTTGAATCAAGGCGAGCATGTCGCCGATAGATGTTCCAGGAATGTGGATGTGCGCACGAATCGTCGGCTCTTCGATGTGCTCAATCGCCGATGGATCGGGCATCATCACTGGATTATCCATGATGTGCTCCACGCCATCGGTTGTGAAAACTTTATAAACTACCGAAGGATAGGTTGAGAGAATATCTAAATCGTATTCACGGCGCAGACGCTCTTGAACAATTTCCATGTGCAAGAGACCTAAGAATCCGCAACGGAATCCAAAGCCCAGTGCGGTAGAACTCTCGGCCGTGTAAGTGAGTGAGGCGTCGTTAATCGCTAATTTAGCCAAGGAGGTTTTGAGCTTCTCGTAATCAGCAGTGTCCAATGGATAAATACCACTGAAGACCATCGGACGAACCTCCTTAAATCCAGGAACGGGCTCCTTTGCGGGATCCGACGCTAAGGTAATCGTATCACCGACTTTTGCATCCGCGACTTCGCGAATATTAATAACGATATAACCCACCGAGCCAGGTCCAAGCTCGGCCTGTGGCTTCATCTTCGGGGAGAAGACGCCGACTTCTTTAATCACCGAACGCACACCGTTGGACATCAGCTCGATGGTTTGTCCGACCTTAAAGGTACCCGAGAAAACGCGCACGTAACTGATAACGCCTTTATAAGAGTCGAAAATGGAATCGAAAACCAATGCGCGATGCTGTGGGTAATCGGCCCAGCGGGGCGGCGGCACGCGTTTGATAATCGCAGCAAAAATATCGTCGATACCAATGCCCGATTTTCCAGAAGCGAGGACGGCGTCTTGAGCAGGAATAGTTAAAATATCTTCGACCTGGCGGCGGGCCTCTTCGGGGCGGGCGCTCGGGAGATCGACTTTATTAATGACCGGCACGATTTCGAGGCCCTGTTGCATGGCCAAAGTCGCATTCGCCACTGTCTGAGCTTCGACGCCTTGCGAGGCATCGATCAATAAGACCGCGCCTTCACAGGCAGCGAGGGAGCGCGAAACTTCGTAGGCGAAGTCAACGTGCCCAGGAGTATCGATAAGATTTAAAATGTACTGCTGACCATCGGGGGCCGTGAAATTCATCGTCACTGGGTGACACTTAATCGTGATCCCCTTCTCGCGCTCGAGATCCATGCCGTCGAGCAACTGCTCTTTCATCTGACGTTTCTCGATGGTCTTCGTGTGCTCTAATAAACGGTCGGAGAGCGTCGTCTTGCCGTGGTCAACGTGGGCAATGATGCAGAAATTACGGATGTGGTTAAGTGACACGGAAGAGCGAAAAGTGAGAGCGTTAAAATGTAATAGGACGGTGAGTCGGAGACTTGTCCAGCGTTAGCCTCGGTTAATCAATGATTAAGCAGGAATGTCCGCAAACTCGTGCATCGAAGTGATCGGAGCCTGTGGAGCCGTACGCTTCATCATGCCCGCCAAGACGCCACCTGGACCGCATTCATAGAATTGTGTGATGCCTGAATCGGCCGCGGCCTTACAGTCATCTTCCCAGAGTACAGATGACACGACCTGCTTAACGAGTGCCGCACGTAAATCAGCCGGCTCCGAAAGCGTGCTGCCGGTGGTATTAGAGTAGACGGTGACTTGAGGACGTTTGAATTCGACGCCTTGTAAGAATTTTTCAAAAGCTGCACGTGCTTGTTCCATCAATCGGCTGTGGTAGGCGCCGGCGACGACTAATGGCTTAACAAGTTTAAATGGGCCGAACTCTTTCGCACGCGCAACAGCTTGTGCAACCTTTTCAGACTCACCGGAGATCACGACTTGGCCGGGGCAATTAAAATTCGCGGCATCGATATCGAACGCTGCACAGAGTTTAAAAATATCTTCGCGCGTGCCACCGATGACTGCGGCCATACCGCCCTTCGTTTGATCGCAGGCGAGCTGCATAAGACGACCGCGCTCGGCGACGATTTTTAATCCCGTTTCAAAATCCCAAACTCCTGCGACCGCATATGCAGTCAGCTCGCCCAAGGAAAGTCCTAGGCATGCCTTGAGGTCGTTAAGCTTTCCACGTTCACGCAAGATTTGGGCGATCGCATAACCCTGCACATAGAGTGCGGGCTGGCACACGCGGGTTTCAGTGAGAACCTCGGCCGGACCCGTGAAGCAAACCTGCTGGAGGTCAAAGGGAAGGACCTTATTAGCACGGTCATAGAGGTCGCGTGCGATTGGGGAGCCATCGTAGAGGGACTTACCCATGCCTACGACCTGCGCACCTTGACCTGAGAACAAAAGAGCTGTCGACATTTGCCCGTAAAAGGAGGGGAAATGCTCGAAAGGGTCAAGGGTAGAGCGGACGGGCTGTGGATGACCTTTCCTTGACCAAAGTGGCGCCTCCGCCTACCCAGAAACCCTCTTTTATGCCAATCGCACTTCTCTCTGTAAGCGACAAAACCGGCCTCCTGCCCTTCGCTCAGGCCCTCGTTAAAAAACACGGTTATAAATTACTTTCGACGGGTGGCACATCGAAGATGTTGCGCGACGCGGGACTGCCCGTGACCGACGTCAGCGAGCACACTGGATTTCCTGAAATCATGGAAGGCCGCGTCAAAACTTTGCACCCCAAAGTACACGGCGGCCTGCTCTGCCGTCGCGATTCCGAAGAACACCTCGGTGAAGCAAAGAAGCATGGTATCGATCTCATCGATCTCGTGGTCGTAAATCTTTATCCATTTGAATCCACAGTCGCTAAACCTGGCTGCTCGTTTGAAGACGCGATTGAGAATATTGATATTGGCGGTCCTTCGATGCTGCGCAGTGCTTCCAAAAATCACGCGTCCGTTTCCGTAGTCACCGACCCCGCAGATTATGAGCGCGTGCTCGCTGCCATGGATAATCCAGAAGCGCTCACGGAACTCCGCCGCGAGCTCGCCCTGAAAGTTTTTCAACGCACCGCTGCTTACGATGCCGCGATTGCTAACTATCTCGAATCCCAAGCTCAACCCGGACTCGGTAACGTACTCGGCTTACCTTCGCGCTTCACCACGACCCTACATCTCGCCCAACGCCTTCGTTACGGGGAAAACCCTCACCAACAGGCCGCATTGTACGGTACCTTCCACGAGGCCTTCGAGCAACTCCAAGGCAAAGAACTCAGCTATAACAATATTTTAGATATTACGGCGGCGACTTATCTGATTGGTGAATTTGAGCGCCCCACCCTCGCCATCTTAAAGCACACCAATCCGTGCGGTGTGGCATCGGCTGACACCTTACTTGAGGCCTGGCACAAAGCCTTTGAAACCGACCGCCAAGCACCCTTCGGCGGCATCATCGTCGTCAACCGCACCATTGATCAGGATCTCGCTGAAGCGATTGCTGAGATTTTCTCAGAAGTCATCATCGCCCCTGAATTCAGTCCCGCTGCCCTCGCTATCTTTGGAAAGAAAAAGAATCTTCGTTTAATGAAAGCCAAAGTTGGACTGCGTTCCGACACATTGCGTGAAGTGCGTGCAGTCATCGGTGGCGTGCTCGTGCAAGACCGCGATCAAAAGCCCGTGAACACTCGCGACTTCAAAGTTGTGACCAAGCGTCAACCCACTGCCGATGAACTCACTGCGATGCTCTTCGGCTGGCGCGTTTGCCGTCACGTTAAATCCAACGCCATCGTTTACGCGGGCAAGGAACGCACGCTCGGTGTGGGCGCTGGCCAGATGTCGCGCGTCGATTCCTCACGCATTGCCGTTTGGAAAGCAGGCGAAGCGAAATTGCCTCTCGTTGGTTCAGCGGTTTGTTCCGATGCCTTCTTCCCCTTCCCTGATGGTTTAATTGCAGCCGCAGAAGCCGGTGCGACCTGTGCGATTCAGCCCGGAGGTTCGGTGAAGGACGCCGAAGTCATTGCTGCCGCTGATGCACGTGGCATGGCCATGGTCTTCACGGGCATGCGCCACTTCCGCCACTAATAATAAATCTTATAACCAAAAAAGAACCCGCCAGTAGGCGGGTTCTTTTTTAGTTAGAGGCGAATGCCAAATTTCTCCAGCAGGCGGGCCAGATCATCATCACCTTCATAGGCAATGGTGATGGTGCCGTTCTTGCCCTTGCGGGTTACGGTAACACGCGCAGCCAAGTGAGATCCTAAGCGCTTCTGCACATCTTCCACGACAGTCTTCTCAGTGCGTTTACGTTCTTTCTTCTTATCGGAAGCAAATGACTTAACCAACGCTTCGGTTGCACGAACGGATAAACCGAGCTCGACGACTTTACGAACGGCCTGCACGCGATGCGCGGCATTTTCAATGCCGAGGATAACCTTAGCATGACCCGCTGAGATTTGTCCTTTGGATAAGTAACCGAGGATTTCGCGATCCAATTGCAGAAGACGAACTAAGTTCGCGATTGTTGCACGTGGCTTGCCGAGACGATCTGCTACCGATTCTTGAGTGAGAGAGAAATCACGCATCAAGGATGCGACACCCAAAGCTTCGTCTACAGGATTGAGGTCGGCACGCTGTAAATTTTCGATGAGGGCCAAAACCGCACTTGAGTGATCACTCGCTTCAAGGATACGGGCCGTGATGGTCTTTTGTCCGAGGTGCTTGAAGGCACGGAAGCGACGCTCACCGGCAATCAATTCATAACCATCTTTAATTTTACGCACCACGACTGGCTGCATGAGGCCTTCGGAGCGAATAGACTCAGCCAGTTCTTTAATCGCAGCTTCATCGAATTCACGTCGAGGCTGACGAGGATTAGGAACAATCTGACCAAGAGGAATCTCCAATAAACTCAGGCCAGCTACGACATTAGCCGCAGCAGAGGGTGCGGGCGTTTCTGCAGCAGGCTTATTGATACCGCCACCGATTAATGAGCCGAGACCGCGACCGAGATTTTTTTTGGGAGGAGTTGCCATGAAAAGTAATTATTGAGCAGGGGTTTCGGCCTGGGGTACGAAAATTTCGGCGTCGGCCTTTAACGCTGCCGCGTTGGTAAGCTTATTCGCCTTCAGAATCCATTCCGTCTTTGAGTTCAGTTGGCGTGCGATACGTGTCACCGTCTCACCTTGCTTCACCTTGTAAGTCACGCCCGTGCGTGGCATGTCGGCCGGTAAATTATCTTCTGCGGCAGGTGCAGCGGCGGCTGCAGGCGCTGCAGTGGCGGCTTGATTATTATTTTTAGCAGGAGCCTTTGCTAAGCTCGCATTCACTTGGCGGGTTAATTCGGCCAAGGCTGCATTCACGTCGGCCGTGTGTTGTTTCAGACGACGATCCACTTCGTTTAAAATATCGCTGCGTTGACGGCTAGCGATTTCGCTAGAGGAACTCGCGGGAGCAGCGGATGCCTTCTGTTTTGCAATGGCTTCACGCAAATCAGAATTCTCCATCTTCAATTTATCGACCTCGATTTTAAGATCGGCAATGTCCTGCTGCATCCCAGCGGCGAGGTTGGACTGTGCAAACAACGGGCTAAGGCCGAGTAAAAGATAAGCGAGGGCGAGGCGCATAACCCCAGCAAAAACACCTGACGCAATCGTGGCAAGGGACTTAAACGGGGCAGCATTCACACCCCTGACTTTCCAAGCTTTTTGGTGGTTTCCATTCTCGCCCGACCGCCCCGTTCGCCTCTAACCTCCCATTCAAGCATGGCTAAAATCCTGGTAGCTCTTTCGGGCGGCGTCGACAGCGCTGTGGCGGCGTTGCGCCTTCAGGCTGAGGGGCACGAGGTGCATGCTGCGTATTTCCGTACCTGGATGAACGAAGAAGGCCTTCCCTTCCCTGGTGAATGCCCATGGGAGGACGACGTCCGCAACGCCCAAGCGGTCGCCCAACACCTAAAAATCCCCTTCGAGATTATCGACCTGGTTAAAGACTACCGTGAAACCGTCGTACAATATTTAGTCGATGGCTACCAACGCGGTATCACGCCTAATCCGGATATCATTTGTAATCGCGAAATGAAGTTTGGCGTCTTCCAACGTCGCGCCCTCAAGCAAGGTTATGATTTTATCGCGACCGGACACTATGCTCGCCGACGTGCGAACGCGGACGGCACGTTTGATCTACTCGAAGGCATCGACGAAAACAAAGATCAGTCCTACTTCCTTGCTCTATTGCGCCAAGATCAACTCGCAAAGGCCCTCTTCCCTGTTGGTGAACTGACTAAACCAGAAGTGCGTAAAATCGCTGAAGATGCGAAGCTTCCCAATGCTTCACGCAAGGACAGCCAGGGCATCTGTTTCCTCGGCCAAGTTCCCGTTCAAGATTTTCTCGAGCGTCACATTCCCGATAAAGACGGCCCGATTGTGCGAGCCGACGGCAAAGAAATTGGCCGTCACCGCGGACTCCATCGTTACACCATCGGTCAACGCAAAGGTATCGGACTCCCTTCGAACACCGATAACGAATATTTCGTCGTGATTAAAAAAGATTTCGCGACAAATACACTGCATGTGGCCTTTGATAAACCTGGCACACCTGGTCTCTACACGGATCGAGCCCTCGCTCATGATTTCAGTTGGATTAATAAGCCTGTTACAACCGAACAAGACATTGAAGTGCGTGTGCGCTACCGTGACGACAGCACTTGGGCACATTTCACACCGCAGGCCGATGGCACTGCAGAGTTAGTCTTCAAGGAAACACAACGCGGCTTAGCGGCGGGACAGGTTGTGGCCCTATATCGCGACCATGTTTTGTTAGGTGGTGGAGTGTTTCTTTAAAGATTGAGGCGAGGACTTGACCTCCCCGCTGGGTACGAGGACTTTGAGGCATGGCACTTGGCAGCGCAGTTAAACAAATGTTTTCGGGCATCGCCTCGCGGTATGATTTTGCCAACCGCGTGCTTAGCTTGGGGCTTTGCGTGCTTTGGCGGAATCGACTCGTCGAGGCCGTAGTTGCACTTAAACCACGTGCCGTGGCCGACCTTGCCACGGGCAGTGGCGACGTCGCCTTTACTCTTCGCCGCGCACTTCCACCCGAAACTGAAATCACCGGCTACGATTTCTGCGAGCCCATGCTCGAGATCGGACGTCGTCGCGCTCAACATGAAAACGTTGGCATCGAATTCAAAGTGGGCGACTGCATGCAACTCCCGATCGCCACTGGCAGCTGCGAAGTTGTCACGATTGCCTACGGTGTTCGTAATTTTGAAAACCGTGCCCAAGGCCTCAGTGAACTCGCACGTATCACACGCAGTGGCGGCACCGTTTTGATTCTAGAATTTTCTCAGCCGCAACTTTGGTTTCGTCCGCTACACTTTTTGCACGTCCGTCTACTCTTACCAATATTAGCGGGCGTGCTCACGGGAGATTTCGGCGCTTACAAATATTTAGGTACGAGTATCGCTGATTTTCCGAACGCGTGTGCATTATCCGAAGAGCTGAAAAAGGCTGGTTTTACTGAGGTTCGACACGAAAGTCTGTTGTTTGGCACGGTCGCCTTGCATCGAGTTAAGAAGTAAAAAGGGAGAAATTCCTTGCCTAAGAGTAGGGTCTTCGTTCTTTTGAACCTTCAAATGGGCTCGTGGTGAAATGGATATCATTTCTGACTACGGATCAGACGTTTGGGGTTCGAATCCCTACGGGCCCACCACTTTAAGGGTACCTCAGACTTTCCTCTAGGTACCCTTAAACCTTTGGACGATTAATCGAGCAGACGCGGCGCGGGGTCGGGCAAGCGCACTCCCGATGGATAAATATAAGGGCGGTCTTCGAAGTTCCTCAGTTCAACGATGCCATCATGGATTGATTGGACGTATTCAGGATTAACAGGAATCTTTCCGCCGCCGCCTGGACCATCGATGACTAATTGTGGCACGCCGTAACCGGTGGTGTGGCCGCGCAGTGCTTTAATAATTTCGATACCCTTTTGAATCGGCGCACGGAAGTGCGTTGAGCCTTCGATTAAATCGCAGGCATATAAATAATAAGGACGGACGCGCATCATTAATAAACGGTGCACGAGCGATTTCATAACTTCGGGGTCATCGTTAATACCGCTCAAGAGCACGGATTGATTGCCCAGTGGCACGCCGGCAAAAGATAAACGCTCACAGGCGGCGGCTAGCTCTTGGGTAATTTCTTTTGGATGATTAGTATGAATGCTCATCCAAATTGGGCCATGCTTGCGGAAGATTTCGGCCAGCGCGGGCGTGATACGTTGCGGCAGGAACACAGGGATACGCGAACCCATGCGAATGAATTCAACATGCGGAATGGCGCGTAATCGACCGAAGAGCGCATCGATTTTGGCGTCTGATAATAACAACGGATCGCCGCCCGAAATCAGCACATCACGAATCTCAGGGTGAGCTTCAATATACTTAATCCCCTGCTCTAATTCAGGATGAAAATCATAAGCCTGCGCATTTGAAACCATCCGGCTGCGCGTGCAGTAACGGCAATATGAAGCACAACGATCGGTGACTAAGAATAGAACGCGATCTGGGTAGCGGTGGACGATTCCAGGAACGGGCATTGTGCCCTCTTCGCCTACGGGGTCACCCGATTCGCCAGCCGCAACGACCGATTCATTGATATTAGGAATGACCTGTTTGCGAATTGGGCAATGCGGGTCCTTCGTATCAATGAGATTAAAGAAATATGGCGTGATGGCTAAGGCGAGTTTGTGCGCGGCAAAGAGGCAGCCCGCTTTTTCATCAGGCGTAAGCGTCATCAACTCTTCCAGCTGGGCCAAAGTCGTAATGCGATTACGCAACTGCCAGATCCAGTCATTCCACTGCTCTGCTGGCACATCTGACCAACGCCCCTGACCCGAATACCAGTTTTTGCGTTGATCGACAGGGTACATAAGAAGTGCGAACTTATAATCTAATCGAAAATGTGTTTCACGCAAACCACATCCTCAAAGCCTTCCCTCGGAAGTGATAATTAAAAAATCTTCTGAATTATCCTAAAAAGTGGTCAAAACCGCCCTTCTTTTAAGGTAAGCGGACTGTATTGCATTTGCCCTCAACCGATACTGTAGCCTATTAAGAGGCATGTCTGTCACGAAGCCGCGCTTCACATTAGAGTTCGAAAAGCCCATCCGAGAATTGGAGGACAAGATCGCTGCATTGCGCGCATCTTCGGAGTCCGCTGGCGTCGACGCCACCAAGGAGGCTAATTCGCTTGAGGCGAAACTCGCCCAGACCCGTCGCGAGGTTTACGGCAACCTGACCCCTTGGCAGCGCGTCCAACTCGCCCGCCACCCTCGTCGTCCCTACTCTCTGGATTACATCGGCATGCTCTTTGACGACTTCCAAGAGCTCCACGGCGATCGTCTCTTCATGGACGACGAATCAACCGTCGGCGGCACCGCCTTTTTTGAAGGTCAGCCCGTTATGGTCATCGGTCAGCAGAAAGGTCGAGACACCAAGGAAAACCTTCGTCGCAATTTCGGCTGCCCTAATCCTGAAGGCTACCGCAAGGCCCTTCGCTTGATGAAGATGGCCCACACCTTTAAGCTGCCGATTATCACGTTGGTCGACACCCCGGGTGCTTTCCCTGGCATCGGCTCCGAGGAGCGTCACGTGGCTGAAGCCATCGCGGTCAACCTCCGTGAGATGAGTCAGTTCGGCGTACCTATTATCACTTTCGTTATCGGTGAAGGCGGTTCGGGTGGTGCGCTCGGTATCGCTGTATCCAATCGCGTGTTCATTCTCGAGAATGCTTACTACTCGGTGATTTCTCCAGAAGGTTGTGCGGCGATTCTCTTTAAGGATCGTGCCCACGCACCTAAGGCGGCGGAAGCCCTTCGTCTCGATGCACCTAATCTTATTAAGCTCGGCGTGGTTGATGGCGTCGTGAAAGAACCTCTTGGTGGTGCGCAAGAAAACCCTGCCGCAACCGGATCCAATATCCGCAAGACACTGCGCGAAACCCTGAAAGAACTCAGCAAGTTGAAGCCTGATAAACTCGTCGCCGAACGCTACGCCAAGTTCCGCAAAATGGGCGTCTTCAGCGAATAATCATTAATCTTATAAAACAAAAAGGGCGTCCAGATGGACGCCCTTTTTGTTGGTACGAAAGAACGCTCAACCACCATTACCGAGTAAGCGAATGTAGCGCGTGAAGTTCTTACCGTACTGCGTAACGATACGCTTAAACTCGGCAGAGTCCTTCAAGGAAACGCCAGTGTTATTTTGGCCCGCAGAGAACATGTCCTGGTAAGAACGCAATTCCTTCGACCCCTCAGGTGTTAAAACCGTAATCGAAACTTCCACTGCTTTTAAGGTATAAGGTAAATAGGATTTTAAAATCGTAGCCTGCGACGACGAAGAGTTAGCCACCAGCTTTTGCGTCTCTATATTACTCTTATCGTCGGGATAGATTCGGTCCTTAAAAATACGCAGGCGACTAGTGAATTGCTCAGACGGAGTCACCCCCGTTGAGGCATACTGTATGACTGACTTAGAAAAGAGCGTGTCTATAACTGCCGCGCTGTTTCGATTATTATCAATTCCAACCGGAACTAAAGGCCGGAGAGTCTGTGCCGTTCGCTTAAGCGGATCAGCGATTCCCGTGCCTGTTAGCACGGTATCAGGAAGCGTTGATGAGCACCAAAATATTAGGTTCATCGAAACCACATTGGCTCCAATCAAATTGGATGAATCTAGGGTCCAACAAGGCTTCTTGGTATTTAAATTAAAATCTAAAAGCGTTCCATTCGTCACCTTCTTTTGAGGTGAACTAGAATAATCATTGTAAGACTGTGTGCCATTATTGCCGTTCCAATATTCCCAAGGCCCGATATCTTTAGTAGTAGTTACTGGGAAGCCGCGAAGAATTACAGGAATAGCTTCTTTAAATGTATTTTCAGAATCAATGATCGTGCGGTAAACACCGTAGACTTGTGAAATGCGCTCTCCGGGTGAAGCAAAGGGCGAGGCCTGACCAAATCGATAGGCAACTGCACAAGTATCACCTTTAAGCGCAACTGGCGATGTATCGGCCGAGTACCGTGGGCGATCCGATGGAGATGAAAATAATAAAATTATCGGCTGATCAGACTTATCGATATCACCAAACTTACTTGTTCCTGATGGAGCCTTAGTTGAACCCGGAATAATGACTTCCATCCAGCATTTACCATCAGGACGAATGACTGCAGTTTGAAAATCGTTCTCCAATGCATCGAGCACGCCGCGAGCTTCTGATTGTGAAGTTAAATCAGCGACCGCTTTGTCGTAAGCCTTGAAAGTGTCAGACGCAATCGTGACGACCGCTAATACGATTACTATCATGATAGCGGTAGAGACCATCACCTCGATGAGTGTGAAGCCTTTACGCAAAGATGATTGGGCCTTCGATGTCATCGGCTAATCACAATATTTTGCACCAGAATAGGCGTCTGCTGACTCTTCTTAAAGTCCTCAGGCTTGGCGTAATCATGCGGAAAAAATTCCACCACTAGCGGCAAGTACGCGAGCGGATAGAGATTAGGATCAGTGTTAAGTTTCCCTAAACCAGTATCCGGCCACTTGTTCGTCGTATCTGGTTCAAGTGTACTTGAGTTAATTGAATAAGGCTGACCTACGAGTAACTTGGAAACCGAAATTCGGACGCGCATCGGCACGCCCACGATATTTCGCTGGCTCGCCATGAACACATTGAGGTCGTCACCATCACAAGCTGCGACCTCCATGATAGATGGGTTAGAGCTAATATTATAAGTGGTTCCAGTGATCTCTTTATCGAGGCCCACCATCTTCCGTTCATAAACAAAGAGCCATACTCCGTTAGAAGTTGAGTTAGCAGTATTACCGGCCGTCCATCCGCTCGAATTTACAATACGATAAGCGATATCAAAATTAGAACTCGAACCTGCAGTTGGAGAATCCAAGACGGACTTCTTCTCGACCGTTAAATAATTTAAATTAGTACCGGTGGAATTAAGCCAGAGGATTGATTTAGGATTATCTAAGGCGCCGACCAAACGCGTCACACCTGAAACCGCACGATTAGTTAACATAATTTCATCTACCTGCTGGAACGTAGAACCCAAGATACCAACCAATGAGAGAATCGCCATGCCCACGATACCGATGGCGAGAGTCACCTCCACTAAGGAGAAGCCTTTTTTAGAATGTGCTTTGGAAGAAATGTTCATTTTTAATTAAGGTCATCGGCATTGTTGGTGAGCGCAACATCGCCATTGGGTCGCAAGACAATGCCCGAAAATTGGTTCGCACTTTGTGGCTGAAATGTGGCGGTACTCGCTGACGGTCCCGGCACAAGCACACCGCTCGCTAAAATCATCATAACCTTACCAGGGTGATTGGAAGCCCCCGAAGGTTGGAGCTCTACATAATACCACTTTTTGCCGTCCGACCCGAGATTGTCGGGCTGGTTCTTCGGCAGGAATGTCATCGAACTACCGGTGTCGAATGTGGAGGCCTGAAAAGTCGTATCAGCAATCTTCGGAATTTGACTGTACTTCTTATTTCCCGGCCAACTATCCGCAACTTTGTCCTCAGGATCGCTTACGGTTGTAGTATCACTAGTGGGCGGAATGAAATAAACACCGTTAGGTAAAGTGCTAGCAGGAACTGGAGCTAACCACTTGTAACGCAAATCCGTATTCTTAATCGACGACGGATCAGAACCGTCGGTGATTGTCCGTGAATCAATTCCACCCACCGCAATGACGTACTGTCGTAAATGATTCACCGGATCACTTGGGTCATTTAAAATCAGCAGTCGGTAACGTGCATTGTAAGTGGTCGAACCCTGCTGCGTGGTCACACCTTGATTCAAAAGCGCCATCGCGCGGAGCGACTTTAAACTCGAAGCAAGCATGCGCTGTCCGCCCACCAACCCACCGCTATTACTATTCTGAGTTAAGCCCAGGAACATACCAGAAATCAGGAGGATGACGGTAATCACCACCAGTAGCTCGATGAGCGTAAAACCACGACGAACGTGGCTCATGACCGTTTTATGAATCACTGAATCGAAACAATGTCCGCCACGTCGTCCTTAGTCAGGTCATTCGTAATCGAACCTGGGTCTTCATTCTTGGTGGTAAAGATAATCACACGGGCAGGAATACCCACTGTGCCATCGATACCGCTAACATCGCTCGAGTTCTTTAACTCTTCAGGCAGCACCGGTAACGTGCTCACACTTTTAATGCTGCCCGTATTATCCGTATCAAAAATTACGCGGATCTTATAGTTACCAAATTTATCGACCAAGCGGCCAGAGGCATCGACCTTATCATCGTACGCATCAAAATCATCTTTCGCAAAGGCACAGAATTCTTCAGCGTTACGATTAAAGATTACGCGCTTGGATGATTCTAAAATTTTTCCACTTGGGTACTTCCCTGAGAGACATTGGACAAAACGCGTTCCCGTGTTCGTTAGATCCAATTGGAAGGGTGAATCTTTCTTGGTATCGTATGCTGAGCCCGCTTCGTTCGCGATGTTAGGATAAAAACCGTAGACGGACTTGTAACGGCTCACTGCCGAGCACCACTGCGAAAAAGTGGTCTGAGAGGTGGCAATTTTTGACTTCTTTTTTACGGAGCCAATGGCCGGAAACAAGACACCTGCCAAAATGCCGATAATGGCAATGACGGTCAGGAGCTCGATAAGGGTGAAACCGCGACGTTTATTAGGGCGCATAGGAGTGTTAAATTGGGGAAAACGAAACCTACCCCCTACCCCCGCAATTGAACAGTCAAAAAGTAGTCCCAACGCACCTAAATCAGCACGAAGCAAACCACCGCCACCAGCGTAGGGAACAACGCCCAAAGGGCTAATTGTGAGGCCGAAACCCCACCCTCAAAGTGCTTCGCTAAGATCGACTGCCCAGCAGGGTTCGGGGCATTAGCTATCACTGTTAAGCCGCCGCCCGCCAGCGCTCCGGCCATCACCGCGTGACGCAATCCGTCGGCCACCACCCCGGACTGCATCAACGCTGGTACCTGTGATGCTAAATAGGTCACCGCAGCATTGTCATTAAACGACGTCAAAACCGTCGAGGCCAACAAGAGCGTCGAGGAATCTAATCGAACCATCAGTGGCGAGATCCACCACGACTGTAATCCGCCCAACACCACCAAACCTGCCAAAAATATTCCAACCATCAATGGTCCGCGCCATTGCAGAGGAGATTGCCATCGCGAAGTAAATTTCACCAACAACACAAAAAGCAGCAGACCGACCAACATTGATATCGTCTGATGCTCAGACAGCGCCCACACGGTCCACGCTATAAAAATAAAATGCAACAACGTGATCCACACCGAAACACTTCCTTCGTCTGTTGTCTTTCCGATTAATCCCAAACTCGTGAGTTCTTTACGAAAGAATAAAAAGTAACCCGTATTAGAAACTACAATCGTGGCCAACGCCGCCCAACCGAATTGATTAAATACCTCGCGCAATCCCCAACCCCACTTACTCGCCACCATGACCACGGGGGGCGCAGCGAAATGTGTTAAAGCGCCGCCGACAGATACATTAACAAACAACAAAGCGAGCGTCGCATATTTTAACCGATTTGATGGTTTAAGGCTGTAAAATTGGGACGAAAGTAACAGTGCAGCGATGGTCATCGCGGCTGGCTCCGTGATCAGAGACCCCAAGAGCGGAGCTAAGGTTAAAATCACCCACCAATGGGCCAGCGTCGAGCCGCCCAACCAATCAGCCACTGTTCCAAGTAATTTTTTGGCCGCCAATAATACAGGTTTTGTCGACGCCATGACCATCACTACAAAAACAAAAATCGGTTCTAAAAATTTGTTAGTCGGCGCGGCCTCTGTGCTGAAATTATAATTTCCGGTAATTAAATAGTGAGCAGCCGACGTCCAGCCCCTCCCTGGCCAAAGCAAGAAAGTGGTAATTAGTATTAAAGCCCAAATTCCAAACACGGCTTCGACTTCACCCAACAAATGCATCATCGGACCGCGGTGCTTCACGTGATGCGCAATCGTTGACGTACATAATGCATGCACCACCGCGCAGAAAAAAATAATTGTAGCGGCGACTAAAAATAAGTCGGCGCTACCTGCGCTAACGATTTCCTTCCAGAGTGAGGGTGCCGACATGAATTCACTCAAAACACTTAGCCTCCAAAAGTGAACCTGTTTCGGCGACTCAACCTCACTCCTTCGCAGCAGCGACCTCAACCCTTGCCCCACCCAACGCCTTGATCAAATCCACCTGTGCCATCACGCGATCGTAGCGCACCTTGGCGACGGCAGCCTGCGATTCGGCCAATAATCTCCGCGATAAAAGGAAGTCCAACGGCCCAATCTGTCCCTGCCCTTGCTTAGCTTCGGCCACACGAAATGCTTCGCGCGAAGATTCTTCACGTCGCACCGCTGCCTCCGCGGCTTGTATCGTTTCGCGGACATCGACAAGTGCGTCACGCACTTCACGGAATGCATTCAAGACAGTCTTCTCGTAAGTAGCTGCAGCCTGGTGTTGCACCGCAACCGCACCCTCTACACGTGCCGCCGTTCGTCCATAATCAAGTAATGGAACTTTTAGATCCACGCCCAACGAGCTCGTTCCTGAAGAGCTCGAGAATAAATTAGAGAAGGATCGACTCTCACTGCCCAGATTTCCGGTCAACGAAAAGGTTGGGAAATAGGAAGCCTTCGCATAACCAATTCTCGCATTGGCTGCGACCAGAGCCTGTTCCGCGACGATGATATCTGGACGGCGGCGCAAGAGATCGGATGGCAAACCTGCGGCAGGAACAGGCGGCAATTGCCAAGGTGTGCGCGCTTCATTCGCAATTACAATGTCAGGCTGACCAATTAAAAAACCTAGTAAATGCTGGGCCTGTGCACGTGCACGAGCCGCATCTGATTGTGCTGCAATCGCTGCTGCTAAATTAATTTCAGCAACCGCACGCTCATTTGGACCCGCTGAACCAACCTTGAAACGCTCCTCAATTACACGACGTTCTTCTTCGCGCACGGCGCGCACTTCTTCAGTGGCACGCGCTTGAATATCAGCAGAACGCAGCGTCGCATACGCACGTACAACCGAAGAAGTCACGGCGAGTTCGACTTGCATCTGTGCTTCTTGTGCCCCGAGTAGTTGCGCCTTTGCACCTTCAGTGGCTCGGCGCAGTTTGCCCCAGAAATCGAGTTCGAATGAAGTCGCTAAACCAGCACGATAAACGGTGCGGTTTCGGCCATCAGTTAAATTATTATAACCACCTGCGCTGACTTTACTTTTACTATAACCACCCGTCGCATCAATCTGCGGAAGTTGTGCACCTGCGACATCGTCCAAGCCTGCCGAAGCCTCTTCGACGCGTGCGACGGCGACTTTTAAATCAGAATTAGCGGTCAATGCCTTTTCAATATACTGATCCAGCTGTGCATCACCAAATCCCTTCCACCATTGAGCGGAAATCGCAGTGACTGAAGCCTGCGCCTCGGGATATTTGGCCGCCAGTGCAACATCAGGACGCTCATAATCAGGTCCAACTGTGCAAGCCGTCAAAAGGACGGTCGAAATAATAGTAAGAGGTTTTAAATGTTTCATGCGCGTGGCTCCTTTCGATCGCCGGTGAGAATTTTAAAGAAGAGAGGAATAAATAATGTAGCGACAAAGGTATCGAGCAACATGCCGCCGAATACCCCCGTTCCCATTGAACGTCGAGCCCCTGCCCCAGCACCCACGGCAATCACGAGAGGCACCACGCCCAACACGAACGCCATCGATGTCATCACTAATGGACGGAAGCGAAGTTTAGCTGCCTGTGCCGCTGCTTCGGCAGCCGACATACCAGCGTCGCGCGCCTTCACGGCGAACTCAACAATCAGAATCGCGTTCTTCGCCGCCAAACCAATCAGCGTGATTAAACCAATTTGGAAATAAATATCGTTCGACGTACCACGAATGTAGATCGCAATTAAAGCGCCCAACAACGCGAACGGCACCGTTAAAATAACCCCGATAGGTAATGACCATTTTTCGTAGAGGGCTGCGAGAATCAAGAACACCATTAACATGGCCATCGCGAATGCGGGGACCGCTGATGTCGCTGTGCGCTTTTCTTGGAATGCCTGCGCCGTCCAATCCAACTGATAGCCCTCAGGCAGCGTGGCTTCGGCTACGTCTTCCACGACCTTTAATGCCGCGCTCGAACTGATTCCTGGTGCCGCCGACCCAATCACGCGTGAGGCCATGAATCCCTTATAGCGATCAATCTGTTCCGCGCCGGAAGACGGACGAATTTTAATTAAGGTAGAAAGCGGAATCATCGTGCCATCCTTCGCGCGCACGTGCACGTGGCTCACATCATCGGGCGACATGCGAGCGTCAGGCTCTGATTGCATAATCACGCGGTACGTACGACCCGACTTGTTAAAATCATTCACGTACACTGAACCAATCGTCGCCTGCAGCGCTTCGTAAATTTCGGGCAATGTAATGCCGAGCGCAGCCGCTCTCACTTCGTCGACCTCGGTCGCGTATTGCGGCACATTGGTACGGAAGAAGGAATTAATTCCAGTTAACTCGGGTCGCTTTCGCAATTCAGCCAACAGACTATCGGTAACTTCGCCGAGACGAGCGACGCTATCATCTTCGCGAGCCTGTAAATAGAATTCGAAACCACCGGCACTTCCAATGCCTCGAATCGGAGGCGGATTAACCACGATACACATACCATCCGAATATTTCGCCGCCGCACCCATAAATTGTTTTGTTAATTCCTCCGCCGTCAGAGTTCTTTGCGACCAATCCTTTAGTGGTAAGAAAATCGTGCCCGCGTTGGTCTTTTCACCACCACCAATTAAGTCGAAGCCGCTAATGGCAAATGCGTGAAACAGTGCAGGCTTTTCTTTAGGTATCACCAATAAATCAGGTACTACTTTCGCCATGTATTCGCGCGTGCGCGTCACACTGGCGCCATCGGGCAATGAGACCATCGCCACCACGTAACCTTGGTCCTCGGCCGGCAAAAAGCTGCGCGGAATTTTCCAAAGCAAAGCCAGGTTCAAAAGAATAATACCTAAGAACAAGAAGCCTGCCTTAAACGGATGTGCCAAGAGCCAACGCACCGTGCGATCGTGCCAACCGGCTACTGCATTGAATCCGCGTTCAAACCAAAAGAGTAAACCCCCTGGTTTGCCATGCACGCGGGGCGTTAAAATCATCGTACAAAGCGCAGGCGTGAGAGTCAGTGCAACGAATCCTGAAATAATAACCGCAACAGAAACGGTAACGGCGAACTGACGATACAATGCGCCCGCAATACCGCCTAAGAATGCAACAGGTAAGAAAACTGAAACCAGAACGAGAACAATTGCGACAATCGCACCGCCCACTTCATGCACTGAGGCCAGAGCTGCTTCGAACGGCGTCTTCCCTTCGTCTTCCATCAAGCGTTCGATATTTTCTAAAATCACAATCGCATCGTCCACCACGATGCCGATCGCAATGACCATCGCAAAGAGTGTCAGGGTGTTAATTCCAAAACCAAATAACCAAAGGCCCGCAAACGTTCCGACTAAGGAAACGGGGACCGCGATTAAAGGAATCAATGTTGCACGCCAGCTCCCCAAAAAGAGGAATAAGACCAAGACGACAAGAATTCCGGCTTCGAAAAGCGTACGCTCCACTTCACTGATTGAGGCATTAACGAATCGTGTAGTATCGAAAGGAATTTCGTATTCTACACCTGTGGGAAAGCGCTTCGAAAGTTCCTTGAGTCGCGCCTTGATGGCGTCGCCCACGTCCAAGGCATTGGCACCGGGTGCTAAAAAGACACGGACACCGACAGCCGTCTGGCCATCGAGAGTGGCTTGTTGTTCGTAGCTTTGAGCGCCCAACTCCACTCGCGCGATATCACCTAATCTCAACGTCCCAGATGGTCCGCCTGACTTAATAATAATATTAGAAAACTGCTCGGGTGTCGCTAAGCGAGCGGGCGTGATAATTGGCGCAACGAGTGCTTGCCCTTCGGACGAAGGCTCCTGACCCAATCGACCCGCAGCGTACTGATTATTCGCAGCACGTATCGCTAAATTTACATCGGTAGGCGTGACACCTAAGCGGGCCATCTTATCTGGCTGCAACCACACGCGCATTGCGTAGTCGCGCGCGCCAAAAATACCCGAGTCACCCACGCCAGGAATCCGTTTAATTTCTTCTACAATATTTACGGAGGAATAGTTACTTAGGAAAACTGAATCGCGACTGCCATCTTTCGAGGTCACAGAGATCGCCATCAAAATATCGTTCGACTGCTTGCGCACCGTCACACCCAGGCGACGGGCCTCTTCGGGCAAACGCAATTCGGCGATGCGCACTCGATTAGTTAAATCGATTACGCACTGATCAGGATCCGTTCCTGGCTCATAGGTAACCGTGATGGTGAGCAGACCATTCGATGATGAGGTCGACGAAAAATAGAGTAAATTGTCCGAACCGTTAATCTGGTCTTCAATCGGTGCTGCCACCGTACGCATCAATGTTTCCGCCGAAGCACCTGGATAAGTAACAGTGATTTTCGCCGTGGGAGGTGTGATCTGTGGGTACTGGGAAACGGGCAAGACGCGAAACGCCATAATACCGGCCATCACGATGACCATCGAGACGACCGTACCGAAAATCGGGCGACGAATAAAAAAATCCCAGTTCATTGGTACTTATTTGGCGGGAGAGGATTCACCACGCGGAATCAGAACCGCTCCGGGACGAACTTTTTGTAAATTATCAATCACCACGCGATCGCCCGACTTAAGACCTGAGCTAAGAATGGCCTTAGGTCCCAGCACTTCGCCGACTTCGACAGGATTAATTTGAGCCTTATTTTCAGCGTTCAGAACGTAGACAAAGCGACCCTTGGGCGATTGCATCAAACAGGAAGCGGGTACCGTGACAGCTCCCTCAATCGACTGACCGAGCAAATGCACATGGATGTATTGGCCCGGTAATAATAAATTTTTATCATTCGGAAACTCTGCCCGCATTTGGATAGTGCCGAGACGAGCATCCACCTGCGCCGAGACAAAGTTCACTTTCCCTGCTACTGGATAAATAGTGTTATCGGGCATCAAGATCTGCACTCTGGCTGCAAAGGCCTGCGCGGCTTCGCCTGCAAAGAGTCGCTTAAACTCTTGCTCAGAAATTCCGAAGCGCACCCACACTTGATCGCGTTGCACCACGGTGGTTAATAAACCATCTGCACCTGGACTCACCAATGAGCCCTCGGAATGTTGCTGGCGACCCGCATAGCCTTCTATAGGCGAGATGACATCACAGTAGGATAAATCTAATTCAGCGCTGCGCACCTTGGCAGCGGCCACATCGCGGGCGGCACGCGCGGCTTGAGCCAAAGCTAAACTATCAGCCGCTTCCTTAGCACTCGCCGCTTTTTGCGCTAACAATGCGGCTTGGCGATTCGCCTCCGCTTCCGCTTGTTCAAAACGTGCCTGCTCTTGGGCCAACTGAGCCTTTGCTAGTGAGAGTGCGATTTCATAAGTCGCAGGATCAATTTTGAAAAGGCGATCGCCCGCCTTCACGCGTTCTCCTTCTTGATAGGATTGCTTGAGTAAGATTCCCGTAACGCGGGCACGAATTTCTACTTCGCGCGTTCCTTCAATTTGGGCAGTCACGTCGACCTCTTGAGGCACAGGTGCAACCACGGCGGTTAGCAACGATACCGTAACGGGTGGCATCGCGGGCACCTCAGCCGGCTTGCAGGCCGAAAGGCCAGTGAGCAGCGACAGACAGAGAAGACTCTGGACAACTCGGTATTTACATACAGTCATGTATGTAAATCTAAACACGACCCCATGGCTCGCAAGACCAAAGCAGAGGCGGAACAAACTCGTCACCGAATCATCGGGTGCGCCCGGACCGTTTTTAATCGCAGCGGAGTCAGCAATACCTCGCTTGAGGAGGTCGCCAAAGCTGCCCATGTCACGCGCGGTGCGGTTTATTGGCACTTTAAGAATAAGTCCGACCTCTTTCAGGCCGTGCGCGCCCAGACCGGTCGCTTACTCAAACTCAATTCCTCAAGCACGGGCGATGCCCTTCAACGATTAGAAAGCGGACTCCTTAATGCCCTGCACCGCTTACAGTCCGAACCCGAAGCGCGTAGCACCTACGAAGTCATGCTCTGGAAGTGTGAATACGTCGGCGAGTTTACTGAGGTGCGCAACGATCTCATGAAAAGCGGACAAGAGTTTCTCGGTGAAGTCACCGTCCTCTACACTGAAGCACATAAAAATAAAATTATTCGCTCCGAACTCGTCCCCGAAATCGTCGCGCTTGAAACCTTTTTCTTCTTCACCGGCTTACTAAAAATCTGGCTCACCACTCAAAGCCACAGCGTGATTCAACGCCACACCGCCGCTGCGATTAAATCACACATCGCCTCGAAGCGTT
>CANCLQ010000021.1 GCA_947378845.1 Opitutia bacterium | reverse complement strand
ATTCTCATTCTCACTTACCCCGGAGATAGAGACGAGAGGAGGGGATCGCCTGCGTTAACCGAACTGATCTAGGGATACAGGTCAGGCCCTAGGGTCCGTCGCTGTAATTAAGCAGCGAGTGCGAGAGCGTTGTCGTTCTCGAACGTGATTGTGTTTTTAGCAGTTAATGCTGCCAGTTGGATTTAAGAGGGAACTGACATCCTCTGCATGCCGTCATGATATCTTGGTTGGAATCGAATCCGGAACACCCCCGAAAATAGTTTCGTCGACATTATCGGGGTCGACTGAGAAGGAACTCCTTAACTGTCGCTGAAAAGCTTCGGAAGTCAAGCGACCCACGGAGTGTGTTTAATCCTAATTTTACGCTTTAAAAGTGGGGTGGAGTCGGGTGGGCTTACTCACGCATGAATGTCATCACCATTGAATTTGCTCAAGCGCTCGTAAAGGTGGGCTTGTTGGTGGCGGTTGGTTGGTTCATGGCAAACCGCGGTTGGGTGGGGCCGGCGTCTCGCTTACCTCTGATGCGTTTAGTCATTTGGGTTTTCTTTCCGGCACTCATCTTCTCAAGAATTTGTAATAATAAACTTCTAAGTTCGAGTTCACAGGCGGCATTGTATTTGGGTACGGGTTTCTTGATGATTGTGTGCGGGATTTTAATTGGTCAGTGGGTTGCGAAGTGGGTCGGCTACGAAGAGGGCGTTGCGAAACGTACCTTGGCGTATTCATTAGGAATTAATAATTTCGGTTACCTGGGCATCCCCATCACGGCTGCGCTATTTGATCGCGATGTGGTCGGTGTATTACTGGTCCATAATGTTGGAGTGGAGGCCGCGGTTTGGACGTTTGGAGTCACTTATTTATCGGGTAAAAAAGGTTGGAAGGGATTAAAGAACCTTGCGCAGCCAATGACGCTGGCGCTGGCGATCGGCCTCGCGATTAATTTTGCAGGATGGGGTGATACTAGCCCCGTAACATTTCTCGCCCAAGTCCTACACTGGGTGGGTGAATGTGCTATCCCAGTTGGGACGATCCTTACAGGTATCTATTTTTACGAAACAATTAAAGGGTACCGATTCTTTGCGGAGGGAAGGGTGACAGTGGGAATTATTCTCGCTCGCTGGATTTTAATTCCAGTTTCACTTCTCTTGGTTGCAGCGTTCGTTGTGCATGATCCGGAGTTAAGGAAAGTCATGCTTGTGCAGGCGGCTATGCCTGCAGGTATCTTCAGTTTTCTCATCGTTGAAATGTACAAGGGCGACGTACCAATCGCCCTTCGTTGCTCAGTGTTTACGATGGCGTTATGTCCTATAATCACGCCCCTTTGGCTTTATGTAGGCTCGTGGTTCTTGGGGATGAAGGCATAAGTTTAAGTTGGAAATAATCGTTAATTCATTCTTATTAACGGAACTCAGATGATCACCCCTGATCCATCCGTTAACATGTTTTGGGCTTATGGTGAGCTGAGTAAGTTGGAGCGCCTTTGCATTTCAAGTTTCGTGCTCCAGGGTTATCAAGTTAATCTTTGGACCTACGGTGAGATAACGAATGCACCGCGTGGAGTTATTCTGCGTGACGCTCGCGTGATTTTATCGGAAGTCCGCGTGTTTAAAAACAAAGCAGGGTCCTATGCTTCATTCTCTGATTTATTTCGCTATAAGTTACTCAATGAGTTGGGTGGGCTGTATGCGGATACCGATGTCATTGCTCTCGTCGGTCCAGGTGTATTTGTCCGTCCCGCGATTGTTACTGAGCGACTGCCATTGAATACCGAAGATTGGGAGAATGATGGCAGCAACGAGGTTATCATTAATAATAATTTAATCTACAATCCCACTCCGGGTCGTGGTAATCTCATTGATTTAGCGCTGGCAGTAGCGGATTCTTTTCCGCCAGAGAAAATTACCTGGGGGGAGATTGGTCCGGAACTGATGACTGATTTACTGAAATTACAAACAGAACACGGATTCGAAATTATGGGCCCTGATTTTTCTAACCCAATTGTTTATTGGAAGTGCCCCAGGTCGCTCCTGGCGGTGGGGGGCGTACTTTCACCCGAAGCTAAGTTTGTGCATTGTTATTCATCGTGGTGGGGGCGCACGCGGACCGATAAGAATATGTCATACCCGCAGGGTAGTTTGATGGCCCAATTTGAATTAAGGTTTGGGTCCTTGCTTTGAGGCATAAGGCGTTTGAGGAATTCTGTTATAATTACAGAGTATAATTTTACATTTTGGGCTCAGGTTTAGAGTGGGTTCTGCTTGTAAGTAATCTTCACTCGGTCGAGAATACTGACGTACCCTATTTTACTTATGAAAAAAACAGCACTCGTTCTAATGGCGGCCTTGTTCGTTGGTTGTACCACATTAATCAAGCTTGGCGACAAGGTGGAGCGGGCGGCAACACCAGCCGACGCAGTGAATTTCTTTACGACTCAGCCAGATGGTTCAATCAAGTCTGAGATCAACGATAGTCGTATTTCACGTAAGATTGAAGTAACGGCTGCACGAAAATCGAAGACCGCCAATGGCTTTACCCAAGTTCAGTTCGACTTACGCAATGTATCTTACATCAGCCAAACCGTTAAGGTTGCCTGTGAGTTTCTGAATGCCGATGGCGCCGTGGTAGAGAAACAAGAAGGCTGGACCAATTTGCCATTTCAACCAGGTGCGATGCAGACTTATACGGCGATGGCTTTAGAGACTAGCGCAGTGGAATGCCGCCTTCGCTTGATTGATCGCTAAATCTCGCGACGACAGTGCATAGATTGTTCGGGGTTTTAGTTTCTCTTTTGTTGTTGGGTTGCGTCGATGGCTTGCAAAGTCGCCACCCGGTAGTTGCGTCGCCTGAAACCCTAACAACCGACGACTTTGTCGATGCAGCTGCGGCCATCGTGCAGTCGATGTCGGGAAGCCCAGCACTTAATTTAGAACCACCCGCAAAGGTCCAGTTAGGTGCGGTCACCAATGGAACCAGGTTGGATATCGACACAGAGACATTGTTGGCACGGGCAACCGTCTATTTGTTTAAGTCGGGTCGAGTGGTGCAGTGGGACTCTCTCTCGGAGCCTAATGTGAAACCTGACTTATTGTTACGAGGTCGAATTTATGAGGTCCAGGGCTCGGGTAACAAAATACGGATCAAGGGTTGTTACTTAAGGCTCACATTGGTGGAGCTTTCGACTGGCGCGTACATCTGGTCGGAAGAGCGTAAGGTTAAAAAGCGTGTGAAGGCCGAAGTTGAAGGCTGACCGAATTATTGACTGCCGGGTTTGACCTTTCGGCTTAGCACTCCTTTCCTGCGATATGCAGGTAGACTTTATTATCATTGGCCAAGGTTTAGCTGGCACCTTGCTGGCAAGGTCCTTGCAGCAGCGAAACCAAAGAGTCTTGGTCGTTGATAATAACTGGAAGAACTCGGCGTCTAAAGTAGCTGCGGGTTTGATGACGCCGCTCACTGGGCAGCGTTTCACTTTAACACCCGAGTATCCTGAATTATTTAAGACTGCCGAAAAAGAATTAAGTAAGCTCAACGTTTTCCGCCCGACGCACGTTTACCGAATGTTTGTTGATGCAGAACAACGTACTCGCGGATTGAAACGTGCAGAGTGTGATACCTGTGCTCCATTTATCGAGAAGATCACCGAAGGTGCAGGCAAAATTTCTCTGGATTGGTCCGATGAATTTGGTGGAGCGATGATGCATGGTGCGTGGGTCGATTTACCGAAATTATTACAGGAGTCGGCCGAACAATTGAAAGCGGCACAGTTACTTCGTGCTGAAGAATTTAATTATGCAGATGCGCTGGTGACAGATGATGGTGTGCAATGGCACGACGTATCTGCACGCGGTATTATTTTCTGTGATGGCTATCGTTCCGCACTGAGTGGGCCATTTACATACCTCCCATGGCAGCCGGCAAAAGGTGAGGCGATTAGCTTTAATTCTAATGCACCTGATTCATCAGTTGTGCTCAATCGACAAGGCTGGGCTTTGCCACTGGGTCAGGGTCGCTGGCGCGCGGGTACGAATTGGGAATGGACGGGCCTCAATGAAATCCCGACTCAGGTGCAGAATGAGAAATTCCAAAAAAGATTTAAGGAATATTTTAAGTGTGAGGTGAGTGTTGAGGTGACGGATCACGTTGCAGGCGTGAGGCCCTGTACCAGCGACAACCATCCGTTCATTGGTACGCACCCGGAGCATAAGTGGCTTCATCTCTTTAATGGCATGGGTCCGCGAGGTACCGTTTGGGCTCCCACTTTGGCGCAAGAGATGGCCGACCACTTAGTTGAGGGTAGGCCGGTCCGATCGACGTGCGACCTGCGTAGGTTTACCGTCAGCGCGTAATTTACTTTTTCTTCTTCGACTTAGCGGCCGTCTTGCCGTTCGCCACGAGGTAATCGACGGCGAGCAAGTAGCCCTCAAAGCCGAGTCCAGTGATGACGCCCACACAAGCGGAGGCGGTCACGGATTTATGGCGGAACTCTTCACGCTTATAAATATTTGAAATATGAACTTCGACGGCGGTGAGGCCGCTGCCGGCAATGCTATCACGCAACGCCACGCTCACGTGGGTGTGACCACCTGGATTGATAACCAGGAATTTCACACCGTCATCCGCCCACTTTGCAATGGTATCGATGATCTTACCTTCGTGGTTGGATTGGAAGAAGCGGGTCTTCGCACCGGCTTTTTTGGCGTGAGCAGCGATCTTCTTTTCGAGGTCGGAAAGTGTTTGGGTACCATAGACCTCCGGCTCGCGTTTGCCGAGTCGATCGAGATTAGGTCCGTTGATAACGCCGATTTCCATATGCAGACGAATACTTGCCCGCTCGTTGGGGGCAAGTCGCAATGGTTAGCCCCAAGGCGTATTACTTGAGGATTTGACGCAGAACGTAGGGAAGAATGCCGCCGTGACGGTAGTATTCGCCTTCGATGGCTGTATCAATTCGAGCTACGAGAGGAATGCGATCTATGGTTCCGTTGGAGCGGTGCACGACGAGCGTGACTGCTTGGCGCGGCTTAACCGGGTCGGTCAGTCCTTCGAGGTCGAAGGTTTCTGTGCCGTTAAGATTGAATGAAGCAGCGTTCTTGCCGTCGATAAATTCCAGAGGCAGTACGCCCATGCCGATGAGGTTGGAGCGGTGAATGCGTTCGAACGATTGAGCGACGACCGCTTTGACGCCGAGAAGGGCGGTGCCTTTGGCAGCCCAATCGCGCGACGAGCCCATGCCGTAGTCGACGCCACCGAAAACGATGAGTCCAGTGCCACGTTGTTTGTAAGATTCGCACGCATCGAAGATGGTTTCGATTTTACCTTCAGGTTGCAGCTTGGTGAAGCCACCTTCTTTACCTTCGGCCATCAGATTTTTGACCTGAGTATTCGCAAAGGTTCCACGAGTCATGATGCGGTCATTGCCGCGACGTGAGCCGTAAGAGTTAAAATCTTTTTTCGCTACGCCGGCAGCGAGAAGGAATTTACCAGCAGGAGTTTCTTCTTTGAATGATCCTGCGGGAGAAATGTGGTCGGTCGTTACTGAATCGCCCAGGATGGCCAACGGACGGAGCTGGCTGAGCTTTGGAGCCGGTGGAGGCGTCATCGAGAAGCCCTTAAAGAATGGGGGCTCTTGAATGTAGGTGGACGATTCCTTCCAGCTGAAACGGGCGCCTGAGCCGCCTTGTACGCCTTTCCACTCGGCGGTGGCATTGGCGAGCGAGTCTGGAGCGTATTTCGACTTGAACATCGATGGTTTAAGTCCGCGTGCAACGTAATCGGAAATCTCAGCTTGGGTGGGCCAGATATCTTTTAGGAAAATAGGTTTACCATCAGCGCCTTGGCCGAGTGCTTCGTTGTCGAGGTCGATATCGACTCTTCCCGCTAAAGCGAAAGCCACTACGAGTGGAGGCGACATCAGATAGTTGGATTTAACCGCACCATGAACACGCGCTTCGAAATTACGATTACCAGAGAGAACAGAAGCAGTCACGAGGTCGCCTTGCTTGATTGCATTTTCGATGTCGGCATCGAGCGGGCCCGAGTTGCCGATACAGGTTGTGCAACCGTAGCCGACGAGATTGAACCCGAGTTGGTCGAGGTAAGAAGTGAGTTTAACCTCGTTGAGGTAATCCGTCACCACGCGAGATCCAGGGGCGAGTGAACATTTAACGGTTGGGTTAACTTTGAGGCCTTTTTCTACGGCCTTCTTGGCGACCAAACCGGCAGCGACCATCACAGATGGATTAGACGTGTTAGTGCATGAAGTGATCGCAGCAATAACTACCGATGCGTGATTCAGTTTACGATTAGTTGCACCGATGGGTGCTGATGCGGATCGGTCGGATTCATTTTTTCCGAATCCATTTTTATCCTTAGGCGTTGTAAAGAGCGTGTTGAAGCTCTCTTTGATTTTGGGAAGATCGACACGGTCTTGTGGACGCTTAGGACCTGAGACGCACGGCACGACGGTGCTGATATCGAGTTCGATATTTTGCGTGTAGTCGATGCTGCCGGCTTTCGGAATGCCGAAGAGACCTTGTGCTTTGTAATATTCGCGAACGAGTGCGACGTGTGATTCGTCGCGACCGGTTTGGCGTAGGTAATCGAGCGACTTATCGTCGACAGGGAAGAAGCCCATCGTGGCGCCGTATTCTGGGGCCATGTTGGCAATCGTTGCACGGTCGGCGAGTGAGAGGGCTTCGGTGCCTTCGCCGTAGAATTCAACGAATTTACCGACGACCTTAGCTTTGCGTAAGATTTCAGTAAGGCGCAAGGTGAGGTCGGTCGCGGTGACGCCTTCACGCAGGCTGCCTTTAAGATTAACGCCAATGACTTCAGGCGTTTGGAAGTAGACGGGTTGACCCAACATGCCCGCTTCGGCTTCGATGCCTCCTACGCCCCAGCCTACGACGCCAATGCCGTTAATCATGGTCGTGTGTGAGTCGGTGCCGACCAGTGTGTCAGGATAGAAAACGCCGTTCTTCTCGAAGACGAGTTTAGCAAGGTATTCCAAGTTTACTTGGTGAACAATACCGATGGCTGGAGGAACCACGCCAAAAGTCTTGAAGGCTTGCATGCCCCATTTGAGGAATTCGTAACGCTCAGTGTTACGGCTGAATTCTTCGCGTAAATTTTCGAGGAACGAATTAGCGGTGCCCGCACGATCCACTTGCACGGAGTGGTCAACAACGAGGTCGACAGGTACCAGTGGTTCGATGACCGAACTATCTTTTCCAAGACGTGCAACTGCTTCGCGCATTGCAGCGAGGTCGACGAGAAGCGGTACGCCGGTGAAATCTTGTAAAACAATACGTGCGACAACGAATGGGATTTCGGTGTCGACGGGCTTAGCGGCATTCCATTTTGCCAATGCACGAACGTCGTTTTCGGTAACCGCAACGCCATCGCAATTACGTAGAACGGATTCGAGGACGAGGCGGATGGAAACAGGGAGACGAGAGATTTTTCCGAGGCCTGCCTGCTCGAGTGCTGGGAGGGAATAAATGGAGCCAGATTTACCGCCAGCAGTGAAAGGACGAAGGGCTTTGAAGGGGTCGGAGGTGGCCATAGTTGTTAAAGCGTGTGACCATCAGCAAAAAGCAGAGTGGGCGGGTGGAGCAAGCCCGACCGCCCTAATTTTATCGATTCAGAAGGATTACTTAATGCCCTGGGTAATTCCGCTTCCATGCAGGGCCCAAAGGTCAGCAATTGGTCTATTTTTAATCTAAAACAAAACGACCGCCAAAAGGCGGTCGTTGAGGGGAGCTAGATCGGAAGCTTAGGCTTCGACGGCCTTCTTGATCTTCGCGAAATTCGGCATCGTGGATGGGTCGCGCTTCACTTCGGAGTGAATCACGAGGCCATTCTTGTCGGCGACGAACACGGAGCGTTTAGCAACATTGAGAAGACCGGTCTTTTCAGGGATGGCCTTGGTGTCCTTAACTTTGAAGGCTTTAACGGCCACGCGGTTGAAGTCGGATACTAAGGTGACAGAGATGTTTGATTGTTTAGCCCATGCTTCTTGAGCGAAAGGACTATCAACTGAGATAGCGATGACATCGGCGCCAAGCTTCTTGTACTCATCGAGTAAGCCAGAAACTTTGCAAAGTTCGTCGGTGCAGGTGCCAGTGAAGGCGAGAGGGACAAACAAGATGACGGTCTTACCTTTACCGACATTGCGGCGAAGGCTGACGTCACTCAGACCAGTTTCGGTCTTTTGTTTGAGGGTGATCTCAGGGAGAGGGAGGCCGACTTTGAGGGGCATATTTGTAGGGTTTAAGGGTGAGACGCCATTTCTGCCCTTTTCTTCATTAAGGGCAAGGATGGAGGCTCGGTTAGAGACCATTTTAAGGTCAATTTACGCAAATTTTACAAATAAAGCGTTAGCCCAGCCTAAAATTAGGCTCTTTTGACGAATCAGGAAAGCCCGAGCCGTTTGAACCATTTACGCTGCTTTCTGACCAAAGCCCAGGTGTCCAAGTTAATCCGTTCAGCAAGGCCATCGAGGGCCACCTTCTTGCCGTCGGCCAGCCAATCCATTGTTGCACGATAACCCACGGCACGTGCGGATGGTAATTCCGGGTCGAGATTAAGTGATAACAATTTTTCAGCTTCCTCGATCAGTCCTTCTTTAAGCATCGCGTGGGTGCGTTGGGAAATACGCGTACGCAATTCCTCGTCGGGGCGTTCTAGTAAATCGGTTTTAACAGTGAAGCCTTCGAACGGAGATTTCTTCAAAAGAAATTCTTCACGTATTTCATCGAGACTTTGCTCGCTGGAAAGTCGGCGCTCCAGAGCTTTGGCAACACGGATAGGATTTTTTTGATCGAGCCATTCAGGAAGGGGGCGCTGTTCGATTTCCTGAAGTCTACGTAGCAGGGCGTCGAGGCCTTGTTCTTGTAATTGACGTACCTCATTAATCGTAGCGTCGTTCACCATTAAATCATCACTCACCGGTCCGAAAAAAGCTGCGAGGTAAAAACCGCTACCGCCGGTGATTAAAATATTTTTGTTCCGTGATTGAATGCCGCGAACCGTATCTTGCGCATAAGTGATGTACTGCGTAACAGAGTAGCGTGCGGTAGGTTCTACGAGATTGATGCCGTGATGGCGGACGCGTTGCTGTTGTTGGGTTGTGGGCTTAGCTGCACCGATATCCATCCCGCGATAGACGCAGACGGAGTCGCACGAAAGGATTTCGGCATTATTCTTTTCAGCCCAACTCAGTGCCGCTTCTGTTTTACCTACTGCGGTCGGGCCCGTTAGGATGTGTAAGACAGGCTTGGATTGGCTCATCCCGCAAACTTGGCCCAATCGAGGTAACACGAGAGCAGAATTAATGCGGCAGGAGCCGTTAGAACTAAGCTATCGATTAAATCTAAAGCCCCGCCGATGCCAGGGATGGTGTGCCCTGAATCTTTAACGGATGCCTGACGCTTGAATACGGACTCAATCAGATCGGAGGGTACGCTGAGAGCAGCAATCGGTAGGGAGAGTATGGCCGCCTTGTAGGGCACCATGAAATGAAGTCCGAGTGAATGATTGCAGAACCAAGCGAAAGCAGCGGAAGCTACGGCCGAAATAATTAAGCCACCGATGACACCTTCCCAACTTTTGGCAGGGCTGATGTTCGGTGCGATCTTATGTTTTCCAAATGGTACGCCGATGATGAGTCCGCCAACATCTGTAAACTTTGTCGCGATGACTACCCATAAGACGTAGTAAAGACCGACAGGTTGACGATTAAGTAAAACGCCATCTTCCATGCGGGCAATTGCCACCAGCGGCGAAAGCATTAAAGGTAAGTAGAGGAAGCCAAAAAGTGTTGGAAGTTTTTGTAAAAGTTCAGGCGTAGAGTGCGGCTTACGTAATAATGATAACAAATAAATACCGAAGCCGGTGGCTATGGCTGTCGTTGCATAGTTGGCGCGTAATCTCTCGTTGCCGATGAAGTAGAGGGTGAAGAGCAGGGCGAATCCGGCGATGATGCCCGAGTAAGATGGCGGACGTGTGCCGGGAATGCTTTTTGCTAATTGATAAAATTCATACTGAGCCATCACCACGAGAATACTCAGAAGGCCGAACGCTGCTTGCTCTGCTAACGAGAAAAAACCTCCGACCCATATGATGAGTCCGACAACTACCCAGAGTCCGATAGTGCTAAAGGCACGGTCAATCATGCTTTGAGTGTGGGTTGGATCTGTTCACGGGTCATACCAAAGCGTCGTTCGCGTTTAGAGAATTCAAGAAGGGCGGCTTGAAATTCTTCTTTGGTAAAATCGGGCCAGTGTGGTTTGACAATGACAATTTCGGAGTAGGCCGACTGCAGGAGAAGAAAGTTACTTAAACGTGACTCACCTGAAGTGCGAATGATGAGATCAGGGTCGGGGAGTCCGCTGGTTTGAAGGCGAGACTCGATGCTCTGCCAATTCACGTCCTCTGGCTTTAGTTTACCGCTGGCTACATCTTGTGCCAGGCGTTGAGCTGCCAATGTGACCTCTTGTCGGGAGCCGTAATTGAGTGCGACGACTAAGTTCAGTGCATCGTTTGAGGCGCTAGCCTGAATTGCTTCTTTGAGCGGTATCTTGACGAAGTCAGGCATCGCTTCGAGGTCACCGATTACTTGCAAGCGCACCTTCCGTTTTAAGACGCGTGCAAGATTCATACGAAGGACCCACTCGCCGAGTTTGAAAAGGCCAGTGACTTCTTCTTCGGGACGTTTCCAGTTTTCGACGGAGAAAGCAAAAATGGTTAGGTTCTTAATTCCTTGATCGATACAACTGTCGACCACATCAAAAATTCGTTCTGCGCCACGGCGATGTCCTTCGAGTCGCGGCAAATTGCGTGCAGCTGCCCAACGACCATTACCATCCATAATAATCCCGACATGCTTTGGAAGATGCACGGGGTCAATCGGCTCGATGGGGGGAGTGGACACAGTGAGGAAATTTTAGATTAATAATAGTACAACCAACTGTCTATCAGTGTTCCTCGGAGGCGATTAATACGCCGGGAAATCCTTCAGAGCGGATAAGGTCACAGACAGTAACAAAACTTTGGAGGGTGAGCAACGCATCGGCTTTTACTAATACAGGTCGGCTAAGGGCATCAGGTTTCTGGGCGAGTCTGTGCAATTCATTGCGAAGCCCTTCGCGATCGACCACGCGTCCCGCCACAACATAGATGCCTGTGCCGCGTGCGGAGACGAGCGTCACCGTCGTTGCTGTCTTTGCGATGTCAGATGAATGTGAGATGGGCGTCTTAATTTGGGTGGTGGCCGCGGCATGGACATCATTAAAGCCGACATACATTCCGGGTGCGTAAATGAATTGAGAAGTGAGCGTGGCAATCAGTCCGGCGCAGACTAAAACGAGAATAAAGGGGATGGGGTCGACGTTTCGATTAACGGACCGAACCTTATCTAAAACTCCAAGTGGTGTCTGCATGTACTTGTTTATTTATTCGCAGGTAATTCGTGCTCCACGAATGTGATTACGGAGTGTGCGGCGACTTCCATTTCAGTGACAATCGAGCGAACGCGTCCAATCAGAAAGTGGTGAGCGAGGCTGCAGCCTGTTGCGATGACGAGTGAGAAACCTGCATTCGCCAAGGCGGATTGGATTTGTGGAAAGATGCTTTTAGCTGAGGCGTAGATACTGCCGTCGCTTAAGGAAGTCACGAGATTGAAGCCCGAAAAGACAGCCGCAGTTAGACCGATCAATGGTGCAACACGACCGATTGCGGCGATGGTTCCAAGTCTGCGTTCCAGAACTGGGAGCTCAAGTAACGCTGCTTCGGTGGCAGCCGCACGCATGGATGCACTGCCTGTTGAGACGCGAAGGAGTGCGGCTTTAACAACGCGAGGGACTGGCCCTGGAGACTCTTCACACGCTGTCAGCGCTTCTAATGGTCGACCCGCACGGAGATTATTGCGCACGCCTTCAATGAAGTCGGATGATAAAACCAGGCCGCGGTGTAGAAAGAGGCTGCGCTCAATAACGAAAACTAAAGCAAGAAAGGAGAGTCCGAGTAGAATCCAAACAAACGGTCCAGCATCAGCTGGGAAGGAGAAGGCGGGGTTCATCGTGATGAGGCTTTATTGAGGGAAGCGTTGAGGGTCGCAAGTTTGCTTTCCGCGGCGGCTTGGCCAGGTAGGCGAGTTTCGTGAGGGGCGAGGTTGCGATTGAGTTCAGGGATTAGGCGATAAACTGCAATGGCCTCGGCGGCATCGTCATCTTCCTCGTAGAGGCTTCCAAGGAGCAGAATGGAGCGCGACACCCAGTTGCGTCCAGCGGTGCCGAAATTAAAGTAGTCGGATGCGGCTGCAGTGCGAATATTGGCAATGGTCTTAACGAGAATGAGGCGGGCCTCGTTGCGCGTTGATTGAGCATCGGTTTTAGATTCAGCCTTAGCTCGTTCAATCAAAGCAGTGGCTAATTTATATTGGGCTTCGACAAGCGTATCGGGTTCGCGTGCCCATGCGATGCTGACGCTTTCATAGGCAGCCGCAGCAATAGCGATTTTTTGTCGATCAATTTGTCCTGTGCGATCGCGTCGGAGTTCTGCCAGACCGAAAAGTGAATCGGCTCGTGCCATTTCAGCTTGGGATCGGTAAGGGTGGGTAGGGTTTTCGCGAATAAGGTTATTGAGAACTAGGAGTGAGCGATTGAAGTCGCCCATCGTGCGAAGGAGTTCAGCACGGCGCAGGTTAGATTGGAATACTAGTGGACTCTTGGGGAAGTTCTCAGCGAATTGTTCGAGAATCTCGACCGCCTCTTTGAGTTTTCCTTCACCTTCCGCTGTCGCTTGTTGAGCCGATTCTTCTGCGGCTTCATAGAGACCGAGTTCAGCAAATTCATTCATCGTTGATTCGGTGCTCTTGAAATCACGGGCTAATTGTAGGAATCGTGCTTGGGCCTCGGCGTGTCGGCTAGCGCTTGCGAGGTAACGTCCCTCAACTAAAAGTGAAGCGGCTGCGGCGGGTGTTTTACTGAAATTCTTTCGGATCATTTCGAGGTCCTTGAGACCACTGGCAGAATTATTTCCAAGGGCGGTGCGTGCTTTGAGTAGGGCGATGTGGCCGCGAAGAGCGGGGGCGCTGGATTTTAATTCAGCAGATGCATCGTTAGGTAAATCGTCGAGACGGCGTGTAATATCATCGGCTAGTTTAGACGCATTTACATTATCGCGAATAGCCAAGGCGAGTAAGGCTCTTTGCCAATCAAACCTTAGTGCGAAGTCGGTTGTGGTTTTGCTGATAATGAGATCTAAGCGAAGTAAGAATTGGCTAGCGGCTTCGGGTTGTGCGGATTTGCGAATATCTTCAATCAGACACCAGGTTGCGATCCACAGGCGAGTGGGAGTGATTTTAGGGTTGTTCTGTGCTTGTTCGATGACACCTGCGGCCTGTGACCAAACTTTAATATCATCGGTAGTTTGTAATAAAGATAAGACGCGTTGATGGAACGCCGAAGCAGCCAGGTCAGCACCTTGCGTTTCATTCTGAATAGCTGCATAGGCTTTCTCGGCTAAGGCGTAATCGCCTGCGAGAAAGAGACAGTCAGCTGAAACCGTTTTTAATACATCGCGCGGAATTCCTGTTTTTCCTTCTGCGAGTGACTCGAGATAAGAAGAAGTGAGTCGGTAGGCGCCGTCATTCCATGCCACAATCGCGAGGGTACGCGTGGCTTCGCGTACTAAGGGGCTGGCCGGTACTTCTTTAATTAAATCATTAGCCGCCTGTTTAGCTTTTTCGCGATTGCCGGCGATGAGCATTAATTGGGCACGAGCCAAGTGAATGGCGTCGAGTACGGCAGGGTCGCGTGGGCATTCGTAGCTCAGTTGTCCTGCCCGCTGCTTCATAAAGAAGTCATATACTTCGTTGGCGACAGATTTACTTTCGCTAGGCTTAGCTTCAGCCGCAGCGGCAACGAGGGCACGGATGGCGGTTAAGCGCAGCGATGTATTAGAAGGATTTTTAGCTGCATTCTGTAATAGTTTACGTCCTTCGGGTGTTTCAATGCCGAGAATTAAGCCGCAAAGAAGATCGGACTCACCTTGTCGAACCTCATTGAGTGGCTCGACTGATTTGAGTGCGCTAACGGCGTCGGACTTTCGATCTTGGCGTGCAAGGGCAAGTGCGAGGTTGCGAGCAACAGCGAAGGCAAGTGGTGAATCTTTAGCACCAGCGGCACGTTCGCGAAGCGTTGCGATGGTGGAGTCGTCACTTTTTCCGCCCATGATGCTTGCACGATAATTAAGCATCTCGATACGCTGCTTATGTTCTTCGGTGACCGCTGATTTTATTGCGTTGGAGAAAGAGGTATTGCTTAAGGCGGTGTCGCCCTTGCTTTCGGCGATCAGGCCACGAAGAACATGTGACCAGGCAACTTCATTGGCTGGCAATTTTTCGACATCTATTTTTTCAGAGAAACTTTGGGCGAGGCTCGTGTCACCTTCCATTAAGGCGACGATCCCACTCATCAGGGCTTGTCTGGGTGAGAGCGACAGTCCGTTTAAAGCTATCTTCGCTTCACGGGTGCGTCCGCGTTCAATCTGTGCAGCCGCGATGCCCAGTGCGGCACGTTCTTTTTCAGAATTATTCAGACCAGTGGTATTATAAACTTCGGTATAAAATTTAAGTGCGGTCGATGAGAGTCCGGCAGCAAGTGATTCGTCGGCTAGCTCAATTAAGGTGCGCTGCGGGGGTTGCTCGATGCTTGAAACAGGTGCGTTGCTTCCAATAACAGGCACAGGAAACTCCTGTGCCATCGCAGGAGCATAGCAGAGTATGAGTAGCCCGAGGAGGGTGGCCGGGACGCAACGAAACATCGCCTGCAGTGTGGTGACGTAATCCACCACGGGCAAGAGGCGAGTGACTAACTTTAGGCCTTGTCTAAGCCGAAGGCCGTATGCACGGCACGTACGGCGGCATCGGCTTTAGCAGGGTCAATCGCCACAGAGATTTTAATCTCAGATGTAGTGATAAGCTCACTGTTGATGCCGACCGAGGCGAGGGCCTTAAAGAGCGTGCCAGCGACGCCAGGGTGTGAAATCATTCCCACGCCCACGATAGAGAGCTTAGAAATTTCTCCCGCAGAGCGAACGGTGCCGGAGCCAAGTTTCTTGAGGGTCTGTCCGATAACTTTTTCAACCCGAGTAAATTGATCGGTGGTTACGGAGAAGGTGAGGTTGGATTTACCTTCCTTACCTAAATTTTTAATAATCATGTCCACGCTGAGTCCCGCTTCACCGAGGTCATCGAAGACGGAGGCGATGGCTTGAGGGTTGTCGGGTAGGTCGTTGACGGTGACGCGAGTTTGCAGTCGGTCGAGGGCGACGCCTGCGATGGCAGCGTCTTCAAGTGTTTTGGTGATAGCTTTCACGATGGTTCCGGGTTGGTCGTTAAATGAGGAGCGAACTTCAAAGGGTACGTTGTATTTTTGAGCGAATTCAACTGAGCGCGATTGCATGACCTTGGAGCCGCTCGAAGCGAGCTCGAGCATTTCTTCATAAGAAAGCTCAGGCATTTTCTTTGCGCTAAGAACGATTCGTGGGTCGGCAGTGTAGACGCCGTCGACGTCAGTGAAAATTTGGCAGAGGTCCGCCTTAATGGATGCAGCTACAGCAATAGCAGTAAGATCCGAGCCGCCCCGACCTAGGGTCGTGACTTCGCCATCGTTAGTGACGCCTTGGAATCCAGCGACGACCACAACTTTGCCTTCATCGAGTCGGGCATTCAAATCGCCACCGGTAATTTTGGTAATACGTGAGCGTGTGTGAACGCTGTCTGTGAAAATTCCTGCTTGTGCGCCTGTACGCGAGACAGCGGGTACGCCGATTGCGTGCAGTGCCATCACGGTGAGGGCGATGGTCTCTTGTTCGCCGACGGCCATTAAGACGTCTAGCTCACGTTCGTCGGGAAGGGGCATCAGCGCTTTGGCGCGGGCGATGAGGTCATTTGTCACTCCACTACGAGCGGAGACGACGACAACCATGCGATTTCCTTTGGACCACTGTTCTTTGATTTTGGCCGCAACATTCTGTATGCGGTCAACGCTGCCGACGGAAGTGCCGCCGTATTTTTGAACAATGAGTGCCATCCTTGAAATTAAGATTCAGGCGAAAAGATGCGAAGGATGAAAGGCTCTTCAAGAACTGTCTTTAGGCTGCGAAGTTCTTTGAGTACCGCACCCATCTTGCGTTCGCTGACGGGGTAGGTGGAAAGTGTGACGGTGCCGCGTCCTTTGTTGGGGTGTTCGTATTGAATAACACGCGCAATCGAAACTTTGTGTTTCGAGAAGATACGGTACACGCCTTCAGAAACACCGGCTTTATCGAGCAAGGAGAGTCGAAGGTAGAAAGGCGAAATGATTTCATCGAGATCAGCCATGCGAATGGCCTTACCTTGTTTCTCGCGAGTCGCTAAATTATCTCCGGATAGAGCGGGGGCACCATTGGTGAGTGCAGCAATGGCATCCACGATGTCACCAATCACTGCAGAGGCAGTGGCATCGCCACCGGCACCACGACCGGCTAAAGTGGTCGCACCGACAACATCACCACGCAGCGTGATACCGTTGTTGACGCCTGAAACACGTGCGAGGATGTCGCGATTAGGAACAAGTGCAGGATATACTCCAACTGTCATCCAACCCTTTTTAAATTCACGACGAATCACTGCGAGGTGCTTCAATGCGAAGCCGAAGCGACGAGCGAAATCAATATCGGCAGGTCCAATGTTACGGATGCCTTCGACGAGAGTCTGTTTACGTGGAGCCCACTTGCCGTGTGCGAGCCAGGCTAGAATCGAGGCTTTGTGCCAAACATCGATGCCGTCGATATCGAGTGTAGGATCCGCTTCGGCGTAACCTAATTCTTGAGCTTCTTTGAGGGCGTCGGCAAAGGTCAGTCCATCTTCACCCATGCGAGTTAAGATGTGATTACAGGTTCCGTTGAGAATGCCGACGATTAGTTCGAAACGATTGGCAGCGAGTCCTTCTCGGATGGCTTTGATGATTGGAATGCCACCCGCAACGCTGGCTTCAAAAAGGAATTGTCCGCCGTGTTTACGTACCGCAGAGAAGATCTCGGGTCCGTGTTCGCAGAGTAGGGCTTTGTTGGCGGAAACTACGACTTTGCCGAGTTTGAGCGCGCGCAATGTCAGTTCGCGTGCCTTAGTGGTGCCACCAATGAGTTCACAGACCACATGAATGGCTGGATCATCGATAACTTCAAAGGGGTTCTTGGTGATTTTGGCTTTCGGTACTTTAACTACGCGACGTTTTTTAAGATCGCGCACAGCGGCTTTACGAATGTCGAGTTTAACACCGAGGCGTGATTCAAGATCATCCTTCTTGTCCGACAAATGCTTCCAGACTCCTTGGCCAACAGTGCCGAGTCCTAATATACCAATCCCAATTGTGCGTGGTGTGGTCATAAATTATTTAGATTTATCGCCGAAACGATTTTCTGTGCCTTCGCGTAGGCGACTGATATTCGCTCGGTGGGTCCAGATATTGAATAGTGCGATGATTGCGGCGAAGCCAACGATGCCAAAGGTGTAACCGAGCGATGGGTAGAAAACTTTCAGTAACGAACATGAAATCGGAAGCGATAAACCCAGCGCCATCGATGCCACCGAAACGTAGCGAGTGTATTGAAATATAATGAGCCAGATAATCGCACCGATGATAATCGGGTAGGGCATGATGACGAGTAAGCCACCGATGGTTGAAGCCACGCCTTTACCGCCTTTAAACTTTAGAAAAATCGAGAAGCAGTGACCAATGATGGTGCCAGCGAAACCGAAGACGAGTTGGTAGAATGTTAATGGATTTTGAATAGCGCTCTCAAATGTGAGTTTCGGATCAACAAAACTCGCATCGACGATCCATAGGATAAAGAAGGGAAGAAAGGTTCCCGCTGCGCCTTTGACTGCGTCGAAACCAAAAACCAGATTCCCAGCAGTATTGCCCATCACGCGCTTCACATTCGTAGCGCCTGGATTCTTCGAGCCCTCTTGAAGGATATCGATTCCCTGGCTGCGTGCGATGATGACAGCAAAGTTAACCGAGCCGATGAGGTATCCCAGTAGGAAACAAATTCCGAGTGCTAGGACGACAGGGATCATAATGCTTAGGCGTCGACCAGCTGAGCACTGACAATCGCAGGATTGCGTAGGATTTCAGCGAGAGCGTTGGCACCAGGTGCAGTATCGAGTTGGTAAACCGCTAAGGCATTGGTTCCTCCCGTGCGGCTGAGTGCCATATTGGCGATATTCACTTTCTCCTTCGAGAGTAAGGTTCCGAGAGCACCGATGATGCCAGGTTGATCTTGGTTTTCGATGAAGAGCAATTTGCCTTCAGGAACGAATTCCAAGGTGCGACCATTTACAGAAACGATACGAGGGGATTGAGCTTTGCCGAGAATCGTGCCGGCGATGGAAACAGACTTACCACCTGCGAGTAATCCTTCGACGAGGATGAGTTCCTTGTAATCGGCTTCAGCGGATGAGCGAATCGATTCTACTTCAACGCCAAGCGCCTTGAGTTTGCTTGGAGCATTCACGTCATTCACGCCTTCAACGATACCACGAAGGTAGCCACGTTGTACGGAACGAGCGATTGCACCAGATCCTTGTTCGGAGCCTGTACCGAAAGTGGTGAGGCGTAAGGATTCTACGCGACCTTTAGCAGCGAGCTGACGCACGATGGCACCGAGTTTTTCTGCGAGCGAAAGGAAGGGGCGGATTTGAGTGAGCGTTTGCGAATCAACCGATGGAAGGTTGACAGCGTTAGCAGGCGAACCGCCGCCAAGAACTGCAATCGCAGCTTCAGCAACTTCGACGCCGACATTTTCTTGAGCTTCAGCAGTCGATGCACCGAGGTGCGGGGAAAGGTGAGCCTTAGGAAGAGTACGTAGAACATGGTCTTTTACTAATGGTTCTTCGACGAAGACGTCGAAACCGCAACCGCCACACTGTCCGGATTGCAGAGCCGCAGCCAAGGCTGCTTCGTCGACAATACCGCCACGTGCACAGTTAACAATTTTCACACCCTTCTTCATTTTTGCGAATGAAGCGGCGTTGACCATGCCTTCAGTTTGAGGCGTAAGAGGCATGTGGACGGTGATGTAGTCCGCCAATGCGAAAATTTCGTCGAGGGTCGCCATGGTGACGCCGAGCGACTTAGCGCGAGCTTCGGTGAGGTAAGGATCGTAAGCCAAAACTTTCATACCGAATGCATTGGCGCGCTTGCCGACTTCGGCGCCGATACGACCGAGTCCGAGAATGCCGAGACTCTTACCAAAGAGTTCAGTGCCTGATAGGGTTTTGCGATCCCACTTTCCTTCGCGCATGGATTGAACGGCTTCAGGTACCGGGCGAGCGAGGGAGAGAAGGTGAGAGAAAGTAAGTTCCGCGGTGGCGATCGTGTTACCGGAAGGGGTGTTCATCACGATGACGCCGTGTTCGGTGGCAGCATCGACGTCGATATTGTCGACGCCTACGCCGGCGCGACCGACGCAGACGAGTTTCTTGGCGGCAGCTAAAACTTCGCGGGTGATTTGGGTTTCGGAGCGAACCAAAATTGCATGCACATCGCCTACGAGCGACAGCACCTTCTCAGGGGTCGAGCCATAGGCTTCGACGACCTCGTAGCCCGGCTGAGCTTTGAGGAGGGCGACCCCGGTGGCAGAAATTTTGTCAGCAACAAGTACCTTAGGCATAAGAAGTGTGTTAAAGGAGGATTTGAGTCATAAATGCCCATACTTGGCAATGGCAAGCCACTTGCCAAATCCGCCTGTCATAGGGCCTATTTTAGAGCCGTCGGTGGGCGTAATCCGCCAATTCAAACGACTCGGGGCTCATTTCCTCAAGGAAACGGCAGGGGTCGAGTGGACGGTAGCCTTCGCCTGAAACCGCAAACCGGGGTGCGAAGAGATAGAGAATGTTTTCTGCGCGCGTGCACGCCACGTAGAAGAGGCGTCGTTCTTCTTCGACGTCACCTTCGTCGATGGCACGCGTGAGCGGTAGAAGTCCGTCTGCGACACCTAATAAAAATACAATCGGGAACTCGAGCCCCTTAGATTGATGGATCGTCGTGAGGCGAAGCATGTCCTGGTCGGGCTCAGGTTTTTTGTCGGATGATTCGCCGTTGAGTAAAACGACTTGGGCTACGAGGTCGCCGAGGTCTTCAAATTTTGAAGCAAAGCCAATGAGTCCGGTAAGGTCTTGTTCGCGTTCTTTCCAATCCGGGAAAAGCGTTTTAATATGTGTGCCATACCAGCCTTCAATGCACACGCGCACCGTTTCCGCGGGGGTGCGTGAAATCTTTTCCTCGTGCTTTTCTCGAGCTGCCGTAAAGAGATCCGATGACGGAGCAATGGCAGTCGGCTTTTGTTGAGCATTTTCAATGCCTTCCAGCATGTCCTCAAGAGTGATAGTGAGGTCGTTGAAATCGTCCTTTGCGACTTCGGTGACTTTTTGTAAGACAGATGGATGACGAAGGGCTCGAATCATGCCGCGACCTTCACTTGCAGCAATGGCTTGCGCAGCCTTAGTGATTTTATCCGCAGCGACGGGTCCGACTTTTGGGAGTAGGCAAAGCAATCGTGAAAGCGCGACGTAGTCCTGTGGGTTATGGATGACGCGTAGGTGCGCGAGCACGTCTTTAATGTGAATGAGGTCGAAGAATTTATGGCCGCTTGTAATCACGAAGGGAACGCCTAGTGCATTCAGTTCCATTTGAAGTTCGAGCGACTGATAATGTGCCCGATATAAAATATGGATATCAGCGAGAGCGTGTCCTTCTTGATGCAGCTGTAGAATTTTCCGTCCGACTAACTTGGCTTGCTGCGATGTGTCACCCACCGTGAAAACCGTGGGGGGAATACCGGTGTGGCGCACGGCCTTGAGTCGACGATCAAAGCCTTCGACTTTTGGGCGGTGGGCTAGGATTTCGTTAGCAAAGGCAAGGATTTCGGGTGTGGAACGGTAATTGGTATCAATCGTATGAATCTGCGTTCCTGGGTGGCGTTGCGGAAAGGCTACGATGTTTTCCCAGTCAGCCCCGCGCCATGTGTAGATACACTGGGCGTCGTCGCCGACGGCCATGATTTGGTGCTCGGAGGCGAGGAGGTCGATGATGCGACTCTGCAGTCGATTGGTATCTTGAAACTCGTCGACGAGTAGGTGCTGAAAGCGACGACGGTAGTGTTCGAGAATGGCTGGATTATTTTCGAGCAGGTTTAACCACAGCACGAGCAGGTCATCGAAGTCGCAAACATTACGTTCTTTTTTAGCGGCTTCGTAAGCGTTGCAAAAACCAACTAATTTTTCGGGTCCGCCTTTCATCCAGTCGAGTCGCTCCGCAAAAACATCGGCCATGGGGCGTAGGGTATTTCGTGCGTGCGAATACGCATCGAGAATGACCGGCGCCTTAGGATTAGTTTTATCTTTTATAAAAGCTCCGTCTGATTGTTTGATGATTTCGGAAAATAACTGTTCCGATTCTTTTTGATCGAGGATGGTGAAGTCGGGATTACGACCGGCCTCGACTGCGTTGCGGCGAAGGATGCGTTGTCCAATCGAGTGAAAGGTGCCGCCCCAGAATTGTCCGCGTGGGATGCCGGTGAGGTCCTCGACGCGCTCGAGCATTTCCTTGGCGGATTTATTGGTGAAAGTGAGCAGGAGAATATCCCAAGGCTTGGCACCTTGATGCAGCAACCAGGCAACGCGGTAGGTGAGGGTGCGGGTTTTTCCTGATCCGGCACCGGCGAGCACGAGGGCGGGTCCGCGAGGCGACGTCACCGCGGCGTATTGCTCATCGTTGAGCTCGGCGCGAAAATCGACAGGTGGCAGTCCGTGCACGGCTTAAGCGGAGCGTGTCTTGCGACGTTCGAGCAGGTTGAATTTTACGACCTGTTCATCGGCCTTATAAGAGGAGCGAACTAATGGACCCGACTCGATGTGCTTAATGCCTTGGGCGAGGCCGAAGGCTTTCCACTCGGCGAATTCATCGGGGTGCACCCAGCGATCAATGGGTGCATGTTCTTTGCTGGGTGAAAGGTATTGTCCGATGGTCACGATATCGACACCCGCAGCGGCGATGTCTTTTAAGAGTTGTTCAACTTCTTCTTTGCGTTCGCCGATGCCGAGCATGAGTCCGGTCTTGGTGATGAAGCCGCGAGACTTGGCGTGTTTAAGAACCCAGAAGGAGCGGTCGTAGCGAGCGGTCTTACGCACGGGACGTTGGAGGCGTTCGACGGTCTCGAGGTTGTGATTTAAAATATCGGGTTGGGCGTCGAGTAGCGTATCGAGGTGGATTTGTTCACCGCGGAAGTCGGCAGGGAGAACTTCAACGGTCGTGGTTGGGTTGCGGTGGCGCGTGGCGCGGATGGTGGCGGCCCAGACGGAGGCACCGCCGTCTTTAAGATCGTCGCGGGCCACGGAGGTGATGACTACGTGACGCAGTTTCATTTGCGCGATGGATTCGGCGACGCGAGCGGGCTCACCGAGGTCGAGTTCGCTGGGGCGGCCGGAGAGTACGGCGCAGAAAGTGCAGGAGCGGGTGCAGACGTTGCCGAGGATCATTACGGTGGCGGTGCCGCGCGACCAACATTCACCGAGGTTGGGGCATTGAGCCGACTGGCAGACAGTGTGGAGCTTGTGCTCGTCGACGTTTTTACGCGTCTCCAAATAGTCCGGTCCGTTAGGAAGCTGGGCGCGTAGCCATTCGGGTTTGCGGGCGGACTCGATCATCGAGGACTCAAGATTGCCTGAATTGGACAATTTTCAACCTAACAAAAGAAAAGGGGCGTTCTCCTATCCGAGAACGCCCCTTAGCTATGATTTTACTGAGTCAGACCTTAGAAGGTCTTCTTCAGGGTAACTGCAGTTAGGTCGTCAATTGCGGTATCGCCGTTCGAGTACGAAATGGTTCCAGAGAAACCAAGTACAGGGTAGGTGAGTGCAATTGAGTAATCCTTGGTGGTTTCGGTCTTATCAGCCCAACCGTAGTGGAGACCGAGAACGAGGTCCTTTACAGCAGGAACGTTGTAGTTGTAAGCGAGTTCGTAGTAGTAGTCGTTACCAGCTGTGATGTTCTTGGAAACTTTTCCAGTGATACCCACAACGGTTGCAGCAACATTTACTTCGCTGAAGTTAGCAGATGAGTTACCTTGGTAAACATACGCGATGTAACCAACCGAAGCGTCGATACCCGCTACTTTGAAGCCGTAGTTAGCGTAGAGGTCTACTTCGAGGTTGTTGCCATCAGGTGCGTTTTGGTTAACATTTGACGCCCATACTCCAGCAGAAATGCCAGAAGTGTTGGCGATATCAAAGCCACCTTGAACTGCCATGTGATTGGCAGTTTGGGTGACGCCACGCCAGACGTAATTGCTGGTGAGCGCGAGGTTAGCCGACTGTGACCATGCAGAAGCAGGGGCAGCAGCAGGAGCAGCAGCGTCGGCAAAGCCGGCAGCAGCTACGAGGGTGAGGGTTGTGATGGATGCGATATGTTTCATAAGCGATTCAGTTCGTAACTATCTTTGTGCCAATGTCTACTCGAAATTATT
>CANCLQ010000020.1 GCA_947378845.1 Opitutia bacterium | reverse complement strand
GGAACGCGATCGCCGTAATTGGGCTTTTCTTCGCGACGGTTGCGCTGGTTTCTTTCGGCCATGGGAGGTGGGGTATTAATTAGACGGGGCTATGCCAAAGACACAGGCAGAACTAAGCCCAAGTTACTAACGAAACCATTGTGAATAAGCGGGGCAAGCCCGGATACATCTAGCCCAAACATAAGGCAAAAACGGCAGATTTAACGACTGTCTCTGTAAAACTATGCCCGTCTCATTACCGGACAAAATTAACCACAAATAATAAACCCATGATTTCATTTTTTGTCGCCCTCGCCGCCCTCGCCTCAAGCGCCTCAGCCAAAGAGATAAAATTTAAGGCCCTTAGCTTAAGTCAGCCAGAAATAGAAATAGGATTCAAAAACTCTAAAGGAAAAATAGATGTCTTCACAGTCTATGCCCACGCTCTGTCATCTGAAAAAACTGTAACGACAAAAGAGCGGAAGATTGTACTGCTGACTGCCGAGCGAAATTCGTCTGGAAAAATAAATTGGGCAACGTACGCAACAGCGGATGTCCCTCCAGATTTAGATTCGGTAATTCTTATTCTTTCTGGAGACGCTAGTCACCCCAAAGCAACTATTGTCTCCGACCCTCCCGAAAAATCCCAAGGCGGAAGCTTAAGGTTTCTTAATACGTGCCCATATTCAGTTGGGATTAACCTACCAGGATTTAAAAAAATATTGGCCAGTGGAACTGAAACATTCTGCAAGCCCTCATTAAGCCACGAAACCTACGGCCAGGGGCAATTATTCACGTCGAACGATAGTAGCGGCTGGCGCCCCGCAGGAGGCATGCGGTGGCTACAACTCAACGATGTTCGCACACTCTGGTTCATTGCGCCTGATCCGAATAATTTTAATTTAGTTACTGTTCATGGAATCGAGGAAAGCGCACGCAGCACCTTAGTGTCACCAGCTTTGAAAATTAATCCCAAGAATGCCGTAAGCCAAACTGATCGCTGATTCTAAAAGTGAGAAAAAACCGTCGGGCTGGATTTTCTCTCATCATATGCTTGTGGCTCATCTCCCTGAGCCTGGGGAGTGCATTTGTGGCTTCTGCCTTCATCATTATCGAATCTAGGGCGGCCGTTGCCTTTCAACTTAAAGATAAATCACGACTCAACGCACTAATGGCCGCACGTCTTGCCCTGGCACACCTTCAACAGACCGCTGGACCTGACCGACGAAGTACAGCGACAGGAGACTTGGTTTTGCCGGACAGGATAGAAGATTTTAAAGCATCTAATCCTTATTTAATAGATGTACCAATCGCTGAGCAAATTAGCCAGGGCCAGAGATTTTGGACGGGTGTTTGGCGCACCGATAAAGCGGAGGAACCACCTGCATGGCTAATCAGCGGCAAGGGTGCTAGTGATGGCACTAATAATTATCTGCCTCAGTTAAATAGTCTCACAGGTCAGAGCGACTATTCCTCAGAATATTGGGCACCCTGGCAAACGGACTACCCTACTCAAAATCAGTATTCTAAATTAGTGACACTTGTCGGCGACGGCAGCGCGGTGATTGAGCCTGGCGAAGACGAAAAATTAGGCACCAACGATGATATAGATGGGCGGATTGCTCTACCTAAAATCCCGCTCCCCTGTCCGGCAACTGACACAAATGAAACAGGTGCATTTGCTTATTGGATAGGCGACGAAGGCGTCAAAGCTCGTATTAATCTAATTGAGAGTCGAAGTCAGACTGCCACCTCGTCCGACGCTCTCGAATTAATTAACCTCCTGCGTGCACCAGGAAGAATCGGGACTGAGTTCTTAACAGGCCTTGCGGGTGTAACCGCTAATCAAGTCGAGCTGGAACGTGCTACGCGTCCAGCCCTGTCGCTAATTCCAAATTACAATGATACCGACGATGCAAACCCAAGTAGTGGACTGCTGTCGTCCAAACTATCTTTTCATAAACAAACTTTTTGGTCGGCGGGAGTTTTGTCTGACAGTCTACACGGCGGACTGAAACGCGACCTTTCACTAGCGTTCGAAATGGATGATGTTGATTTCGATCGGTCCGACTTCGGGTCGGGCACGGCATCACAGAGCGGCAACGTCACTGAAGCCTACACCGCCGGCAGCATTAATGAAACAGATGCCGCTCATCAAACACGACAATCGCAGTTCCTTCAATACGGTCCTGCGACATCTCCCATCGGAACAATCAACAGCTCGGATCCGCGTCCACGCATCTGGGTGCCGATGTTTGAAATAAATCCGGACAATCCGCAACGACACCTAGCTAGTGACGGCAGCCAATACCTACCATGGGCTCCGATCTTTATTCGCGAAGACGAAATGGGGCAGCCGCTCACCGACACCGCAGCTGCAATGGGAGCGACGACGCTTTCCACTAGCCCATCTGGAACTGCACGTCGCTTGGTCGGACCCCTGTGGCATTTGCTTCGCGACTACTACCGTCTTTATAAAGAACTTATATGGAGCGGCAACGATGCCATACTGGACGCTCGAGCTTTTTATCCAAACACCAATCAATTCATCAAGGGCGGCTATCGTCTTCACCCGTACGCACGCTACGATTTAGATAACGGTTATTGGTCGGGCAGCGGATCAGCTTCAGCCCCTTATACAGATAGTTACGACACCACTCCGGATCCGATGGGGTGGATTAATGGACGTAAAGGCGGAGACTTAACCGGACATGGCGTAGGGAGATTTATTCCGCGCGCCGTTCGCGGTGCCTACATGCCAACTGTTCATCGGCTCAGTTTAATTTTTTCATTCAAGGCGGCGACCTACGGCAACGACTACACGCTCAAACTTATCTGCAGCCCGCTTCTTGTTTTACACAATCCATACAATGTAAGCCTTCGACTTAAGCCGCCCGCCGCACCTGAGCCCGACGCGAGGGTCAGAGGTTCTGGGCGCATTGCATTTTCCCAGTTCGATCAACTGCGACTGCAAATATATACTCACCCATATCCAGTTAATGACACTCGGACGGCTTATAACGCGACAGCGACATCGAGATTATTAAATACGCTCTATGGTTTTAACTCCGCCACTGATACAACTACGGGGTCAAACGCCGAAAATTTAGCTGCCATCATACCGCCAGACATTCTCGAACCTGGCGAGTTTGCCGTCTATTCCTGCAAAGATATGATTGATGCCAATGGCGCCGAACTCGAGCGGGCCGCCGACGGCAGCAACATTCCTATTATTAATTTAGCCAAAGGCCTCTGGCTTACCGGCGGATTCTATTGTGACGTTAGAGATTCTTCGGTCGCGATTGCTCCATTTAAATTCGCTGAGTCCGACGTAATAAAGGGATGCCTAAACCTCACAGGTGCCATGTATTGGCATCACTGGATCTACTTTAATTCGGGATGGAAAAATAATTTCTGCAACGATCGTGTGAGTGCAGAAGGAGAAGACATAGGCTATGATGAAGTCATCGGAACATCTCGGAATAATTCACGCGCAAGTTACGCTCACTATATAAACGTGGGAGGTAATAATTTTACCGCTATCCAACTCGGCGATGCGGGCAGTCCAACGAATCCAGTGTTAATTGGCCCCGTCGCAAATATTAGAAAAATTACAGAGAGCGCACCCGGCCCAGTCCTAGGCGTTTTTGATACTCGGGCACGCACCGCCGATGCCTCTCGAAATAATAGTTACAATCGCACGCTGCTAAGTTGGCAATCTGCCCAAGCCAACGCCACACCTTCGCCTCATCCCACTTGGCTATTCACGAATCCCCTTCCGCAGACATCATCTAACCCAGCGCTCTCAGGATTTCCAGGCATCGGAATGGCTAGTCAAATCACACACCTACTGGGCGGAGATGAATTATACCTTAATGGCACTGCGGCGAACTGGGGCACAATTATTCAAACCGATCCCACAGCAAACAACGGCAATAAAGCCTACGGCGGAAACTCACACAGCACCTCGGGGGCCAACCAAGTGACCGAAGTAGAAATTCCTCTCGGTCCTCCAGTTTCCATCGGGCAACTTATGCATGCCAATCTTAGTGTTTGGGATTGGTTTCCTTACCGCACAATCGGAAATTCTTTTCCTTCGATGGTTGTGCCACTGGATAAATCATGGACCCATGGTACGCCGCACAACTCCGCGCCTTATACTGGCGGAAATACGTTTCCCGATATGACTTATTTAATGAATAACGCTTTATGGGATAACTTTTATTTTTCGGGTGCTGCTCCAACCTTAATATCGAATCGCCAGGGCAACTATAATTCAGTGCGTCAACAAACGACACAAGAAGTGCTTAACGCCTTCGCAACTGGAAGTCAGAAACTGAAAAATCCGCGGCTTCGCCTTTTTCAGCCAGCCGCAACCGAGCCACATGATAATGCATTTAATCTTTCAGGCTTCTGCTCACGTTCAGCTACAGGTGCCACACCCGATGGCTACAGACAACTTGCCAGTTATTTACTTAGCGATGGAACATTTAATGTGAACTCCACTTCAATAGAAGCGTGGTGCGGAGTTTATGGCGCGCTCAAGAGAATTGCTGTTGGTCCATACTCCTTCAATCAACCCGCTGAAAATAATAATACACGCTACCCAAGGGTAATTAATCTAAAACAACCAACTATTGCTGCAGCAGATATCCACGAACCAAGTTATTGGAATGGATTCGTTAATCTTTCGGACGAACAAATCCGAGCGCTTGCAAAAGGCACTGTCGCTGAAATTAGAGCTCGAACTAAATTCTTACAACGCACTGAGCGTGATCAGGAATATCCACCGACCAGCAGGCGATTTTTAGGAATTAAATCCAGCCAGAGTTCTTCGACACCATATTTAAGTCTGAGCGAATTTGTGAATCGTTTCCTTGGACCGACAAAAAAAGCAGGGGCTCGAGTTAATAACAACTCCAGCTATCATACATCACTCTACCCCTTGCCCAACTCTACGACTAACTCCGGTGGCGACACTGCGGCACCTTATAGCCCACTCAATAGCGATGCAGAAAAAGTAAAATGGATGTTTCGATCTGGCACCATCGAATCTGCCATTGCACGTGCCGACAAACTACTAGGTGTAAGTGCTCTTTCTAAAAATCCAACTGGCGGAACGATGATTAATCCCAGTGTTTCTTATAATTGGAATTATGGAAATATTGGAGGCGGACGTACATCTATGCCACCTGGTATCTTTTTTAGAAATATCGAGATCCTCGATCCCGATAATCAAAACCGCACACATAATGGATTCGGTGCGAATGGTTGCCTCTTTCAAGGCGACATCTTGCAAGCAATTGGTCCGTTACTCGCTACGAGATCAGATACTTTTATAATTCGCGCTTACGGAGACATAGAACGCGGCCTCAATGAGGCGACGAGCTCCGTGCTTGAACTCATTGTACAGCGCACTCCGGAATACATGAACCCAGAGATGAAGCCGTATGAGCGGTTGCAGGATCAAGCCGCGAGTCCGGCAAAGACCATCAACACCCTCCTCGGCCGACGGTTCATCGTGGTCTCCGCCCGCTGGTTAGATAAATCCGAAATCTGATTCGGGTACTAAAACAAAAAGGGCCGAACCTTGCGGTTCGACCCTTTGGTAAAGCCACGCGAATGGCTTAGCGCAAGAAGAGCAACTCTTGGTAGGAAGGCAGAGGCCAGTACTCGTCGGCCACGATTTCTTCCAAGCTGTCAGCGGCAGCACGTACTTTCAACATGGCAGGCAATACCTTGTTGCAAGCGTGAGCAGCGTTGGCGTGCGTATCGGACTTCTCGTCGTCGCGAGCCTTATCGAGAGCATCGAGGGCAGAAGCGAGTTCATCAGCGAGGGCGAGTACATCCTTACGGAGTTTGCCACCCGACTTCGAATCAGCGACAGGAGTGAGATCCGCAGCGAACTTCAAGGCCGCAGGCAAGAGAAGCGTACGACCGATATCGGAAGTGAGCTTCGACTCAGTCTTAACAGAGAGAACGTACGAGTGAGTGTAGATTTCTTCACGGGAGTGAAGTTCGTCCTTACTCAATACGCCTTGGCGTGAGAAGACATCGACCGTCGACTTAGCAACAATCTCTGGAAGTGCTTCAGGTGTGGTGCGAAGATTCTTCAATCCACGCTTTTCAGCTTCTTTGTGCCACTCTTCCGAGTAACCGTTACCATTGAAGATGATGCGACCGTGCTTGGTGAGAATCTCCTTCAGAACTTTTTGGAGAGCAGAATTGAAATCCTTAGTGGACTTCAATTCAGCGCTAAGCTCATCGGCCAACTTGTCGAGCGAGTCAGCCATGATGGTATTCAACACAGTGAGAGGACCAGCGACAGAGAAGGCAGAGCCAACCGCGCGGAACTCAAACTTGTTACCAGTGAAGGCAAACGGGCTGGTACGGTTACGGTCGCCGGCATCCTTAGGAAGCACAGGCAAGGTATCCACACCGAGAGTCATTGTGCCACCCTTGCGTGAAGAGGAAGCGGAACCGCTCTTCTTCACTTGTTCAATCACTTCGTTGAGCATGTCGCCGAGGTAGATCGAGATGATAGCAGGAGGAGCTTCGTTCGCACCGAGACGGTGATCGTTACCAGCTGAAGCAACTGAAGCGCGGAGCAAACCTTGGTGAAGGTCAACGGCGCGAATAACAGCAGTACAGAAGGTTAAGAATTGTGCGTTGTCGTGAGGATCGGAGCCAGGCTCGAGCAAGTTGCCGACGCCAGCACCGCCGAGGGACCAATTCACGTGCTTACCCGAACCGTTAACGCCTGCGAAAGGCTTTTCAACGAGGAGGCAAACGAAACCGTGTTGAGCAGCGACGCGCTTGAGCAACGTCATGGTCAACATTTGGTGATCGTGTGCAACGTTAGCGGATTCGAAAATCGGTGCCACTTCGAACTGAGCAGGTGCCACTTCGTTGTGACGGGTCTTAATTGGAATACCGAGTTTGAAGCACTCGCGTTCGGTTTCCATCATGCATGCGAGCACGCGATCAGGAATGGTACCGAAGTATTGGTCTTCGAACTCTTGACCCTTCGCTGGCTTGGAGCCGAAGAGCGAACGACCGCAGGTGTACAGGTCAGGACGGAGGTGGAAGAGACGAGAGTCGATGAGGAAGTACTCCTGCTCAGGACCGCAAGAAGCAGTGATGAAGCCGCTCTTCTTACCGAAGAGTGCCAAAACGCGCTGAGCGGATTTATTGAGCGCGTGCATCGAACGAAGAAGAGGTGTCTTCTTGTCGAGGGCTTCACCCTTCCAGGAAACGAACGCAGTTGGAATACAAAGCGTCGAACCGTTTTCGCCGTCGAAGATGTAAGCAGGGGAAGTAACATCCCAAGCGGTGTAACCACGAGCTTCGAAGGTCGAACGCAGACCACCGTTCGGGAACGATGAAGCATCAGGCTCGGCTTGGATTAAAGCCTTACCGGAGAATTGAGCGAGCGTACCAGGACCGTTAGGCTCGAAGAAGGTGTCATGCTTCTCAGCTGTGTAACCAGTGAGTGGATAGAAAACGTGTGCGTAGTGAGTTGCACCGCGCTCGAGTGCCCAATCTTTGATCGCAGCAGCAACAACGTCGGCAACAGCGAGGTCGAGCTTGGTGCCGGACTCGATGCTAGCCTTTAAAGATTTGAAAACGTCTTTCGGAAGACGCTTCTCCATTTTCTCGAGCGAGAAAACATTTTGTCCGTAGATGGCGTCGATCTTCTCATTACGGAAGTCGAACGTCCCTTTAAGACGTGGTTGAGACGCAATAGATGCAATTGCGCTTCGGCGGGCTGGATTTGTGCTCATGTTGGGGGATTAGTGGAAAAGGTTTGTGTGCTGGTTTTCAGACAAAACAGAGCACCCACCGTGCCACGGTACAACCCGTAAGAATTCACAGTCTAATTTGCCTATTTTTAGTCATATTTGCCTATTTTTAGTCATTTTGGGTTTTTGGGGTCCTTTTTTCTGACCAAAAACTTGAGAGTATTGCTTAATTTCAAGGCTAGGTGTGTGCTGGGTCATGCAATTTGACGCCATCATCCTGGGCGCTGGCCCTGCGGGCCTATCAATTGCCCATGAACTTCAAAGGGCCGGCGCAAATGTTAAGATTCTCGAATCCTCTGACCGTGTAGGTGGCTCAATTCGTACCGTCCGCGACGGCGAATGGATTATCGAAACCGGACCCAACACGCTGCAGACCGAAGGAGACGCTGATCTAGAAATCCTAAATGGATATGGTCTGAAAAATGAAATGCAGTTTGCGCGCACTGAATCCGCTAAGCGCTTCATCCTGTCTCATGGAAAATTACACGCGCTCACCGCACACCCCTCCTCGCTTCTTAGGTCAGACCTTCTGAGCTTCACCGAGAAACTTCGACTGGCTTCCGAAATTTTCCGTCCTCGAAAAAGTATCCCTGAAGAATCCATTCAAGATTTTATGACCCGTCGGTTCGGCAAAGCAGCGGCCGATTTACTTATGGATCCAATGGTTTCTGGCATCTATGCCGGCAATCCTGGCGAATTAAGTATGGCGAGCTGCTTCCCTGCTATTCATGCGCTGGAAAAATCTCACCGCTCAATTCTCCTGGGATTAATGCAGCGAGCCAAAATGGAGCGAAGAATTGTGGGCTTTAAAAATGGCATGCAACAACTTGCCGATGCGATGGCGAAGCCGCACCTCGAACGCGGAGCGCTAGAAAAAAATACGCGCATTACCGAAATCAAAAAAGGTGGCGCCACTTGGACTGTTAGCTGGGTTGATCAAACCAACACGAGTCACACCGCCACATCTACTCGCGTTATTATTACCCTGCCCCACTGGCATTGGTCGCAATTACCGCTTTCAGAAAAAATTAAACATACACTCAATCCGTGGCACCAAGCCAAAGCTCCATCGGTGACTGTGGTAGCCCGTGGTTATAACCGAAGCGATATTCCGCACCCGCTCGATGGCTTTGGTTATTTAGTTCCCAGCAACGAAAACCGAGAAGTACTTGGCTGCCTCTTTCCTTCTTCTGTATTCTCGGGCCGCACTCCGAAAGACAAAGTACTGCTCTGTAGTTTTATCGGCGGGGCACGTCGTCCTGATCTCGCTGCACAGAGCGATGAGCAAATCGGCCGTTCGGTTGATCGTGAATTATCCGAAACGTTGGGCATCAAAAATTCTCCAGTTAAAGAATGGATCCAACGCTGGCCCCAAGCGATTCCGCAGTACGATAGCAAGCAAAGCACTCGCGAAAAACTTTTAGAGCAAATCGAAAGCGAACACGGCGGGCTTCATTTCCTTGGAGCTTTTCGTCACGGCGTCGCTTTAATGTCCGTCATTCGTCGCGGACACACGCTAGCTCAGTGGCTCTCGCGGTGAATCACTGGCTCAGGTAAACTGCGAATCACCCAAAGCGCGGGCACCATCAAGCACGCGCCAAAGACATAGACCCAGAAGTGCGAGCCAGTTTTAAAATATAGAAATGCTGCAGTGAGCGGTCCAATCACGCGTGCCAGCGATCCCGCGGAACGCAGGATGCCCAAGTTGCGACCCTGTTCGCTTGGACTCGAATACAAGGAAACCAAGGACGATACGCTCGGTAAGATAAGGCCCGTCGCAAAGGAGAGCAGCCCCATGCCGATATAAAATACTGTCTTAGCCCAAGGCACAAGTGGGGCGACATCGCTCGGCGCGGGAATCAATGCCACTAAGCTAAATGCTACGATGGCCGAAAGCATACCCAGCATCGCTACTTTTTTCTGTCCTATGCCCTTCACGATTTGACGAGCCATACCTTGTGCAAAAATTAAACACATCCCGTTAAACAAGAAGAGCGTTACGTTGTCGCGCGGGCTATATGCAAATAAAGCGAGCGTAAGAAAAACAACGGTATTTTCCATGCCAGTGAAGGCGACTTGATAAATCAGGTTCGCTAAAGAAGTTCGACGCACTTCGCTCGATCCAACCGTAGCTAAATCGAAAATTGAAGGTTTCTTGGTGTGAGCGTGGGCACGATTTTTGACGGGCAATGTTTCAGGAAAGAATGCCCAAACTAAAATAAAATTCATCGTCGCCATGAAAGCAGAAACGGCCGCCGGTAATGAAAATGGATTTAAACCGAACGGTGAAGTCGTGGCGACTGTGCTCACTTCGTGTGGTGCCGTTAGTCCGCCAATAACGGGTCCAACTAAAAAGCCCATGCCGATAGCAATACCCACAACAGCCATTCCTTTAGTACGTTCTTTTTCTTCAGTAACATCGGCTGCTGCTGCACTCGCTACCGCAATATTACCGGCCATCATACCACAGATTAAGCGTGTCAGAACGACTACCCAAAATTGTGCCGCAAAAATCCAGAGAACGTAAGACAGCGCACTGCCAGCCAATGTAATCGTCAAAATACTTCGTCGTCCGAAACGGTCTGAGAGCGCACCCCAAATAGGAGAGAATACAAATTGCAGGAGAGAATACAGCGTGCTGAGTAAGCCGCCGAATAAAACGGTCTTTTTGAAAACCGTGTCGCCGCCCAACCACTCTGCTGCCGCTGATAAACTTCCGATTAACGTTCCAGCTGAACCCTCAGCGTTGATGTAATGTGAAAGTAAATGCGGGAAGAGCGGTATAATGACACTGAAACCGATGATATCCATCAGCACCGTCAGAAAAATCAGCCCCAGGATGCGGCGTTGCGGTAACTGGGCGGGGACGGACATAGCGACAAGATGAGAGGCGTTTCAGCCAACCGCAAACAAAAGTGCATCCTTGCGATGTTAGGCAATTCGGCAAAAATAACCCTATGGCACGGCTCTTGTTTCTATCTCTCGTTTCAGCATGTGTATCGATTAGTGCCATTGCGGCTACCGATCCCAAGCTCCTATTGATTGAGCAACAACTCCAAGGCTTCTCTGATCAAGACTACAATCAATCCGTCGAGCGCATGCTCACCGAGTATGAGAATAAAACCGGCGTTGGCCTGAAACCTGGTCAACTTCGTAAGTGCGGCCTAAAAATCTCGTCTCAATCAGGACTTGGACTCTCTACACCTAAGCCGCTGATTCGTGCGCTTGGCAATGCACTCATGAAACGCGGCTTTGAAAAAGAGGCGGTGATTCTTTGCGACATTCGACAAGAGAGCCTGCGCGAATGCGGATTCCTGCCTCAGTTATCGAGCAGCGCGGATAGCTTTGAAGGATTCCCTGTTGTTGCCTTTGAACCACAAGCCAACAAATGGTCCGCTGACAAAAAACTCTGCTATGAAAATCAAGTCATGCCTCGCCCCGGTGCGCCTATGGTTCCATGGGGCGATCCACGCGTGAGCATTCTTCCAAAAACCTTATATGACGAAGTAGATTTTTGGATTAATCTGCCTGTACTATCCGACAGCAAAACGTTGGGCGTAAACGGTGCTTTGGCGGCAGCATCACTCGGCAGCATCGCCAATGCGGAACGTTTTTCCGACAATCCAGCTAATGCTTCGAAGGTCGCAGTGGAAGTTTGTGCTATCCCAGAATTATCTAAGAAGAACATCCTGACCATTCTCTCGCTTGAACGTTATCAAGTATTGGGTGGACCAAGCTTTGACGCCAACTGGTGCAAGTCGGAGAAGGTTATGCTCGCGAGCGCCAACCCTGTCATCCTCGACTTCATTGGCCTGCAAAAAATCAATGCCGGTCGCACATCGCGCAATGTCGAAACCATTCGCCCTGAGCCCGCCATCTTCTCCGCAGCCAACGCAGGTGAAATCAAACTGGGCACCTGTCGCCCAGCTGATATCACCCTCGTTAGATTAAGCGCCGAATAACTTAGAGTTTAATGCCCAGTGCCTCGGAGGCTGTGGCACGCTCTTCAAGTAATTCCTTCTCAGTGATGGCAATTTTCTCTTTCGAGAAAGAATCGAGAGGAAGACCTTGTACGATTTCCCATGAGCCATCGGACTTCGTACGAATAGGATAACCAAACATGATCCCTGGAGTGATACCGTAATCACCCTTCGACAGAACAGCAACTGAGTGCCAATCACCCGCTGGTGTTGGGAAATGCAAACTACGCAATGTGTCTAACGCTGCATTAGCAGCGGATGCCGCTGAGGACGCACCGCGTGCTTTGATTACTGCCGCTCCGCGCTTTTGCACGTCACCCACAAAAGTCTCCTTCAACCAAGCTTGATCGTTAATGCTTTGATTAAGGGGTTTACCCGCAATCGTGGCGTTGGTGAAATCAGGGTATTGAGTGGAGGAGTGATTTCCCCAAATAGCGACGTTCTTAACCAGCGAATTATGCACTCCAGCTTTGCGGGCGAGTTGTGACTTCGCGCGATTTTCATCGAGACGTGTCATCGCAAAGAAATTTTCTTCGCGTAACCCCGCAGCCGAACGTAGAGCGATAAGTGCATTCGTGTTACAAGGGTTGCCGACAACTAAAACTTTGACGCTCTTCTTTGCATTACGAGCAATCGCTTCGCCCTGACCAACGAAAATTTTTCCGTTAATTCCGAGAAGGTCTTTTCTTTCCATGCCATCTTTACGTGGCACAGCGCCAATAAGCAGACACCAGTCGGCATCCTTAAATCCGACATTCAAATCGCCGGTGGCTACGACATCGGTAAGCAACGGGAATGCGCAGTCTTCTAATTCCATCACGACACCAGCCAATGCATTAAGTCCAGGTCCAACCTCGATGAGGTTGAGCGCTACGGGTTGATCGGGTCCGAAGACTGCACCTGATGCGATTCGAAAGATTGCTGCGTAACCAATGTTGCCAGCGGCACCAGTAACAGAAACGCGAATAGGGGATTTGGACGCCATAGAGCTGCTATCTAGCTACGGCTTGCCCAAAGTGTGAAGCGGAAAGTCACAACCCTAACTCACCTTGCATAAGGTCGTCGGCCGCCGGCGCCGATAAGCTGTCTCGCACCATATGAGTTAATGGCAGGTGCGACCGACCCTCCACCGCGCATAAAGCCCTAAGAAGTAACGCCGAAGCCAACGCATCGTAGAGGGCACAGTGAAAACGGCGACGATTCGCTGGGCAATGGATCGCTGCCAAGTCTTCTAATTTAGACCCAAGTTTTAGTAACGAAATCAATGAGCCCAGCTTATAGTCCCCCAAGGTGGGCATCCAGATGCGTGCCAACCGACAAGAATCAATCCACGGACCCCACTCTGCCACCATGGCGTCCGAGTCGATAAATAAGGGCACTGCCGGTGGACGACTCCACGTCGCACGCAAGAAACGTTCTTCTACGTTGGCATTATGTGCGACAAATAATCCGCCCTTACGTAACGAAACCCAATAATCCCACTCCGATTCAAAAGGAGTTAAGCCGGACAAATCTTTTGAAGTTAATCCGTGGCATTGAGTATCAACCATCGGGACAGCGCTGCGAGGAGCATGTAATCTCGTGGCCGTTGAAACGATTTCTCCACGATAAAGAGTCACCACACCGTATTCAACAACGCCCGTTTGCACGCTGCCCTCAAAATCTACGACATGCAACGGAAGGTCAGACCAAATGAGTGAAGCGGTGGCCATGTTGTATCACGCTGGTTTCATGCATCTATCGCCACTCGTGTTTAGGATAGCGACCCTTTAAATCTTTTTTAACATACTCATACGAGCCCTTCCAAAATGCATCGAGGTCAGTCGTGCGCTGTTGTGTGCGACGAGCGGGCGATTGAATACAAATCACCATTGGCACCCTGCCCTGGCAGACTCGTAACTTTGCTCCAGGAAAATCGTAAAGCTCCTGCACCGTCGCTTCAATCTGCGCCTCGCCGTCATCCGTGTATTCAATTTTCGCTGGGTGCTTCTTTCGAGGTAGAATAATTTTCTCGGGACAATAATTATCCAGCACCATCGCCTGTTCATGCGTTAACCAACCACGCACGATAGGCATGACTGCTCGATCGCGAATATCGCGGTACGCCACCGCACCCTGACAAACTTCTTCGATAACCATCCGTCGACCGGCATCATCAAAAATCGGTATTTCAAGTTCAGGACAATGCTTCGCTAAAAAATTCACTCGACGAATCCAAGCGTCGACCGATGCATCCCAACGCTCCAACTCGAGTCGACCTGCGATAACTTCATCGGCCAATAAACGGCTGGCAGCATCTGATGATGCATCATCGCGCTCCGTAGCATGAAGCACCAAATCACGGAAGCGTTTTTCGGTACGCGTCACTACGCGACGCTGCGTGGCATCGTACCGTAAACTAATATTCTCCGAAAAATCGTTCGGATATAATTCTTTTAACCAAGATTCGTCGACTGCTGTAGCCATCGATAAATAAGTGGTCACATCGCCTTTCGTCTGAATTTCATCTACCTCAGCTGCTACAAGTAAACGTGCCGAGCGAACGGATGATTCACGCCGCAACTCCCCTTTTCGCCCATGTACTAAGGCGCACCTTAAGGTGCCTGCATCTAGGCGCACTGCTAAGCGATCGGAGAATGCGAGCAGCAGGCAACGTTGCAGTGATTCCGGGGCGGCTGGAGTGCCCGAGGCCTTGAGGCCTTGTGCTTCTGCAATTCTCAAGAATTGGCGTGCGGATAGATTCGCTTGCCGCGCCGCTTGTGCATGTACGCCGATTCGTTCACAGGCATCCAAATCAAATTTTAAATCTATGGCACGTTGCAAGAGCGACAGTCTCGAAAAGAAGTCCGAGCCCTCTTCGGTTATAACGCCCTCGCGGGCGCGTTCCACTTGGTCGCTCACTTTACGAAGCACAATGTCACGACCCTGGGATAGGCCGGCCAAAGTTGCTGCTTCCGTTACACAATTATAATCATTCGCCGCCATGAGCATCCGTGCGTATCGCGGATGCGCTGGGAAGACTGCCATGCGCGACCCCATTCGGGTTAATTTATTTTCATCATCAAGCGCACCTAAATCATGCAAGACAGTCGAGGCGCGTTGAAGGCTCGTAGCGTCAGGTTTTTCGTACCACGGGAATTGATTAGCGTCACCCCACCCTGAGGCATGCAGAAGTAAAATTGTCTCAGCTAAATCAACGCGTTTAATTTCTGTCGTCTCACGCAGCGGACGAGCCTGGTGATCGGTGTGCGACCACAATCGAATACATCGACCTGGCCCAGTACGCCCGGCCCGACCTGCACGCTGCTCAGCTGAAGCCTGCGAAATCGGCTCAATCATCAAAGTATCGATACCTCGCACTGGATCAAAGCGTGCCACACGCGCTAAACCTGCATCCACAACGGCGCGTACGCCTGGGATGGTAAGTGAAGTCTCAGCGACATTCGTTGCCACGATTACTTTGCGGCGTTCGCCTGGGCTTACTGCTCGATCCTGCTCTGCGGGTGTCAGCTCACCATATAATGGCAATACATCGACACCTGATGACTCGCGCAATTGATTCACTGCGCCCATCGTGCGCATGATTTCGTAAGCGCCGGGCATAAAGACGAGTATATCACCCTCAGGTTCTTCGCGTAAAATTTTCCCAACTTGCTCGGCGGCATAATCCCAAATGGGTCGACTCGTCTGACGTGGAATAGGTGCGTATTCGATATCCACTGGGAAGGTTCGTCCATCCGACGCTAAAGTTTCGGCCTGACCAAGCCATTGTGCGACGCCGTCTGTGTCGAGCGTCGCCGACATCGCCACTATTAATAAGTCGGGGCGAACTTTTTCCTGTAACTGTCGTGCCAAAGCGATGGCTACATCAGAATGCAAATTCCTCTCGTGAAACTCATCGAAGATCAAAGCTCCAACGCCCTTTAATTCTGGATCCGAAGCCATCTGACGAAGCAGTAAAGCCTCCGTCACAAATTTAATTCGCGTACTTGCAGACTCCTTTCGTTCAAAACGAATTTGGTAACCAACTTCATCGCCTAATTTTACTCCACGCTCATCAGCAATTCGTGCAGCCAGCATTCGAGCTGCAATCCTTCGCGGCTGTAAAACGATAATCTGCCCTTGAACCAAATTAAGGTCCAAGAGCATCTGTGGAATGCGTGTAGATTTTCCTGAACCAGTAGGCGCCCTCAATACAATGCGTTTCGTACGACCGCAGGCCTTTACGAGCGACTCACCTAGCGCATCAATGGGTAACGCAGATTTCATTTTACATCCAAGTGCACAATTTTTGCTGCCGCACCCCTCTTATCTATCGTCAAACGGGCAACTGTAACAGGTTTATTAAATCGGCGGGGGCCTGCACTACCTGGATTAATTCTAAGGACTCCATCAATGCTCTCAATTATTGGCTGATGTGAGTGTCCAGTGATAATCACCGTTGGCTTGAACGATGACTCATCAATCGGGAGGTGGCCGTGATGCAATAATACACGCTGACCTAAAATTTCTTCTAAGCGAAAATTGGGTAGACCGGGTTCGTCATCGCAATTCCCAGCGACTGCTAGGCATGGCGCAATTTCACCGAGCTCCGAGAGAATCCAGTCCCCTTCCACATCACCGGCATGTAGGATCAGTTCACTGCCTTCGAGCGCCAGGATTGCTTCAGGGCGCAACAAACCATGCGTATCAGAAATTATTCCAATCTCTTTCACGCTATTCACGTTTAACTGGGGCGGCGCAACTTGTTCGCCGAAACCGAACGCAATGCCGTAAATTCTGCGCCTAATGTTTCTTTTAATTTTTCGCGCAACGCTGGCGGTAATGCACCTACTGCAGCATCAAAATCCTTATCCCCAGGGAAGGCTGGCTTAGCCGTTTCGACGGCCGGCAAAACCTTTTCCATAGGCAAATTATAATCGAAGCCGTTATCAACGGGGGCAGCCGTTGCCGAGAGTTCATCGTCTACAACAATCGTCTCAACTGCTACTTCTTCCCTCTTCTGCGCTGTCCTGGGCGACTCGACGACAGGTGTAACGGGCGCAACAGGCGCTGGCTCAGCTTCCGCTGTCGGTTGCGAACTCTTTATTTTTTTTTGGCCGGGCTCCCGAGGGAGACCAGCTGCAGCGGCCGCGATGTCTTTTATAAGACTATCTATTGATCGCGACCTACTTTGCTCGATGGCCTTAAGCATCGTGACTTCGAAATTCGCTCGGGGTGACAGACCGTGACGAATCCCTGACTCGCTTGTCTGCAAACATTCCAAGAGGCGGACTAATTGTTCCGTCGTGAGAGCGCTACCCAAGAGCTTACTGGTTCCACCTAAACGCACTGCATCAAGCACAGCTTGGCGGACGAGTAATTGGAGGTCAGCCAGCACACGCATCAAATCGCGGCCCTCAGCATGAAACACATCGCACAATGCCAGAACTGCTTTGGCGTCACCCTGGGCGATGCCTTTAGCGAGGTCGCTGGTTTGTTGTGCTGATGCTAAACCGTAAATTGAAAGAACATCCGCCTCGGATATTTTTTTGCCAGAGAAAGAAATAATCTGATCGAGGATGGATTGGGAATCGCGCATCCCGCCATTAGCGAGACGGGCAATAGCTGTAAGCGCGGCGGGCTCAGCCTGCACGCCATCGGCTTTCACGATGCGTAATAATTGAGCAGAGATAACTTCTTCTGAAATGGGGTGGAACTCCAGTCGCTGGCAACGCGAGGTAATCGTTGGCAAAACTTTGTCTGCCTCCGTCGTCGCCAAAATAAACTTCACCCAGGGTGGCGGCTCTTCGAGGGTTTTTAATAAAGTATTAAAGGCGTCCTTCGTAAGCTGGTGCACCTCATCGATGATGAACACCTTGTAGGGGCAGCTGGTCGGGGCGAACTGACATTCTTCACGAATGCGCTTGGCATCTTCGATAGAGCGATTGGATGCCGCGTCGATTTCGATGACGTCCATGCAATTACCCTGCTCGATGGCCAAGCAAACTGGATCATCTAAACTAAAATCTGCCTTCGGACCGCCCGTGCAGTTAAGCGACTTGGCCAAGATACGCGCCGTCGTGGTTTTACCCGTGCCACGTGGACCAACAAAAAGATAGGCATGTGCTAATTGCTTCGAGGTAATTGCATTTCGTAACGTGCGTACGATGTGCTCCTGTCCGACAAGTTCATCGAAACGACGAGGGCGCCAGCGGCGCGCAATTACCTGGAAAGTCGGGTCAGCCACGTCCCTTCAGCAAAACCCGCTGACGCCAAGTGTCAACGGGGCAAAGGGATTCTATTCCCACTCAATGGTTGCGGGAGGCTTCGAAGAGATATCGTAAACGACGCGGTTGATGCCTTTCACCTCGTTAATGATGCGTGTCGAAGCACGCTGCAGAACATCGTAAGGTAAGCGGGCCCAGTCAGCCGTCATCGCATCGGACGAAGTTACAGCACGAAGTGCACAAACATTATCATAGGTACGACCATCGCCCATCACGCCTACGCTACGCACCGGCAAGAAGACAGCGAAAGCTTGCCAGACCTTATTGTAATTCCCGGAAGTACGGAGTTCGTTAATAAAAATATCATCGGCCTGACGGAGGATTTCCAGACGCTCAGGAGTAATATCGCCGCAAACGCGAACAGCGAGACCTGGACCTGGGAACGGGTGACGCCAGACCATCTCGCGAGGCAAGCCAAGGGCTTCGCCCAGCGCACGCACTTCATCCTTAAAGAGTTCGCGCAAAGGCTCGAGCAACTTGAGCTTCATGTTCTTCGGTAAGCCACCCACGTTGTGGTGACTCTTAATGGTGACTGCGGGTCCGCCGCTAGGCGAAATCGATTCAATAACGTCAGGGTACAGCGTGCCCTGTGCCAAGAATTCAACCTTACCCTTCCGGGCGAGGTCTTTCACTGAGCGATCAAAGACATTGATAAATTCGCGTCCGATAATTTTACGCTTCTGCTCAGGGTCTGTGACGCCCTTTAATTTACCCAAGAAAATCTTGGAGGCATCAACTACGCGAAGGTCGACTTTAAATTTTCCACGGAACATTTTCTCGACCTGCTGACGCTCACCGAGACGGAGCAAACCGTTGTCGACAAAAACGCAGGTGAGTTGCTTGCCGATGGCACGCTGGATCAAAGCGGCAGCGACAGATGAATCGACGCCACCCGAGAGACCGAGAATAACGTGTGACTTGCCTACCTTCTCGCGAATTTCGCGAACGGCCGTTTCCACGTAGTCATCCATCACCCAGTTGCGCTTACATTTACAAATGCGGAAAAGGAAGTTGCGGATGATTTCGATACCACGCTCGGAGTGTGCGACTTCAGGGTGAAACTGAATGCCGTAAAAGCGACGACTTGCATCTTCGACCACGGCGTTATCAGAGTTCTCTGTGCTTGCGACTGCCTTGAAGCCTTTGGGCAAGCGAATCACCTTGTCGCCGTGTGAATTCCAAACGCGCAATGGGGACTTTAATCCCTTGAGTAAATGCGAACCTGAAGCACGGAAAGAAAGTGTGCCGTGACCATATTCGCGGTGCTTGCTGCTCGCAACTTTACCGCCGAGCATTTCGCCCATCAATTGTACGCCATAGCAAATACCTAAGACCGGTACGCCCATAGCAAAGATTTCTGGGTTAGGGCGAGGCGAGCCCTTGGTCTTAACGCTCGATGGACCGCCCGAGAGAATGACGCCGACAACACCATCGGCACGCAGGGTTTCAATCGCAACATCGTGTGCGTAGATGCGAGAGTGGACGTTACATTCGCGGATGCGACGCGCAATGACCTTGGTCAACTGCGAGCCGAAATCGAGAATAGCGATGGACTGATTTGCCATGGTGAAAAACGGTGAGGGTTAAAATTTGAGACGAGTATTGCTTGTTCCGCATTGTGGACAACTGGCTTCTTCACGTCGACGAGGACGAACAAAAACCAATGCGCACTGCCGACAGCTGAAGACCGTAGTCAAACGACGGTGATCAACGAGAATGCTGTCGCGACGATCGTACCACGCCTGCAAACAAAGCAGGACGAACAGAACCACACCCACTATACAGGCCAGAAAAACACTGAGGTCGATGGGCTGGAACATGTGAGGCGATGGAACGATTAAAAAGGCGAGACGCGTCGCCAGGGTGGGCAGACGCGTCTCGTTGCGGCAACTTAGCCTGAGGCTTTACGCCTTAGCTTCAGCGGCTGCTTCCTTGGTGGCTTTTGGCTTACGTGCGGCTTTGACCTTAGGAGTCATGGCTGGGGACTTATCGTCCTTGCCCACGAGCTCAATTAAAGCGGTTTCAGCTGCATCGCCTTTACGAGCGTTGAGCTTGTAAATGCGGGTGAAACCACCGTTGCGGGATAAAAACTGCTTAACGCGATCCTTGAAGAGCAAACCACAAGCGGCCTCGTTGCGGAGACGCGCAAGAGCGAGGCGGTAGTAGTGGAGCTTGACGCTCTTGTCGGCAGATTGCTCAGCCTTCTTAGCGAGCGTGATGAGACGCTCAGCGAAAGGACGAACAGCACGAGCCTTCGACAACGTCGTAGTGATACGTGCGTTGGTGAAAAGTGCAGCGGCAAGATTAGCAACGAGTGAACGACGGTGAGCCGTTTTTACTCCGAGGACATTATGGTGAGAGCGGTGACGCATGGTGGCTGTTTCCGATTAGGAGTTAACGCCCTTGTCGAGTAAGCGCTCATCGATTTTTTGTCCGAGCGAAAGGCCGAGCTGTTCGAGCTTAGCTTTGATTTCGTTCAGGGACTTCTTACCGAAGTTGCGATACTTGAGCATTTCTTGCTCAGACTTCATTGCGAGTTCACCAACGGTGTTGATGTTCGCATTGTTCAAGCAGTTAGCGGCACGAACGGAGAGTTCGATTTCGTTAACTGACATGTTAAGTAATTTGCGGAGACGGTTAGCCTCTTCGCTGACTTCAGATTTGCCGGATTCGAATTCAATCGGATCAGCGGAAACGGTGTCGAAGACAGCGAGGTGGTGACGGAGAATTGCGGAAGCTTCTTTGAGGGCTTCATCAGGAGTGATGCGGCCATCGGTCGAAATCTCGAGAACGAGCTTATCGTAGTCGGTCATTTGACCTACGCGGGTGTTTTCCACGGCGTACTTCACAACGGTGACTGGCGAGAAGAGTGAATCGACAGGAATGGAACCAATTGCTTGGTCGGCCTTCTTGTTTTCTTCTGCCGATGCCCAGCTGCGACCGACGCTCACTTCAACTTCAGCGAAGAAGCGACGCTTGCGATCGAGGGTGCAAATCACGGTGTCAGGATTAACGAGTGAAACTGTTGAACCCTTGGTTTCGAAAACGATGTCCGAAGCTTTGACGACGCCAGTCTTATTGACGTCGATCGTGCCCTTGAAGGACTCGCGCTTATTGGACTCAGTGCGGATGCGCACTTTCTTGAGATTCAAAACTACTTCGGTGACGTCTTCAACGACGCCGTCGATGGGCTGGAACTCGTGTTGCACGCCTTCAATCGATACCGACGAAATGGCGGCACCTTCAATTGAGCTGAGCAATACTCGACGCAACGAATTGCCAATCGTGTGACCGAAACCGGTCTCGAATGGCTCGGCGAAATAACGAGCGAAGGTGGGTGTGGCCGAAGACTCCTCTTTCTTGAGGTGCTTGGGCAGTTCGAATTTTCCTAGACGCTTTGACATGGCTATAGTTGTTTGGGTTGGGTTGGCGGTGGGATCAGCGACTGTAGAATTCAACGATGATCTGGACATTGATATCGCGTGGCAGTTCTTCCTTAGCAGGCTCGCGGACCATTTGGCCTTTGAGTGAATCAGGGAGAACAACTAACCAGGCGGGAGCAGCACGACCTTGGCCTTCTTCAATGGCGCGGGTGGCTAACTGCTTCGAAGAGGTGCGATCGCGGATTTCGATTTCGTGACCAGGGGCAACAGTGAAGCTCGCGACGTCGACCTTGTGTCCGTCGATGCGAACGTGACCGTGGGCCACTAATTGGCGAGCAGCCGAACGAGAGTTGGCGAAACCTAAACGGTAAATAACGTTGTCGAGACGGGTCTCGAGGATGCGCAGGAAATTATCCCCAGCGACACCACCCATGCGCTTAGCGCGTTCGAAAGAGAGACGGAATTGTTTTTCGGTCATGCCGTACATCATGCGAAGCTTTTGCTTCTCATTGAGGCCGACGCCGTATTCGGAAACCTTACGGCGGGTCGTCTTGCCGTGAATACCTGGTGGGTATGGGCGACGCTCCTCACCTTTAGAGGTGGGGAAAATGTTTTGACCAAAGCGACGATTGAGCTTGGTCGTGGGTCCAGTGTAACGAGACATGTGTGTTTTTTATTTGTAGAGGTGGCGGATTGGAGAACCCGCCCGGTTTGCCATAGCCGGACGGTGAGACGAAATTTTAAAATTAAACGCGGCGACGCTTAGGTGGGCGGCAACCGTTGTGAGGAATCGGCGTCGCATCGACGATCGAAGTCACATTGAGGCCGAGCACTTGGAGGGCACGAATCGCGCTGTCGCGACCCATACCAGGACCTTTAACGCGTACCGAAACATCCTTTAAGCCGTGTGCCATCGCGAGCTTTGCAGCTTCTTGGCAAACCACTTGAGCGGCGTAAGCTGTAGACTTACGTGAGCCGCGGAATTGGTGACGACCAGCGGAACCCCATGAAATCACATTACCATTTGCATCGGTGATGGTGACTTTGGTGTTATTGAAAGTAGCTAAAATATGGCAGACGCCAACGGTGATATTCTTCGAGCCTTTCGCGCGACGAACTTTGATTTCACCCATTTCTTCGCCGAGGAGTTCCTTGGCGGTAATTTCCTTACGCTCTGGTGCAGCTTCAGGTGCAGCAGTCGCAGCGGCAATTACTTCTGGTGCAACTGCAGGAGCAGCATCAGCGGCAGCAGCTTTGGGCTTGCGTGCCTTAGGTGTCTTAGGGGCTTCTTCGCTCATCGTAAAAGGTAGTTAGAAAAAATTACTTGGAAGGTGCAGCAGCGACGCCGACGGTCTTACGCTTACCCTTACGAGTACGGGCGTTAGTACGGGTGCGTTGACCACGAACAGGGAGACCACGGAAGTGGCGGAGTCCGCGGTAACATTTTACAGCTTGCAGACGTTTTAAATTTTGAGCGATGTCGCGGCGCAAATCGCCTTCGCACTTGTAGCCCATGCGTACGATGTACTCGACGATCTTGTTGAGTTGCTCTTCGGAAAGGTTCGATGCGCGCATAGCGGGATCGAAGCCAAGCGCTTCGCAAATCTCAGTGGCGCGGCGGGGGCCGATGCCATAGATGTAGCGGAGTGAGTACTCTACTTTTTTGTTATTGGGTATATCTACGCCGAGGATTCGAGGCATGGTGTCCGTGCTGTTTAGAAGGTGGGAAAGAGGTCGGAACTTGAGGGTTCTGGGCAGATTGGAAAGCAAAAAAGACAACTAAGATAGGGTTAAAATCTCAGCCCCCGTTTCGGTCACCATAACGGTGTGCTCAAAATGGGCTGAAACCTTACCATCGGCGGTCCGGGCCGTCCAACCATCGGCGCCCATAATGATTTTATGGGTGCCTAAATTAACCATCGGTTCGATTGCTAAAGTCATACCAGGCAATAACTTAGGTCCAGTTCCAGCACGTCCGAAATTAGGAATTTGTGGCTCCTCGTGCATTTTACGCCCTACGCCGTGGCCAACGAAGTCACGGACGATGCCGTACCCTCCTGGGGCTAGGGCAGCTTGGATGGCTGCGGAGATGTCCCCTACCCTACTTCCGGGCTTGATGGCCGCGATACCGGCAAAAAGGGCCTTCTCGGTATCGACGCATAGGGCTTTAGCCTCAGGGGAAACCTTACCGACCATTATAGTTCGGGCGTTGTCACCGATAAATCCATCGCGACGAACGACGACGTCTAAGGAAACTAAATCACCATCTCGCACGATGCGATCAGGCGAACCGATGCCATGAACGACTTCGTCATTCAGCGAAATACAAACGTAGCCGGGATAAGTAAGTCGACCAACTACATAACCGAAACATGCGCTCTCACAACCATGTCGCATCATCAGTCCTCGTGCCGCTGCATCGAGTCCGGCCGTAGAAATACCTGGAACCACCAAGCTGGAGAGATCGCGCAAGACGCTTGCTGCGGCAACGCACGCTGCACGCATTCGGCTTACTTCATCCTTCGACTTAAGATCAATCATTCAGAAAACTTACAGAGCGGACTAACTCCAGTGATTGATGACCCATGCCGTCAAACCGAGTATAAAGAGAACCAGACAAGTTTTTTCCATGGAGCCGAGGGCTGCGTTTTCTGATCCAGGACGTGGTCCCTGTGAAGGAATCGGCATGCTACCGATACGACCCTTCTTCAGGAAGCCTTCGTAATTACGTTGAAGTAAATAGGTTTCGATTTGGCGCATCGTATCAAGCATGACACCGACCGTGATGAGTCCGCCCGTACCGCCTAAGAAAGAGGCCAAGCGCTGCGGGAAGCTTAACTGCAGAGTCAGCAAGTCAGGCATCAAAGCGATAATGAGAAGGAAAAGTGAACCAGCAATCGTGAGGCGAGTCATCACGAAGTCTAAGAACTCGGCGGTGTGTTCGCCGGGGCGAACGCCGAGAACGTAACCATTATTCTTCTTCAGATCGTCTGCGATTTGCACCGGACGGAACATAATCGAAATCCAGAAATAACTGAAACCGAAGATGAGCACTGCGTACGAGATGTAGTGAAACCAACCGCGCCCCTGGAAGACGTCGGCCCAGGAACGGAGGAACTCGAGTTGCGGCGAAAGCGTGCTCAGTGGATTGAGCAACATCGGAGGGAAGCTCAGGATTGCTCCCGCAAAAATCACGGGCATCACGCCAGCGTAATTAACTTTCAACGGAAGGTAATTGGTTTGGGCGCCATACATCTTACGACCCACCATGCGTTGCGCGTACTGAATCGGAATTTTTCGAACTGCTTGATTGATGGCCACCATCGCAGCCGTCACCAACACGAATAAAACAAGCATACCAAAAGCCTTTTCCCATCCGTGCGAATTAGCGGCAGCAGTGCCAATCTTGCCACCGAAAGTCATTCCGTAAAATGAAGTCAGTGCGCCTGGAATATCGGCCATGATACCAACCGTAATTAAAATCGATGTACCGTTACCGATACCACGCTGGGTGATTTGTTCACCAATCCAGAGCATTACAATCGAACCTGCGGTCAAAAGACATACGCCCAAGAAAACGAAGAGTGTTTTACTCTCCATCACCACGATGGTTCCGGTGAAATTACCCAAACCTAAGGCCTGACCTACTTTTGCAGGATTACAAAACGCACCGAGCAATAACGAAGACTGTACAACAGCGATAATGATTGTGAGATAACGCGAGTACTGGGCAACCTTCTGGCGGCCTGTTTCGCCTTCTTGTTGTAAACGAGCAATCGATGGCACCACTGCTGACATCAGCTGCATGATAATCGAGGCGCTGATATAAGGCATGATGCCCAACGAGAAAATGGCGCCCTTCAACATCGCACCACCCGTGAACATATTGTACATTGCCACTACTCCACCCGAAGCCTGATCGGCCATCGAGTGATAGTAATCCATGATGTCCTTCGGATCGATTCCCGGCAGAGGAATATTAGCACCAATACGTGCAACGAAAATCAGGGCGACCGTCGTGATTAAACGGGCCCTGAGTTCGGGGATCCTCCAGCAATTGGCGAAGGCCGAAAACATCGCGGAGGCTTGGTTGGGATTATTCGGCTACGCTGGTAGCGAGCTCGATAACTTTACCACCCGCAGCTTCGATCTTCTTCTTCGCCGCTTCAGAGAAGCGATGAGCAGAAACCGTAACCGCGCGCGTGATTTCGCCAGTACCTAAAACCTTCAAGAGTGCAGCATTGGTGCGCAGCACGCCTTCGGCTTTAAGTTCAGCGAGACCAAAAGTCTTACCCTTCAAATCTTCGAGGTCACGTAAGTTGATTACAGCGTACTCGATGCGGTTAACATTTTTGAAACCACGGTGAGGGAGACGACGATAAAGAGGCATTTGACCACCTTCGAAGCCAGGACGGTGACCGCCACCGGAACGAGCCTTCATACCTTTGTGGCCACGACCCGAGGTCTTACCATGTCCAGTACCACGGCCGCGACCGAGGATCTTGTGACGGTGAGTAGAACCTTTAATTTCTGGGAGAGAATGTAATTTCATAGGTGTGGATTTCGCTTAAGCGCGAAGAGACTTAATTTGTTCGAGCGTGCGTAATTGCGAGAGACCATCCAAGGTCGCCTTCACAATCGCTTGAGGATTATTCGAGCCCATGGACTTCGAAAGAACGTCTTTGAGGCCGACCACTTCGAGTACAGCGCGAACGCCGCCACCCGCGATGAGACCGGTACCAGGAGAAGCAGGACGAAGCATGACGACGCCGCCGTCAGCACGACCAATCACTTCATGTGGAATGGTATTGTTGCGGAGGTGAACGTGAGTGAGGGCACGGTGAGCACGATCAGTACCCTTGCGAATCGCATCAGGAACTTCTTTGGCTTTTCCGTAACCAACACCAACGCGACCCTTGCCGTCACCGGCAACGACCAACGCTGCAAAATTAAAACGACGACCACCCTTAACAACCTTGGAGCATCGGTTGATGTGGACGACTTTGTCATTGTACTCCGAAGCAGGAGCTTCGTTGCGATTATCGCGACGAGGAGGACGCTGGCCAGGACCGCCAGGACCACGACGGTTGTTGCCACCAGGACCACGACGCTCGGAACCTTGACCGGAACCAGAGGCTGCGGGGGCTGCAGGTGCTGCCGCTTCTTTATTAGTATCTTCGCTCATGTAAGTTTAGAATAGGAGGCCGGCCTTACGGGCGGCATCAGCAAAAGCTTTAACGGCACCATGATAACGGCGGCCGGCGCGGTCAAAGACCACAGTTGTGAGACCAGCGGCTTTGGCTTTTTCGCCGAAAGCAGCACCGAAAGCAGCAGCACCCGCAACGGATGGACGAAGCTTCTTGGCGCGCAAGTCTTTGGAGGTCGTTGCAGAAGCAACTAAGGTCAAACCGCGATCATCATCGATGGCTTGAGCGTAGAGGTGCAAGTGCGTGAGCTTGAGGGCAAGGCGTGGACGAGCCGATGTACCGCGAACGGTTTTACGGATGCGCCAGCGACGCTTTTGGGCTAACAAATTCTTTTTGGAAACTTTCATAGGTTAAACAAATTTAGGATTAGGCAGTCTTCTTACCTTCCTTACGGCGGACGTATTCGCCTTCAACGCGAACGCCCTTACCTTTGTAAGGTTCAACTGGTTTGTAGAGTTTGATGGAGGCAGCAACTTGACCCACCATGTGGCGATCAGGTCCGCTGATGACGAGCTT
>CANCLQ010000019.1 GCA_947378845.1 Opitutia bacterium | reverse complement strand
GAAGAGCCCGTGCGTTCGCCTGGTCGGGATCGTTTGGTAATGTTTCAACAAGATGCCTTATTTCCTTGGCTGAATGTTTTGGACAACGTTCTGTTTGGTCTACGACTGAAGCCGGACTTAACAGATGAAGAACGCCTAGAGTCCGCTCGTTATTATCTATCGCTGGTGGGTTTGGCTGATAAAGAAAAGGCTCGCCCGCATGAACTTTCAGGCGGCATGCGTCAGCGTGTGGCCCTGGCACGCTCGCTCGCACCTAATCCGCGAGTGCTATTGATGGATGAACCCTTTTCGGCGTTGGATGCTCTAACGCGCGATCAGCTTTACGGTGATATACAAAATATTTTCACGAAGCGTAAGAAAACAATTATTCTAGTGACGCATAATATTCGCGAAGCAGTCTGTCTCGGTGACCGCGTCGTCTTGTTGTCGCCGCACCCTGGACGCATTCGCGAGGTTTTCGAAATTAATTTACCGCGCCCGCGTCGAATCAACGACCCCGAGTTGGCTTCATTGGCAGCTAAAGTAACAACCGCATTATCTTCACACTTAAACGGCGGATTAAACGGAGGCCCACACGCCTAAGATGAAACTCTCACGTCCAGTTATCCCAACAATTCTAGCCATTGTCTTCTTGGCGGCATGGGAATGGTTTGTTCGCACCGGCCATGTAAATGAAGTTTTAGTTCCGGCACCTTCACATATATTTAAATGGTTCTACGAATCATTAACTACTGGCGAATTGTTGTCGGCGACTTGGGTAACCATGCGTCGACTGATGATTGGATTTGCGATTGGCGCCGCACTCGGTGTTCCGCTCGGCGCACTTTGTGCGCGTGTTCGCTGGATTCGTGACACACTAGGCGTGTTGGCGTTGGGTTTACAGACTTTACCATCGGTGTGCTGGGTGCCCCTGGCATTACTCTGGTTTGGTCAAGAGGAGTCAGCCGTACTTTTTGTTGTCGTCATGGGCACTGTTTGGGCGGTCGTGATTGCTGTTCAAGAATCAGTGCTCTCTGTGCATCCGCTTTATTTACGTGCGGGTATGACGATGGGGTCTAAGGGCTGGCACTTGTGGTCACGCGTAATTTTCCCAGCGGCCTTACCTGGCATCGTCAGTGGCATGAAACAAGGTTGGGCTTTCGCTTGGCGCTCTTTGATGGCGGCAGAAATCTTTGTCGTGATTCTCACAGGTTTTGGTCTGGGTTCATTATTACATGCTGGTCGTGAGTTGCTACGCATGGATCAGGTGATGGGTGTGATGGCTGTAGTTGTAGGGGTCGGGCTCATTGCGGACATAATTTTCTTTGCGCCCTTAGAGCGTTGGTTGCGTCGATCTCGTGGTTTAGAGCGTTAAACGTTGCCACGCACTTTCCTCCTCGCCCTTGGCGGGCGATTGTAACTATGCTTCGATTTCATGTTTATCGACGAAGCGAAAGTTATCTTGAAATCAGGCGCCGGTGGTCACGGCTGCGTGAGCTTCCGTCGTGAAAAATTTATTCCGAAGGGCGGACCCGATGGCGGTAACGGCGGGAAGGGTGGAGACATCGTTTTACTCTGTGACCGTAACGAAGGTGATCTACAGGCCTATCGCTGGCAGCCTCACCGCAGCGCCCGCAATGGCACGCCGGGTATGGGCCGTCAGTGCGCTGGCCCAAACGGTGAAGATTTAATTTTACCTGTGCCTCCTGGCACTCAGGTTGTTGATGATGTCACGGGACGTTTACTTGCTGAGCTCACCGAGCACGGCGAACGTGTTATCCTTTTAGCCGGCGGCAAGGGCGGTCTCGGTAATATGAATTTTAAGAGTTCGGTGAATCAAGCACCGCGTCGTACGACTCCTGGTTACCCTGGCGAAACCGGCACCTATCGTTTCGTTCTCAAGACGATCGCTGATATTGGTTTAGTCGGTTACCCGAACGCAGGAAAATCTTCGCTGACGAATATGCTCACCGCGGCCCGTCCAAAGATGGCGCCATATCCTTTTACCACATTGCACGTGAATGTCGGCGTGATTGAATACCCTGAAACACACGGCCGAATTTTCATGGCCGATATCCCAGGTCTGATTGAAGGTGCACACGAAAACCGTGGCCTTGGTCACCAATTCCTCCGTCACATTGAACGCTGTACGCTGCTCGTCTTTATTATCGACATGGCGGGAAGCGAAAATCGTAAGCCTTGGGATGATCACCGTATTTTAGAGCGTGAATTACGTCTATATTCACCCGTTTTAGCCGCGAAGCCTCGCATCATTGTGGCCAACAAGATGGACCTTCCAAAGGCCGCAGAGAACTTAAAAGTCTTTAAGCAAAAAGTGAAAGATATGGTCATTCCCATCTCCTGTTACACACGGGAAGGTGTGGAGGAATTCTTGGCAAAGCTTTGGAAAGCGGTGAAAGGTTCGCCGGCAGATCGTCCAAAGCCGCCTGTGCTCGCAGCTGCTCCAGTTGCTAAAAAGAAAGTTCAGCGCAAAGTTGCTAAGAAGAAGCCTGCAGCCAAGAAGCGCGTCGTTAAGAAGTCTGCACCTAAGAAGGCAAAGAAGACGGTGCGTGCTAAGAAAAAGTCGAAGCGCTAATTATTTCTTTTCGGACGAAACTTCGCGAAAAGTAAGCGACTCCGAATTGAGGCAGTAGCGCAAACCTGTGGGCTTGGGTCCGTCTTCAAAGACGTGTCCGAGGTGCGCATCGCAACGCGCACAAAGGATTTCATTACGAATCCATCCGTGACTGTTGTCCTCGAGGGTCGCGACATTCTGGGGTGAGATGGGTTGAAAGAAGCTCGGCCAGCCAGTGCCGGAATTAAATTTGGTAGCTGATGAAAAAAGTGGGAGGTCGCAACAAACGCAGTAATAGACGCCACTCTTTTTGTTATCGAGGAGCGTACCGCAGAAGGGGCGTTCGGTGCCTTTGCCGCGTGCAATTTGGTATTGAGCGGGCGTGAGTTGCTTGGCCCAGGCTGCATCAGGCTTAATAATTTTATCAACCGACTGCGCTGGCCCAACCTGACCTGGCGTCGTTTCAAGGGTGACTAAAACTTTAGATGATGCGGGCATAGGTTCGGCAGAAAAAGGTGTAAGCGGAGCGAGGGCGAGGATGGCCCAGACGATTCGCTGACTTAATAACATTAATTAAAAGACTTACCGCAGCCGCAAGTGCTGGCGGCGTTCGGGTTGCGAACTTCAAACCCTTTGCCGTGAAGGCCGTCATCAAAATGCACGGTCGATCCGTCGAGGTAGGCGTGGCTGGTGGGGTCGATGAGAATCTTGATACCTTGGCTCTCGAATTCGAAGTCACCGTCTTTACGAACGTCAAACGACATGCCGTATTCAAAACCAGAGCAACCACCGGTCTCTACAAGGACGCGCAGGGTGGAGGCCGGATTGGCTTGCTGAGCGTGCAAGGATTTAACTTGGACAGCAGCGGCTTCGGTGAGGTGAATCATGGTATCAATTTTATCAGAGTAGGGACGGAGTCAAGTGAGGCGACTGAATGCTTATAGTTCGCAGGTTTGTTGCGTTTCGCGAGTGGGGCGGGCAATGAGTCCGCGGTACGGTTCTTCGGGGTAAGCTTTGTTTGTACGACTTCCGAGAAGGTGTGCATCGCAGCATTTTAAAAGGTCGGAGAGCGTTTCAGTGCGACGCATGTCATGGAGAAATTTTCCGTCCGCATCGATAGCGAGCCCGATAAAGTTCAAAAACTTCTTTAAGCGACCCGCTTGTTTTTCAGTGGCCTTTGCAGCATCGCAACACTCGTCGGCCAGTTCTTGAATGTAGATACGAACATCACTCAAGTTGGGTTGGAATCTCGGCAAGCCTTGCTGAGCTTCGCGCCATTGACGGAAGATCCAGGGATTACGAATAGCGTGGCGACCCATCATCATGCCCCACGCTCCGGTTTTTGTAATTAAGTCAGTCGCCTTAGTCGCTGAAACCACATCGCCATTAGCGATGACGGGACAGGAGACAGATTTCACCGCGTGGGTAATGGCGTTGTAATCCACTTCCGACCAGTAAAGCCCTTTCACAGTACGACCGTGCACGGTGAGAAGGTCCACTTTGTGCTTAACAATTAATTCCAAGATACGATCAAAGTTTTCCATGCCATCAAAGCCGATGCGCATCTTAACAGTGAAGAGTCCTTCAATTTCTTGACGCATTGCGTGCAGGATTTCATCAATCTTTGCAGGGTCGCGCAGTAAACCTCCACCGACATTCTTGCGGTAAACTTTGGGTGCAGGACAGCCCATGTTTAAATCGATTCCGGCAACGGGCAGAGCTTTGAGCAATTGAATGGTTCGTACGATGTGCGGTGTGTCTTCCCCGATTAATTGTGCGAAGACCGGACGACCTGTACCGTGGTTCAGAATGGAATCAGCAATATGTTTTTCTAGGGTCGAAGTTTCGTGCACTCGAAAATACTCGGTCACAAACCAATCAGGTGCGCCGCGACGGCCGATGACGCGCATAAAGCCGGTCGTGGTTACGTCCTGCATCGGCGCCAGCACCGAAGGCCTAGTACCATTGATGATGGGCGCTGGCAGGGCAGTGCTCACGATTGCTTGCGAAGTCGGGCTAAAGTTTCCGACATATCTTCGCAGGCTTCGATGACCGCACGGAGAATGTAGACGGGTCGCTTTGCTTTAATTGCTAAAATCAAAGCGTCACTCGGGCGGGCATCAACTTCTGCAATCTTGCGTGCGACTGGGCCATCTTGCTTGAGGATGACGCGTGCAAAGAAGACGCCGTCTTTGACTTCGACAATGGCGACCTGCGCAACTGTAGCATCGAGGCCGAGAATCAGTTGCAGCATTAAATCGTGCGACTGCGGGCGCTCAGGTTGTTTATCGCTTTGAGCGGCTTGGAGGACTTCGCCAATCATTGCGTCGACTTGAATGACGATGGTCTTGGCAGCAGTTACCAAAAAGACTGCAGTCCCTCCCTTGGTCGGGATGACTTCGATGGCGGTAACTGGAATGGCCTCAACCATACTCATAGACATTCACCTTTGCGGACTCAGCAGATTCCGCAAGCCTGACCGTGATACAGTGGGCGATAAGCGAGAAAGTTCGTCTTGAGCCCTTGAAATTTGGCTTAATTCGGGCACTGTGCGGACGTGCAACCTTTCCTTAAAAACGATTTTCTTTTTGATTGGAGTCAGATGCGAGTGGAGTCAGTCGAGCCTGACATTCGTGCGGCTCTTAAATCGGCCCAAGAAAATATCGAAAAGTTTAAAGCGCTAAAGCCAACGGAATTAAATTACGCTTCGGTATTGTTAGGTTTTGAAAATGCGACGCGTGATCTCTCTCGGGCTTGGGGCTTGGTGAGTCACTTGGATTCGGTGATGAACTCGCCTGAACTGCGTAAATCCTACAATGCATTGCTGCCAGAAGTGACCGCCTTTTATACGGCGCTGACGCTTGATCCAGGAATTTGGAAAATCTTTAAAGCTTTTGCAGCCACGGATGAAGCCAAAGCACTTACGGGTGTACGTAAACGTTTCCTGGCGGAGACACTTCTTGATTTTGAAGAAAATGGCGCGGATTTACCTGAAGCACAGAAGAAGCGACTCGCAGAACTGAATGCACTTCTTGCTGAAAAGACTCAGAAGTATTCGGAGAATGTTTTAGATTCTACCAACGATTGGGAGCTTTTTATTACCGATGAAAAGCGCCTAGCTGGTTTGCCTGAGAGTGCTTTGGCGGCCGCCAAACAATCAGCCACGGCAAAGAAGCAGCCGGAAGCTTGGCGCATCACGTTACAGCAACCTTCAATATTTCCTGTTCTACAGTACGCTGAAGACGCGACCTTGCGTCAGCAATGTTGGGAGGCTTTGACGCAGGTTGGGCTGAAAGGACAGTGGAATAACACGACATTGATTGCCGAGATTTTGGAGCTACGCGATGAGAAGGCTAAGTTACTTGGAAAAAAGCATTTTGCAGATTTCACCACAGCGCGTCGAATGGCTCGTTCTGGCGCGAATGCACTGCGTTTCATTGAAGATATGGCGAAGCGGATTCGTCCAAAGTTCTTGGTCGAAGTAGAAGAGCTCGAAGCCTATCGCGCGAAATGCGAAAAAGATTCGGTACGCGTTTTGCACCCATGGGAGTTTGGTTTTTATTCAGAAAAAATGCGACGTGAGATGCACGGGTTTGATGATGAAGCCTTACGTCCATGGTTCCCGGTCGATGGCGTGATTGCTGGGATGTTTAAACTTTTTGGTAATCTTTTTGGTATTCAGGTTAAGGCGCGCGATACGTTCACGATGGATGAAGCAGGTAAAAAAGTCGAACAGCGGGCAGCGGAACCACGAGTGGAGGCCGCTCCGATTTCGGTCTGGCATCCGCAGGTTCGCTTTTATGAGGTGTACGATGGAGCCCGTCATTTGGGCTCATTCTACACGGATTGGTTCCCGCGGGAATCGAAGCGTGGAGGTGCCTGGATGAATTTCTTCCGCACGGGCGGGCCTCGTCCTGATGGGAGTTTTGCCCCGCACCTTGGTTTGATGTGCGGAAATTTCACACCTCCTGTAAATGATCAGCAGGCATTGTTAACGCATGATGAAGTCACGACCGTGTTCCATGAATTCGGTCATTTATTGCACCACCTTTTATCTGAAGTCGAAGTCGAGTCGTTATCCGGCGTACGAGTGGCATGGGATTTCGTCGAACTGCCTTCGCAGATTTTAGAAAACTGGTGTTGGGAAGAAGAGTCTTTGGCTCTGTTTGCGCGTCACTATCAAACGGGCGAAGTCTTGCCTGCAGAGTTGTTGCATAAACTCGACGCGGCCGCGAATTTCCGGGCGGCGACTGCATGTATGCGACAGCTCTGTTTCTCGAAGTTGGACCTCGATTTACATTTGCGTGCTAATGAGTTGAAGGGCGCCGACCTCGACTCGCATTGGAACGATGACATGGGGTCGTGGCAGCCGCGCACCTCACGAAGGTTGCCGGCGATGGCTCGGAGGTTCACGCACCTCTTTGGCGATGCTACTGGGTACGCCGCAGGATATTATTCTTATAAATGGGCCGAAGCTTTGGAGGCCGATGCCTTCACCCGTTTTCTCAAAGAGGGCATTCTGAATCCCAAGGTTGGTCGTGAACTTCGGGACAGGGTTTTCTCGAAGGGTAACGCCGAGCCAGCCGAGAAACTCTTCCATGACTTTATGGGGCGGGACTTGGATCCCGAGGCGGTGTTGGTGCGGGACGGTTTGGCCTCGTAAAATAGGGCTCCGGGCAGGGAAGGTGTTAAGAAGTAGCCATTCTGACTTATTCCCCTTGCAGGGAAGCCCTTTTTCCTATGCGTAAGGCATTTATCAGATGAAATTACGCAACATTGCAGTCATTGCCCACGTCGACCATGGCAAAACCACTTTAACTGACCGACTCCTCTACCAGTCCGGCATGTTCCGCACCGAAGACCTCGATAAACTCGCAGGTGGTCAGCACGGACTCATCATGGACTCGGGCGACCTCGAGCGTGAGCGCGGTATCACCATCACGGCGAAGAACTGTTCCATCCGCTGGACCGACCCTCGTAATAAGGACGAATATAAAATTAATCTGATCGATACGCCAGGCCACGCCGACTTCGGTGGCGAAGTGGAGCGCGTCTTGAATATGGCCGACGGCTGCTTGCTCGTCGTTGACTCCTTTGAAGGCCCGATGCCTCAGACCCGTTTCGTTCTCTCGAAAGCTTTAGCCCTCGGTTTAAAGCCTATCGTCGTCGTAAATAAAATTGATAAACCATCGGCGCGTCCTGATGCGGTCGTGAACGAAATTTTCGACTTACTCGTGGCGCTCGATGCTCCAGAGTCGGCCCTCGATTTTCCAGTCGTCTACGCTTCGGGTCGCGATGGTTGGGCGACGGTTGATCGCGCGAAGACGGAAGAAGGTAAACGTCCGAAGGACTTACTCGAACTCTTCTACGCTATTGTTGACCATATTCCTGAGCCATACGCAGAAGGTTCCTCGCGTGGTGCTGCAGCTGGTTTTAAGAGTCGCGAAGAAGCGCTCGCTAACCCTCTGCAAATAATGGTTACTGCCATTTTGTACAGTGATTACGTGGGTCGAATTGCGGTTGGCCGTGTCACTGCAGGTCGCATTAAACCAAGCATGCCGGTCATGTTGATTAATCGTGCGGGCGAACAATTTAAACAGCGCACTCTTGAAGTTGAAGTCTTTGAAGCGTTGGGTCGCGTGAAGGCTGAAGAAGTCACTGCCGGCGACATTTGTGCGGTCATCGGACTCGATCACGTGGAAATCGGTGCGACGATTACAGACATCGAACATCCTAAAGCGATGCCTCCCGTTAAAGTCGACGAGCCAACTGTTACGATGGCTTTCCGTGTTAACGATTCACCATTCGCTGGACGCGATGGAAAATTCGTGACTGGTCGCCAAGTCGGTGAGCGTTTGATTAAAGAATTAGAAAAGAATGTGGCCCTCCGCGTTGAGCGCGAGCCAGGAGCCGATGCGTTCCAAGTTTCCGGTCGTGGCTTGATGCACTTGGGTGTGTTAATCGAAACGATGCGTCGCGAAGGTTATGAACTTTCAGTTGGCAAGCCTCAGGTGATCATGAAGCAAATCGACGGCAAAGAATGCGAGCCAGTGGAAACATTGGCCGTGGATTGCCCCGAAGCTTCCCAAAGCGATGTGATGGCACTCGTTTTAAGTCGTCGTGGCGAATTGCGCACGATGGATGCGAAAGCCGGCACCAGTGGCTGGATTCACATGGAATTCAAAATCCCTTCACGTTCGCTCTTCGGTCTGCGTACGATGATGCTCACCACCACACGTGGCGAAGCGGTGATGTACCACAATTTATTGGGTTATGAGCCTGTGAAGGGCGATGCCCCACGTCGCGCTGCCGGCGTGATGATCAGCGGTGAGGGAGGTCAAGTTACCTCGTATTCACTCGACCGTCTCTACGACCGTGGCGATTTCTTCGTTAAGCCTACTGATGAAATTTACATGGGCCAAGTCGTTGGTGAGCACTGTAAGGATAATGACCTCGAGATTAACCTAGTCATTAACAAGAAGCTCTCGAACGTCCGTGCCTCGGGTTCAGATGACATGGCGAAGATTAAGCCAATGCGTCAGATGTCTCTCGAGAATTGCTTAGAGTACATCGAGTCGGACGAGTTAGTGGAAGTTACACCTAACTTCATCCGCATGCGTAAGCGTTACCTCACCGAGAACGAGCGCAAGCGTTTCGGTAAGCAGTAAGCTTATTCAACGAAGAGTTTAAACTGATGGCCACCGTCCGCGAGGATGGTGGCTTTTATTTTCCAGTGTTTCTTCGGAAGGCGACCCGCAACTTTTTCGGGCCATTCGATGACAACGTTCCATGGCGAGCGGGTAAGATCCCAGACTAATAAATCATCAAAGTCAGCCGGGTTATTTAATCGGTACGCATCGATATGAATGAGCTGTCGTGTGCCTTGATAAACATGGAGCAGGGCGAAGGAGGGGCTCGTGACGTCGTCCGCGATACCCCAGCCGCGCGCGAGTCCACGAACGAAGGTAGTTTTTCCGGCACCTAAATCACCTTCGAGTGTAAGAAGGGTGTCGACGGGAAGAAGTTGAGCAAAGGCTTCGGCAGCATCATTCGTCTCGTCGCCCGAATGAGTGACGACACCGTCTTTCCACGTCGAAAGGGTTTTCAGTGAGCCCATTTTAATTAATTAAAATCAATAAATCCCTGTGCCCACTTGATGCCGAAGACTGCGAGGTTGCGTGCGATGTGTCCCCAGTAGCAGGGAGCCATTGAGCGATTTCTGTTAAGCGGATTAAATCGAGCAAGGTAGAGCCAGATTGAAATGATAAACGCAAAGAGCGTGCTGATTTGACCTTTGGTTTCGCTGACATCGAAGCCGTGGATTAAAGCGAAGACGATTGAGCCGATAAAAATGATGGTGAGAAGTTTGCCGCCAGTGAAATGGGCGGGGGCGGCGAAGCCACGGAATACAGTTTCTTCGACGATGGCTGCGCCCATCATGGCGAAAAGGTAGATGGCAGGTAGGTAGGATTGCGAGTTGGTGACACCAAATCTTTTTTCAACGCACGTTTCTGCGATCGTGATTAAGAGAACGCCAGCAACGATGATGAGAATCGATGCAACAGGCGTTGTGGATGTGCCAGGCCAGAATGATTCACCTTCGCCAGTTTTTTTCCGTCGAGTGTATTCACGACGCCAGCTCCAGACTACGACCAGTCCGAGGGCGAAATAAAATAGATCAGTCAGCGCTTCAGTGCTCATCGATTAAATAGATTAACTGAGGCTATCATCCTTGAGGTATTTCTCAGTGATGATGCTGATGAGGTGATCGCGGGCCTCTTGGACGCTATCCACGTGGTGGTAGAGCTCGCGGTCTTCAGGTGAAATCATGCCCCATTCGTGCAAGACTTCGAAGTTTAAGAATTTTTTCCAAAAGTCCGACCCATAGAGCAGAATGGGGAAGTGTTTCTTGGTTTTGCCTGTTTGAATTAAAGTTAGCATTTCGAATAACTCGTCGAACGTGCCAAATCCGCCAGGGAAAGCTACGAGTGCTTTGGCTAAATAAAGGAACCAATATTTACGCACGAAGAAGTAGTGGAATTCTAAATCCAACTCTGGAGTGACGTAGATGTTGTGTTCTTGTTCGAAGGGTAGGCCGATGCCGAGTCCGACGGAACGACCATTAGCTTCTTTAGCACCGCGATTGGCGGCTTCCATGATTCCAGGTCCGCCGCCTGAGCAAATGAGGAAACGTTGCCACTCAGGAAGGCTCATTGACCACTTGGTCATTTCGTAAGCCAGTTCGCGGCAGGCCTCGTAGTAGGGGGCGCTACGCAGATTCATTTCTGCAATATGCAAGCGAGCTTTGGCTTCTTCGGCGGAGTAGGTGCCCTTGGCGATTCCGGCTTGGAGGTCGGCCATTTGCGATTTCGCTTTCTCGAGAGGAAGTGTGCGTGCGGACCCGAACATCACAACGGTGTTGCGTACCCCGAATTTTTTGAAGCGGTGATAGGGCTCCGTCAGCTCGGCCATGACGCGCAAGGTCCGAGCCTGTGGGCTAAGGAGGAACTCCTGATTTTCGTAGGCCTTGGCGGGAGGGGGGCGGAGTTTGCCTTTCTCGGGACTCATTGGGTCTATCTTCGCATAGATTTGGCTTCTGCCAAGGCGGTAAGTGTGGGGCTTGACACCCATGACGGGCTGTCCTTGGCTACTTTCTTTAATCGCCATGCAGCCTACCTATCGCCCATCTAAAATCGCCCGCGCTCGTAAGTGCGGCTTCCGTGCTCGTTCCAAGACCCCTGGTGGTCGCAAAGTGCTGGCTAGCCGTCGCAAGATCGGACGCAAGCGCTTAGGAGCATCCTAATCCTATGCGTCTCCCGCGGGAGCGTCGAATTCGTGCCTCGGCCGATTTCTCGCGTCTCCGCCAAGAAGGCTCGCGGCTAGACTGCGGGCCTTTTCTTTTGAATGTGGGTCGGGCTTCCAAGTCGAACGCAGCCTCTCGCTTCGCGGTAGTGGTCGCTAAGAAGAGTATCCCTTTAGCGGTAAACCGTAATCGTGCGAAGCGCTTGGCCCGTGAAGTTTTTCGAGCTGATCCTGCACTTCTACCTACCGGGTGGGAAGTGGTTTTAATTGCACGTCCAAGTATGTTGAAGAAACCGTTGGCGACGTTGAAGCGATTATTTTCTGTGGCAGTGGCTGGAGCGATTGCGAAAGAAAAATCATGAGTGAAGAGCGACCCAGTTGGTTGGCGTGGATTGCTTTGCTCCCAATTTATTTTTATCAGCGCTTTGTTTCCAAAGCGTTACATTCAATAATTCCTGGCTCAGGTTGTCGATTCACGCCGAGCTGCTCCGAGTATGCAGTCATCGCCTACAAGCGATTTGGCTTCTTTTATGGCACTTGGCTGACGGTTAAGAGATTGGGTCGGTGTCATCCGTATGGCGGATGTGGCGTGGATGAGGTCCCTTTACCTAAGGGGAAAAGTGGTTAATTGACTCGCAAGTTTGGGCATATCGAAGCATGGTGCAGGCATGAAGGATTGGTTAAAAAAGAAGGTTCAGTCCCGACAAGGTGGTACCTGGTTGTTGGCGATGACCTATGTCGGTTTATGTACCGTCCTCCGGTTGGGCCTATTGATTGCTTCGGTGGGCTTGGTTTCTTGGGGTCCTGCGACTTTTTCGACCCTGTTTGTGGGCTTCTTTTTCGATGCCGTAATGGCGTGGTTCTTTGTTCTGCCGTTTGGGCTGATCAGTGCATTCAGTTCAGGTAACAAGGCACGTTATTGGTTAATGCCCTTATGGTTCTTCGGCGCCTTTCTTTTCACCTTCTGGAAAATTTCCGAAATTTTATTTTGGGAAGAATTCGGCGTTCGCTTCAACTTCATCGCGGTTGATTACCTGATCTACACGAGCGAGGTGATTAAGAATATCCGCGAGTCATATAACCTTACTCTCATTTTTGCCTTGGTCGGCTTGGCTGTATTTGGCCTCTACTATATTTGGCATCGAGTCGGTTACGTGAAGCTTTGGATGTCGGGCCTTGAACAGGATGTTTCACGACGAATCAAGAAACGTTTCTATTCGCCGATGTTGGTGCTGTTGACGTTTACTTATTTCGTTGGACGTCATGACTTAAAAGTTTCCTCTCACGTAGATACTAACTTGGGTGAGCGTATCGTCGCGGGCATGCGTCACATGGGTGATGTGCAACCTGGCTTTGCGAATAGTTATGATACCGAAATCGCCAAGAATGGTGAATACGCATTTCTGGCCGCCTTTTGGGCCAATCAACTGGAGTGGAGCCGTTTTTATCCTTCACAGCCTAATGCGATTGAGCAGCTCCGTGAGCGCTTAAAGGGCAAGGATGTCGAATTACAAAATGATGGTGGCATCACGCGAAATATTGATCCCTCTGGCTCAGTAAAAAAATACAACGTTATCCAAATCACAATCGAGAGCCTGAGTGCCGAGTTCTTGGGTTGTTATGGCGAGCCGAGTTATGCCGGAAAGAACTTAACTCCGAATTTAGATCGCATCTCCAAGGAATCGATTTGGTTCCGTCACTGTTATGCTGGAGGAACGCGCACGGTGCGTGGTATGGAAGCGTTGTCGCTCTCTATTCCACCTATTCCTGGTCAATCCGTGCTGCGTCGCAAGGGTTGCGAAAACCTTACTACTTTAGGGTCGGTGTTAGCTAAGCGTGGATACGATACCGCCTTCATTTATGGTGGTGATGGTTTCTTCGATAACATGAATTATTTCTTCTCCACAAACGGTTATCGTATTGTGGATCTGCCGCGACAGCAAGCGGTAGGGAAGGAGACGACATTTGCAAATGCTTGGGGTGCGTGTGATGAAGACGCATTCAATTGGTCATTAGACGAGGCTGATAAGGCCTACGCTGCAGGCATGCCATTCCATCACTTTGTGATGACGACCTCCAATCACCGTCCTTACACTTGGCCAGCTGGTAAGATTGACCCCGCTTTAACCGGTCGCGATGGCGGTGTGGCTTATACTGATTATGCAATCGGAGAATTCCTTAAGGCGGCATCAAAGAAGCCATGGTTTGATAACACGGTCTTCGTGATTGTGGCTGACCACTGTGCGTCCGTGGCAGGGAAGCGCGAATTGGAGATTCGTAAATACGAGATTCCGCTCTTCATTTGGTCGCCCGATAATTTCAAGGCCCGTCAGGTGGATACGATGATGAGTCAGATTGATACCGCGCCGACCTTATTGGGCTTATTGCGCGTGCCTTATGTTTCTCGTTTTATCGGTGCAGACGTTCTGCGCTCCGATTACAAGCCACGAGCTTTTATAAGTAATTATCAGAAAGTCGCCGTGCTGCATGACGATGGTCTGCTCACGGTGCTAAAGCCTGTGCGTCAGGTGGCACAATACCGCGCGAACTTGGCTACTGGTGCTTTAACGCCTGTGGCGCAGCCCGATCAATCAGCGGTTGAAGAAGCTTTAAATTATTATCAGGGAGCTGACGAACTCTTTAACAATGGCGGACTCACCAACCCAGCACGATAAATCATCGGCCATTCTTTGGCCCTTATTTCTACTCGTTGGTGTAGTTGTATACTTTGGTTTTTCATTCACTGGCGGTGAGCGATTAGATTTATGGTTCCAGTCTTTCTTTTGGAAGGGCCAGGCCTGGATGATCCCTCATGATACATTCTTGGGAGATTTATTGGCGTACAAAGGGCCTAAGACCCTGATTATTATTTTTGCCGTCTACCTAATATTTATCGCGGTGATGCCGGAGTTTTCACCTTCGTGGATGAATCGTCGCTGTGCGCTTTACGTTTTGGCCTGTATGGCCTTGGTGCCGATTATCTCAACGCAGTTGCGTGCGATTAGCTACATGGCTACGCCGCTGGAATTAAAAATGTACGGGGGTGCTTACGATCACTTGCTGCTGTTTCAGGCTAAGCCAGCAGGGTATCCATGCCATGCATTCCCAGCCGGACATGCGAGTGGCGGCTTTGCATTAATTTCACTTTTTTGGGCGTGGGCGGACCGCTCCTATCGTCGTGTAGGATTAGCGATCGGCTTATTCTTCGGCGGTCTCATGGGGTTTTATCAAATTGCGCGCGGTGAGCATTTCCTGTCGCACACCCTTACCACTGCTTTAATCGCGTGGTTAATCTCAGCTCTGTTGGCTCGTTTGATTGAGCCTACACGGACTGCTTAGTTGCCCCAGTTGACGACGTTGTCTGCGCGGAACGGACCTAGCTCATTGGTCTCGTCGCTATAGGTCGTGGGAACTAATCCACTCTTTGTCATGGCACCATTGCTGCCACTCGCTGATGGGTCCCAGTATTCATTGGAGGCAGGCGGAGTCTCTGGAGTAGCTGGCTCGGCGTATTTGGTGCCGCACGAAACGATAAGGAAGCCAGGGGCTTTCCAGTCTTTGTAACCGGATGCAAAGGCACCAGTTGTAGCGCTTTGAATGGCTGTACCAGCTGATGGTAGGACGCGGTAGCGATAGCCATAAGGGTTGCCCCACGGATCTTGGAAGAAGGTCGCCGCAGTTGCGGTAGGTGTATCTGTGAGCCCTAAGTCTTTATCATTATTCGAAGCCACAATTCCTGCACTGAGTAGCGGTTTAATGGTGCGTGACGTTCCGCCAGGCAACTTTGTGTATTTGAATGTAACTAACTCGACTGATTTTTCTCCTAAGTTATTTAGAGTTCCTGAGTACAGAACTTTACGGCCCATGAGTTGGTCGAATAAATCATTACAAAAGTTCGTATCGTTTTCGGAGGAGCCTGCATTTCGTCCACATGGATAGTCGCCGTAGAGTTTTTTATAATTCTCGCAGGCCATGGAGAGCGCTTGGATTTCTCCGAGGGCTTTTGACTTATTGTTGCCGTTGCGCGCGGCTTTAAAGAGTCCAAACGACAGCGAACTCAGGATCGCTATCACTGTAATCACCAGTAAAAGCTCGATTAAAGTGAAGCCGCGGCGGGCCTTAACCAGGTGGGTGCGCATGGGGGTTTGCGGAAATTAAATGTGACGTGAGTCGTTCTCGTCTTTCTTAACGTAGCCTGAGTCTTGGCGCTGATGATTCACGGCATTCTTTTTCAAGTACGCTTGGTATACATCTTCGGCCGACATCCCGAGAACTTGTGCAATCGAAATTAAGAAGTGAAAGAGATCGATGACTTCGACGCGGGCGTTTTGCTCGTCGAACTTTTGGTACTTTGCCCACCATTTCCATGGTACGGAGTCTGTGAGCTCGGCCATTTCCTGTTGCATTGCGCGGAGGTAATTAAGCGTCCACTTAATTTTTTCCTCTTCGGACATGCCTTCGGTGATGACGCCAATCCGCTTGTTGAGGTCGGACTGCATTTTAAAGATTTCTTCGAATTTGTCGGCCATGGGCACATCAAATGGTCTCCCCCTTGCGGGGCAATCCTGGAAGCAGCCGAGTTTGCCGACTATTCCTCTTTGCATGCTGGCTGGAGTCTGCCTTGCTGGAGGGGTGCCCGATGCCATGCCAGTCACGCCACTCAGAAAGCCCGAGGTTTTAGCACCTGCAGGGGAGTGGGATTGTGCGAAAGCGGCAGTCGAGAATGGTGCCGACGCCATATTCTTCGGGGTGGGCCGATTTAATGCACGGGTTCGTGCCCATAATTTCGAAGAAGCTGATCTCCCGAGTTTGATGGCTTACCTGCATGGTCGCGGCGTCAAAGGTTACGTCACATTTAACACACTCATCTTTCCTGAAGAATTAGCGGAAGCCTCTCGCGTGTTGCGCACGATTATCGCCTCGGGCGTCGATGCAGCCATTGTTCAAGATGCTGGCATCTGTCGCATGATTCGAAGGATCTCGCCCGACTTTCCAATACACGCGTCAACCCAGATGACGGTCACGAGTGCCGCTGGGGTTGATTACGCACGCGAACTTGGGGCTTCGCTCGCTGTCCTTGGTCGCGAAGTTTCCATTCCTGAAATTCAAAAACTGCAAATTGAGCAGGGTCAGAAAAATCAATTACTTGATTTAGAAGTTTTTGTTCATGGCGCTTTGTGCGTGGCGTATTCAGGTCAATGTCTCACGAGTGAATCGCTCGGCGGTCGTTCGGCAAATCGCGGCGAGTGCGCACAGGCCTGTCGCTTACCGTACGAATTAATGGTCGATGGTAAGCCAATGGATTTAGGCGATCGTGCATACTTACTTTCACCGCAGGATTTGGCAGGTATCGATGTGGTCCCAGATTTAATTCGTGCAGGCGTGAAATCTTTGAAGATCGAAGGTCGTTTGAAATCGCCCGAATACGTGGCGGCAATCACGCGTGCCTATCGACGCGCTGTGGATGCGGCATGGAATGCTTTGCAAAAGGGTGCGAATGCTGATGCCGCTGCTCATCAGGTACGCAGCGAAGAAGATTATGCGATGCAGATGACATTCTCGCGCGGTCTGTATACTGGTTGGTTGCGCGGTTTAGATAATCAGAAACTCGTGCATGCCCGCTTTGGTAAAAAGCGTGGGGCTCTGATGGGTAAGGTAATCGATGTCGCGAGTAATGGCGTGACGATGCAGTTGGAAGGTCCGCTAAAGCCTGGTGATGGCGTCGTGTTTGACCAAGGAAAGCCTGCCGAACGCGAGCAGGGTGGCTTTGTGCACGGCTTAGAGCCCGCACGTGGCGGATTAACTTTTGTACGCTTTGGTCGCGAGGATGTGGATTGGTCGCAAGTGCAGCCTGGAGCCTTGCTTTGGAAGACAAAGGATCCGCAGCTCGATAAAACGTTACATGATTCCTGGGACCGTGAGCGTCCGAATTTCCGTCGCCCAATTTCTGCTAAAATTATTGGACGTGCGGGACAACCGCTACGCGTGGAATTTAATGACGGCGAGGGCCACGTAGTTTCGGCGGATTCGACGATGCCTTGTGCGGTCGCAGAAAAACGTCCGATGGACGTTCAATCCTTACGCGATCAGCTTGGTCGACTGGGTGACACTTCTTATGAATTAGGAGAAGTGCATGCAGATTTAGACGGACCGCTGATTGTTCCGATGAGCGAGTTGAATCGCATCCGTCGCGATTTGTCTGATCGCTTGACTGAGTTACGTCAGCAGACTCCGCGTTGGAAATTAGAAAACTTTACGGAGGACGCATGGAAGGTTCCCTCCGAGCCGGCCGCGAAATTAGCTAAGGCCGAAATCGTTACCGTGATTCGCGAGCCAGAGCAGCTTGAGCCCGCGCTCGAGTGGGGCGCGCGAGTGATTTATGCAGAGTTTGAAGATCCGAAACGTTTTCGTGCAGCGGTAGAAAAAGTTCGCGAGCATGAGCAAAAAGTTGGACGCAAACTTGAATTCTGGGCAATGGGTCCGCGGATTCATAAGCAAGGCGAGGATCGCGTGACCGAGATTGTTTTATCGTGCAAGGCCGACGGGTATTTGGTGCGCAATCACGATAACTTGCGTGCCTTTGCGGGTGAGCGTCGCCGCGGAGATTTTTCTTTGAATGTCGCTAACGGATTAACTGCTGAATGGTTAATGAAACAGCACGGACTAGAAGGTGTGACGGCTTCGTATGATTTAGACTCTAGTCAGTTGGCGGCTTTAATGAAGTCGGCCCCACCTGAGTGGTTTGAAGTTACACTCCATCAACACATGCCCATGTTCCATATGGAGCACTGTGTTTTCTGTACGTTCATGTCGAAGGGTAAAGATTACCACGATTGCGGACGGCCCTGCGAAAAGCATCGTGTGAAATTACGCGACCGCGTGGGTGCGGAGCATATTTTAAAAGCCGATGCAGGTTGTCGGAACACGTTATATAATTCTCGTGCACAAACGGGTGCAGAATATGCGACCGAATTAATGGCCCTCGGGGTACGTCGCTTCCGCATTGAATTTGTCGACGAAGACGCCGCCATGGTGAAGCGCACCTTGGAGCGTTACCAGGCCTTGCTTGATGGTGAAATCACTGGCACCGAGCTCTGGAATGATCTGAAGGTCTTAAATCAGCTCGGCGTGACCCGTGGCACGCTGCGTGTTCGTCTTTAAGCCTCTTCGCGTAGACGAGGGAGTAGGCCTGTGATTCTTCCGGAGTCGGAGGCATTACGCACGGCCATTGCATAAGCCGATGGGTCGCCGACGAGAATGACTTGTTTGCGGCCGCGTGTGATGGCGGTGTAGATAAGATTACGTGCGAGCATGATGCTGTGTTGGCGGAGTAGCGGCACAATCACAGCGGGAAATTCTGATCCTTGAGATTTATGAATGCTCACCGCGTAAGCTAACTGTAGGTCAGTCTGCTCGCTGCGCTCGAATTCAACACGTGTGCCATCGAAATCGATGAGCAGGTCGCCGCTTTCTGGATTAGCTTCGAGCACAACACCGAAATCGCCGTTAAAAATTAGTTTATCGTAGTTGTTACGCGTCTGGATGACTTTGTCCCCAGGTGTAATACGACTGCTACGACTGTTCGCGCCGCGTAGTTTGTCCTGCAGTGCCTGATTGAAGGCCTGAATGCCGCCCGTGCCTTTATGCATCGGAGCTAGCACTTGAATATCGCGCAGAGGGTCGAGTCGCAGTGCGCGAGGTAAAATCTCGCAGCAAAGGCGAGTCACCATTTGCACGCATGCTTCGGGTTCATCGACGCGAACAAAGTGAATGTCTTGAGTGAAATCCAGTTTAGTGGGGTTGACCTCGGGAGCAGGTGGCTGCGTTTCTCCGTGCAGAATTCCGTGAGCTACAGTGACGATTCCCGAGCGAGCACCTTGACGGAAGACAGTATCGAGTCGGGTCACACTACACACTTGCGATTGAATGAGATCGGACAGCACATTTCCCGCGCCTACAGACGGCAGCTGATTAACGTCACCGACTAATAATAAATGCGCTGTTGCTGGCACGGCTCTTAGCAATGCAGCTGCCAATTTTGTATCGAGCATACTGGACTCATCGATGACAACGAAGTCAGCACTCAGTGGGCTTTCGGCGTTAGCGGTAAAACCACCAGCAGCAGGATCAAATTTGAGAAGGCGGTGAATTGTCGCAGCAGGAACGCGCGTGGCTTCTTGCATGCGTTTTGCGGCGCGACCCGTTGGAGCGCCAAGTAGGACGCGTACCTTCTTCGCTACTAAAATATCACAGAGCGCTTTGAGGATGGTCGTTTTACCTGTGCCAGGACCTCCAGTGAGGATGGCGACTTTATTTTGGAGAGCACTGACGACGGCGGCTGACTGTGCGTCGGAGAAAGTGAAGCCAGCTCGCTCTTGAGCCCACACCACGGCTTTATCAGCGATGATGGATGGCAGTCCGCTCGGTGTATTATTGATTCGCTTGATTGACGTCGCGATTGAGCGTTCAGCGTTTTCTTGCGGACGTAATTGTACGAGCGTGATGCCGTTGGTGAGTAAAATGCCGACAGCGTTTTCTTTGATCAAAACTTTAATGCGATCATGTACGACGGCACGATCCACTTCGAGGAGGGCGGTAGCTTTTTCTAAAAGACCTTCTTCTGGGAAAGCGCTGTGTCCTTCGCCTTCAAGTTCTTCGAGGGTGTGAAGTATACCGGCGTCGACGCGTTGTGGTCCAGCCGTTGGCAGACCGAGATTACGGGCAATTTTATCTGCAGTCTTAAATCCTACGCCATCGACTTGTCGGCAAACGCGATACGGTTCGGTGGTGAGAACTTTTTTAGCGTCTTGTCCGTAGGCTTTAACGATGCGTATACAAAGGGCGTTGGTGACGCCATAGGTTTGCAGAAAGACCATCACTTCACGCAACGCCTTTTGCTCTTCCCAGGCTGCCTTGATGGATTTGGCTCGGCCGGGGCCGATGCCTTCTACTTCGCGTAATCGGGCAGACTGATTGGAAATAATGTCGAAGGTACGCACGCCGAATTTAGCGACGATTTTATCCGCGTAAGTTTTACCGATACCTTTTACTAATCCGCTCCCTAAATATTTTCTAATACCGTGGACGGAAGACGGAAGGCGTGAAACAAAACTTTTCACGCGTAGTTGGGCGCCGTGCAGGTGGTGACTTTCCCAGTGACCGGTAAGGTCGACGGTTTCGCCGCACTGGATGCCGGTCATATTGCCGAGCACGGTTACTTTATCGCCAGCTTCAGGGCTTAACTCGGCGATGGTGAAATGTGTTTCCTCATCGAGCCAAAGGATACGCTCGATCACGCCCGAAAGGGTGATTTCGGGCCCACGAGAATTTTCACGTGGTGGCGGCATAGGATGAGGCAATCATTGGCGTCGCTCGGGGGCGAAACAAAACCTTAGAAACCGAAAACCGATTTTTGCAACTCGCCCAAGCTAACGTGTACCGTGTCGGGCTTATAGGGTGCGAGTTCTTCGACTGTATGGCTGCCAGTGGCAACGCAGTGAATGGCCGAAAGTCCCCCATTGCGGGCGGTTTGGATATCGAATGGCGAATCACCAACCATAACCGTACGGCTTGGGTTGGTGCGCATGGTCGAGGTGACAAAGTGTGTGAACTCTGGCTGAGGTTTGCGCCAAGGGTGAACGTTGGTACCGAATACGCCGTCAACGAGATGGTCTAACTTTAGGTACGAAATAATTTTCTTCGAATTCGCATCGTCTTTATTTGTGTAAACGGCGCTGCGAATGCCGCGGGCGCGGAGTGCTTCGAGAATTTCAACGCAACCGGGGTAGGTGCGAAGTCCGTGGTACATCACTGAAGGGAAGTGTTCGCGAAAGAGGCGAGTGGCGGTTGGGGCGTTAGCCTCACCAGCTAGTTTGACGACGGTGACATTCACCGATCCGCCGACGGCCTTAAGGATTTTATCGTAACTAACGGGCGGCAGGCCCATCAGGGTCATAACGTCATTATAGCATTTATGAATGGCCTCGAAGTTATCTACCAACGTCCCATCAAGGTCGAAAAGTACGGTTTCAGGGAGGTCAGATGACATGGTGATAATCAATCAGTACAGGTTGGGCCGACTTTCCAAGTTTGGATTTGCAGGGCAGGAGGGCGGTCGTAGGTTTCGAGGCACCTTCTTATGACGTTCTCACTCAATCTCACCAAGCCACTTAATCGTCTGGGGCTTCTTCTTAACCTTGGTTTCTTGATCGTGGTTTTCTCAGGTTTCTCTTGGTTCAGCTTCGCATACATGACCGAGGTTTTACCTTCGTCGGGTGCACACGCTGAGGAACAAGTGGTCGCGCAGAAGGCACAAGACCTAGCTTTCGCTAAAGCAAAAGCCGCCGCTAAGGGTAAGGCTTTTGATGAGAAGGCTGCTCTGGCCGAAGCCAAAGCCAAGGGACTCGAGGCTGCCGAAAAAGAAAGCGAAAAGATTCACCACCACGCAGTCGAAGGCTGGGCACCTTTCGCAATTTTCCTCTTAATTCTTTCCACGATTTTCTTCGCCGGCTTCCTATCGATTGCCATTCTCCGTCGAGCGAATGACGCCGGTGTTTCTGCGTGGTTAAGTTTTATTTCCCTTTTAGGCGCATGGTCTTTCGCTGCTTTCGTTGCGTTTGAGCCATACTTGGATGCGCATCAGCTCACTAAGGCTTGGGCACCAGCCTCTATTATTGGACTTATTCTACTTCTGCCTCTTTTCTTAAAGGGCAGCGCAGATGCGCATGACGAGCACGCTCACTGAGCGTTTTTAGAAACGGCCCAGTTGGCCTAAATCAAAAATCGTGTGGCTGATCAGGCCTCGCTCGAGAACGGCGAGGTCTGTTTGTTTATCGTTACTGAGATTCTGTCCATCGCTCCAAGCAAACTGATAGCCCATGGCTGAAGGTTTAAAAAGTGAGCCGTGACGCACCAGTGCGGGCCAGCTTCTTTCCATCGCGGTATCCTTGTTGACGGTTGACGGATAATTTAAGCTGTGCACTTGCATGTCTTGCTGCGGCTTGCCGACGAGGGCACGCGTAAATTTAGCGGCGTGGGCACAAGCAGCTTCGAGGTGTGGTCGCAATGCCAGTGGGCAAACGGCGGAGTTGCGATGCACTTGCTCAAAGAGTTTTTGTTCCAAGTCGAGTGAGCACGCGACAGCAGGAATACCCCACGCACTGCCTTCGGTTGCGCCTGCCAATGTTCCTGAACTTAAGAGCAAGGGCATAGTGGCATTAAAGCCAATATTCATGCCGGAAAGAACGGCGTCAGGCTTGGTCGGTAGAAGATTTCCGAGTGCGATATTAATACAGTCGGATGGCGTGCCATCGATAGACCACGCTTGGTGTCCGAGGTTGGGATAGGCTGCAACGGTGACTTCGCGATGGCGACTGAAAGCTCGGCCAATCCAGCTGCGCTCACCGGAAGGTGCAGCCACTACGACATGAAATCCCTCATGCAAACAGGCGTCGACGAGGGCGTGGATAAAGGCCGCGCCAATGCCGTCGTCGTTGGTGACAAGTACAGTGGGTTTCATTCCGCCGAGACTTTGACTCTTAAAGTCCAGCGGGCAACGCGTAAGGTTAGGATTTTACCGCAGCAAATTCTGATTCCAATCGGGCAATCTGATCACGCAGGCCGGCGGCACTTTCAAAATCTTCCGACGCAACAGCCGATTTTAACTGCGTTTTAAATTGTGCGAGCTGAGCACGTTTTTCTTCCAGCGTAGGCTGAGGGCGACGCCCCGAGTGCTGGATTCCAGGTTGGATGCGGGCAAGGGTGGGATTGAGGTGCATCTGGTGCGTCTCATAGCAGGTTGGGCAGCCGATGCGTTGGGTGCGTTCAAAATCTTCCCAGCGAAAGCCGCACGATGGGCAGCGACCGCGGCTAACGGGCGTGGGCACGTAGAGCTTAATTCCGAGGCTGATTGAGGGCAGGGTGGTCTCAGGTGCTAATTGAGGCATCTGGGGGCAGGTTGGGCAAAGTCCATAGGTGTCCGCCTTGCCGCCCGCGACAAGGGTGACAAAAACTGTGCATGGCTTTGAGCAGTGCGTGCAGTTGGGTCGACGTTCGGACATTAAGATAAGTATAAAGTCTTTCTGGGTGAACTCAAGCGAACCCCGTAACCTTTTCAGATTGAAGCCGGGCGGTGAGTGGATTGGCTGGTGGCAATGAATTTACCTGTGCTTGCGATGGTTTTGGCTGACACCGAAAAAGGTGCCCTCTGGTATTTTAAACAAATGGACACAGCTGGCCTGGCGGTCGCTGGCGTCTTGGTGATTTGTTCATTTATCGGTTGGGGTGCGATGATTCAAAAATGGTCCGACGTCCAAGAGTTGCGCCGTCGCAATCACCTTTTTGATCGTCGACTCCGCGATCAGAATTCGGTCGTCGGCTTGAATTTTCCTGGCGGCACTAATCTTTCACCGTACGAATTTTTAGTGTCCGAGGCAGTGGCCGCAGTGCAACGTCACAAAGGCCGTTTGGTGAGACCTTCCGATGTGCGCATGTGTATGGGTCACGTCGAGAATGCGATTCAACGTGCGGTTTCACGAACCATGGTGAAATACGAAGACAAGATGGTCTTGCTGAGTTCGCTGGTTTCGGGTGGCCCATTTTTAGGCCTCTTGGGTACGGTTTGGGGTGTGATGGTTACTTTTGGTGCACTGACTGAGAAGGCTAGTATCGCACAATTGGCGCCTGGTGTTTGTGGTGCATTGGTCACGACGACGCTTGGCTTGTTGGTCGCAATTCCTGCTACTTTCGGATATAATTATTTGTTAACGCAGGTGAAAATCATGTCCACCGAACTGGAGAATTTCGCCAGTACGTTGGCTGACCGTGTTGAGTTGGAGCTCGAAGGTGAAGCCCGTAGTAATTTTGAACAACAGCAACAAGCTGAACTCTTGCGCCGTGCAGCTGCCAATGTGCAGGCACCTGTAGTGACTCCTGTGGCGCAAGCTCCAGTCGTTGAAACGCCTGTTCCGCCTGCTCCGCCCGCTGCATTGCCGGGTTGGGAGGACGCTCAGTAATCATGGCACGTTCTTTTTCAAAGCCTCACCGGCTTCACGTGATGAATGAGTTAAACGTCACGCCGATGCTCGACCTCTGTTTTTGTCTGCTGATTATCTTCATGATTGCGACGCCAGTCCTGGAACAAACGACATCAGTTAATTTACCGAAAGCTGAAAAAGGTTCAGGAAAGTCTCCTGATACGAAGCAACAGTATCGCTATGTATCGATTGGTCGCGATGGCGTTTTCACGATTGGAAATCGCACGGTGACTAAGACACAGCTTGAAGCAGAGTTTGCGCAGATTGCTGCGACGGCCGATCGCGATCAACCTGTGGTACGGATTCGCGGTGACGCCAGTTTGCCTTACCAAAAAATTATTGATGTCATGTCGATTGCGAAGGCGAAGGGCCTCACTAAAGTAGGACTGGATACTGAAATTCGTTAACGATGTCAGACGGAAGCAAAGGCATTATCGGTTCGATTGCGGTTCACTTAGGAATCGTCGCTGTGCTTGTTGGAATATCGTGGTACGCATCTCACTCATCGGGACAAGCGGTCGACCCGGTTGACCCATTATTGGTTGATTTAAATGGCATTCCTGGGCGCCGTCCTGGTGAAGTCGGCAAGGCAGCGGGAGTGGCGCAAGGTGATCCCAGCGGAAGCAAAACGGGTATCGCCTTGGTTAAAATCAAGAAACTCGATTTAGAACAAATCAAGGCCGACGCACGTCGTGAGGCCGAGGCTGCGTCCTCTTCTTCTTCGTCGAGCAGTTCAAGTAAATCGAGTAAGTCTAATTCTGGATCCAATAAAACATCGCTAAGTGAATTTAATAATTCACGCGGAAGTAAAAGTAATGGCAGCGGAAAAGTCGCTTCCATTGGTGGTGTCACCGTTAAGTCGGGTCGTAATTATGGCAAAGGTGACAATGGCGGAGACGGTGGCAGTGCGAACGAACAACAAATTTATGCAGGTGAAGTGAAGGCGCGATTCCAGTCCGCTTGGACGAGTCTGATTGCATCGGAGCCAGAGATTACGGCAGGTAATTGCGGCGTGACGGTTAAGGTTGATGCCGCAGGCAATGTGAGTTTCGGCGGTTGGATTAATAAACCGAAAGACGCAAAAATTATCGATGTCGTGAAGCGGGCCTGTGCGCAGATTGGCAATTGCGGTGCGCCACCTGGACGACGTGCTTTCCAGATTGAATTCCCTAACGTGGGCGTCGTCGACTAATCGGATTATTTTACTTCTAAAATAATTTGGACTTCGACGGAGGCGCCGAGCGGTAGTCCGTTAACTGAGACCGCAGCTCGGGCGTGCTTACCTGCGTCGCCAAAAACTTTTAGAAGAAACTCGGACGCACCATTTAAAACTTTCGGGCTGTCCGAAAAGCCGTCGATGCCGTTAACGAATCCGTTGACCATCACAACGCGCGTGACCTTATCGAGCGAGCCCAGTGCGGCCTTGGCGTTGGCCAAGGCGTTGAGCGTGCAGAGTTGTGCGGCTTCAGCGGCTTGAGTGAGGTCGATTTCACGCCCGACTTTGCCCAATGAAGCCACTTTGCCATCCTTCATGGGTAAAGTGCCTGCGAGGTAGAGCAAGTTGCCTGAACGCACGGCGGGCACGTAGGCACCAGCGGCTGCGGGAGGCGTTGGCAATGATAGGCCCAGTTCTTGGAGGCGTGCTTCGGGAGACATAGAGTTACCAGTATTTAGGCCAGGCTTCTGTGCGACGAAAATTATGCACAAAAAGTGCTATCAGGATAATCGCACAGGCGCCGGTTAAGGTGGGGAAAAGTATAAACGACCAATGCGGCTTGAGGAGGAAGACAACCAATGGATTGGACGTTGCAGGTGGGTGAACTATGCGAGTGCTCTTCATTACAACAATCGTAAGCGCCACCGCCAAGCCTGCGCTCCACCAAGCAGATCCCAGAAGCGTGAAGCAAGATAGTCCGATAATTGTTCCGGCTAGGTGACCGCAGATAACATTGCGTGGCTGAGCGAAAGGGGAGTCAGGGTAGCTGAAGACGATGAGGCTACTGGCACCGAAAGTTCCCATTACTAAAATGACATCCAACTTTTCGGTGAGTAAGAAAAGTGTAGAAATAACAATGCCAGCAATCACGGCATTACCGAGAATGGAGGCGAGTGACGAGCGTTCGGGAAGTTTGTCATTTTGCCCACGCCATTTTTTGAAGAAATTCATGTTAGTTATTAGATGGGATTAATTTAATCCGATTGAGCGGGTGTTGGTCGAGTAGGTTGGGGTACCAACCTTGAACTTCAGGCCTAATCAGGAATTTATTTTTATTAAATACAATCGGGATAATAGGAGCGCCTTCAATTAGTCGTTGTTCAGCTTTTTCGAAGAGTTGTAAGCGCACGTTGGGTTTAATTTCAGCTGCGGCCGCGGCAATTAATCGATCGAACTCAGGGTCACTCCAATTGGTCTGATTCAGCTCGTTGCCACTTATAAACATTTCGAGAAAAGTATTAGGGTCGTTGTAGTCTCCGCTCCAAGCGGAACGCGCTAACTGATAATCGCCTTTATGTAGGGCACTTAGATACACTTTCCAATCTAGGCTACGCAGTTCGACTTCGATACCGAGAGCTTTGCGCCACATTTCTTGATACGCCTGGGCTGCGAGTTGTGAGCCCTCGGAGGCGTTGAGTAGGTATTCGATTTTAGGGAAACCTTTGCCGCCTGGATAACCCGCTTCGGCTAATAGTTGTTGAGCGGTTGCGACGTCTTCGCTCCATCTTGCTTCTGCGACAAATCCGCCGGTTCCAGGCGGCGTAAGGTGACGTGCGGGAGATTCGCCGGCGCGAAGAACTTTCTCCGCAATTTTTTGTCGATCAATGACCATGCCTAAAGCACGTCGCACGCGTGTATCGGCTAAGGCTCGTTGCACTTCCGGATTATTTTTCACATTCGTGTTAAT
>CANCLQ010000018.1 GCA_947378845.1 Opitutia bacterium | reverse complement strand
CGTAGGCCTGCCACTTGTTTCTTAACGAGCTCGAGTGGGTCTTTCGGAGTGGAAATGGTTTCTTTGCGACCGTCGCGTTGGACGATTTCGGTACGGTCCTCCCAGCAGGTGATGGTGAGTGCGGGATGAGAGCCGCAAAAACTGTAACGTCCGATATGTTCGCCGCCGGTGACGGATTCAAAAAGGAAGCTAGCACCTTGAGCGCGAAGACGTGCGTAGACTGAAACGGGTGTTTCGAGGTCCGCCATTAAATCCAGGCACACGGGGATAACGTCAGCCGTGCGGGCTAACTCTTTAAATGTGGCTTGGTCGGGGACGAGACTCACAGGTTTGATAGTAGAGCAAGTATGGGCTTAGTGGAAACCTTTTAACCTTATGTTAGGCTAAATGTTCCAGTTTCCGATGAATTACCCCTTGCGATTGGCTTGCCAGCGACCCCAGAGAGAAAGTGGCAATAAGCGACCATTACCTTCTTGTTTGAGGGCGAGTTCACCGATGTCTATTTTGCCGTCTAATCCTGCTGTACATTCTTCTAATAGGTTATGGCAGAGGATGGACGAGGCATCGATGGTGTAGACTGTCAGAATCATAAACTGAGCCTGTGGTGAAAGGAGTTCGCGACAGGAGCGGAGCAGGGGGGCGAGGTCGCGTTCGACTTTCCAGAATTCGCCCGTGGGGCCACGACCGAAGGCGGGCGGATCCATAAGTACGGCTTCGTATTGATTTCCGCGTTTGATTTCACGTTTCACGAAGGTTGGAGCATCTTCGATAATCCAGCGAATCGGCTCTTGAGCCATGCCTGAAGCCTCTTGATTACGACGGCCCCAAGCGACAGCGGGTTTGGAGGCATCGACGTGCGTGACGCTCCAGCCCGCTTGGGCGGCGACTAAAGAAGCTGCTCCGGTGTAACCGAAGAGATTGAGTAGGCGCGGTCGAGTGGCGCTCGTTGATTTTTGTTCAGACAACCATTTCCAGTGTGGCGATTGTTCAGCAAACACGCCGAACTGCTTAGAATTATCCATGAAACGCAGTTGGAGTTTTATTTTCCCCAATTTCGTTTCCCAATCGCGCGGGCAGTTCGCATTGAGTTTCCAGTGGCCTTCGCGACCGCCTTCTTCGTGGACGGCAACGGCTTTGGCCCATTCACTGCGTGGTAAGGATTGTTTCCACCAAGCCTTGGGTTCGCTGCGCACCATGCGCACGCCACCGATTTCTTCGAGCTTCAGGCCATCGCCGGAATCTAAAAGTCGGTGTCCTTCCCAATCACTGACGAGAACGTTGATATCCACATGCCCAATGTGAGTGGTCTTAGGTGATTTGTGAAGCCCGCTTTTGCTCGCCATGGATTTCTCTTCGGTCATCACTTACGCCGTGTATCGAATGTTAGCCAGCGCACGATGGGAGACAAAGGCCACGGGTTTAGTGGCCTTAACGCACGACTGGCGTCAGGATGCATTGCCCGCCTTAGCGTTAAATGAGCCGGCGAAGTTAACCAATTTAGAACGTGCAGATGCACGTTCCTGGGCCACGCGGTCGGGTTCTTGGATTGAGAATGGTTTTGTACATTTCTTTTTATGGAAGCCGCTTTGTCCCGAGGCGACGGATGAGAGCCTGGTCGTCATGGGTCCGTTTAATCAATGGGGCACAGCTGGAAATTTAGCCAAGTGGACCTTACATGCGGTTTGCTTATTAGGCGCTGAAGGCTTTGAGGCGATTATTCCACTCGATGAAGTGATGCAAGGGATGACGCAGGTGCCATTTAAGTTCTGTCGCACCGATGGACGCTGGTTGGAGCCGCCGCACGATGCCGATAATATTTTACGTGATGATTTTGGTAACCGAAATTTATGCGTGAGCTTGGAGCGAACGAATCAGCACGTCTTTCGTTTTACTGCGGTAGGGGCTGATCCACTTGGTCATCCCACACGTGTGCTCTACGAGCGCGAGGACTTGGTGGAATTTTGCGAGGTCACGGCTTCGGATCCGTTGGACGTCTTAGAGCCGCCTGGACCATTCGGGGCCACCGTTTTTGAGAGGGTAACGACCTTCCGAGTTTTTGCACCGCGGGCCGTAAAGGTTTCGGTTGGCTATGTGGTGCCGCTAGGCGCACGAATTTCGCAGCCGCAGTATTTAGAATTAGAACCCGAGGGGCAGGGCGCTTGGGTGGGCACGGTTGAAGCTGATCTCTCTAACTGCCAATACTTTTTGAACGTCGACGGAAAATTTGTTTCTGACCCGTGGGCAAAAAAGATGTCGCACTCTCATCCCGCACCACCGGTCGCCATTGTTTGTCCGCCAGATGAGCTTTTGCCGCTGAATGATGGATTCAAAGCGCCCGCCGTAGAGGACTTGGTTATCGTTGAGGCGCATGTGCGCGATTTATTAGGTCTGGCTGGTAAGGGTGCTAAGCCCGGTTTTCGTGGCTTAGCTAAATGGATTCGTGAAGACGGTGGTTACTTGCGCTCCATGGGAGTGAACGCCATCGAGCTTTTGCCGTGTACCGATTATGAGCGAGGCGATGCCGAAGAATACCATTGGGGTTACATGCCGATTACCGCTTTCGCGCCCGCCACTGCTTATGCAGAAAATGATAATGGTTTAACTGCCATTGAAGATTTTCGCGATTTAGTGAAGGCCTGTCACGAAGCTGGCTTAGCAGTGATTATGGATGTGGTGCTTAACCATTTTGGCGGGCCCAATAGTTTAGAGGCGATTGATGCGAGTTATTATTACCGCACCGATGCACAGGGCAGGCTGACCAATTGGAGTGGTTGCGGGAATGATGTACGAGCGGAGGCGCCGATGTTCCGCCGACTGGTTTTGGCTTCACTTGCACATTGGACGAGTGTTTTAGGCGTCGATGGCGTGCGCTTGGATCTCGCCGAGTTGCTGGGTACGCCTTTGTTGCATGAGATTGAACAAGAGTTCCGTTGGAATGCGCCCCATAAAATTTTAATCGCTGAGCCGTGGAGTTTCCGCGGTCACATCGCTCGTGATTTAGATTTCACGTCGTGGACCAGCTGGGATGATGCCTTCCGTGAATTCTTGCCTGCGTACGTGCGGGGTAACGCCCGAGCCTCAGATTTACTGCATCAAATGGCTGCCTGTGCGTTTCGCCCCTCGGCGCGTTTACGTTACGCTCAGTCGCACGATGACATGGCGTGGTTGGATCGCATTACCGAATGTGCGAAGTGCGATGGCTTGGATCCGCGGGCGGCCGACATCTTGCGCACGCGCATGATGCACGTGATTTTACTTTGCTCGGCGGGCATTCCGATGCTCTCGGCTGGTCAAGATTTCTTGATGACGAAGCGCGGTGTCGCCAACACTTGGCGTCGGGCGGATTTAAATTTATTAGATCCGGTTCGCTTGGAGCGGTTTCGTGCCGAGCACGACTTTGTGGCGGACCTGATCCGCTTTCGACTTTCTTTAGCTGGTGCAGTGATGCGTCCGAAGCAGACCGTCTCGGCGGGCTGGATGAAGGTGACCCAACAAGAAGGTGGAGAAGCCTTTGTGGCGGTGCTGAATGCGGATGGTGTTCTCGGCTCGTCTAAGGTCTTGGTTGCCTGCAACCCTAGTAGCCGAGCGGTAGAACTAAAGGTGCCAGTCGAGGCAGCCTGGGCTCCGGTGGTCGCCTCCCCGTTCCCTAGCTGTCAACTTGCCCCAGGACCGATGCCAAAAATCGACCAAGGTGTGCTTAGATTAGAACCTTTGGGCTGCGGCGTTTGGGTTGTTAAGGGGTAAATTGTATTCTCGCTTGCCATAAGGGGTAGCTAGACCCTTTTTCATCCCTTTCCGTCCATACTTAATCCTCTTTTCCAGAACACACATCCTATGGCCACAAAAGTAGCAATTAACGGATTCGGCCGCATCGGCCGTCTCGTCTTCCGCGCCCTCGTCGAACAGGGCCACCTCGGCACGACCTTTGACGTCGTCGCAGTGGGTGACATTGTCCCTGCGGACAATCTCGCTTACCTCTTGAAGTACGACTCCACGCAGGGTCGCTTCAATGGTACGGTGACCTCGGAGAAATCCTCCCCTGATAAAGCTGAAGACGACGTTCTCGTTGTTAATGGCAAAAAGATTTTAGTCGTTTCGGCTAAGTCGCCTGCCGAATTGCCATGGAAGGCCCTCGGCGTCGAAGTTGTCATCGAATCGACTGGTCTCTTCACCGAAGCCGCTAAGGCCAAGGGTCACCTTGATGCCGGTGCGAAGAAAGTTATCATCTCAGCTCCTGCAAAGGACGAAGATATCACCGTTGTTCTCGGCGTGAATGACGACAAATACGAAGCGACGAAGCACCATATCATCTCGAACGCTTCTTGCACCACCAACTGTTTAGCCCCTCTGGTACACGTTTTACTTAAGGAAGGCTTCGGCGTTGCTGAAGGCCTCATGACTACGGTGCACGCTTACACGGCGACCCAAAAGACGGTCGACGGTCCTTCGAAGAAGGATTGGAAGGGTGGTCGTACGGCTGCTCAAAATATCATTCCTTCGTCCACGGGTGCCGCTCGCGCCGTCGCGTTGGTCTTGCCTGAAGTTAAAGGTAAGCTCACCGGCATGGCCTTGCGCGTTCCAGTTCCAACCGTCTCAGTTGTCGACCTCACCGTGAAGACTGTGAAAGACACGAGCTTGGTAGAAATCAAAGCCGCTCTCAAGAAGGCTTCGGAAACCTACCTCAAAGGAATTCTCGCTTACACCGAAGACGAAGTAGTTTCATCCGACTTCATTCACGACAAGCACTCGTCGATTTTCGATGCGGGTTCGTCAATCGAGTTGAACAAGAACTTCTTCAAACTCATCAGCTGGTACGACAACGAGTGGGGCTACTCCAATCGCGTCGTTGAGCTCTTGGGCAAGGTGACCGCTAAGCTCTAATTCGGGGCTTATTTAAAAGAACAGGCGATCCGCGAGGGTCGCCTGTTTTGTTTATATCCTACTATGAACAGGGGCTGAATTGGCATTCCTTTTGCTTTATCCTTCCCAACAGCGTCAGAACTCTTTTCTCTGCACCTTTACGACCATGCCTGCTCCCTCCCTCCGCTCCCTCGGTTCCCTTACTGGTCAACGCGCTCTGGTGCGCGTCGACTTTAACGTCCCTCAGGACAAGAAAACTGGGGCCATCACCAATACCCAACGTATCGCGGCTGCGCTGCCAACGATCCGCTTCCTCCTCGAGGGTGGTGCTTCCGTGGTGCTGATGTCTCACTTAGGTCGTCCCGATGGAAAGGTGGTAGAAAAATTCTCCCTCCGTCCGGTCGCCGCTGAGTTGGAAAAGCTTTTAGGTCGTCCGGTGAAATTCGTCGCGAACTGCGTCGGCACTGAAGCCGAAGCTGCTGCGAAATCGCTCAAAGCAGGCGAAGTACTTTTACTCGAAAACCTCCGCTTCCACATCGAAGAAGAAGGTAAAGTGAAGCTTGAAGACGGCACCAGCATGAAGGCCGATCCCGCTAAGGTCGCTGAATTCCGTGCCTCGCTCTCGCGCTTGGGCGACGTCTACGTGAACGATGCTTTCGGCACTGCACATCGTGCCCACTCCTCGATGGTAGGAGTGAATTTACCCCGTAAAGCCGCGGGTTTCCTGCTCGAGGCCGAATTAAAAGCTTTTGATATTGTTCTGAATAATCCGAAGCGTCCGTTGCTGGCGATTCTGGGTGGTGCGAAGATCGCGGATAAGATTCCTCTGATCCGTAACCTCATTGAGAAGGCCGACGAAATCATCATCGGTGGCGGTATGTCATTCACCTTCCGCAAAGTTTGCGACGGCATGGAAATCGGCAATTCACTCTTCGATGCGGAAGGCGCGAAGATCGTCGCTGAGCTTTTAGAGAAAGCCAAAGCACGTGGCGTGAAGGTCACGTTGCCAACCGACTTCGTTTGCGGTGATAAATTCTCGCCCGATGCGAATACGCAGCTCGCCACGATGGCTGGCGGTATTCCTGCAGGTTGGGAAGGTATGGATGGAGGCCCTGAATCCATTAAGCTTTATGAAGCGGCGATTGGTCGCGCTGGTACAATTATTTGGAACGGACCCTGTGGCGTTTTCGAATTCGAAAAGTTTGCCGTCGGTTCCAAGGCGATGGCTGCTGCCGTTGCTAAAGCAACTGAGCGTGGTGCAATCACCATCGTTGGTGGTGGCGATACTGCTACGGCTGCGAAGAAGTTTGGCGTCGATACTAAGGTCACACACTGTTCGACCGGTGGCGGTGCTTCGCTTGAATACTTAGAAGGAAAGGTCTTGCCTGGCGTCGCAGCCCTCTCGGCCTAAGTCCCTTTCTCACTTCATAATTTAAATATAAAACTATGTCTAAACGTACTCCCCTCATTGCTGGTAACTGGAAAATGAACAAGACCGCTACAGAAGGCGTTGAACTTGTTAAAGCCCTTGCGGCAGCAGTGGGAATTGAATCTTCCGTCAATGTCGTTTTATGCCCGCCATTCACGGCTTTATCAGCTGTTGGTGCCGCTATTGAAGGCACGCACTTTGGCCTCGGTGCACAGAATGTTCACGACAAGACCAGTGGTGCATTTACCGGTGAAATCTCCGCTTCAATGTTGCGCGATTTACACGTGACGCACGTGATCATCGGTCACAGCGAACGTCGCAGTATTTTCGGTGAAGACGATGCCTTTGCGAATCGCAAAGTCTTGGCTTCGCTCGCTTCATCCTTGAAGCCCATTCTCTGTGTGGGTGAATTGCTCGCCGAGCGTGAAGCGAATCAGACGATGGATGTGGTGCGTCGCCAAATTGAATTAGGACTCGCTGGCGTGCCAGCGGCTAAAGCTGAAAATCTGATTATCGCCTACGAACCCGTTTGGGCGATCGGCACAGGTAAGACTGCAACTCCGGCAATGGCTCAAGAGGTTCACGCCTTTATTCGTAAGCTTCTCGCTCAGCAATTCGGTCCAGAGACCGCTGCACGTATTTTAATTCTCTACGGTGGTTCGATGAAGCCCGATAACGCCGATGCACTATTGGCTGAACATGATATTGATGGCGGCCTGATCGGTGGAGCGTCCCTCGAAGCTAAGAGCTTCGTGGACCTCGTGCGCAGCGCGGTGAAGTCAGTGACGCGCTAATTTGGGCCCGGCTTTTAGGCGGTGATTAGCCCGAGTGGGGCTAGTCACCGCTTTGCCTAATAGTTATTTACAGCCCCCGTGCGGCTTTGACTGTTTTTTTACATAAATAAATCAAAAATAAGTTTTATAAGATGCTTATATTCAGTTATTTATATACTTATTATGGTATTAATTCACATATTTATACACGGTTGGCACAGTACGTCTGTTCAAAACTCGGCTTTCGACCCTTTAAATTAGGGTTGCGAAGGGGGTAGGGCTTTCGTGCCTCTTGTAGGCAAAATTGCTATGAGCGAGAACCGTACTACCAGGCAGACCTTTTTAACCCAAGTGGGTGCCACGTTGGCTGCCGTTATGACCTTCGGCCTTTTGTCGAAGGGCTCATCGAAGACCACGGAAACTTCTCAAGCCAACGCAGCGCCTTCCGATCAGTACAAGGCAGTGCCTGAGTCGCGTGCCGTGCCGCGCCAAACTTCTCGCTAATCACTCGCTCGATTCCTGATGCGCAAATTAATCGAATTTTTAAAAAGTCCGGCTCCAAACGGAAATTTTTTCAAGCGTTCCGTAAACGCTTTGCCGTTCAAGGTGCTCGTTTGCCTTTTGGTAACAGGTCTCGTCGTCGTCGCTGGCATCAACGAATACGCGACCAATAAATATTTGAACGTTGGTTATACCCCTGATCAACCGGTGGCGTTTGATCACTCGTTCCACGCTGGTCCTGATTCTGTTTTGGGTTTGGATTGTCGTTACTGCCACAATTTCGTCGACCGTTCGAGTCACTCCAACGTGCCGACGTCTAACACCTGCTGGAACTGCCACAGCCAAGTTAAGCCCGATAGCCCAGCGCTTGCATTGATTCGTCGTAGCGTTGAAACGGGTGAAGCTGTTCGCTGGGTCAAGGTACACAAAGTGCCTGACTACGTTTACTTCAATCACGCCGTGCACATCAATCGCGGTGTCAGTTGTGTCGAATGTCACGGACGCATCGATCAGCAGGCCGTGGTTGGTCAGCAAAAATCTTTGAACATGTCTTTCTGCTTGGATTGTCACCGCAACCCCGAGCAAGCGATTCGCCCGCTGGATAAAGTCACCGACCTTTCGTGGAAGGCTGGCTCTGAAGGCGCACAAACAGCCCAAGGCACGAAGTTCGTGCACGATTGGAAAGTTAACCCACCCCAGAGCTGCTCTGGTTGCCACCGCTAATTCCCAAACCATTTTTCAATGAGCAAGAAAGTTTTCCATCACCCAGTTCCACAAGCGGGCGAAGCCACGGGTCCATCCTACTGGCGCAGCCTCGAAGAGCGTAACAAGACTCCTGAATTCCGCACGCGTGCGGAACGTGAATTCTTGGACGGTGCTGAAGCTATTACTTCCGTCGAACGTCGTCAGTTCTTGATGTTGATGGGTGCGTCTTTTGGTTTGGCTGGTCTCGGTTTAGCGGGTTGCCGCGAGCCACGTAATCACACGTTGCCTTACAGCAAGCAGCCCGAGAACACGATTCCGGGCGTGGCAACTTACTACGCATCGTCTTTCCCTGGTGAGTTAGCGAATCAGCCTCTCATTGTTGAAACGCATCAACACCGCCCAACTAAGGTCGAAGGTAATCCGAGCCATTTAGCGAACGGAACGGCGACTTCGAAGTTTGCACAAGCAAGCGTCTTGGATCTCTACGATCCTGAGCGTGCACAAGTTTCAGTTGGTGCGAATGGCGCCAGCCTCTCGGTCAACGAAACTCGCGATTTACTCCGCGCTTTAGCTGCTAATCAAAAATCTAATAGCGGTGCGGGCTTGGCGATTGTAGCTCGTCCATCTTCGTCGCCCACACGTTCGCGTTTAGTCGCCGCATTGAAAGCTTCGTTGTCAAAAGCTCGCTTTGTTGAGTACACGCCTGTTGTCCAAAACGGTGCGGAGCTCGCATTAGGCGTTCGCCCGCTTCCTGATTTTGCAAAGGCACGTCGCATCCTGAGTTTAGAATCTGATTTCCTTGGTAAGGGTGATGCATTGGTTGAATCCACTCGTACCTATTCCGCAGGCCGTCGTGCCGATACTGCCGCCGAAGCTGACAAGATGACTCGACTCTACGTCGTGGAATCCACCTTCACTCTGACGGGTGCCGCTGCTGACCACCGTCTACGCGCTTCCGCCTCACACGTTTCTGCACTCGCAGCATTATTTGCCGCCGAAGTATTGTCGCAGACCGGCAACGCTTCTTCCGCTGATGCATTACGCAAAAAAGTTTCCGGCGTTACCGTTGATCAAACTTGGATCACAGAATGTGTAGCCGATTTAGTTAAAGCTAAAGACACCGCCTTGATTGTTGGTGGTAATCACCTTTCGGCTGACGCACACCGCGCAATCTTCGCAGCGAACGCCGCACTCGGTGCTGCCGTCCGTTATGTTGCAGTTCCTGCTGCAAGTAAGGATACGCTTTCGAGCCTCGTCGCGCAACCAGCAGAAACTTTAGTCATCCTCGGTGGTAACCCTGTTTACGATTCTCCTGCCGATGTAGATTTCGCGAAATCCATTAAAGCAGCGAAGACTGTGGTTCGACTTGGTTATCACGGGGCCGCTTACGACGAAACTTCGGCCCTCGTAAAATCAGTTGGTGGTACAATTCTCGCCGCATCACATTACCTCGAGAGCTGGTCGGATGGTCGCACCTTAGACGGCACGTACGTTCCTGTGCAGCCGATGATTGAGCCCTTGTTCCCAACCGTTTCGGAACTCGATGTGCTGGCACCTTTTGCCGGTGCGACTGGCGAGCCTTTCGCTTTAGTGCGCGAAACTTTCAATAGCATCTCAACAGATCGCTCCGACACTGCGTTCGCAGCTTGGTTAGCAGAAGGTGTCTTAGCATCCAGTGGCTTTGCTAAACAAAGCCCGCTCGTTAACCTTGATGGCATTCAAACTTTTGCAGCACCTGCACTCTCGTTTGATGCCTTGGAAGCCCGCATCTTGCCCAGCATTCAATCCGGTGATGGATTGTACGCGAACAATGGTTGGTTGGCTGAGTCACCCGATCCCATGTCCAAGACCTCTTGGGAGAATGTTATTCTTATCAGCCCGAAGTTGGCTAAGAAGTTGGAGATTGAGCCCAGTGCTGGCGTAATCACGCAACTCGGTGCATTGAACCGAAACATCAATGAAGTCGTCGACGGTAAGTTGATTGCTCGCATTGCTAAGTTAACTTTAGACGGCGTCACGATTAAGGGCCCGGTCTTTATCATGCCAGGTATGGCCGATTTCACGATTGGTCTGCAATTAGGCTTCGGTCGCTCGGTTGCTGGTCGAGTCGCTACACGCGTGCCTGATCGTTTGCAGGGCAGGGTGGTGGGTAACGGATTCAACGTTTACCCTTTTGTAAATTCCGCTTCACCTTCCGTACGCACGGGGGTTCGCCTTGAACTCACTGGCGAGAAAGCTCCGGTTTGTAACTCGCAAGATCACTGGTCGATGGAAGGCCGTGATATTTTACGTGAAGGCAATGCGGAAGACCTGCACAACAACCAAAACTTTGCGAAGCTCGGTATCGATGGTCACGCACCTGCCGTTTACGGTAAGGATGAAAACATGTCGCCTGCGCAAAAAGCGATTACCACACCACGTGGTAATTCTGCTTATGAGCATCCTAACCACACTGTCGCACCAAACGTCGCAGTCTGGAAGGGTAACGAAGATAAATTCCCTCTTTTACAGCAGTGGGGTATGTCGATCGACTTGAATACTTGCACAGGTTGCAATGCTTGCGTCACCGCTTGCCAAGCTGAGAACAACATTCCTGTAGTCGGTCGCGACCAGGTCTTAAAGGGTCGCAACATGCAGTGGTTACGTCTCGACCGTTACTTCTTCGACGGTCGCGATCAAGCAGGCACCGCAATTCCTGAAGACCCACAAGTCACCTTTATGGGTGTGGCCTGTCAGCATTGCGAAACTGCACCTTGCGAAACCGTTTGCCCTGCGAACGCTACCGTACACGACGACCAAGGCCTCAACACGATGGCTTACAACCGTTGTATCGGCACACGTTATTGCGCCAACAATTGTCCTTATAAAGTCCGTCGCTTCAATTTCCTCGATTACAATAAACGCGAAGCGGGTCACTATTACGAAGGACCTCTTGGACCTGCTAAATTGCCGAAGGATCCAGCCGATCTACCGCAGATGCAGAAAAATCCTGATGTGTCCGTGCGTATGCGCGGCGTTATGGAAAAGTGCACCTACTGCGTGCAGCGTATTCAAGAGGCTAAGATTCAAGCCAAGGTACGCGCGAAGGATTCCGATAACATCAAGGTTGCCGACGGCACCATCTTGGTGGCTTGCCAACAAGCCTGCCCAGCTGAAGCGATTGAGTTTGGTGATATCACTGATCCAGATTCACGCGTCTCGAAGGCGAAGGCCTCTAACCGTACTTACGGTGCGCTGACTTACTTGAACACTCGTCCACGCACTACGTACCAAGCGAAGTTGCGTAATATTAATATCCGTATGCCCGGAGCGATTCGCATGCCACTCTCTCGCAAGGAGATGATTGGTCGCGAAAACCAAGGTGCGTCGCATGGTGCGGCTACCCATGGTGCTTCCGAGCACTCCACCGAAACCCACGCTAAATAAAACAATTATTTTCTATGGCTCACGCCCCTGAACATTCTACTAACCGTCCGGAAATTTTGGATCGGGTAAACCCCGCCGAGTTGCCACGTTCGAAGCTCATTCTGAACGACCGCGGTTTCCATTGGATCACTGATAAAGTTTGCGGCATCGTCGAAGAGCCAACGCCACTTTGGTGGAAGGTCACTTTCGTTGCGGCACTGTTCATCGCATCGTTCACGGGCGCAGGTTTATTCTATCTCGTATCTACGGGTACGGGAACGTGGGGTTTGCGTTCACCTGTGGGTTGGGGTTGGGCGATTGTTAACTTCGTTTTCTGGGTTGGTATCGGTCACGCCGGTACTTTGATTTCAGCCATCTTGTGTCTGCTTCGTCAGAAGTGGCGCACCTCGATTAATCGTGCGGCGGAAGCTATGACGATTTTCGCCGTTATGTGCGCGGGTATCTTCCCGCTCTTCCACGTCGGCCGCGTTTGGTTTGCTTGGTGGTTGTTCCCGCTACCTAATCAAAACGGTATCTGGCCTCAGTTCCGTTCGCCTCTCGAGTGGGACGTTTTCGCAGTTTCAACTTACTTCACTGTCTCGACGCTCTTCTGGTACATGGGTATGGTGCCTGACCTCGGTGCGATTCGCGATCGTGCGAAGACCTGGTGGCGTAAAGCATTTTACAGCGTGCTCGCTTTAGGTTGGCGCGGCGGCAATCGCCAATGGAGCAATTTCGAAATGGCGTACCTCTTGCTCGCGGGCCTTTCGACGCCTCTCGTTCTTTCGGTGCACACCATCGTTTCGTTCGACTTCGCAGTTTCGAATGTTCCTGGCTGGCACACGACCATCTTCCCGCCGTACTTCGTTGCCGGTGCGATTTTCTCGGGCTTCGCCATGGTGCTCACCTTGATGCTTCCATTGCGTGCTATTTACCGTCTGCACGATGTGATTAATCAGTACCACATCGATAATATGTGTAAGATCATCTTGGCCACGGGCACGATGGTTGGTTACGCATACGCGACCGAATTCTTCATCGCCGCTTATTCGGGTAATGCTTACGAGAAGTTCGCTTTCGTTAATCGTGCCTTCGGTCAATACGCTTGGGCTTACTGGATCATGGTCTCGTGTAACGTGATCACGCCTCAGCTCTTTTGGTTTAAGAAGATTCGCGAAAATCACTCCCTTGTCTGGATCATCTGTTTGTTTGTTAACGTCGGTATGTGGTTTGAACGTTTCGTGATCACCGTCACTTCGTTGGCCAACGACTACCTTCCTTCAAGCTGGGGTTATTACAGCCCGACGATCGTAGATATCTTCACCTTCTTCGGCACCTTTGGTTTCTTCTCGGTGCTCTTCCTTCTCTTTGTGCGCTTCCTGCCGCTTCTGCCGATGGCTGAAGTGAAGATGGTCGCGCCACAAGCTGATCCACACGCTCACTGATAACGACGCCCGACTACCATGAACGAACGCAACGAAAGCATCCACGGTGTCGCCTGCACTTTCCGCAGTCCATCCGACGTATTTCATGCTGCTGAAAAAGTGCGTGATGCCGGCTGGAAGAGCTGGGACGTCCACACACCTTTCCCGATTCACGGCATGGACCAAGCCATGGGCCTTCCACGATCCAAGGTGCCACGTTTAACGCTGCTCGGTGGCGTCACCGGATTTATCACGGGCTGCTTGCTCACTTGGTTTATGAATTCTTACGACTATCCACTCGTTGTGGGTGGTAAGCCGTTCTGGAGCCCAATCTTCCCGTTCCCAGTGATGTACGAGTGCACCATTCTCTTCGCTGCGTTTGGCACGTTCTTTGGTCAGTTCATTTTAAACCGTCTGCCGCGTCACCACCATCCACTGTTTGATTTGCCACAATTCGCGCGTACCTCGGATGACACTTTCATGATTGTCCTCGAAGCACGTGACAAAAATTTCCACTTGGATGAATCCCGCAACTTCCTGCTGTCACTCGGCGGTCAGGAAATCACCGTCATTCGCGAGTAATTAAACATGCGTCGTTACCTTACATTTCTTGCTGTCGCCGTTGTGGCTTTGTTGGGCTTCCTTGGTTTCCAAGGTAAGACCTCGAAGCAAACGCCTGTCTATGTCTTTGACGACATGGACTACCAGTCACGCTATAAAGCCCAAGGTGAGAACACCTTCTTCGCCGATGGTCGCGACGCTCGTCCACCTGTAGCGGGATCGGTTGCACGTGGCACTGGCCTTGAGCCCACTAAAGTTTTTTCGGCAGAGTACCGCCGCGCCGAATCTATCAATCCTACTTTTGTCACCGGTAAAGATGAACGCGGAAATTTCCTCGCTGATTTCCCAGCTAAGTCATTGTCGATGCTGCCCTCGGGTGAATTGAAGCCTTTTATTATTGATAGCAAACTGCTCGAGCTCGGTCGTACGAAGTTCCAAATTTATTGTGCAGTCTGTCACGGTCAGGTTGCAGATGGTAATGGTATCTTAAAGGCTCGCTCGGCTATCGAAGGTGACGTCGCAATCAACACCATCGCGAACTTACAGAGCCCGATGTACCGTACTTATCCTCAAGGACAAATCTTCGATGTTATTACCAACGGTAAGAACACGATGATGCCTTATGGTGATAAACTTTCTCCCGAAGAGCGCTGGGCAGTTGTGGCGTATCTTCGTGCATTACAACTCTCACAATCTTGCCCACCTGAACTCGTTCCCGCTTCAGTGAAAGCGACCGTTAAGTAAATCCACATGAGCACACCTTCTGCAAAAATTTCTTCACGTTGGACAACTTTTGTTGTCGCTGGTCTCGCAGCCATCGCCGTCGTTTGGTCGCTGGCGATTAACGGTGCCGCTGAGCATAATCATCGCCCCGTCTTGTCGGTACTATTGGGCTCGATGTTCTGGGTTTCAGTTTTGATTGGTATGCTGATGCTCACGATGATCACGCGTATCTTTGATGCGGGTTGGGCTCCTGTTATCCGTCGTTCGTGGGAATTCATGATTGGCGCCTTGCCGCTTGTTTTACTGCTCAGTATTGTGCCTCTGGCTTTTATTCCATCGTTCCGAAACTTGCTTTGGGAGTGGACTGACGCGACACACCTATTGCCAAGTGGACATGAAGTAGGGCACGACCCCATCTTGCAGGCTAAGAGCTGGTTCTTAAATCCAACCTTCTTCCTGGTTCGTATTTCGCTCTACGTAGTTTTCTTCGGCGCGATCACGTGGGCGCTGCGTCGCTTCTCGTTCCAACAAGACAAACATCGTGACGCTAATCTCACGCACCGCATGCACGCCATCTCGGCGGTAGGTATTCCGGCGAGTGCGATTATGCTGACGATGTTGGCCTTTGATTGTTTGATGGCTCTTTCATACCATTGGTTCTCTACGATGTACGGCGTGTGGTTCTTCGCGCTGTCCATTCGCTTGGCATTGGCGACTACGGTGATTGTGACCTACCGCTTGTCTAATGGCGGCTGGTTAGATGGTATTCTTAACCAGGCTCACCGTCACGTGCTCGGTTGCTTGATGTTAGCCTTCACGGTTTTCTGGGCCTACATCAGCTTCTCTCAGTACTTCCTGATTTATACAGCCAATATTCCTGAAGAAACTTTTTGGTACAACATTCGTGAGTTTAATCCTGTGACCGGTCTGAAGAGTGATTGGTGGGGTGTTTCGATGTACCTGATTTTCGGGTTCTTCTTCCTGCCTTTCCTCTCGTTGTTGTTCTACCGTTCCAAGATTATTGCGGGTCGCTTGCTGACGATTGCGGGCATCATTTTCGTCGGCGGAATTTTTGATCTGTGGTTCAATGCCGTACCACGACAAATCAATAATGCTTCAGCGCCAGAAGGCTTCGTAGTATCGCCGTTCTTAAGCGGCTACCTCGCGCTCGATTTGTTGGCCATCTTCGGTTTCGGCGCCCTCGTCATCGGTTTATTCCTCCGTAGTTCGACGAAAGCAGAAACCATTCCTGTCCACGACCCACGTATTCTCGAGTCCATTAATTATCATGAGTGATTCCAATAATTCACGTCCTGCCATTTCGGGACAAGTCGCCTCATGGTTAGGCGTTATCGCATTTGTCGCCGTCGCAATTGCCGTCATTGCTTACGCCTACCTCGCATTCCGCTCGCATGACGGAGTAGACGCCGATCGTCGCGTCGCTCAGAAAGCTTTGCGCGCTGACTTAGAATCAAAAGCGAAGGGCAAACTCACGGACAGTGGACGTAATGCCGATGGCACTTACCATATTCCTGTGGACGCAGCGGTCGCCTTGATTGCCGCTAAGCCCGAAATTCTCGCTAAACTTCGTCAGCCCAGCACCAATGGTGGCGAAGCACCGCCCGCGCCCGTTTTCACTAACGGTAACAAATAATTTTTTCCAATGAGTCAGGAACATTCTTCATCACGCAGCTCGGTTTCACGAATCGATGCCAGTGTTAGCCTACCAGTCCGTCTTTTCATTATTTCATCCATCCTCTGGTTGCTCGTAGCCTCGGTCTTGAGTCTAATTGTTGCACTCAAGTTACAGGTGCCATCGTTTCTGAGTGACTGCGCCTGGTTCACTTATGGACGTCTCGAAGTCTTGCAGCGTAATGCGTTCATCTACGGTTGGGCATCTAACGCATTGTTCGCACTGAATCTTTGGATTATGTCTTCGTTGGCCCGCTTTGAATTAAAGTCGAGTTGGTTGCCAGTGCTCGGAGGCTTGGTTTGGAATCTAACTTTAACTTACGGTTTGATTCAGGTTCTGCTCGGACAACTAAACGGCTTTGCATTGCTCGAAATGCCTAAAGAAGTCGCGCCAGCCATGGTAGTTGCCTTCTTGTTTGCGGCACTTTGGCCGGCGGTCGCCTTTGCTCGTCGACCAACGGGCAATGTCTTCGTTTCCCAGTGGTACATCATTGGAGCGACGTTTGTTTTCCCTGTGATCACGGTTGTGGCACAGTTGATGTTGCTCTGGTGCCCAACTCTAGGAGTGATGCAGGCCTTGGTGCATAGTTGGTTCTACCAAAACTTAATTTTATTATGGCTCGGTGGATCAGCCCTTTCGGCGATTTATTATTTTATCGCGAAAGAGTCCGGCCGAACCATTTCGGCATACTATTTAGCGACGGTTGGTTTCTGGACGTACTTCCTTTTTGCGAGCTGGACGGGTCCGGCGACTTTGCTGGGTGCTCCGATTCCAGTATGGCTTCAGTCAGTAGGCGTAGTGGCTGCACTGATGATGTTGGTTCCGATTGTAATCACTGCAGTTAATTTCTTCGGTACGCTGGCTCCTCGCAGTGGTATCGCGCAATCCTGGAACAACACCACACTGCGTTTCGTTCTGGTGGGTACGGTAAGCTTCATCGTTTCAGCTTTATTGAGCGTCGTATTTTCCACTCGTTCACTGAATGCCTTGGTGCGTTTTACAGAATTCACGCAAGCGCAAGAACATCTCGCGGTTTACTCGTTCGTATCAATGGTGATTTTTGGTGCCGCGTACTACATTCTCCCTCGCTTAACCGGATCTTTCTGGCCTTCCGCTAAACTCGTACATCTGCACTTCTGGGCCTCTACGTTGGGTTCATTATTATTTGTTGTTGCTGGTTTGAATCATGGTTGGGCCGCTCATGGCCGTACAGACTTTGCTGTGTCCGCTTTACCGGGACTCGTTGCCGCAGCTTTATTATTTGTCGGTCACTTCGCCTTCGCACTTAACGCATTTGGTATGCTGACTGCGGAAGAGGCTCCATCTAGCCGTCGCTCTTACTAAACCAAACGCCATGAAGAATCTTAATTTGATATTAGCAGGCGTCTTTTTCACCCTGGCTGCTTCGTTTGGCGGCTTGCTTCTGAGTGGTCAGGTGCAACTCGGCCAACTTAACCGTGCGCCCGCAGAAGAAGGTGGTCCGTTGTTTCCTGCGAAGGAGCCAGGACTGGCTATTCAAGGTCGCCAAGTATACATCAGTTTAGGATGTGTAGCTTGTCACACACAACAGGTTCGTCCAGCGGGGCAGGGTAATGACATCGCGCGTGGCTGGGCCGCTCGTCCTTCGGTTGCACGCGATTACATTCTGCAATCCCAAGTTTTAATCGGAAGTCACCGACTCGGTCCCGATCTCGTTAATTACGGTGCTCGTGTGAAGTCCGACGACGAGTTGCATACATACTTGCGCACGTCAGTCGCAGGTAGCGTCATGCCAGCTTACGGTTTCCTTTATACGCAGTCTAAAGACGGTTCTTTCCGTCCTACGGAAGATGCCGTCGCTCTCGTGGCCTATCTTAAATCTCTCAAAATTGATTACAGTTCGCCCGAAGCGAAACTGAAACAGTAATCCCATGACCGACCCTCATTCATCTAACAATCACTCGCAGCGTTCGTCGCACGACGGCTCGGAGGGATCCTCGGACAGCCGTCTGGTCGAGGCGCATTCGCAATTAGCAAAAAATAAAGAAGAGCCGAGCGAAGGTTTCTCGTCCTTGCCGATTGTAATCGTCTTCTTGTTTTGCGGTTTTGGTTTCTGGGCAGGGGTTTACTTGACGCGTAATGCGGGCGGTTTCTCGGCTAACAGCTTTGATCTCGATGCCCCTCGCTTGGTCGCCGATAGTGGACCTAAGGCTTTTGAGCCTGACCTCGCTAAGGGGCAGGCGCTCTTCATTCAGCAGTGTTCTGCTTGTCACCAAGCCACGGGTTTAGGCGTTCCCGGTGCTTTCCCTCCTTTGGCTGGTTCACCTTGGCCTTTGGGTAATGATGAGCGCATCATCAAGATTGTGCTCGCTGGTTTGGCTGGCGAAATCGAAGTCAAAGGCACCAAGTACAATGGCAATATGCCTAATATCGGTGCGGGCTTAAAAGATGCACAGGTTGCCAATATCGTTTCTTACGTTCGTTCGGCGTGGGGTAATAATGCAGAAGCCGTTACCGACGTTAAGGTGGCTGAAGTTCGCAAGGCTATCGGTGGTCGCGCTCAGTATAGCCCTAAGGAGATCCTTGAGGCTCACCCCTTAGAGACGAAGTAATTCAACTTCCGTATCAAACAAAAGACCCGAGGGTAATCCTCGGGTCTTTTGTTTGATAAGTCTCTTATGACTTAGGAGTGCTTCTTGATGAAAGCGGCGATGTCGCCCTTAGGGCGGGCGCCGACCATCTTGTCGACCACTTGTCCGTTCTTAAAGAGGAAGAGGGCAGGAATCGATGTCACGCCAAGCTGGGTGGCGAGAGTGCGATTGGAGTCTACGTCTACCTTGCAGATTTTGGCGCTGGCACCTAGTTCGGTGGCCAATTGATCAAGGACAGGGCCGAGCTGCTTGCAGGGGCCGCACCAGGTCGCCCAGAAGTCCACAAGGACGGGGACGGTCGATGACTTAATCGTCGAATCGAAATTAGTGGTGTCGAGGTTAGTGATGAGGTCGGAGGCCATATAAATTATCCTTTAGTTTTTTGGAAGAGATCCAGGTAAAGTAAAACAAACGCAGCCAAGGAAGCGAGGACAGTGAATAGTTCGAGTCCGACTTCAATGTTCGAAGCTTTGTTTGATGTGTCGCTGGTTAAGATAGGTGCAACTTGCGGAGCGGAAGGAGCTGAAGGCGTGCGAGGCACATTGATATTGCCGGCAGGAGGGGGCGGAGGAGGAGGTGGGGGAACTGAACTCATCGATTAGACAGTAAATCAAGTCTTGGAATGTAGGTGAGTCAATCCGTCTGTATTACTTTAAAGCCTCACTCGGGTTGACCGTGTTTACGTAGTAAGTCGGCAACCTCCCGCGGGTCAGCACCTTGCAGGTTGCGCCCCTTCTTCTGTAGGTCCTCAACGGTTTTGACGACGGTCTCAGTCATTTTCTCGTGTGTCTCTTCTGAGCCGCCGACGAGGGAGAAGCCTTCGCCTTGGGTGATTCGTTTATGGCGATCTTTTTGATCGAGGCCGATACCGAGCAAATGGTTGGGTTGAGCTTTCCGAGCCATAGTCACAATTTTAATATAAAATCACCGAACGCAAACGAACGCTTAATTTTGCGGCGCCTGTGGTTCGTCGAATTCCGAACTCACGCCCGTATCTATCTGCGTCTGACTGCCTTCAGCTTTTTCTACTTTAGCACAAAAGATATCATCAAAATTCTTGGTTTGCTCTAGCTCTAGTGCCCCGAGTCGGGCGAGTTCGAGACAAGCTAAGAAGGTGGCGACAAGGAAACTAACAGTAGGTCGCTCCGGAAGAAGGCTAGTAAAAGTAAACTTCGGCTCGGTCGTGAGACGTTGCAGAATTGATTCCATGCGGTCGGATACGGTTACTGTCTCGACGGAAATATTTCCAGGTTGAATGCGTTCGGCCAAGCGACGCAGAACGAGATTAAAGGTGTTCCATAGTTCGATACGATCTGCGGGTGCCACTGGGCGAATGAGTGCATCCTCCCCTTGGGGTTGGACGACGTGGCGAGTGAGTAGTCCTTGGCGCTCATCGGCCAATTCGCGAATAATTGCAGCGGTTTCTTTGACGCGCTTGTATTGGATGAGTTGTTGAACCAGGGCCCAACGCGGATCTTGTCCTTCTGGGCTCGTAGTCTCTTGGTCCTCGGGTCGACTTTCCACTGGGAGGAGCATGCGACTTTTGATGTACATCAAAGTTGCGGCCATGACGAAGAAGTCGCCAGCCAACTCGAGATTGTCTTTCTCTTGATTGCGTAGAACTTCAAGAAACTGCTGAGTCACTTTCTCAATTGGAATATCGTAAATATCGATTTCGTTTTTCCGAATCAGAAAGAGGAGTAAATCGAGCGGGCCTTCGAAGATATCGAGACGAATCGGTAAATCCGAGGGAGGCAAGATGCCGTCCACGGGAAGGGCGGGGGTGATTTCGGGATTTTCCTGCACGACTAGAATTTAAAGAGGCGAACGCGAACGCTAAGGCCTAATGAGCCGTCGTTGTAAATGGTGACACGCTTATAGAAACCGTACTCAATCTCCCAAGAGTTTCCGATACGTTGAATGACGCCGATGGACTCAGAAGTGAAAGCGTGAACAAGTGAATCGTAATTGGCATTTAAGAATAAAGTGTAAACGGAGTTAAGACGCCATTCACCAAGCATCCAATACTGCTTTGATGGATTAGCTTCGCTTTGTTCATAGAGGCCGAGGGTAGCCTTCCAGTAGTCGCCTGAGTTGAAAGCGACGGATTGTAAGGTCTCAATGCTCTGGCTGCTGTTTTTTCCGCGACGGTCAAAGTAATCGATGGTCACCCAATTTGCTGGTGTAAGACGCAGGTGGGTTTGGACATCGGTAGCGGCAGCGGAAAGCTGGCTGTCATTGTTAGACCAATCTTTCAGAATATCGAAACGGAGAAGTTCGCGGCTTCCGTTTTCGGTGTCGCGTGTAGCCAAGGTATTGCGAAGGCCGATACGAGCGACTTGAGTGGATGTGACTGCCGCTGGGTCAGGGCGATCAGCGAGATCAATTTCACGGAATGCGGAGAGCGCTACATTGCGATCCGATAGAGCGAGTTCTCCGACCTTCTGATTCGCGCCAGGCAGTGTGCGATATTGAATGAAGGGGCGGACGGTGTGGCGTATGCCATTGATACCCCATTTGTCTGATTTCAAGTCCCATGAGCCAGTGGCTAAGCCTTCGATGTCAAAGCCTGCCTGTGCCATCACCTTTGAAGTGTTTCCACGGTTATTGAGGCCTGATGTCCAATCGGTTGCGCGTACACCAACCACTGGTTTAAATGTCAGGTAATCCTGGACGGTGATGGGGTAACTTAATCCGTAATAAGCGTCGAGTCGAGCGGTCGACCACGCAGTGTTCGATCCAGTCTCAGTTGGAAAATCAACGAGAGTTAAACTTTCCGAGGGGCGTTGAGTGAGGTAAGTCGCCGTTAAGAAGTTGCGGTGGTTGAAACCATTGAGCGCAGAGGGCGTTTCTAATAAGTCGAAGCGTACTTCGGGGAGTTTTTGAACCACGTCTTGGTAGTTATCCACCTTGGCGACGAGATTGCCCGATAGGTAACCGCCTGCCATTGGCGTTAAGGCTTCGAAAGTTGCCTGAGGGATACCTAAGTTTTCAATTTCGTGCGGACGGAAGTTACGTACGAAATTAGGATCAGAGGTCGCGTAGACTTGACCGGCGATCTCGATGCCGTTGTTCGTGGTGCCTGAAATTTCACCTGTAGCAAAACTGCGACTGCGTCCAGGCACCCGGCTGAATGCATCGGGTTCAAGGCTAAGGTCCCCGCGGTCGTTAATGAATCCAGCCTGGAAATTACCGTACCATTTATTTACAGCTGTAGCGTCCTTGCGATTATCGTACTTAACTGCGGGTCCAATAAGGAATCCAGAGCGACTATAGTAATCAAGCAGGCCGCCGTACCAGAGTGACTTATTATCGGTCTGACGAACAAGCGTGGTGGTTCGCAGGAATCGTCCTTGGACGTCGCGCGAGCCCGTATCTAAATGTAAATCGTAAGGAATGTCGCGGTAGCCGTCTTGTCCGTAGTATGGTAAATAAAAGAACGGCATTCCCATTAGGCGAGGGGTTACACCTTTAAATGTCAGCCAGTTATCTTTCTCTGAGAAGTGTACTTCGCTAATGCCGAGCGACATGCCGTACTGTTGTGGTTCATTATTCCACAAGCGAACGCCGCTCATTGTCTTATCGCCTTTCTCTAAGCGTAGTTCCTCGGCGGTGAAATAAAACGGGTTACGTCCAAACTTAACATTCTTCGCCACGACGAGATCGGCCTTGGGGTCGAGCATGACTTGCTCGCCCATGATACGAAGGTTCTTCGTGGTGTAGACGACATCACCTTCAGCAACCACAGTTCCATCGATAGAATTTAGACGGATTTTTTTGGCCGATAGGTGCGCGCCGTTGGCTTCAAAAGTAGCATCAATCGCAATTAAAACTTTCCCGTTTTCCTCGTAGGTAAAACTTTCCCCTTGGACGTTGGGCTGATTAGGTTTTGGGTTTTTATCCGCTTCAACGGGGTCGGCAGCGATGACCCTCAGAGCGATTCCGAAGGTGATAGCGAGAGTCCAAAAAAGGCGGCCGTGCATTTGCTTAAGACACTTATGGCTTAGGGCATTCTCTCAAGTATTTTCGGGCAATGTGCGCTTGCGGCGGGTGATTAGTCGTGGATTATCCTCCCATGCGACTTACTCCAGCTGACCTGAAGCCTCTTTTGGAGGGGATGGAGGCCTGTCCGCACCGTATTTTGGGTTTTCATTTGCTGTCAGAAGGGGGGTCCGTTGTGAGGGCATTTTTACCAGGTGCAGTGGAATGCCGTTTGCTCAAGGGTAAGGGTGCAAAAGGATTGGCGATGGAGCGCATTCACGAGGCGGGCCTCTTCGAGGCTACGCTGAAGGACTCGGAGCATTTTGATTATAAATATAAAGCTACCTATGCTGATGGGACGGTTCACACTCTCGATGATCCTTACCGTTTTTTGCCTACGCTGACGGAACAAGATTTGTTTCTGATTGGCAAAGGAGACAACCATCAGGTTCACCATAAGCTTGGAGCCAATCTCCGTACCATTGATGGCGTACGTGGCGTAGCCTTTGCCGTATGGGCGCCGTCAGCCCGTCGGGTGTCTTTAATCGGCGATCATAATTTATGGAACGGCAAGAGCCATCCAATGCGCACCATGGGTGCTTCGGGTATTTGGGAATTATTCGTGCCAGGACTGGAGGCCGGTGCTCGTTATAAATTTGAAATCGTAGGTCCTCATTCAGCTGCGCCGTTTGTTAAGACCGACCCTTGCGGACTGCAGTTTGAGGCGTCGCCGCATCACGCCGCAATCGTGACAGACCTTTCGGCATTTGTATGGACCGATGCGGAGTGGTTGGCGCAGCGTCGCCGTCAGCAAACACATCTGCAGCCTGTTTCTGTTTATGAAGTGCATCTGGCCTCATGGCGGAGAAAACTTGAAGAAGATAACCGTGTTCTAAGTTACCGTGAATTAGGGGCGCAGCTTGCTGAATACTGTCAAAAACAAGGATTCACGCATGTGGAATTGATGCCTCCAGCGGAGCATCCGTTCGATGGATCCTGGGGTTATCAAGTCACAGGCTTCTACGCTCCGACGCATCGTTTTGGTTCCCCTCTAGAATTTATGATGTTCGTCGATACGTTGCACCGAGCCAACATCGGCGTGATTGTGGATTGGGTGCCAGCGCACTTTCCGCGCGATAGTTTCGCATTGGCGCAATTTGATGGCACGCATCTGTATGAACATGCAGATCCGCGCTTAGGTGAGCACCAAGATTGGGGTACTTTAATTTTTAATTACGGACGACATGAAGTGCGCGGATTCTTGGTGGGTGCGGCGTTGTCATGGTTTGAACGTTTTCACATCGATGGCCTGCGCGTGGATGCAGTCGCTTCGATGTTGTACTTAGATTACTCACGCAAAGAGGGTGAGTGGTTGCCTAACCGAAAGGGTGGCCGTGAGAATTTAGAAGCGATTGAATTTTTAAAGCAGGTTAATGCGCTCGTGCACTTGTATCATCCGGGGGCGATTACCATCGCAGAGGAGTCCACGTCTTTTCCAGGTGTTACTAAATCAGTCGCCGAAGGTGGACTCGGTTTTGATTACAAGTGGAACATGGGTTGGATGCACGATAGCTTAGATTACTTTAAGCAGGATTCACTTTTCCGAAAACACCACCACAGCAAACTCACGTTTGGGATGCTCTACCATTGGTCAGAATCGTTTGTGCAGTCGTTTTCGCACGATGAAGTAGTGCACGGGAAAGGTTCGTTGATGGGTAAGATGGGCGGCATTGATTTTGCAACCAAGGCAGCGAACTTACGCTGTTTGTTGGCTTTGCAGTGGGCGTGGCCAGGTAAGAAATCGCTCTTCATGGGATGTGAGTTTGGCCAGATTGCCGAATGGAATCACCAGCAGTCGCTCGACTGGCATTTGCTCCAGTATCCTTTGCACTCGGGTTTACTGCAACTCGTGCACGACCTTAATTTCCTTTATCGAAAAGATTCTGGTATTGCTTGGTATGAGTCGGATCCAGCGAATTTTTCTTGGATTAATCCTGACGACGGAGATCAGAGTGTGCTGACATTTTGTCGCGAGGGTCGCGATTGCACTTGGGTTTTTGTTGGAAACTTCACTCCCATCGAACGCACTTATCGTTTAGGCGTTCCGCATTCTGGAATTTGGGAGGAGGCAATTAATACGGACTCCGCACATTATGCGGGACGTGGATTGGGCAACCTCGGTTCGGTTAGGGCTGAATCGATTCCACTAAATGGAAGGCCATACTCTGTAGAAGTGCGTCTGCCTGGATTAACGGTTTTAATTTTCCGTCAGACGAAGGGTTGATTACACATGGCACGTTCAAAAGTTTTTCAATCGTTGGTTGATAGCGACCCTCAGAATGTGATGTTCCGATTTTCATTGGGGCAGGCTCTGTGGCAAGAGGGGGACGCCAAGGCCGCTTGCGAGCATCTACGCTGTGCGACAGAAGCTAAGCTGGATTGGATGATGCCTCGGATTTTATTGGGTAAATGCTATCTATCGCTACAGCAGAAAGAACAGGCCAAGGCGGCTTTTGCTGAGGCGCTAAAGTTAGCAATCGCTCAAGGACACGAAGAGCCAGAAGCGGAACTCCGGGGTCTGATATCCAATTTATAATTTAGTATGAGTGCGGTGGGTTGACAGGTGCAGTGGCGTGTAGATTTTAATGACGTGCAAAGTAACCACCCTCACAACGTTCAGAGCGCTTCGCGTTGGGTGGCCGTACGACGCTTTCTCGGTTTTATCGGTCCAGGTTTTTTAGTCGCAGTCGGTTATATGGATCCGGGGAACTGGGCGACGGATTTGGCGGGCGGTTCAGAGTTCGGTTACTCATTACTCTGGGTAATTTTATTGGCTAACTTAATGGCCATACTCTTTCAGCATTTGTGCGTGCGCTTGCAGGTCGCGACTGGCCAAGACCTCGCGCAAGCGTGTCGAGCGCGCTACTCGCCAGCGGTTTCGGGTTTTCTTTGGTTCTCTGCGCAAGTCGGAATTATTGCGATGGACTTGGCTGAGTTGCTTGGTTCGGCCATCGCCTTGCAACTGCTTTTCGGAATCCCGCTGATTATTGGGTCACTCATTACAGCATTAGATGTGCTAGTTTTGTTGGCGTTAACACGCCTTGGCTATCGCTGGCTGGAGTCGCTCGTAGCGGTCCTGGTATTGACGATTGCCCTTTGTATTGGGGCTGAATTGCTCATCGCAAAGCCTGCAGTCGCCGCTGTCTTGCAGGGTTTCATTCCAACCGATGCGGTTTTCAAAAATCCCGGCATGCTCTTTATCGCACTCGGCATTCTGGGCGCGACGGTCATGCCGCATAATCTTTATCTGCATTCTTCTTTAGTAGGTACGCGTGATTTAGGGAAGACCGTTGCCGAGCGAAAGCAGGCAATACGATTCGCGACTTACGATTCAAGTATGGCTCTTATCTTCGCATTTTTTGTGAATGCTGGATTATTGATCTTGAGTGCGGCTGCATTTCATAAAGTCGGACACCCTGTGGTCACAGATATTCGTGAAGCCCATCAACTCTTGAATGGTGCTCTGGGTTCAACAATTGCGGCGACACTTTTTGCCGTGGCACTTTTAGCGTCGGGGCAGAACGCGACGATTACTGGAACGCTGGCCGGACAAATTGTATTGGAAGGTTTCTTGAAAATCAAAGGAGTGGCGTGGATGGTGCGAACCTTCACGCGATTAGCTGCGTTGGTGCCAGCACTGTGGGTGATTGCTTGGGCTGGGGAAGGGAAGGCCGTTGAACTCCTACTCTGGAGTCAGGTGATTTTGAGCCTGCAACTTGGCTTTGCCTGCTGGCCCTTGGTACGAATTACCAGCGATGTTAAAGTGATGCATGAATACGTTAGCCCGCGTTGGGTGGCTGTGCTCGGCTGGATAGCGTCACTGCTTGTTATATCGGCAAGCGTTTGGTTTGTTATCAGAGTGATTTAGTTTTATATATTACTAATAATCATTGTTTTGTAGAAAAATAATAAAAGTATTGAACCAAATCATAATAAGATTACTAAACATTAAATAATAAGAAAATGTTTAAGGTCTTTACGTATATTTGGGCGTCATATGTCTCCGCAGTCCTTGCTGGGGCGGCTGAAGATCCGGTTGTTATCCGCGTTGGGTTTTTCCCCAACCTCACACACTCGCCTGCAATAGCGGCTAGAGAGCTCGAGCGTGAAGGCGCCGACTGGCACCTCGCTCATTTGCCGCCTGGTTCTAAAATCGAGTGGCGTTCGTACAATGCTGGTCCATCCGCCATGGAGGCACTGCTCGCGGGTGCGATTGATCTGACTTACGTGGGTCCGTCACCCGTCATCAATGCACACGTCCGAACCAAGGGACAAGAGATTCGCATCTTAGCTCCAGTGGCGCGTGCGGGTAATGCCTTGGTGGTGCGTAAAGATCTTGGACTGAAAACGCAGAAAGATTTTATTGGTCGTCGTGTTGCGACTCCTCAGCTTGGCAATACACAGGATATTGATGCCCGCGTTTGGCTTAAGCAGGGCGGACTGAAGGTTACACTCAATGGCGGCGACGCACAAATCGTGCCGGCTGCTAATTCAGAACTCGTTCTTTTATTCTCACGTGGCGACGTCGATGCAGCTTGGACAGTTGAGCCATGGGTGACGCGACTCACCACCGAATTCGGTGGTGAAATTCTCCTAGAGAATAAGGACTCGATTATCACAGTCTTGGCTTCGTCGCGCCGTGCTTTAGCTAAAAATCAAAGAGGCATCGAGGCTTTCGTACGGTCACACTATTTATTGCGTGATAAACTTATCGCTGATCCAAGCTGGCACGAAAAATTAGTGCGTGATGGCATTGGCGGCGAAACGCGTTCGGCTGCGCCTAAAACAGAATTAATTGCGACTGCGTTAGGCCGCGTAATCTTAGATGCAAGAGAGGATGATGCGACACGTAAGCAACGTCTGCTATTATCTTTTACGCAGTCGCTGAAAGATTCTCAGTCATCAGGATTATTAAACAGTGATGCGCCGATTGCGCCTCTGCTTGATTCGCTCGTCGCAGATCCTGCTCCAGCGCAAAAATAATTAATGTCTCTGTATACTATGAGTGAAAGACGAGTCTTTGACCTGATTGCTTTATAAGTAATCTTGCCAAGCAACCCACAGGACTCGCAATCTTCACTTCCGATTTCAGCCAAATGAGCAACGACAAGACCATCACCCCAGCGCTTACACTGCGCAATGTGACGAAGCGTTTCGACGGCGCGTCGGGTCGGGTCACGGCCGTGGAAGATATTTCTCTCGATGTACGGGAAGGGGAGTTCCTGGTACTCGTCGGACCATCAGGTTGCGGTAAATCCACTTTGCTCAACTTGCTTGCTGGCTTGGAGCACACGAACGAAGGCTCAATTTTATTAGGAGAAGAGCCCGTGCGTTCGCCTGGTCGGGATCGTTTGGTAATGTTTCAACAAGATGCCTTATTTCCTTGGCTGAATGTTTTGGACAACGTTCTGTTTGGTCTACGACTGAAGCCGGACTTAACAGATGAAGAACGCCTAGAGTCCGCTCG
>CANCLQ010000017.1 GCA_947378845.1 Opitutia bacterium | reverse complement strand
AGCTGACCGGCCGCTGCACGTGCAGTGAGGTCAAAACGATCCACCGCTCGTGTGATGCGCAACCAACTATTAGCATCAAAGCGTTTCACAAAAGATTCGCCTTGGTGTTTTAGGTAACTTTCCACCTGCCAATAAACGGGGTCGCTCGGTTGAGCACTTGGCACACGCGTGCGACCAAACTTTTGATCGAAGGCGGCCGAAGAAAGGTAACTGATGTGGCTAATCATGCGGCCAATGGAAAGGCCCGTATCTGGACCCGAGCCGATTTGATAATGTCCACCCTGCCACTGTGGATCCGATTCAACACAGGCACGCGAAACTGCATTTAAAGCAATAGCCATGGGCGATTGACTGAGCCCTGCCGCCAGAACGGCAATGCGTCCGACTTCAGTTGGGTAATCACTCGACCAAAGCAATGCCTGCATGCCACCCATCGAACCACCGACGACGGCGTGTAATTTTTTAATTCCTAAGTGCTGAATGACCAAGCGTTGGCCACGCACGATATCACCTAAAGTAATCTCGGGAAAAAATCCGCCGTAAGTTTTTTTTGTTTTTGGATCTACCCAAGCTGGACCCGTCGAACCGCGACAACCTCCGATGCAATTAATGCCGATGACAAAGAAGCGGTTAGTATCGATAGCCTTACCTGGTCCCACGAAACAATCCCACCAACCTGGCTTAGCATCGTCGGGCTGATATCGACCCGCCACGTGATGATCGCCGCTCAGTGCATGGGCGACGAGAATTGCATTTGATTTATCTGGCAGAAGTGTGCCGTAAGTTTCGTAGCGCAAGGTGACGCCAGGAAGTTCGCCACCGAGCTCGAGCGGAAAAGGGGCAACGGACACAAAGTCGTGAAACTTCGTCGGGCCTAACGTCTGGGCGTCTTTAGACTGTGTTAAGCGGTCGGACATCGTTGGAGGTAGAGCGAAACCAGAGAATGGCGGGTGGCAAGTGGCCATTCGGTATTGCCACGTCATAAGGTAATGTCGACTTTTACCCCGTGCCAAAGGGACATCAAGATCACGAAGACTGCTGCGGACAAGGCCCAACCCCTCGAATTGAGTCCGCCGTCCTCCGGATGAAGGAAAAGTCGCTGCGTATAACCTCCCCACGTCTGACCATGCTCCAAATCTTGGCGGAATCGAACAGCCCTCTGAGCGCCGAGCAAATCTACGAGCAGGCCGGCGATGGCGCAATCGACCTCGTAACCATTTACCGAAGCCTCGAAGCGCTGGATAATGCCGGCATCGTGCAACGTCATCCACTCGAACGCGGACGCAGCCTCTACGCCTTAACAACGCCCGGACATCACCATCACCACGTGGTCTGTCGCGACTGCGGAAAAATTGAACGCCTCCCCAGTTGCGATACGAGCCGACTCGAAGCGGCTGCACGCTCCAAAGGTTTTTCTGATCTTACCCACGTGATGGAAATTTACGGTGTCTGCCCTCTTTGCTCTCAAAAATCCCATGCCTGAATTTCCTTCCACCGCATTTATTCTCGGAGCCGGACTCGGCACGCGCTTGCGTCCGCTCACAGAAAACTGCCCCAAGCCTTTGCTTCCGATTGCAGGCAAACCCATGGTCATGCCTGCCCTAGAGAAACTGCAGCGCGCCGGCATCAAACGCTTTATCGTCAACACTCACCACTGCCCCGAAGCTTGGTCCGCAGCATTTCCTGAAGGTAAAATCGGCAGCGCGACTATCGAATTTGTTTACGAACCCACTTTATTAGAAACCGGCGGAGGCTTAGCGAATATCGCCGCCCTGCTTAAGCCTGAAGATGAAAACCTCATCATCTGGAACGGAGATATTTTAAGTGACTGCGATATTAAGAAAGCATTCGACCATCACGCGACAAACGGCGCTGAAGCGACTTTAATTGTCCGCGAGAACGGACCTAATAAAAACGTACGCATCACGGATGAAGGTTTTGTGACCGACATGCGCGATCGCCTCGGCAAAACAGATGCAAGCTACCAATACACCGGTATCTGCTTAGTCACCCGCGCATTCGCACAAAGCGTACCAGCGACGATTGAGTCATTGGTCGAACACTTCCTTCGTCGCATCCAAGAAAGTCCGCAATCGGTTCAAGGCTTCTTAGATTTTTCGGCTGAGTGGAACGATCTCGGCACCGTTGAAGAATTCCAAGACGTCAAAGCCCTCAAAGAGAAACCCGTGCGGGGCGCTCTCAATGCTTCCGACGCAGCCCAGCGTTTAGGTTATACTTTATCCAATGGTGCCGCTCCTACTAATGGTGGCTCGGATCGACAGTTCCACCGCGTACAAAACGTCCAAGGAAATCAGGCGATTTTATGCATCTATTATGATAGTCGCCCCGAGAATTTAATCTACGGTAGTTTGGCCAAAGCATTATTCCAATCCGGCATTCACGTGCCACAAGTTCTGCAAGAAGACACGGACCATGGCTTATTAGTTTTAGAAGACCTTGGTAGCACTGACCTTCTTAGCCTCACCCAGGCCGATGCGTTTCCGTGGCTGCCTTTCGCCTCGGCTCTTCAGCAAGTCACGCACCTTCATCGTCTCGGTGCCGAAGCGGTGCAAAAAGATGGCATCACTTTAATGGAGCCATTCGGTGAAAAAGTTTACGCCTGGGAGCGCCAATACTTTACCGAAAATGTTTTAGCTGGTCGCAAGAACGACCGCGATTTACAAAACGAAATGGCAACGCTTGCCAAGGAACTCAGCGGACAACCTCAAGTGGTGGTGCACCGCGATTTCCAATCGCAAAATATTCTCGTGCGCGACAACCAAGCTTGGCTGATCGACTTCCAAGGCGCACGCCTCGGTTCCGCTTTTTACGATTACGCCTCTCTGGCATTTGATCCCTATTTAACGCGACGCGACATGGATCTCTGGCGTATTGAAATCGAAGACCAGGCGCGTGAATACGCCGAGTGGAAGGGCTCGCTCGATGAGTTCAGCCACCTCTTCCACGTCGCCGCTACGCAGCGACTTCTCCAAGCCTGCGGGGCATATGCTTTCCTCGGAAAGAAGAAAGGTCGTACCGATTTCCTGGCACACCTTCCGCAAGGCCTACGCAACCTGCGTATCGCCGCTTCCCTTTGCGGAAAGCGACGAATCGCACGTCTAGCAGAAGAATTAGCAGCGAGCCCAGTGCTCAGCCGTTAATTTTTTCGTCTAAGAAACGAACCACTTCGTCTTCGGTCATCCGAATCTGTTCCAAGGTGTCGCGATTACGAACGGTCACGCCCGCACCCTTCTCGATGGTCTCGAAGTCGATCGTGATACCATAAGGCGTGCCAATTTCATCTTGGCGGCGATAACGACGACCAATCGCACCGGCGGCATCATAGAAAACATTGAAACGTTTCTTGAGACGACGGTAGAGAGCTTCAGCACGCTCAACTAATTCAGGCTTATTCTTAACCAAGGGGAATACGGCGGCTTTAAATGGAGCGACTCGTGCAGGTAAACGCAGGACGATACGCTTTTCGCCTTCCACTTCATCTTCGTGATAAGCGGTCGTTAACAAGGCCAAGAACACGCGATCCACTCCGACCGAAGGCTCAATCACGTGAGGAATAAAGCGTGCCTTGGCGGCTTCGTCGAACCAATCGAGTTTTTGACCTGAGACATTACTATGCTGAGTTAAATCGAAATCACCACGCGCTGCTACACCTTGCAGTTCCTGCACACCGAATGGGAATTCGAACATGATGTCCGTGGTACCCTTAGAGTAGTGTGCTAATTTTTCCTTAGGGTGTGGATAGAGCGAAAGTTTTGCACGCGGAATGCCGATCGACTCAAACCAAGCCAAACAACCTTCAATCCAATCTTGGTGAGCCTTCTGCCAATCCGCGGTTGGAGAAATGAAGTATTCAATTTCCATTTGTTCGAACTCACGCGAACGGAAAATAAAATTGCGCGGATTGATTTCGTTGCGGAATGCTTTGCCCATTTGGGCGATACCAAAAGGTAATTTAACTCGACCGGTATCGACGACGTTCTTGAAGTTAATGAAAATACCTTGAGCGGTCTCAGGCCGTAAATACGCAGTCGCCGACGCATCCTGCATCGCGCCCACGTAAGTCTGGAACATCATGTTAAACGAACGTGGCGGCGTTAAGGAACCTGGCTTACCAGTGGCGGGCGAAGGAATCAATGCATGCTCTGCGACGGTGGCCTCGGTGTAGTCCTTTAATTGGACAGGCTCGAGGGCGCCTTGCTTCGCTAACTTTCGCTTCATCTCATTCGCCATCTCGTCGGCCTTAGCCTGCATGCCTTCGTCTTCGAGGACGGAAATATAACCAATGGTTTCTCCCGCCACACGAACGGGCGCGAAGAAAAGCTGGTCGGCGCGGTAACGCATTTTCGATTCCTTACAATCGACCAATGGATCTGTGAAATTATCGATGTGTCCGGAAGCCTTCCAAGTCGTCGGGTGGTGAATAATTGTCGAATCGAGTCCGACGATATCATCGCGACGGTGCACGAAGTCCTGCCACCAGGCCTGCTTAATATTATTCTTAAGTTCAGCGCCTAAGGGACCGTAATCAAAGAAACCGTTAAGTCCTCCGTAGATTTCAGATGAAGGAAAAACAAACCCGCGTCGCTTACACAGGTTAATCAGTGCTTCCATTTTGTCGATCGGTTCAGCCATAGGGATGAGTCAGACTTACTCGTGCCCTCGGCAACCCCGCAAGCCTGTTCCCTCAGGGCGGCGTAGGTTCGGTGCTTAAAGCCTGGGTTTTACGACGCCATTCTCGAGCCCCTTTAGAAACCGCCTTAAAGAGGTCAGACATTTCTGTCGATGCACTCGATAATTTACCCTGCGAGTTTTCAAGGGAGGCGGTGAACGAATCCATTGCCGCTGTCGCCTCTGCCAAACTCTTGCGCATTTTCGCAATACCCTCGAGGTCGAAATCTTTATTAGCAGCGGCCGTCATGATGCGTAAATCGGCACAAGCTTTGGCCACGCGGTGCAGGGGCTCAGTCAAAGTATCGGGGTCGGTGGCATCTACCACGGCGGCAGAATGGTTAACCCATCGCGTCGAGAGCTCGGCGGCAAACACCGGATCAGATTTTGGATAATAATAATCTAAATCCTGATCCAACTCTTTCGCTATCTTCTCCAAGTCGAGATCTGCAATGCGAGTCAGCTCACGCATCCACCTCTCCATGGTCTGACGCGTGCCTGCGCCGACTGCAGGAATTTCGTTGGCTGCCAAACCCGTAGGCAATTCCGCATTCGGATCCCAAAAAAGTTCCACCTGTAATTGCGATGATGCTAAACTAAGAGCAACGAGGTGAACGCGGAGACCTCGAGCAACTTCTTCTTGTAAATGCTGACTGCGGAGACGGTCCGCGAAACCGCGATTGGCCATCGTCTCAGGATTCAAGCTGAGGCTCAGTTCAGGTCGCAATTGACCATTGGCATCAGGGGTCAAACCGATTGCCGAAACCTGTCCGATGACAATACCCTGCATACGCACCGGTGCGCCGACTACGATACCATGCACGGTGTAATTCGGATGAATCACTACATTGATTAAAGGAGCGGACCACGCCTTCCACCAAAGCCATGACGACACACTGACGGAGATAATAATCACCGATAGCAAAACGCCACCGACTACGCGACGGTTCATCCGGCTGATTGCGGGTAACTGCCGAGCCACTTCACGACTTCACAGCGCCCCTTCAGTGCGGCAACAGCTTCCTGCACGGCAGGTGTTTCCCAGTGTCCCGGGAAATCGATGAAGAACTGATATTCCCACGCGCGCTTGCGGCTGGGACGTGATTCGATGCGTATTAAATTAATACCGCGGTCAGAGAAACTGCTCAACGCACCCTGCAATGAACCTGGTTCGTGTTTCAAAGTAAGTACCACGCTTGTGACTTCGTCTTTCGCACCTGGCGGATTCGCAGCCTGTGCAATCACAAAGAAGCGGGTCGCGTTATCGCGACGATCCTGAATGCCGCGCGTGAGAATTGGGACGCCACGTGATTCAGCAGCCGACGCCGAAGCCACCGCTGCGGTGCCCTTCGGCTCGCGTGAAATTTGTTCAACCGCAGCTGCGGTGCTTTCGGTTTCAACCAATGCAGCATTAGGTAGGTGACGAGACAACCAGCCACGGCATTGCGCCAAGGCGATGTCCTTCGAGAGAACGCGTTTGATTTCATTCAGCGGTCCAGCACCAACCAAACATTGCTCAACCGATAAAGTAATCTGAGCGACTACTTTTAATTCGGATTCAGCTAATAAATCTAAGGAGTGACTCACCACGCCTTCGGTGGAATTTTCTACAGGCACAACGCCGTACGACGCTTCGCCTGATTCAACAGCGGCGAAGATGTCACCAATCGTGCGTAACGGAATCGTCGGCACGCTCGAACCAAACGCACGAATCTGCGCTTGCTGCGTGAATGAACCCTCAGGCCCAAGGTAAGCCACTGGCTTCGCCATTTGAGCACCAATAGAGAGTGAAATAATTTCGCGGAAGACCGAACGAATGCCCGAAGCAGGCAAAGCGGGAGAGGCTTCGACTAACGAGCGCAATAACTGCTCTTCGCGCTGTGGTGCATAAACAGGAGCACCCGCTTTTAATTTAGCTTCGCCGATTGCACGAGCCACCTGCAAACGTTCACCCAAAAGACGGAGGATTTCTCGGTCAATTCGATCAACGTTTTTGCGGTGTTCGTCTAAGCTCATGGCGCAGGAGATTCGGTTGAACCTTGTTCAAGGGGCAAACCCATTTCAGCATCGCCCACTACGACGGGTGCAGTCGCACGCGCGATCCATTCAGAAATCTGAGCAGGCGAAAGCACATCGGATGCAGGCAACTCGCCGAGCGAACGCAGTCCAGTGAAGTCTAAGAATTTATCGGTCGTGCCGTATTGAATCGGGCGACCAGGTAAATCGGCGCGACCGGTGACGGAGATTAATTCGAGTTCGAGTAAACGATTAAGAGCGCTGTCAATCGACACACCACGAATTGCTTCCATCTCGGAACGAGTCACAGGTTGACGGTAAGCGACAATCGAAAGTGTTTCGAGTGCAGCTGGGCTGAGACGTTGTGGACGAGGCTCACCGCGCAGCAGGCGCACCCAATCTGCGTAGGCGGGAGAAATTACTAAACGAAAACCTTCCGGACCTTGTAAAATACGACAGGAGTCATTCGCGTCGCGCATTTCAGATTCCAAAGCGTCTACCGCTTCACGAATCTGCGTCGCCGTTAATAAAGTAGGAACTTGATCGATGATATCCTGAATGACTTCTTGAACCGGTTGAGCGGCCGGTGCTGCAGACTCCTGACCAGCCACAGGGGTACGCTCTTCCGTCGCCTCCGCTGTTGCCTGAGCATGGTAGCGTTGCACGACTTTTTGGATGTCCTTAATGGACACCGCCTCCGAGGTCGAAAGTAGGAGGGCCTTAATAATCTTCTTTAGATTGAATTCCACAGGGAGAATGGTCTTAAAATCGTGTTGTCGGTTGCTGGTTGAGCGTCAAAGTTCGCCGTCACCCTAAATACAGGGGTGACACCCACTGACAATCGCAGACTTTTAACACCCATGGCCGACTCTCCCAACACCCGCACCTTCTCTTCTATCGTTGTCGACGGACCCGACCGCGCCCCCAGCCGAGCCATGTTAAGAGCGGTGGGCTTTAGTGATGCCGACTTTAAAAAGCCCGTTGTTGGCGTGGCTTCGACTTGGTCGATGGTCACTCCCTGCAATATGCACATCGATCGCCTGGCCATTCAAGCGGCCAAGGGTGCCGATGAAGCAGGCGGCAAAGCGATTATCTTTGGTACGATTACCGTGTCCGATGGTATTTCCATGGGCACGCCTGGCATGCGCTACTCTCTCGTCTCGCGCGAAATCATCGCTGACTCCGTCGAAGCGGTTGCTGGCGCCGAAGGCTTTGATGGTTTAGTGACGATTGGTGGCTGCGATAAAAATATGCCCGGCTGCGTGATGGCTATGGCGCGACTCAATCGCCCTTCTGTTTTCGTTTACGGCGGCACCATTGTTCCTGGCTTACACAAAGGACAAGCCGCTGACATCGTCACAGTCTTTGAAGCAGTCGGCAAACACGCCGCTAAACAAATCGGCGATGCCGAATTAAAAGAAATCGAAACCTGCTCCATCCCTGGCGAAGGTTCCTGCGGTGGCATGTACACTGCGAACACCATGGCATCGGCCATTGAAGCACTCGGACTCAGCTTGCCTGATAGCTCTGCACAATTAGCGAACTCGAAAGACAAACTCGCTGACTGTGATCGTGCCGGCAAAGCCGTGCTTGAGTTATTAAAGAAAAATATTCGTCCGCTGGATATTCTCACTAAACACGCTTTTGAAAATGCAATCACCGTGGTGATTGCTTTAGGTGGATCCACCAACGCGGTGCTTCACTTAATCGCCATGGCCCATTCGGCTGGCGTGAAAATCACCCTGGAAGATTTTGAACGTATCGGTCGAAAGGTGCCTGTTCTCTGCGACTTAAAGCCCAGCGGTAAATACAACATGGCGCACTTCGTACGCATTGGAGGTCTGCAACCATTGCTTAAAATGCTTCTCGATGCAGGTTTACTCCACGGCGAATGTATGACTGTCACCGGCAAGACGGTGGCCGAGAACTTAGCTAAAGTCGGACCGTACTCCAAAGACCAAGATGTGGTTCGTCCCTTCTCCAATCCGATCAAAGCCGACAGTCACCTTCGCATCTTGCGCGGCAATTTAGCACCGCAAGGCGCAGTGGCAAAAATTTCTGGCAAAGAAGGAAATAGTTTCACTGGTAAAGCGATTGTCTATGAATCCGAAGAAGCGTCACTCAAAGGTATCTTGGATGGCGAAGTGAAAGATGGTCACGTTATCGTAATCCGAAACGAAGGACCAAAAGGCGGACCCGGCATGCGCGAAATGCTTGGACCAACCAGTGCCGTCATGGGCAAGGGCCTAGGCAAAACTATCGCGCTCGTTACCGATGGTCGATTTTCTGGTGGCAGCCACGGCTTCGTCGTTGGTCACATCACTCCTGAAGCGGCTGTCGGCGGCCCTCTCGCTGTCGTACAAAACGGCGACACCATCGTCATCGACGCCGTTAAAAACGAAATCAATCTTTCGCTCTCCGCTGAAGTTATCAGCCAACGCTTGAAATCATGGAAAGCGGCTCCCGCGAAGGAAAAGCGTGGAACCTTAGCAAAATACGCTAAATTGGTGTCATCCGCCTCCGAAGGTGCTGTGACTGACGGAGATTAAGACCGCACAAATTTAGTCATAACGCCCTAAACGGTGGGCATACTTTGTTGCCAAAGGTACACCTTTCGACGAAATTAAATGGCTGTGGAACACTCCTTCACAAATTTCCGTAAGCAGCTGCTGTCTTTCCCTGAGCTAGGTTTCTCAATCGACTTCAGCCGAGCCAATGCACCCGCCGGCTTCTCCGAAAAAATGGCTCCAGCAATCGCCAAAGCTTTCGCCGAAATGTCCGCCTTGGAAAAAGGAGCCATCGCCAATCCCGACGAAAAAAGAATGGTGGGGCACTACTGGCTTCGTGCTCCTGAACTTGCGCCACAAGTTGCACTCGAGAATGAAATCAGAGAGGCGATCGCAAACATCCATATTTTTGTTAAAAAAGTTCATGATGGTTCGATTAAGGCATCGAATGGAAAATTTACCGACCTACTTTGCATCGGCATCGGTGGCTCTGCCCTCGGACCGCAATTCGTAGCCGATGCACTTAGCGCCTCCAACGATAAGTTAAAAATTCATTTCATCGATAACACCGACCCCGATGGCATGGATCGCGTGTTCAGCAATTTAGCCAATAGAATCGGGTCAACGCTCGTCGTCGTCACTTCTAAGTCCGGCAGCACACCCGAACCGCGCAACGCACTCATCGAGGCTCAACTTTTCTGGAAAAAATCGGGAATCTCATTCGCCGCGCACGCTGTCGCCGTTACCGGCAAAGACAGCGAACTCGACAAAGTTGCCGTCAAAGAAAAATGGCTCGCGCGTTTCCCTATGTGGGATTGGGTCGGCGGTCGCACCAGCGAACTCGGCCCAGTTGGATTACTTCCCGCCGCCCTTCAAGGCTTCGACATCGAGGCGATGATTGCCGGTGCTCGTGCGATGGACGAATTAACGCGCGTTGCCGACGCCTCAAAAAATCCTGCCGCTCAACTCGCACTCGCGTGGTATCACCTCACCGATGGTCATGGTAAAAAAGCAATGGTTGTACTTCCGTACAAAGACCGACTTCTCCTTTTCTCGCGCTACCTGCAACAATTAGTCATGGAGTCGATTGGCAAAGAAAAAGACTTGGCCGGAAAATCTGTTTATCAAGGTCTCACGGTTTATGGAAACAAAGGTTCGACCGATCAGCACGCGTACGTGCAACAGTTGCGTGATGGCGTAAATAATTTCTTCGCGGTGTTCATCGAGGTACTCAAAGACCGCGAAAGTGCCTCACCTGAAATCGATCCGCTCACCACTTCCGGAGATTACCTACAGGCCTTTCTTCTTGGGACACGCGATGCACTTTCCGAAAGCAATCGCTCAAGCATCACACTCACTCTCGATTGCGTCGACGCCCGCTCGGTGGGTCTGTTGATTGCACTTTTTGAGCGTGCGGTCGGATTGTACGCCAGCCTCCTCGGTATCAACGCTTACCATCAACCAGGCGTCGAAGCTGGCAAGAAGGCCGCAGCCAAAACCCTTGATGTCCGGAACCGTGCGATTTTAGCCCTAAAAAAGCATGCGGGACGCTGGATGTCGGCGGTCCAAATCTGTGAGGAAATTGCACTTGTCGGGTCGGAAGAACTCGTGTTCAAAGTTCTATTGCACGCCTCCTCCAACCCTGGGTCAGTCGTAAGACAAGCCCATCAGGACCCAGGCTCTACCCTTTTCAAACATTCATAACCCCTCAATCCCCATGAATAAGTCTGTAAGCCTCATCCTTCGCCTCCTCGGCGCCGCACTTGCGATCACCGCGTGCGTCTTTGCCTACCTCTTGAATGGCAAAGTCGAAACAGCCATGAAACACACCGAGTGGGCTGTGACTGACCCTGAAATCCAGGCTCACAAAAACTACGAAGGCCGTATGTCCGACATGGGCAAAAAGGTGAAAGAATTAGTCGAAGCCAAGCGCACCAAAATCAGCGAGCTGGATAAAACTGTCGCTGACCTCCAAGCCGATGTAACTGACAAGAAAGGCAAAATCGAAGGCCTCACCGCCAACGTTTCTTCCCTCGAAGCCGAGCGCTCTGAACTCACTCTCAAGCGCGATTCACTCGCCGCTCAGTTAACCGAAGCCAACACTAAGGGCGAATCCCTTGCTAGCGAACTTAACAGCACCAAGCAGAGCCTCGCCAAAGAAAAAGAAAAAGCCGCTTCACTCTTCACCAAAGAGCAAATCGACGCTGAAGTTGCTAAGACTGCAAAAGCCGAAGAAGGCCGCGCAGCAATTGCACAAAAATACAATCAACTCTACAGCTACGCTCAAACCGCTGGCGGCAACACTCCTCCCTTCCCTCGCGATCCATCGACTGAAGGTTCAAGTGAAGGCGTAAAGGCGGACTTCGCACCTCAAGTCATCAAGACTCGCATCGTCCTCCTCAACTCTGCCGACGGTTTAGTTTGTTTTTCTGTGGGCGATCTGAACGGCATCAAAGCACAAACCACCTTCAAGGTTCGCTTAGGTGAAAAAGAAATCGGTCGCGTGCATGTCGAGTCCGTTCAAAACTCCATTTCCACTGCTCAGATCTTGAGTGGTTCATCGATTGATGACTTCAGCAGCGGCGACGTTGTCACCCTCGAAGCTGAAGTAGGCAAAGTAGCTAATAACTAATCGATGTTACGCGCTTTCCTGACCCTTGCGATTGCTGCCAGCCTTTTAGGTTTAGTTGGCTGCGAGTCCATTGAATCAGAGAAACCAGCCGACTCCACTCTGCCCCAAGCACAGCCTGCATCGTGGCAAGGTGGCCTGCCTGGTTTAGGTCAACAAGGCGGTTCGGGTTATCGCTAAACCATAATGACCGCAACTGACCTAGGTGAACGCGGCAACAACCGGACACCCGTAGGTCGATTGTTAGTCGTGGCTACGCCCTTGGGAAATTTGGGCGACATATCGGAGCGCGCCAAAGCCGAACTCGCACAATGTGATCTCGTCGCCTGCGAAGACACGCGCGTCACCGGCGGATTGCTCCGACACCTTGGACTTTCCAAACCGATGCTCGCCTACCACGAGCATAATGAAAAAGAAGTCGCGATTGAACTCGCCGATAAAATTGCAGCGGGTGCGACCATTGCGCTGATTACCGACGCAGGAACTCCCGGCATCAGCGATCCTGGTTTTCGCGTCACTCGCGAGTGCCGACGTCGCAAACTCACCGTCACACCCATTCCAGGTGCCTGCGCCATCGTTGCACTCCTATCCGCCTCAGGCCTTCCCACCAATGCGTTCCGATTCATCGGCTTCCTTCCTCCTAAATCCGCTGCACGTCGCCGTTTCCTAGAAGGCGCCTTGACTGCAGATGAAACAATTGTGCTCCACGAATCTTGTCACCGCATCAGCGATTTTGCCGACGAAATGCTCGAGATTCTCGGACCACAACGCGTGGTTTGCATCGGTCGTGAGCTGACAAAATTGCACGAAAGCATTCGTACCGCTCCACTCGGCGAATTGGTTCCTGCCCTGAAAACCGGATCACTTAAAGGCGAGTTCACGGTCGCAATCGCACCGGCCGACTTCGCGCTCTAAGCAATGATAGCAGGTTGACCCCTGGGGTCAGTCGGTTTCATGCTCAAGCCAATGGCGGGTTTCGACGACAGTCTGGTGCGTGAATATTTTGAAGTGAACGGCTTCTTTGTACGCCAATCACGCAAGTACGCTGTGCAATCTCGACGCAAACGGGCCGATGAAGAAGGCGATCTATTCGTCATCAATCCATCGCCACGCCGTGAAATGGTTCTACCGTTTCAACTCTTCGGCTCCGACATTCCAGGCCTCACCACTGCCGTCGTAGCCATCAAAGCCTGGCACACCACGAAAGCGATTACGCCGACGATGATTCGAAAAGGCGACTTGCTCGAATTCGTGAAGAAAGAAGCAGTCGAGGCGGCCAAGGAAGCGTTTGCCGAACTCTCGACCGATGCGGCGCAACCGATATCAAAAATATTAATTCTGCCAGGTATCCCCGCACAAGAGCCGCAACGCTCCGAGAGCATCGCACTTTTAAAACAAAGCGGCGTCGACCACGTCATCACTTTTCGAACGATCCTGGAAAACCTCGTACAGAATGTAGAATCAAACCAAAGCTACGCTCGTTCGGATACTTTACAGCTACTGCGTTTATTACGAGTTTACGACATGGTAAAACCCGCCCAACTTGAACTCTTCTCCGGGCCTAATCCATCTTCCAAGTGATACATTCTACTGCCATCATTGATCCATCTGCACGCCTGGCTTCCGATGTCACCGTCGGACCGCACGCAATCATTGAAGCCGGCGTGGTCATCGGACCCGGCAGCTCCATCGCCGCCCAAGTCATTATTAAAAAGAATTCGGTGTTAGGAAAAAATGTGCAGGTGGATCACTTCGCCGTCATCGGTGGCAATCCGCAGGATTTAAGTTTTAAGACCGATATAAAATCCAACGTCCAAATCGGCGACGGCACCATCATTCGCGAACACGTCACCGTACATCGCGCGACCCAGCCGGGACTCGCTACAGTCGTCGGCCAAAATAATTTACTCATGGCGGGATCGCATGTGGCCCACGATTGTAATCTCGGCGCTAACGTGATTCTCGCCAATGGCTGCATGCTCGGTGGCCACGTTCAAGTCGGTGACCATGCTTTCATCAGCGGCGGCGTAGCCGTGCATCAATTCTGCCGCATCGGCGGTGGCTCCATGACATCTGGTAACGCTGTCATCACGGAAGATGTGCCACCCAACGCACTTGCGCACAGTCGCAATTTACTTTCGGGATTAAACCTCGTGGGCATGCGACGCCGCGGAATGTCTACTTTAGAAATTACGGAGCTCAAGAAAGCCTACCACGCCGTCTACGCTCCGAGTGGCAATTGCCTATCGCTCGCACAAGCCGCATTAAACAGCGGAGATTACACGACTACAGCTGCACTAGATTTTCTTAATTTCTTTCTCGGCGGTAAACGCGGCCGCTTTGTCCAACCTGAATGAGTAAACTGCCACTAGCTTTAACCTGCGGCGATCCAGCAGGCGTCGGTCCTGAGTTAATCGCGTCATGGTTAAAGGCTAATCCTGCTGCACATTCGGAGGTCGCCGTCATCGGCCCATCCGCATGGCTCAAGACCCTCGGAATACCCTCTTCCTCTCAGTTCGCCGTCGGGCCCACTGATTATAAAGCGACCGCTGGTAAGCCTGATGAAACAGGGAGTGTAGTTGCTCTCGCGGCCATGGAACAAGCGGCTGACGGTGTTCTTCATGGGAAGTTTTGCGCAGTAGTGACAGGACCAATAAATAAAAAGGGGTTCTCCCAAATCGGCTACACTTTCCCAGGTCAGACCGAATTTTTCGCACATCGCTGGAACGGAAATCCAGTCATGGCTTTTGCGGGCGGAAAATTAACTGTCGGATTAGTCACCTGGCATATTCCGCTCGAGCAAGTGGCTAAAAAGATCACTCGCGCAGATATACGGAAAACTGTTTTAGCACTGATTCACCTTCGAAAGAAACTGGGGGACAAAAATCCACGTATCGCAGTTTGCGGAATCAATCCACACGCTGGAGAAAATGGACTCATCGGACATGAGGACGATTCGATTATTCGTCCAGAGGTTGAAGCCCTTCGCGCCGAAGGCTATGCGGTCACTGGTCCATTACCTGGCGACACAGTTTTTTATCGTCACCAACAAGGCGAATTTGATGCCGTTGCCGCCATCTATCACGACCAAGGTTTAGCGCCGCTCAAGTTGGTCGACTTCTCCAGTGCCGCTAATTTAACGCTTGGATTAAAATTTGTGCGTACCAGCCCCGACCACGGCACGGCCTACGAAATCGCCGGTCAAGGTCGTGCCGACCGCGGCAGCCTGGATTCAGCCATCCGTTTAGCCAACGCCCTCTCTGCTTAATGCTTAGACTGTTGCTCGTAATTCTTTGCGGATTCGGGCCACTGCTCGGCGCCGATGAGCTACGCATTGTAAGTTACAGTCCTGGTGCCACCCAAACTCTGATCGACCTTAATTGCGCCGATAAAATCGTCGGCGCATCCGCCTGGTGCCCTCTGCCCAAGGATCATCCCGCAGTGCGAACATGCGATGTCTTCAATCCAGACATTGAGTTATTGATTAAGCTTAAGCCCACTTGCGTTATCTTACCTCGACTGGCGAATCCCCTCTGGGCCAATCGCTGTCAACAAGCTGGCTTCAATGTTCTTCTACTCTCACCGGAAGGGAAAAATTCTGTGGCCAACGACACACGCCTGATTGGCACGACCGTAAAACAAAATGTGTTAGCCGAAACAATCGCCCAAAAACTCGAAGGGAAAACGAATCTAAAATCTCAACGATTATTAATTATTTGGGACGGGATGATGGCCGGCGAAGATTCTTACCTCGGCAACCCAATGGAGGCAGCGGGATTTCAGTCACCGTTGACTGGCGTGAGTTGGCAAAAGCTGGATTGGGAAATCGTCGCAAAAATTAAACCCGATTTATTTCTCTGGATTGAAAATAATGCGGCGAACTCTCCCATCACTATTTCTGAAAAACGCTTGGCTGAATTATTAAACGTTCCCGCCGTTAAAGATCTTTGGAGTGTTAAAAATAGACAGGCTTACACCACCACCAGCGGTAGCGATTGGTTGCCAGGCACCGGACTGTGTCGAGTTATAGACAAATTAAAGACTTTGCCTTCATCCAAGTCAGGTAAACCCTAGTTAATATTTAGTTTACAGTCGTTTGACAGACCATGGTTTAACGCCATAAGTAAGAGTCTTCCTTCCATGAAAAATACATTCCTACGTTTCCTCACCACCGCTGCCAGCGCGCTCGTGCTGACGACGGCCATCAGCTTTGCTGATGAGCCAGCTAAAAAGGATGGCGACGGCTGCCCTGCATGCCCAGCTACTCCAGAAGCGCCTAAATCTCTCATCGTTGGTCACTGCGGTACCTGCGACAAGAAGGACAAGCCAGAGGTCACTCCAGCTGAGCCTGCTAAGCAAGAAGACGCACCAGCGAAGAAGGACGGCGACAAGTGCTGCCCAGCTTCCCCTGAAGCGCCTAAGTCGTAATCAATAATACGATAGACCTGAAAAGGACGAACTTTCGAGTTCGTCCTTTTTTATTTCCTTACCACTTCAGGCCTAAGTCTAAGCGTACAAACTCAGGAAGGTCTTTTCGAATCCTGATACCCTTCGACTCCGCGTATATAAAATCTTCAGGACGAGCCGCCCCACTGCGCATCGCACAGGAATGAATACCCGCATTCAAACCCGCATCCCAGTCGGTGCAACGATCCCCCGTCATCCAACAACGCACAGGATCGAGATCATGCTTCGCAATCATTTCCAAAATAAATCGCGGACTCGGCTTGCGATAGAGCGAAGGTTCGTCGGGACGCTCGGGTGCCGCTTTAATTTCTAAAATACCCGGCGCAGGCAAATCGAGCAGCTCCAGCATACGTGCATTGCAGGCCTCGTATTGCTCCCGGGTGAAGATGCCACGGTTAATGCCACTTTGATTGGTGAGGACGAAAAGTTTATAGCCCGCCCGAATACAGGCATGCAGTGCCGGCTTTACTTCGGGAATAAGGGCAATCTGCTCCTCCCGACAGGTGTGGTGATGGTCTTCAATCATGTTCCCGTCACGATCGAGGAAAAGGGCAGGATAACTAGGCATTACCCCAGCCAAACCGCCAAAATTAGCAGTGCAAGCCATCGAAAGGGGGCTTGACCGAATAGGCGACTGGGGTACAACCAACCCTCACCAAGCGAAGAACCATGGCAAATCCGAAAAGAAAACAGTCCAAACGTCGCAGCCGTCTCCGTCGTGGAGCCAATCAGTTCCGCGCCCCTTCGCTCGTACGTGATAACGAATCCGGCGCACTGCGTCGCTCTCACCGCGTCGACCCTACCACAGGGAAATACCGCGGTCGTCAGGTCCTCGACAACGAGGCCTAAGCCTCTTCCGGGCAAAGCCCGTAGCACATGAGCGAAGCCACTACGCCCACAGGATATAAAATCGCACTCGATTGCATGGGTGGCGATTTAGGTCCGTCTGAAGCCGTTGCCGCTGCTGCGATTGCCGTACGCGAAGGTATCGTCGGCCCGAACGACACTTTGATCCTCGTCGGCCACGAAGATAATTTACAACAGCTCGCCACCGAGAACCGCATTATCAAATCCAAGCGCATCGCATTTAAGCATGCTCCCGGAATTGTTCAGCCTGATGACGCGGCGATGACAGTTTTAAAATCGAAACGCGATTCATCGATGTTGATCGCGCTCGAGATGTTGAAGTCAGGCGAAGCCGACGTGGTGATTTCGACAGGTAATACCAAGGCTTTAGTTGCTGCTGGTACCATTAAAGTTCGTGCGATGGAAGGTGCCGAACGCCCTGCCCTCGCTGCGATTATGCCTCGCCGCGAAGGCCACTTCGTCATGCTCGACGTCGGTGCTAATCCTGAAGCGAAGCCTGAACATTTAGTCCACAACGCCGTGCTCGGTGCCATCTACGCACAAAGCGCACTCGGCATTCCAAACCCACGCGTGGGATTACTTTCAGTTGGCACCGAAGAAGGTAAAGGCGGCGCCCGCATCAATCGCACCCACACTTTGCTCAAAGCAATGGGCGATAAAATTAATTACGTCGGACCCGTGGAAGGCTTCGATGTTTTCGGTGATGCTTGTGACGTCGTCGTGACCGATGGATTCACCGGCAACGTCATTCTTAAGACACTTGAAGGTCTTGTCTACATGGTGCGCGATATGGTTGGCAAAAAAGTGAAGAGCAATCCCGTCTACCTCGCTGGCGGAATCGCGATGTTCCCCTTGCTCCGTGACCTCAAAGGTAAATTGAAGCCCGAACGTTACGGCGGAGCCCCCTTACTCGGTCTTGCTGGCTTAGTGATGAAAGCTCACGGTTCCAGCAACAAGCACGGCATTGCGAGCGCTATCCGACTCGGCATCGAAGCCCTAGGACATGACGCTAAAAAACGCATGCAAGTCGCCCTGGCCGAAGCAAATACCGTTATTTCTTCGACCCCAGTCGAGGAGTGAGGTTTTTGTGTTCCCTTTCTGCCCCTAGAGGGCTTACCTCAAGGCCTTAATGAGCCCTGTTCCGCATTCAGTTATTATACGCTCAGTCGGCGTGCACGCCCCCGAGCGCAGAATGACCAATGAGGAATTATCTACACTGGTTGATACGAATGACGAGTGGATCAAAACCCGCTCCGGTATCTCAGAACGCCGCATCGCTGGGCCCGATGAAAATCCCTCGGACATGGGGGCAAAAGCTGCCATCCACGCCCTCAATAATGCAGGGCTGAAGCCTGAAGACATCGACTTGCTCATCTTGGCTACGATGACGCCTGATGTGCCCTTCCCTTCGACTGCTTGCTTAATCCAAGCCAAACTCGGCCTGCGTCGCGACATTCCTTGCTTTGATATTTCAGCCGCATGCTCGGGTTTCGTTTTCGCACTTCAAGTAGGCACCGACATGCTGCGCTCGGGAAATTATAAACGCGCACTCATCATTGGTTCAGAAAAACTTTCGTCGGTAGTCGACTGGCAAGATCGCTCCACCTGCGTACTTTTCGGCGACGGCGCGGGCGCTGCGATTATCGAGACAACTTCGACGCCCAACGTTGGCATCTTAGGAAATATTTTAGGTTCTGACGGTAACAACGCCGAGCTCATTCATAGTGCCGTCGGTGGCTCTGCCAAACCTCACACACCCGAAACCATTCAGAACCGCGAGCACTGCCTGCGCATGAATGGCAAAGAAGTTTTTAAATTAGCGGTTCGTGTAATGTCTGAATCCTGCCAACGCGTTTTAAATCAATGCGGCGTGAGCTCCGACGACGTGGCATGGTTCATTCCACACCAAGCCAATTACCGCATTTTAGAAGCGGTGGCGGGCCAATTAAACGTCGGCCTCGATCGCTTTCCATCCAACCTTGATCGCTTTGGCAACACCTCCGCCGCTTCCATTCCGCTCGCTCTCGAAGAAGCCTGGCGCCAAGGTAAAATCAAACATGGAGACCTCGTTCTCCTCGTCGCTTTCGGCTCCGGACTCACCTGGGGCGCAACCCTCTTACGTTGGCATGAACCTAAAAAATAAAGTTTTCTCATTCCTTGCCTGCGCTCTGTTCGCAGTCACCGCTTCCGCTGAATTCATTCGCGAAGACGGTCAGTGGAAAATTAAAGCGGGGACCACTTGCGATGTTTACCCAGAGAGTCTCGCACCCAAGGTGATGGCTCGACTCAACGCTGCGAGCAAAGCCACCGAAGCGAAAAATTATTCCAACGCACTCAGTCTCTGGTCCGACCTCGCTGAAATTCAACTCGGCAAAGAAGCTGAAGCCATCGCCCTGCTCAACTCCGCACGCATTCACATGGAGCGCGGACAACTTGAAGTTGCCGAAAAAGAAGACCTCGACGAATTTTTTAAACGCCACGCGAACTACGCTGGTTACGGTGAAGCGATTCAATTAACGTTTGATCTCGCGAACCGCTTCGCAGCTGGCGAACGCCCCTATCTTGGCGGCTGGTTCCCATGGTTTAAGGACAGTTTGCATGCGATTTCACTGTACGAAAAGGTCGTGAAGTGTGCGCCAAACGGCCCGCTGGCCGACGAATCTTTAATTCGTATGGCACGCCTTAATCACGATAACGGACGAAAGCCCGAATCGATTGATGCACTGACCCGTATCATCAGCGATTATCCTAATTCCAAATACGCACCAGAAGCGCTGGCAACCCTCGCTCACTTGCGCTCCGAAGAATCACTTGGTGCCGATTGGGATCAGGCGACTGCAATGGAATCCGCTGATCACTGGCGCACCTTGGCCGATCAATTTCCGAACGATCCACTCGCGAAGGCAGCACCCGAACAAATTAAAATTCTTCGCGATCGCGCCGCCCGTGCCCGCTTAAACCTAGGAAAGTTCTACTGGTACAGTCGCAATAATCCAGTGGCCGCAAAACTAATGGCTAATTCCTGTCGCAGCATTTCACCGGAATCCGAAGCTGCTCAAGAAGCCGAAAAATTATTGGCCGAAATCAGCGCGAACCCAAATCCTCCCACCACCATCGCAGACAAGCTGCTGGGCGCCTACCCAAGGCCCTCCAATGTTGATGAGACTAAGCCTAAGGTTATCAATGATGACCTAGATTCTCTTGGTTTCCGCAAAGAACCTATCCATCCTGCTACCGAACCTGAACGCCACTAATGTTTCGCTCTATCACCATTCTCGTTGTCGCACTGAGCTTAGGCTTCGTGCATTCAGGTTGCTCAGCGTACAAACTCGGCGGACCCAAGCCCACCTTCAGCACCATTGAAATCAGCCCCGTTCGCAATTCGACCACTCGTCCTGGCATGCATTTGCCACTCGAACAAAAATTGCGTGAAAGCTTCCAAGGCGACCCTCGCCTCAAAGTCGGCGCCGGCGATGCTAAACTTGAAACCGAAGTTGTAGAATACTCACACAAGGGTCTCACCACGAGTTCCACCGACGCCTACACTTACACGAGTTACAATATTTTAATTAAAGTTCGCTGCACACTGACTACGCAAAACGGACAAAAGGTTTTGTTTAAGAATCGCGAATTCAGCGCCTCCGCCACATTACAACCTTCAGGCGCGACTGCCACGCAGCAAGCAACTGGCGATGGCGCTTCGGAAGAACGCAGCATCGCTCCAGGAATTTTTGCCGACATCGCCGCTCAAATCCGCGAAGCCGCTACTACCTCTTGGTAACCATGCCCTCTCCCATCGTCGCCCCCTCGTTACTCGCTGCTAATCACGGTGAGTTCGCCCTTGGGATTAAGGCCATCGAAGAAGCGGGACTGACCTGGGTACACCTCGACATCATGGACGGGCATTTCGTGCCCAACATCAGCTTCGGCCCACAAGTCGTCGCCGACCTCCGTCCACGCACACAGTTGCACTTCGATGTGCACCTCATGCTTTCCCACCCTGATCGCTTTGTAGCACCTTTCGTCAAAGCCGGAGCCAACCGTCTCACCGTACACGTCGAAGCTGATCACAATGTGGGTCAGACCCTCAAAGCGATTAAGGATGCAGGTATCTCCGCGGGCATTGCGATGAATCCTGACTGCGATCCATCCAGACTTCTGCCTTACCTCGACGCGGTCGACCTCGTGCTCTGCATGACAGTCTTCCCTGGTTTTGGCGGACAAGCTTTTATTCCTTCCGTTCTCAAGAGCATCGAATTCCTGAACGCAGAACGCAAGAAGCGCGGCTTAAATTATCGCCTCGAAGTAGATGGCGGTATCAATGCCGAAACAGGTCGACTCTGTCGCGACGCCGGTGCCGACACTTTAGTAGCGGGCACCGCTTTTTATAAGGCAGCCGACCGTAAAGACTTTATCGCGAAGCTAAAAGCTTAGGCCGCTGCAGGGGGCTGAGGGTCCGCACCCAGCGCTTTTTCTTTCTGTAAACGCAACTGTCCGCACGCTGCATCGATGTCGTGACCCTTCTCGCGTCGCAAGGTCGCCGTCACACCCAGCGCACGCAATTCTTTCACGAAACGATCTTGTCGCGTAATCGAAGGACGTACCCAAGGTAAGCCTTCAACTTTATTGTAAGGAATTAAATTCACGTGCGCATGCAACTCACGCGCGATTACCGCGAGCTTCTTCGCCTGCTCAAGTGAGTCGTTAATCTCTTCAATCATAATAAATTCCAACGTTAACATTCGCCCGTGTTTACGGGCAAAAGCCTTCGCTGCCGGAATTAACTCTTCTAAAGGATACTTGCGATTAACTGGCATAATTTTTTCTCGCACCTCATTCGTCGCACCATGCAAACTAATCGCTAAACGGAAGCCCAAGGGCTCATCCGCTAACTTTAAAATCTTCGGTACAACGCCCGAAGTTGAAATCGTCACACGCCGTGCACCAAAACCAAAACCCCACGGTGCGTTTACAATGCGTAACGCCGCTAATAAATTATCGTAGTTCGCTAACGGCTCGCCCATGCCCATGACGACAATGTTATCAAATGAGGCGAGGCCTTCTGCGGCACGCGCTGGATCAGTTTGATCCTCGATTCGACAAACTTGAACTAATTGCGAAACGATTTCGCCGACCGATAAATCGCGCTTCCAGCCCTCGAGTCCTGAAGCACAGAATTTACACCCGTACGCACAGCCCACTTGCGTGGAGATACAAATCGTGCGGCGTGATTTTTCCTGACCCACACCCTCCATCGGCGCACGGATAATCACGGTCTCAATCAGGGATCCATCGCGCAGACGCTGTAAGACTTTTTGTGTCACATCCGTCGCCGTCTTTTTGCCTAAAACATCGGTCGCCAAGAAGTCGTAATTTTCTTTTAACCAGTCGCGCAAATTGGCCGGCAAATTCGTCATCACATCAGCCGACTCGGCCCGACGCGGATAAAGCCACTCGAAGACCTGCGCCGCCCGGTATTTCGGGTGACCCGCCTCGGCCAGACGCAACCCTAAGCTATCGAGGGTTTCGCCGTGAATTGAGGGTTTATTGGGCTTAAAGGCCATGTGTTTGAGGTCGATTGAGTCCAAATCCGGCAAACAAGGACAAGGGTCCTGCCTTCCGGCTTGCAAGTGAGATTTGTTATCCTCAAAACCACTTTTTGCAATGAGTAACAAGGCCCTCAACCCACAAGGTGGTAAAACACTCCACCTCCAAGACACTATCTCTAAGGTCTCGGCCGGACAAACCGGTTTCTGTTTACACCAGGCTTGGGGCATCGGAGTGATCCGCAGCTTCGACGAAAGCACCAAGCGCTTCACCATCGATTTCCCTGAGCAGTCCAAAAAAGGTCACACCATGGATGTCGCCTTCTTCTCCGGTAAAATTGAAATCATTAATCCTGAAAGCACCGTAGCCCAAGCGTACGCTGACTCCTCCAAGGAAAAAATTGCCAAACTCGTCTCCGACGACGTCGCCACTCTCATCAAAAACATCCTCGCCGAATATCCAACGGGCGAATGTTCCTCCTACGCATTAGAGGCTAATCTCGACCGCATTTTCTTCGCTTCTCTTCCTGCAGGTAAAGACCGCGCCACCGCTTTCAAAGCTTGGTGGACCAAGGGTCGTGCTATCATCCGCAAGGATCGCTCCATTCTCATTCCTGAGAAAAAAGGCGGACTCTACGCCCTGCTCGAAGCCCCTCAAGACGTCGGCGAAGACCTCTTCGCTCAGTACGAGATGGCGCCCAACTTCGAACGCAAATTAGCCCTCCTCGAAGAACTCAGCGAAAGCGCTACCGCCGAAACTCGCTCAGCCGCTAACGAAGCCAATCTCGCTAAGGTTTGTAGCGACCTCTCGAAGGCCGTCGCCGGACTTTCAGGCAGCCGCCGCAACGTCAATCTGCCTAAGATTCTCTGCGCTATTTGGAATCGCGATAAGTTCTTCCGCAGCGCCGTTGAAACCGTTGAAACCTTCAGCCCTACGGCCTCCGACATCATCGCGCTTTGCAATGATGGCGACCTCGCGAACATCGCGCTCAACATTCCTCACACTTCCGAAAAGATTCGCAGCCTGCTTGACCTCGTTCGCGCACACCACGGCGAAAAATGGTCGGACCGCGCGTTTGATCTCCTGCGCAATCGCGACATCGGCGGGACCAAGAGCGGCTCTGCTAAATTAGTTTCTGAGACTATCGCTTACCTCTGCGACGCTGGCCTCTCCGAACTCGTCGGACAACGCCTCCTTCAGTGGCTCGAAACTCGCGAACTTCGTCCGCCAGTTATTATCTGGATTATCAAGAACCGTGATTCCAAGAAGTACGCGGACATCGTCACCCCTCTCATCGTTCCTGGTTTACTCGGCGCTATCCTCGGTAGCATCGACGCCGAAGCCCTCGAGTCCAACTCGACCGCGCGTATCCCTCTCGCTAACGAACTGATTAAGGACAAGGCACTCATCGCCGACGTCCTCGCTCCTAACGGCAAGAAAGTAGACAGCGAAACGGTCTTCGATCTCACCCGCGTGATGCTGCGCAACCAAGGCTTCGATAAGATGACCAAGAATTCCCTCTTGGCCCGCTTAGCTAAAATCGAGCCCCACGTGCAACGCCTCGTACAATCCCGTCAGCCTGATTCTGCAACCGACGACAAAGAGTTGGTGGTTTCCAAGACCAGCAAGGCTGCTCGCGAAGCTGAACTCGAAGACATCGTTAAGGTCAAACTCCCTGCCACCAAGGAAGCGATTCAAGTGGCGAAAGAGCACGGTGACTTACGTGAAAATTCTGAGTACAAGATGGCTCGCCAAGATCACGACACGCTCACCGCACGTCGTGCTGAATTAGAAGCGATGCTCAAGAAGGCTCGCGTCACCGACTTCACCGAAGCCACCAAGGATTCTATCACCATTGGTTCGACGGTAAAATTCCACCGCTCTTCCGACAACACGGACATCACTTACGACATCCTCGGCGCTTGGGACGGTCAGCCTGAAATCAACATTCTGGCTTACACCTCACCTCTGGCTCGTCAGCTCGTTAACCACAAGCTCGATGAGACCTTCACAACCAACATCAACGGCAAGACTGAGACCTGGAAAGTTCTCTCGATCAGCCGCTGGGTTGATAAGAAGTAAGCTTCGCTTAAGTGCGACCCTGAGAAGCCCCGATATTCGGGGCTTCCTCTTTTGACATACCCGCAAGGGCTGTCCACAGTCTGCCCATGCCCAACCCTTGGGAGTCCATGCGCCTTCTGTCCGATCCAACTCGGGCGCGTATTATTTTTCTGCTGAGCCGGGGCGAACTCTCCGTGGGTGAACTCCAAGAGATTCTCGGCATGCGCCAATCGCGCATCTCGACGCACCTTTCCCTTCTTCGTAAAGCAGGCCTCGCTGCCGATCGTCGCGACGGCAAAAACTCCTTCTACGCTTTATCCGAAAGCCTACCTGCGGGTGTGCAAAAAATCCTCGAGGCCGCCATTCAAGCTACAGCACAAGATACTCTTACCTTAGCCGATCAACGCGCCCTCAAGCGCCTTGCGGAGAAACGTCGTCGTCGTACCGAACAACATTTTAACCTCGTCGCTGAACGACTCGGAAAAAATTACTGCCCCGGACGTTCCTGGGAATCGATTGGTCAAATGCTTCTACTCCTCACGCCGCGCGTTAAGATTGCGGATCTCGGAGCGGGTGATGGCACCGTCTCACGTCTGCTCGCTCGCCAAGCTGAATTCGTACATTGCATCGACAACTCTCCACGCATGGTGGAACTCGGACGTTCACTCGCGAAAAAAGAACAACTGAAGAACGTGGATTACGTCTTGGGTGATATTGAAAAAGTACCGCTCGCCGATCGCAGCGTCGACATCGCCCTACTCAGCCAAGCGCTTCACCACGCCGAGAATCCAAAGAAAGCACTCTCCGAGGCGTTCCGTATTTTAAAACCGGGCGGCCGTTTACTTATTTTAGATCTGCGTGCCCACCGGTTCGAAAAAGCCCGTGAGCTTTACGCTGATCGCTGGTTGGGCTTTAAGGAAAATGACCTGCACGATTGGCTGGACGAAATCGGCTTCGTCCGCCCCGAAGTACGCGTTGTCGCTAAAGAAACCCAAGAGCCTGGCTTCGAAACGCTCTTAGGTACCGCCCTTAAGCCCGCCAGGTAGGTTAAACCGACTGCTGGGTTGCCAAATTAAAGCACAGGGTAATATTAACGGTATGAAACTGGTCGCTCCTCTTCTCGCCGTCACCGCCCTCTTCCTCACGGGATGCATTGTGGTTATTGAGTCCCCCAAAGGCGCACCCAAGCCCGACACGGCCAAGGTCGAGGCCCCGCAGAAGTAAGTTAAATAAACTGGGTCACTCTCTACCCATCTATGAGTAAGACCCTTTTCTGGTTACTCATAGGTTCATCACTCGCGGTCGCTTTATACGCTGTCGTGGGTTATGCTTTTCTAACCCCCGGACGTACGGTTCATCCATCCATGATGGCTGCTTATGCTGCGTATCCGTGGCGCATCCTTATTCACGTAGCTGCTTCGCTTGTGGCTCTCGCTGTCGGCCCTTTTCAATTCATCCCGTCTCTGCGTCGTCGACGCACCCTGCATCGCACGCTGGGCATGATTTATTTTAGTATGGTTTTTATCGGTGGCATCTCCGGACTATTCACGGCGACCATTGCACAAGGCGGCATCATCTCCCAATTGGGCTTCATGGTGCTCGCCCTGCTTTGGATGTACACGGCTGGCCGCGCACTCCGTGCAGTTAAGCTGGGCGACTACACTGTACACTCAGAATGGGCGATGCGGAGCTTCGCCTTAACCTTCGCCGCGGTAACGATCCGTGCACAATTAGGCATCGGCTTCGCCTCGGGCTACGCTTTTGAAGACTTCTATTGGATGCTGAGTTGGACCTGCTGGATTCCCAATCTCATCGTAGCCGAATGGATCATTCGAAAAAATCGCCTGTCAGGAAAAAGCGACAAGACTATCTAAAACCCGCTTCGGATTCTAAGACCTGGCGGATGGCTTCGTAATCATTGCCGACGCGCAGTGGCTCAGGCTTCGGTAATGCAAATGGGAAGGTCGAGGCATTCCGATCTCCAAAGGCATCTTGTAAGACATCGGGGAATTTTGCGGGGTGCGCGGTGCCAAAGACCACGACGTCTAAATTCTTACGCGTATCGCGTGCGACTAAATCTTCCGCAGCTTTCCATCCTACTGCGGTGTGCGGACAGAGTACATAGCCACCCTTCGCACGGACCTGGCGCATTGCATCTAAAGTGGCGACGTCATCAATGGTAACCGCTGAAACTTCGGGACCGCCTTCGCGCCACGCCAAGAGTCGTCCCAAGTTATTGGGGTCACCAATATCCATTGCGTTCGATGCCGTGGGCTGTGCCCGACGAGGCTCATATTTTCCAGTCGCGAATAAATGCGGTAGTGGAGAATTTGTATTTGTCGCCGCAATTAAAGTATCAACCGAAAGTCCCATGCGACGTGCAAGTTGCACGGCACCGACGTTTCCTAAATTACCTGAGGGTACAACAATCGCCATCGCGCGTTGAGCATCCAATAATCGGCGTGCATGGAAAGCGAACGGCACCTGTGAAATCAGGCGCACAGGATTAATCGAATTCGCCGTTAATAATGGGCGCTTACGACGCAATGAGTCGTCCGCCAGCGCACGTTTCACCAAGGCCTGACAGTCATCAAAAGTACCATCGACGGAAATGGCGACTACGCCAGGACGGGCTCGAGCAATCTGTGATTCTTGTACGCCACTCACTCCCACGCGTGGATAAAGTACAACAGCGCGAACACCTTTAACGCCCGAGCATGCTTCCGTTACTGCCGCACCGGTGTCACCCGAGGTCGCAGCCAAAATCGTAAGCTCAGGAAAATCTTTGCTTAATACATGTGCGGTCACACGCACCAACATACGTACCGCAAAATCTTTAAATGCCGCCGATGGACCCTGAAATAATTCGAGAACTGATATATGTTCCTGGGTAGTTCCTTTGTAGCCCGCTGGATAAACCAGTGGCACTGGGAAATTAAAAGACTCCTCACAAAGCCTGTGCAGAACATCCGCACCCAATTCTTCAGCGAAGAATGGAGCGATCACCGCTTCCGCGAGTTGCGGATAAGTATCGTTCGCGTGCCTTTGAATAAAATCCGATGGTAACGTGGGAATCACGCTAGGAACCCACAGGCCACCTTTGCCAGGCATCGACGCCAACAAGACTTCACGCAGTGAAGCACGCTGCTGACTGTCCGCCGTGGAAATGAATTCTAACTTACGAGGCTGAGAGGACATGAACACCCTTGGGATTAATGCGCGAAACGTATGGTGTGGCTTTCAATGGCACCGAGCTGAAAACTTCAGCGACTGCCTTGGCCACCTCGCGAGCCACCTTCTCGCCTTCGCACAAAGCAAAGACGCTTGGACCCGCACCAGAAATAGAGAAACCGAGCGCACCTGCGGCCATGGCAGCACGTTTGGCTCGATAGAATTCAGGAATTAAACGCTGACGGTAAGGCTCCGCAATCAAGTCGTGCAACGAACGACCAATCAAGCCGTAGTCACTTTGATACAGACCGCAGATGAGTCCGCCTAAGTTGCCGATTTGTTGCGTCGAAGTTTCGAGCTGAATGTGACGAGGCATAATCTCGCGCGCGACTTTCGTGAGCACGACGATATCTGGATGCACAACCGCCGCCCAAAGATTTTCTGGAATGGGAATCGTGTGCACATCGAGTTCCGCATTCGAACGAATGAGCGTAATGCCACCCAATAAACAGGGGCCGACGTTGTCCGCATGCCACGCACCATCAGCCGCAGCTTCACCCGCGACCACAAAGGGCAACAATTGCTTACGTGTCAGTGGCTCACCTAATAAATGGTTCACTGCAAAAGCACCGCCAACCGCACTCGCTGCGCTCGAACCGAGGCCACTGCCAAAAGGCATCTTTTTGTGGACCTCCATCTCGATACCGAGATCCGTCTTACCTAAATTGCGCAAGAGATCCAACACCGCCACGCCGGCCGTATTCAGTTTTGGATCCAAAGGGAGTCGTCCATCATCGCCGGTAATTTTCGTAATGCGAAAACCTGGCTGCTCCGAGCGACGAACCACGATCTCGTCACCAGGTTGCTCAATCGCAAAACCAAGCACGTCGAACCCGCACGCCACGTTGGCAACAGTGGCGGGGGAGAAAACGCGGACTTCTTTGAGCGGCATTTGAGACATATCAGCCCTAAAACAAGGGATGTGAAGACCTTTCGGATTGCCACCCACAGGGTCAACGGTGAACATGAGCGTTACCGAGCCTAAAAATGCCAAAACGGACTCACCCATTTGGATTCGTGGCCGTGGCGGCCGCCTCACCGGCCCTACGCCTAGGCGA
>CANCLQ010000016.1 GCA_947378845.1 Opitutia bacterium | reverse complement strand
AGTTTTAATTCGCCGCCTTGCCATTCGCCGTGCGGCGAGAGGGCATCGAGCTTGTTGATGACGATATCATCGTAGCCACCGTAGCGAAGAGCGTCGGCTTTTTCTACGAGGTCAGACCACCCCACCATGCGTTGACGGCCAGTGCTGGTACCGAATTCAAGTTTAGCGAGGGCGCGTTGTAAGGGGTGAGCCTCTTCCATCTTAGTAAGGAAGACGTGCGTGCCTACTTTGGTGTCGTAGGCCTTGCAGCAACCCACGGTATGGATGGCTTGGACAGGAATGCCGGCGGATTGGAAGAACTCGGGCGTGAAAGTGTGTGATGCGGTAACGTTGGGAGCGAAGCCGGCACGCTTATCGAGCCAGTAGGCTTGGCCGAATTCGCCGATGATACGACGATCGCTGGCCATGTCGGTCAGAATGCGTTCGCGGACATCGCCGACGGTGTGGGCGAGGGCAGAGCCTGCTTGCCAGTAGGCGGCGAGGACAGCGTCGTGATTGAAAGTGAATGGAGTCGATCCAGCGAAGCGGGTGAAATCAAATTCAGCCGCGGTGAATACACCGGCTTCGATGGCGGTCTTATTGGCGCGGACTTCGGCTTCGGTTAATTTAGTAAAAAGGCCGGCCCATTTTTCGGGTGAAAGTTGGCAGACGTTTTGAACGGTGTGAGCGGCGCGATTGAGACGTGCGGAAAGGCGTTTGGAATAATCCTCTTTGGTGCCAAGGAATTCGGAATAGTGAATTTGCATCTGGCTCACTTCGTCAACGTAGGCGGGCGTGATGCCGCGACCCGTGGAGCCGCGTGGTTCTTGTCCGAGAACGTTGATGCGATAATCTTCCCAGGCTAAATCAAGAATGCGGTGTGAGACATCGCTCACCATGCAACGCTCGTCGATAAGAAGACGCGAGAGGACAGGGTAGCCTAGTTTCTCGAGTGGGAGGGCTTCCCAGAGTGCTTTGCGGGGGTCGGCGACAACACCAGAGCCGAGAGCGAGGCAGGCCACATCGTGTTCGGCAACGCCACCGGGGAGGAGATTGAGTTTAAGGCCAGCGACGGTGTGACCCGAGTTTGCGCCGCCATTAACTTTGAGAACGGTGCCGACGACGTCGCGTCGTTTCGTGATGCCTTGCAGTTCGCGGACGATTTCAGGAATCAGGCGGCCCTTACCTTCATCGCCCATGCTGATGCCAACATCGGCAATGAGTAAGCTTTTGAAGGGAGTGAGCGCCATGAAGATCTATCAGCGAGTTTCGGAAAAACAATTAGGCGGTTGGGCCTTTTTGACTTTCGTAGAAGCGATTGATTTTTTGTGAAACGTCGCGGTAACCGGAGTCAGCCATGTAGATAATCTTATATTCATCGATGGCTTCTTTGACGCGGCCCATTTTCTCGAAGGCATTACCCAATTCGTAGATGATATCCTTTTTGAGGTCGTTCATCACTTGGACTTCGTTCTTCGCGAGGTTGAATTGCTCGACGGCGAGGTCGAACTTTCCGCTGGCGACGAAGGCCTTGCCGATTGAGAGAATGGCTAGTTGGCGGAACTTAGGATTACGCTGAGCGTATTGTAATTGTTGAACCGATTCGTCGAGGCGGTTGGCCTGGAGGAGGAGGTTGCCGAATTCATAGCGGAACGAGTAATCGTTGGGGTAACGTTCGACCAAGCTGGCCGTCGTTTGGAGTCGGTATTCGCTGAGTTCTTTTTCGTTCTTCGCGAGATCGGCAGCGACGGCTGGATTGGTAGCCAATTGTTCGCGGAGTGATTTGATGGTCTTCTCAAAGCGTTGTGTGATGAGATCGATTTCTTGACGCTCGAGTGAGGAATCTTGGCGACCGAGCGTGGTGAGGCGTCCGCGTTGAAGCCAGGCGATGGCACTGTCGAGATCGCCGGCCGAAATGAACTGACGAACGATATCGCGATAGAGATCGATGCTGTCGGGCTGGCTTTGAATGCGTTGGGCGAGTGCTGCGGCTTGTTCGAGAGCAGTGCCAGAGTCGGTGACAGTGCGAGCGGCTTGTTCGAGGCGGAGGGCTTCGTCCTTGTCTTTGAGCTTGGATTGGAAGTCGCCTTTATCTTCCCACTTGCCGGTCTTCATCGTCTTACTGACGGAAGCTTTGCGTACGACCTCTTGAAGGTCGCCGTTACCAGGGAAGAGTTTGAGGCCCGCATCGGCTGCACTGAGTGCGTTATCGTATTCGGTGGCGCCGAGCCAAGTATTGGCGAGGTCGATAAAGTGTTGGACGTTCTTGGGGTCGATTTGAGACAGCTCTTCGTAGGCGAAGGCGGTGAGCTCAGGTAGGCCGAGTTTAACGCCGACAGCGGCAATAGTCTTGTTGGCGTTAACGTCGCCAGGTTTTTTGGCGAGGGTTGCCTCAGCTTCGAGAAGTGCAGCGGTGGCATCTTTCTCGACCGCTTTGGCGATACCGCCGGCAGTTAGACCACCGATGAGTCCGTCGAAAAGGCCAGCCTTGGTGCCGAGCACGGTTTTTTGTGCGCGGCGGAGGAGGCGACGAACATCGATGCAACCAGGATTGCGACCCAAGATGCCTTGAAGGATTTCAACGGCGTACTGGGGGTTGGTCTTAAGTTGGGACTCGGCGGCAGAAACTTGTTTCTGGACGCGGGGATCGAGTTCGGTGAGGGCGACTTTTTTCATGAATGGGGAACTGATAGACCTGCGAAAAGTGACTGTCAGATTGCTGGGGGTCAATCCCTTGAACGGGAAAAACGCAGGTGGCGCCTGAGGGCCGGACGCAGAGGGGCGGCGACGATACGGCCAGTGCAGGCGGCATCTTTGCATTGGCAGCTGTGAAAAAGCCCTTCGGCGATAGAAAACCCGTAATCAAAGGTGATTTCGTTGCCAGTGGCGATATCGCGAATCGCGATAAGCCAAGCCTCGTGGGTGGTGTCATCGTAGACTAATTCGGCGTTCGGGGCACAACTATGATTGGCGTGGCGAGCGGGATTTTGAGCAGACGAACCATCAAGCCAAAGCCCTGGTTTGATTTCGAGCCAGTAGGTGGGCGAGGGTGCGGAAGATTTGGGCGTAGTAATTTTATCGGTGGTAGGTCCGATGTAAGGCGCAATTTTTTGGCCAACTAAAAACGGATGAGTAGCAAAAAGTCCGAGCCCTTCAATCGGAGAAGCTTTGGACTCCACACTGAGCTCGCTCATGCCTCAGCCTTGAGGTCACGAGTCATAAGGGTCGTCACGCCTGTGCGTGCATCGAGACCTTCAAATAAAATTTTCTGTAAGAGGAATAAAATCGGAGCGTCGAGTTTGTGGCTCTTAGCGAGTTGGCAAAGTGCATCGGTGGCGCGGTAGCCTTCGACGGCATCGCGGCGAGTTTTAAGTGCTGCGAGTGTAGACTCAGGATTTTGCGCTACGGCTTGTCCGAGGGTGCGATTGCGACTCCATGAGCCGTGGGCTGTCGCCATGAGATCGCCAGCGCCGCTGAGTCCGAGGAAAGTTTCGCTTTTGCCGCCGAGGGCAACGCCGACGCGAATCATCTCTTGGAGTGCTCGGGTGAGGAAAGCGGCTTTGGCATTATCGCCAAGTTGAAGTCCATCGCATAGACCGGCGCCGATGGCGTAAACGTTTTTGAGTGTACCGCCGATTTCAACGCCAGCGACATCGTTAGAAGTGTAGACGCGCAAGGTTGGTCCGCTGATGGCGGCCTGAACGGTGCGCAATGTCGCGTCGTCTGCGTTGGATGCGAGAACCATTGCCGTTGGATTGCCGTGTGCGACTTCGTTGGCGTTGCTTGGTCCGCTCAATGTGGCGGCAGGAATTTTGCCGAGGGCTTTTTGAATAAGCTCGGTAGGGCGTTGCAGAGTGTTTTGATCGAGACCTTTGCAGAGGGAGATGACCATCTTCGTGGAAGATTTTTGGAGGTCGGGTCCGATTTGTTTAAGAAGGTCGGTAAGTCCTTTTGACGGGCAGGCAAGGAACACGATATCGGCATCCATCAAGGCGGGCACGGTCTCGAGTCCGACTTGAATGGAATGAGCGAGTTTATGTTTTGGAAGGTAATCGTGATTAACGCGCTCGGTGGCGAGTTTGAGTGCTTGTTCGATGCGGCGTGGCACGAGGGTGACCGTGTGGCCTTGTCGATCTAAGTGAATAGCAACGGCAGTTCCCCATGCACCTGCACCAAAGATTACACAGTTCATCGACGAGAAACCTTTCGTACTTTCGAGGCCCAGCGTTTGACGGCTGAAACTGCATCGCGGTGGAGGTTAGCTTCTGGCTTCACAAAAGGTGGAGGGTTGGAGGTGAGTCCAAGAAGATCGTGAATCACGAGAATTTGTCCATCGCAACCGATTCCTGAGCCGATGCCGATCGTAGGAATATCAATCGACGAAGTGAGTTGCTGTGAGAGTTTTTCGTCTACGCATTCGATGACAACGCTGAAGGCGCCGGCAGCGGTGACAGCGCGAGCGTCGGCTAAGATCTTTTGTTGATCGGCGGGGGTGAGACCGCGACGGCGATAGCCGGTGGAGTGAACGCGCTGTGGAAGGAGACCGATATGCGCCATAACTGGGATGCCGGCGTCGACTAATTTTTCAATGGCTGGGGCGAGTGATGTTCCGCCTTCGATTTTCACTCCGTGTGCTCCGCCTTTTTGAAGGAGCGTGCGACAGGATTTAAGTAAGTTAGGAAAATTATCGTGGGCGAGGGCGAAGGGTAGGTCGGCGATGACGAGAGCGTCAGGTTTGGCACGAACTACGGCGGCCGTGTGGTGAACCATCATTTCTAGAGTGACGCCTACCGTATCTTCCATTCCGAGTACGGTGTTTCCGAGGGAGTCTCCCACGAGAATGAGGTCAGCCCCGCCTTGATCAGCGATACGAGCCGTGATGGCATCGTAGGCGGTGAGGCAGACGATAGGACGTTTGCCTTTAAGTGCGCGGATGGACCGGGTGGTAGCCTTCACGTCTTTGGGATTATCGGGTGAGCTGTCGCTTGTAAAGCGTGGGAGAGTCCTTTAGGGTGAGAAAGATGTTAGCGAGACTACTCCGCCTTTTTCGACGTCAAGACTACCGAATGCACGGTTATCGTCATACAACATTAGACACGGGGTCAGGTCGTCCATGGTACGAACGCATAAGGTTTTCGCGAGTGCCGTCGGGTTATTCGCATGATCCTTCGAAAGAACCGATTGCGTGGGGCCGTTACCGAAAGATTTTATATTTAGTTTTAGCCCTCATACTTGGCTGGTTTATTGCCGAAAGTATTTTGGCTTGGAATTTTTTCGACGGCTAAAACGTCTATGGTTGGCACGTTGGCAAGGGTTGAGAGCGAAGCTCGCAACGCGTGGCCAAAGACCCAAAAAATTAAAAACCGAGTAAGTCTATTTTAAGTTCGCGAGCGCGAGCGATTACGGCGGGTCGATCAATTAAAATGACACCGTCGGCTTGAAGTGCAGCTTTCTTGACACCGCCTTGGGCCATGCTCTCGAGGGTTTGTAATCCAAAGCAAGGGACGTCGAAGCGAAAGTCTTGTTGGTGCTTTGATGTCTTGGTAAGAAGCATTTCTTTGCCGCCGATATCCGCACAGCGCTGAAGCATTTTATCGGTACCTTCGAAAGCTTCGACCGCGATGACTGTGCCTTTGGCGGTGACGATGGATTGACCCACGTCGAGACGGGCCATTTCACGCGCCATTTGAACGCTGAATTTTAATTCATCGTCATCGACACCGCATGACCAGCCCGTGAGGCATCCGGCGGTAGCGAGGTGTTGATCGAGGAAGATGCGGGCATCGAGCATTTGAATGCCGAGTTTTTCGATTTCGTGCGCGATACCTCCGAAGATTGTTTCGGCGTTGCGCTCTTTAAGAGAGGCCATGAGTGCGACCAGTTTTAAATCGGGCACCATGCCAGAGAAAAGTTTACGTGGGGTGATTTGTCCGGCCATGACCGCACCCGCGACCTTGAGTTCTTTAAGGGAATCAAGCAATTGACCTAATTTGCCGACAGTGACGATGCGACGATTGTCGGATTTAAAACTCTCGATGAGCGTGGTTTCGGTTTCGTCTTCAAAAGCGACGAGTTTTATATTCGCATTATACTCGCGAGCGCATTCCGCAAGAAGGGCGGGGTAGCGACCTTTACCTGCAATGATGGCGATGGGTTTCGAAGTATCGAAGCCCGAGGGCAGGAAGCGGGTGGCGGAAGGTGCCATGGGTTTATCGTTTAGAGGGAATCGCTCGGGCTCAAGCCTGCTTTGGGTTGCCAGTTCGAATGAATGGAGTTGAACTGGCTCTAATGAAACGCGTGGTAGGCATATTAGGCGGCACCTTCGACCCACCTCACGCAGGTCATATTGCGGCGGCGACGGCGGCCTGGAAGCAGATGAAGATGGATGAAGTAAGAGTTATTCCTGCGGGTTTGGCGCCGTTGCGTGCGGCTTTGCCGTTGGCGAGTGCGACGAATCGTTTGGCCATGGTGAACTTGGCTTTCGAGCCCTGCAAGTGGGCGGTGATTGATGACCGCGAAGTGCGACGTGAAGGAGTATGCTGGTCGGTCGACACGGCACGTGAATTGGCGCACGACTTTCCTCATGCACGACGGGTCTGGATTATCGGTGCCGACCAATTGGCCCGATTGGATCGCTGGAAGGATATTGATGAACTAACCAAACTAGTGGAATTTGCGGTGCTATCCCGGGACGGAATTTCGGTTGCCCCGCCTGCGTCCATTGCATCGAAAGTCCGATTAATCGTTTTAAAAGCACCGCCCGTAAAGGTTTCATCTACTGCATTACGATTGGCATTACAGGAAGGTAAATCAGCCGGAAACGGCTTGCCGAAGTCGGTGCGTGACTTCATCGAAGAACACTCCCTTTATAAGAAATAATATGTCCGCCTTAAAAAAGAAAAAAGTAAGCTCTCCGGCTAAGAAGTCGCGTGCCGCTGCAAAGCCCATTCGTCGTGCACCAGCGAAGCCTAAGGTCAGCAAGGCGAAGACCCGTTCCGAAAATTTAAAACCAGTCGCCGCGAAAATCGCGTCTAAGGTGCCAGCGCATGTTTTGGCGGTAGTGAAGGCGCTGGATGATAAGAAGGCGGAGTCGATTCGCGTTTTGGAATTAGGACAGCTCTCCTCGATTGCTGATTACATGATTATTGCGACGGGTAACTCGGATCCGCATTTGCGGGCTCTGCGTATTGAAGTTGAACGTGCATTAGATGATGCAGGTTCACCCGCGCGTGGCATTGAGTCGCAGAAAGAAAGCGGTTGGACCGTGGTTGATGGTTTCGATGTCGTGGTCCACGTATTCCGCCCTGATGTGCGCGAGAATTACAGCATGGAGTCGCTTTGGAAGGATGGCCTAGACCTGTCGGTCAAAGACCTCCTGAAGGCCTAAGTTAAATTTCCGGTGGTGGTAGCGGGCAGAATTGAACTGCCGACCTCAGGCTTATGAGTCCCGCGCTCTAACCATCTGAGCTACGCTACCGTGACACCGTCTAATGATGTCAGCGATTTGCCTGCAAAGCGTCAAGCGGATTGAATATTTAAGGCTAATTGCAGGTATTTTGGTGGGGAAGTGATGGTGAAAGTGAGCGTTGAAATCATTAGACGTCTCTGTATGATTATTAGTTCCCCAACCCTGAGCCTGTACCCCGATGGAAACAGAATCTGACCAGTTAGCACTTGATCGTGCCCGTAATGGGGACGCGGGTGCATACAATGAGTTGGTGTTGAAATATCAGGGTCGGATTTTTTCTAAGGTCTTTTCGATGTTACGTAATCGGCAGGACGCTGAGGAGATTACGCAGGACACATTTATAAGAGCCTACCGGGTTTTGTCGTCATTCCGTGGTACAGCGAATTTCTCATCTTGGATTTACCAGATTGGAATTAACTTAGCCCATAATCGCTATTGGTACTGGCGTCGCCGCAAGCGCAATGAGTCGATGTCGTTGGATGCAAATATTGGCGAAGACATGGGGGCGACTTTACACGATATTATTGCAGATAATGCTCAAGGCCCTGGGGGTGAGGTTGATCAGAACGAATTTGTTAAAAAAGTTGCGGAATGCATGGAACAATTGAAGCCCGAACACGCTCATATACTCACCATGCGTAATGTGCAGAACATGTCTTACGAAGAGATCGCTGAAGAGCTCGGTCTCTCGATTGGCACGGTAAAAAGTCGCATCAATCGTGCACGTGAATCATTGCGCGATCTCATGGGGGAGGATTTTGCCAAATGAGCGAGGTCGAATTTAATCAGTTAGTGGACAATTATCTGGAGCGCACAGCCTCGGCTGCTGAAGTCGCACGTCTGCGCGAATTGCTGCTCGGATCACCCGAATTCACTCGTCGCTTTAAGCAGCGCGAAAAACTTCACCGTGCCCAACTGCAATGCTTAGCGGAATATAAGCGAAAAGACTGGAAGTGGATCCAATCTTGGCTTCTTAGCTGCGCTCAGCGTTTTAATCGCACTGCTTCTTATATTTGTCTTTTGATGTTAGTGTTGGTGCAAACTCGCGTAACGCTCGACACCGATTATAAAGGCTTAAACCTTTACGTTATTAATAGTATTTCGGGTCAAGAAAGTGCCGATGCGTATGAAGGCGACGAGTCGGAGAAGTGGTTTGAAGTTTCTTCGAATGAATCGATGGCTGCTGATACTGGCATGGTCGATTCCTCGGATGAGGACGACGAGGGGTACGCTGAATCAAGTATTTAGCACTTATTGCCCTTGCCTCTATTTTTTAGAGCAATCTTCTAAGGTCCTATGTCGGCCGAATCACCCAGGCCAGAAGTTCGCCTCAAAGGCATTGCGGCTGCACCAGGCGTGGGGCACGGCTCGGTGTATATTCTTTTACAGGGTATGGCCATTGTGGCCTGTGAGAAAGCGACGGATCTAGAGTCAGAAGTTAAACGCTTTGAGCAGGCGCTGCACGAGACTCGCTTAGAAATCTCGAAGCTACGCCAAGAAGTCGTTGAACGATTAGGAGAATCTGAAGCCGCCATCTTCGATGCACACCTTTTAGTTTTAGAGGATGTGGCTTTAATTGACGACGTTGCGAAAGAGGTGCGGAAGACTGGATTTAATATTGAGTTTTGTTTTCAAGAAGTCGCGCAGCGATACATCACTATTTTTGAAAATATAGAGGACGATTTCTTGCGCGAGCGTGCGGCTGATATTCGCGACGTGACTGGTCGTGTGATGGATAAATTACTCGGCACGAAGTCCACCAAGCCAGCGGTCGCGGTAGAGAAGCAGATTGTCGCAGCTAAAGATTTAACACCGTCGGAAACGGCCAGTATGTCGGCCGACAGCGTCATTGCGTTTGTAACTCAGGAAGGTGGACGAACGGGGCACTCGGCGATTATGGCACGTGCCTTAGAAATACCAGCAGTGGTAGGGGTTCGCGGCTTGTTAGATACGGTACAGGATGGAGATGTCTTGCTGGTAGATGGAGAGGAGGGACTCGTGATTGTGAACCCGTCGGCCGCAACGCTCGACAGCTATCGTGATAAGCAATTGGCGATTAAGTCGCGCCGAAATCGCGTGATGTCTGAGGTGGCCTTGCCTGATGAAACCGTCGATGGCGCCGCCTACAGTTTATTGGCAAATATTGGTGGCCCGGAAGACATGGAGGACGCACGAACCTATGTTGCACATGGCGTGGGGTTGTATCGTACCGAAAATTTATTCCTACGACTCGATGCATGGCCCAGCGAGGAGGAACAATATGTGGAGTATTCGGATGTTGTGCGTCAGGCGCATGGTCAGTTGGTGACATTCCGAACTCTGGATTTGGGTGGCGATAAAAAGCTCGGCGACCTTACGGACGAAGCCAACCCCTTCATGGGCTACCGCGCGATCCGTCTGTGCTTAGATCGCCCCGATATTTTCGCGAGTCAGTTGCGAGCAATTTTACGTGCGTCCGTTTTTGGCCCAGTCGCGGTGATGTTCCCGATGATTTCGGGCGTCGAAGAACTGCGTCGAGCTAAAGAATTTTTCTTAAACATCGCCGCACAGATGGCGAGTGAAGGTATAGTGCCTAAAGTACCGATTCGACTGGGTGCGATGATTGAGATTCCCGCCGCTGCAGTGGTGATTGATGACTTAGTCACTGAGGTGGATTTCGTCAGCGTTGGCACAAATGATTTGGTGCAATATTTGTTAGCGGTCGATCGCGGGAACCAACGCATTGCGACATGGTACGAGCCAGCCAATCCCGCAGTGGTGCGAACGCTTGAACGGATTTTTGCTTCGGCGGCAAAGAAGGGTGTTACCGCTGCCGTTTGCGGTGAGCTCGCCGGTGATCCACTTTGGGCACCATTACTAATCGGTTTAGGTGCTACCGAATTAAGTATGTCGTCGCCCTCAATTCCTGAGGTTCGTTTTATATTACGTCATTCCAGCGCACAGGAATTAAAAGCACTCGGAAAAGCGGCGATGGCTCTGGGTGATTCAGTTAAGATTAAGAATTTGCTAGCGGACTTTGCGTTGAGCAAGGTGAAGTACCGCACATGAAGCCATTGGAGCCGAAAGCCAATCCACACATTGAAGCCTTGCAGGCTTATACGCCGGGTGAGCAACCGCAGGGTGGTGGTTGGGTGAAGTTAAATACCAATGAGAATCCTTATCCACCAAGCCCTAAAGCCGTTGAAGCTGCGCGTGCGGCTTTAGCTGACGGTGGTTCATTACTCCGCCTTTATCCTTCGCCCGATTCCACGCCATTGCGTGAAGCGGCCGCGAAACTACATGGCTACAACGCGAATGCGGTCGTAGCCGGAAATGGTTCAGACGATTTACTGAACTTACTGATTAGGGCGTATGCTGGACCTGGTAGGTCAATTGGTATGCTGGATCCTAGTTATTCATTGTACCCTGTTTTGGCTGCAGCGCAGGGTGCGACTGTTGTTAAGGTTCCGGTGAAATCGGATTACACATTCGATACAGCTGAAGTTGTAAAGTGTGGTGCTGCGATTTTCTTTTTAACTAATCCGAATGCGCCGCTGGGCGTTGCCTTTAAGGTTGAGCAAGTAAAAGCGCTGGCCGCAGTGTATCCTGGTTTGTTGGTTATTGATGAAGCGTATGCTGCATTCGCGGGCGAGACCTGTGCGGATTTACCCAAGCAATTTTCAAATGTCGTGGTCACGCGCACACTTTCAAAGGGGCACGCCCTGGCGGGTCTGCGTGCGGGTTACGCGCTCTGCCCATTGAGTGTTGCCGCTGTTTTACACCGTGTGCGTGATAGTTATAATTTGGATCGACTGGCTCAAGTGGCCGCCGCTGCTGCATTGCAAGATGAAGCCTGGCTCAGTGTCACTGTGGCAAAAATTATTCAAACGAGGAGACGCTTAACGGATGCGTTGAAGGCCTTAGGCTGGAAGGTGAATGAATCATCCGCTAATTTTGTTCTAGCTGAACCGGTCGTGAAAGGCGGTGTCGCATCGGTGCAAGCGGCGGAGTCGGCCTTCGAATTTTTACGTTCACAAAAAATCCTCGTGCGACGTTTCCCTAATCATTTTTTAACGGAAAAAGCGTTGCGGATAACGGTGGGCACTGACGCGGAAGTGGATGCGCTGTTGGCTGCGGCAGGGGTTTGGACGAAAGGGTGAGGTTGACATTTTGGCCTGGTACGATGATTTGAATGGTTATGAGTTCAGCAGTGCGACAAGCCACAATTCGCCGTGATACGGCAGAGACTAAAATTAATCTCAGCGTTAATTTAGATGGCACTGGCATAGCAGAAATCTCCACTGGCGTCGCCTTCTTCGATCACATGCTGACGCTCTTGAGTCGTCACTCCATGATCGACTTAAAAATCCAGGCTACCGGTGATACGGATGTGGATTATCACCACACCGTGGAAGACGTGGGTATTGTTTTAGGCGCAGCGATCAAAGAAGCCTTAGGTGATAAGGCAGGAATTCGTCGCTACGGTTTTTTCATCTTACCAATGGATGAGACGCTGGCTCGTTGTGTCGTTGATTTAAGCAACCGTCCGATGATGGTCTATCAAGTAGACGTCACCAACTACATGGTGAAAGATTTCAACATCGCGCTCGTACGTGAATTTTTCCAAGGCCTTGCGAATGCCTTAGGCTGCAATCTCCACTTGAAGTTGGAATACGGAGAGGAGCCTCACCACGTCGCTGAAGCTTTGTTTAAAGCCTTTGCACGTGCCTTGCGCGTCGCGGTCGAAAATGACTCGCGTCAAGGTGGTCGCGTGCCGAGCACAAAGGGTTCACTCTCTTAATTTAACGTGAGCACGCCCGGTTCCGACTATCGTCCACGTGTTGCGGTGGTGGATTATGGTATGGGCAACTTACGAAGTGTCTCTCGTGCACTGAGTGCGGTAGGGGCTGACCCATTTTTGGTTAACAGTCCGCAGTTAGCTGATAAGGCTGACGCGGTGGTTTTCCCGGGGCAGGGTGCGATTGCCGATTGTATGGATTGTTTGAAGCGCACTGAGTTTGATACTTTTCTTAAGGAGTGGATTGCGGCGGACCGACCCTTTCTTGGCGTGTGCCTCGGCCTGCAGGCTTTATTTGAGCGGTCGGAGGAAGGCGATCGAGCTGGGCTAGGGGTTTTTCCTGGAGTCATTTCCAGATTTAAGTCTGCACCCAGCTTACGCATTCCGCACATGGGCTGGAATGAAGCTATTTTTAAGGAATCCAGCCCATTGACAGATGGCCTGAGGGTAGAGGGTGAACCCTTTTATTTCGTGCATAGTTATCGATTGGTGGAAACGGATCCAAAGCTCGTTTGGTGTGAGACGGACTATGCGGGTCGGTTTGTTAGCGGGGTGCGGAGAGGTAAAGTGATGGCAACTCAGTTTCACCCTGAGAAAAGTCAGGTCAAAGGCTTGCAAATCTACCGCAATTTCCTGACCTTGGTAGTCCGCTAAGGGTTTTTTCTTTGGCGGTTCCCAAACTGCCATGACCTCAAAAAACGCTACTCTTAAACTGGATGATAAAGAAGTCGTCCTACCCATTGTCGTTGGCACTGAGGGCGAGCGAGCAATTGATGTGCGCAAGTTACGCGACGACACGTCTTATGTAACCTTTGACGACGGCTATGCGAATACCGGTGCCTGTGAATCTAAGGTCACTTTCATTGATGGTGAAAAAGGAATCCTGCGTTACCGCGGTTATTCGATCGAAGACCTAGCAGAGAAATCAACCTTCATTGAGACCGCCTATCTTTTGATTTACGGCGAGTTGCCTACGGCCAGTCAGTTGACGACCTTCAAGACGCGGATTTTAGATAATTCGCAGGTGCACGAAGGAATGCGCATTACGCTCAGTGGCTTCCCGGGCAACGCACACCCAATGGCTGTTTTGTCGGCCACGCTGAATACTCTCGGATGTTATTATCCTGATCTGGGCACCAACGAACGTGCACACGACTTAGCCAAGTTCGATGAGACTGCGGCGGTATTAATTTCTAAGGTTCGTACGCTGGCAGCCTTGGCGCACCGCTCGAAAGAGGGCGAGCCACCCGTTTATCCTAAGCCTGGTTTCGACTACTGCTCGAACTTCCTGCACCTACTGTTTTCGCAGCCAAATGCGGATTACAACGTGCACCCAGAAATTGCACGCGCTTTGGATTTAATTTTAATTCTGCATGCGGATCATGAGCAGAACTGTTCGACATCGACGGTGCGCATGGTGGCATCGGGTGGCGCCAATCTTTTCCCTTCGGTCTCGGCAGGCGTCTGCGCTCTTTGGGGTCCGTTACACGGCGGTGCAAACCAGGCCGTGATTGAGATGCTGCAAGAGATTCACGATTCAGGCGATGATGGTTCTAAGTTTATCGCCGATGCAAAAGACAAGACCAAGCAAGTCCGCCTGATGGGCTTTGGTCACCGTGTTTATAAGAACTACGATCCTCGTGCGAAGATTATCAAAGCTCAGTGCGACAAGGTACTAAAAGTTCTCGGTATTAATGATCCGCTCTTGGCGATTGCGATGCGTTTAGAAGACGCCGCGTTGACCGATCCTTATTTTAAGCAGCGCAACCTGTATCCGAATGTGGATTTCTACAGCGGCATTATCTTGAAGGCGATTGGTATCCCTTCCGAAATGTTCACCGTAATTTTTGCAATCGGTCGTATGCCTGGTTGGATTTCGCACTGGAAAGAAATTGCCGAAAATCCAAAGCAAAAAATCCATCGTCCACGCCAGATTTACATCGGTAATACCGAGCGTAAATACGTGGCCATGAACCAACGCGGGTAAGGCTTAGGCCTTTGCGCGATACGTAGAGTATGACGACGGCTTCTAATGGTTCGCAGCGTATCGCAGTGGTGATACCTGCGTACCGGGAGGCGAAGCATATTGATCAGGTGGTCCGCCAGGTCCGACAATTTATCGACACTGTAGTTGTGGTGGATGATTGCTCGCCGGATGAAACATCGTCGATCGCTAAAGCTGCGGGTGCGATTGTGATTCGACATGAAGTGAATCGCGGCAAGGGTGCGGCACTGAAGACGGCGTTTATTAAATTAAAAGAGATGGGTTTTACACACGGCGTTACGCTCGATGGAGATGGTCAGCACGACGCCGAGCAATTGCCTGCATTTGTTGCCGCGTTGCAAGAGCCCGAGGTCATGCTGGTGATTGGTAATCGCTTTGCCAATGCACGCGGCATGCCTTTTGTTCGTCGAACGGTTAACACTTTAATGTCGTGGCTGATTAGTCGTATTTGCCGCTGCGCCATTCCCGATTCGCAATGTGGATATCGAGGTGTCGCGGTGGCTAACGCGGCAGTTTTGGCGGCGCAGAGCGATCACTACGACTACGAGACCGAAGTGCTGATTTTAACCGCGCGTGCTAAGGGTTTAATACGAAGTGTTCCCGTGCGTACGATTTATCGCGGAGAGACCAGTAAAATCAGGCCCATCCGAGACACGGTGCGCTTCTTTAAACTCCTCTGGAGAATTTAAATTACTTCGTAGGAGCGGGGCGCCAGTTTCTGTCGTGGATGCGGAAGACGGCACGTCCGGGTTTGTCGCCCGTGGTACCTATTAGTTCACAGCGTCCTTTTACCGAAGAGTTTTCAGATTCGTTGAGTAAGTAGTAATCACGCTTCTCAGCGACGCAGAGAATTGAATGATTTTTATCAACGAAGTTACCTAGATCAGTCTCTAGATTGATTTGGGGTAAGGCGTGGTAGGAGTAAAACGGATAGAATGGACGGAAGTTGTCTTTCGATTTTCCTTCTAGGTTTTTAGGTGCGGTAACGAAGATAGCCGTTGGCTTTTCGTGCATGTAATAATTCGCGGCACGTCCAAGGAAGCTGCTGGTGACAATTAATTCGTTTGGCTGGCGTGCAGCAGATGCAATTTTGAAAGCATCGCGGCTACCCACGCTGCCATCAAGTCGGTCTTCAATCCAGAAGAAGGCGACGAAGATTAACACGAGGCTAAATAGCACAGAGAAGGATACCCAACCGATAGTGGAGCGGCGGAAGGCTAGGATGCCAGCGATGGTAAGCGGTGCACCTAGGGCAAAGAGTTGTGCCAGGAAAGGGTGAGCGTTGGGGTGGAATTCAGGTACATACCAAACGAGCAGCAGTCCTTCGAATAAGGTGAAAGTGCCAACGAGCCAGAGTTCGCTTCGGCTGAAGCCTTCATTGATCCAACGCTCGAGTGTATGGCCGGCGAGTAAGGCGAGCGGCGGGAAGAGGAAGAAAATATAACTCGGGATTTTAGTCTGAGCTACATTCATGAAAATGTACGAAGGAATGAGCCAACAAAGGATCAGGCAGATACCTTTATTCTGGCGGAGGTAGTTGAAGTTAAAAATCGATTTTCCGTTTTGCCACAGCGCAGCCAGCGTCAGCGGAATCCAGGGTAGGGTGCCGCCGATGAGGATTTCTAAATAATAATACCATGTATTATTGCCTTGGTGTTCGGAGTGCCAGAAACGATCCCAGTTTTCGTGAACGAAGAATGAGTTCCAGTAATAAGCCCAACCTGTGCCAGGTGCCGTGGGGCCTGATTGGTGCAGGGTGAACATGGCCAAGTACCATGGGGTCGCAATGAGGAGCCACAGCGGTACGCAAATCGATAGCGAGCGCAGGGACCAGGGTTGCTTTATATTTTGAATATAACCGTAGGTGAACCCGGCCATAATGCTGAAGACGAGGCCTTGCGGGCCCTTGGTAAGCATAGAGAGGGCGGAGACGACGGTGAAGCCCAGGAGCCAGCGTAAGCGTTGGTTTTCGGGGGCGTGGAAGGCCCGCCAGAGGCAGTAGACGCCCGTACTGATAAAGAGCGTGTGTGAGATGTCGGTCAGCATCAGGCGCGACATCACAACGAACATGGCACCTGTCGCCAGAACGAGCGCGGACAGAAAGCCAGCTAAGGGAGAAAGTAATTTTCGACCGATGCCCCAAGTGAGGAAGACGAGGAGGGAGGCGGCGAGTGCACCAGGAACTCGCGCAGCGAATTCGTTGTCACCAAAGACGGTTTGCGAGAGGCAGGTCTGCCAGTAGAAGAGAATCGGTTTTTCAAATTGTGGTTCGCCGAAGAGTCGGGGTGTAATCCAGTCGCCACTTTGCACCATCTCGCGCGTAGTTAGCGCGTAGAACGGTTCATCGGGGTCGATGAGTCCCAGGCTTCCCAGTCGCCACCAAAATAAAAATAGAACTACCGCGGTGAGGACGATGGCTTGAAAGCGCGTCGAGTGGAGTAGCTTGGGCATTTAGGTGTGAAAGTTAAATGGCTCCTGAGACTTAGCAAACTTACAAAAACGCGAGCGACTAAGGGCCATTTGGGTTTCATGGCACTGAATCGCAGCTAGTTTTTTCTGCTGTTGTGATTCCGTGAGTGCAAGAAACAGGTCGGGCTTGGGGCTATTGAGAATTTTCATACCCCAGGGACGATGGATGAGATAGGTAAGGCGGTCGCAACCATGATTGGAAATTTTTATGGCATCGAGACCGTAGGCTTGGGTAGCACGGTGATCGGAATGCCGATCAAATTCACAAGGTGTGACAAATAGGTCGGGATTTATTTTAGAAAGTCGTTCCGCAATTTTGCGGCTCAATTGGCGGTCACCTGATTGCCATAACTGCAAAATACCTGCATCGGGTAGCTCGAGGAATTCGCAAGTGACTTTGCCTTCGCCGAGAACTTGTAGCGATTTTTCGGCTTCGATTTTACGGCGTTGTCCCCAGCGTTGACGTTCGATGGGTCCGATGGACCAGCGGCGTTCCACGAAACGTTGAGGCCAAGGGTTGTTATCGCCATTAGTGATGAAGATTACGTGAACCTTGCCGCCGTTTTCGACAACTTGCTGAATTAATCCGCCCGTGCCCAAGCATTCATCGTCGGGGTGTGGAGCGAGAATGATAACCGATGGACCCCTTGCGATGATTTCGGTCAGTCGACTGGAAGGGGTTGGCGCTGTCACCATGGCTTACATTCGATGACTAGAATGATTTTTTAATCAATCCGTTATCGATTGAAGAAAATATAAAAAGGGGAAGGGCCGATCGTTTCCGATCGGCCCTTCGTCTGTGAGTCATATATTGTAAGCCGGATTCTGTCTGGGGTGGCTCTCACCACACCCTGCGCATTCATTTCTCTGACCTTGCGGTCTCGCCTTGCGGCGATGCGACAACCCGAGACCTTGGCGGGCGACCTCGTAGCGGTCTCTGTTTATCTTGCACCGGATTGGGTTTACCTTGCCTCTTTGGTTACCCTTGGAGCGGTGGGCTTTTACCCCACCTTTTCACCCTTACCGTTTTCCTTGCGGAGACGGCGGTTTATTTTCTGTGGCACTATCCGTCACGATTTTCATCGTGCCCCGACTTGCGGCGGGAATCCTGCCCATTGGTGTCCGGACTTTCCTCACGCTTTGCAGCGCGCGAATGCGAGTATATGACTGTATTTCAAACGTACGTAGAAGTTTCGTTTTGAAAAGCAGAAATCCGACTAAGCCAAAAATATCTGATGAATCTGCCCTTAAACAAAGATTTATTTCACCATCACGGGCGAAATTTCTGTCAGCACTTGGTGGCAAGCAGCTTTAAGTTCAATCCAGCGCGGCCATGATTCGTTTTTAGAATTAGCGATGAGACGAAGGGTGCTTCTCCATTCGAGGACGGCGCGCTCGAGGTCGCCCTTGCCGGGACCGCGACCTTCGCTGTCGGCTATCGGTAATTTCCCATGCAGCACAAAAGCACGCATGGTTTCGGCGCAGCCTTCGCCAAAGCCAGCGGGAAGTCCGTCGCGAAGGTAGCCTTCGGCGGTTAGAGATTTATAAGTTAGGCGACAGCATGCGCCGAGTCGACTTGAGTTGCGACCAGACGAGCCCACGCGTTCACCCGCGCGAAGTTCAGCGAGATCCCAAGCGAGATCAATGGGGTCGTATGTCGCATCCTCAAGTGCGGCGGCGACTGCAAGTCCTTCGCCGTGTTGAAAGAGAGAGGCGACTTCACCTCGGGTGGTTGGCGTGCCGTCGTCGGTGATGAGTTTGAGTTTAAGCCAAAGTCTACCTGCACGCGCCGACGATAAGTTGTCATTAGACTTACCGAGTACACTGGCTAAATTAATATCTTCTTTATCAATCAAGCGGTGCTCAGGGTTAATTAATGGCATATCATCTGCATCAGGAGTGACCTTCACATTGGCCTGACGGTAGTCCAGGCGCACAAATAATGTATCCCGTTGTACAAAAATACCGCCCGTCGCTTGGCCGCCTTGAGTTAATCGCGGTAACAAAGGCAGAATTTCTTTTTCTATATTTTCTAATTTCCAGTTTCGGTGTTTGGCGTTCGGGCCTTCAAGCTTCAGTAGTGCTTTTCGGAGCCAATCCACGGGGACTAAGTTTTCACTCTTATCGGTTTTGGGGAAATGTGCGAGTGGTGCGAGTCGACCATAGTGGATGGTGCCATCGGCTTGCGGTAATTTGCAGGGTGTGCCAATCGTGACCGCGCGTAGTGAGTCAGGCTTGGTTAGGGCAGGGTGCCATTCATTCTTAATTCTAATATAAGCTGTGACGAGGGGGACGACTTTTGTGGGACGTAGTCGTTGCCATTGACCTTTATAGCCGAGCATCTCCTCAACGCGTCGCGTGGTACTTGGTAACTCAACTTCAGGCATAGCCTGCGTGTCTTTCAAGGCGTCGAGTGCGAGGACGATTGGTTCGCGGGTGAAGAGTGAATGCGCGAGCTTTTGAGCGGCTGTAATCGGCTGTGGCGAATGCCGCATGACAGTGAGGAACGCCGGCCAATCGAGTCCGGCTGAACGCTTTAGTTGTAATGGTTTAGCTTCACCCAGTCGTGGTGAATCACCGGTCCATAATGCAAAGCCTTTTTCGTCGAGTCCGCGTCGGCCAGCTCGACCAAACATTTGCAGAAGTTCATCGGGACGGATTTCGTGTTCGGCGTGCTCTGAAGCGTAACGTCGATCGGTGACGAGGACGGAGCGAAGCGAGAAATTAATCCCAGCGGCTAAGCCAGTAGTGGCGACGACAACATTGAGGCGACCCGACTTGGCCCACGGTTCGATGAGTTCGGTACGTTGCTCGTAGGTTAAACCACTGTGATGCAAACCCACCCCTTGACGGAGGAGTCGGTAGAGTTCGTCTCCAGCACACGCTTTCTGTGCGGCGTTGAGTTGAGGTCCATTGCCGAGTGGCAGGGCGTGGGCGATGTCGCGTGCGATTTGCTCGGCGGCACGTCGGCGTGGAGCGAAGACGAGGATTGGCCCGAGGTCGGATTGAAGTCCCTTGATGACGGCACGTGCGATGCTGCTGCGTACCCCTTCGGGTTCCTTGGTTTCAAGGGCGTCGAGCCAAACCTCTTCTAGTGGTATGGGTCGTTTGTGTTCTTCGACGAGGGTTACTTTACGACCGAGGGAGCGGAGCCACTCGGCAGCGGTTTGAGGGTTACCGACGCTACCGCTTAATAAAAGGACCTGGGTGGAGGGTGGCGCGATCGCCAGAACGGTTTCATAAGCTGCACCGCGGTGTTCGTCGGCTAGCATTTGATATTCATCGATGACCAGAAGGTCAGGCGATTGGTTTTCGAGGAATCGTTGACGCTGGGTCTCGAGGGTGGCGACGACGATGGGCGCGCTTAGGTTTTCACTGATATCACCCGTCGCTATGCCTACGTCCCAGCCGAGTGCGGCCCATTCCGCACGCTTATCATTGGCGAGGGCACGGGTTGGGACGGTGTAAACGGCCTGACCTTGGTGGCCGCCTTTAACGAATAATTCAAAGACATGGGTTTTCCCTGAGCCGGTTGGGGCTTGAATAATCACATCATCCCCACGTCTGAGGGCGCGGAGGGCGGACTGTTGCCAGAGGTCGGGAAGTATGAGCCTTTGGTCAGCCATGTCGGGTTTAGAGCAAAGCGTGCTTGAACTTATACGCAAGCCATTGGGCGTTTGCGGTTGCGACATTTCACGCCTCCGTGCTACCAATCACTCTATGGCAATTAGCACCGACTTAGCACGTGGACTAAAAAAAGTGGATCGCGATTTAGCGTTCATGATGGAGTGCTTCGTCGAAGTCCTTGAACAGCTCGACCACAAAGATTTAGCCGGCACGTTGCCATGGATGGGTAAGCGTAAATTACGTGGCGTACAAATTTTCTCTTACCGCGGTGTGCAAGCTTACTCGATTGCATTTCAGTTATTAAACATGGTGGAAGAAAATGCCTCGGCGCAGTCGAAGCGTTTACGTGAAGATAAAAATGGTTTGGCTTCCGATCCTGGTTCATGGGGTCGTGCACTCAATCGTTTGCGTGATGCAGGCATGACTGACAAACAAGTCGCGAAGCGTCTAAATCATATTCATGTGCAGCCGGTTTTAACCGCTCACCCTACAGAAGCTAAGCGTGCCACTGTTTTAGAAATTCACCGCGAGATTTATAAATTGCTGGTTCGTCGTGAAAACAGCATGTGGACAGCGGCTGAGCAGCGTGCCATCCGCGATGAAATCAAGGTCGCCCTTGAGCGCTTGTGGCGCACAGGTGAATTTTATCAGCAAAAGCCCGAAGTGCAGTCGGAGTTGCGTAATATAAACTATTTCCTCTCCAATGTTTTCCCGGATGCGATTGTGAGCATGGATCTGCGTCTCCGTCAGGCATGGGAAGAGGCGGGTTTTAGCGCCGACAAGATTGCTCACCCGGATTCAATGCCGATGGTGACGATGGGTACTTGGGTGGGTGGCGATCGCGATGGCCACCCCTTAGTGACTGCTGAAGTGACGACTAAAGCACTTAACCTTTTCCGTTCAACTGCCCTGCATATCGTCAATGAGCGTCTGTTTGTCTTGGGGCAGCGCTTATCATTAGGCGATCACCTACAAGTACCACCTGCGGTGTTTGTGAGAACAGTTGAAAAGCATGCGGCAGCTTTGGGTGAGGCGGGTGAGCAGGCGATGGCTCGAAATATCGGTGAGACCTGGCGTCAGTATATTAATCTTATTAGATTACGTCTGCCCGCAACGGTGGGCGAATGTGCCCCAGGTATGCATAAGACTCCCGATGGTGTCGTTGCTGATTTATTATTCTTACGTGAGACTCTGATCGAAGTTGGGGCAGGTCAGATTGCGCGTTATGAGTTGGACCCATTGATTCGTTTCTTGCGGACCTTTGGTTTCCACATGGCGACGCTCGATATTCGGCAGAATAGCGCATTCCATGACAAAGCGATTTCACAGCTGATGGCGGTTGCTGGCTTAGATGATACCGATTACCCGAACTGGGATGAATCGCGTCGTTTAGGATTCTTGGATTCCGAACTACGTTCCACGCGTCCATTCATTCGTTCACAAGAATCAATCGGCCCAGAAGCCGATGCGGTATTAGCCTGTCACCGTTCTTTAGTTGAGCATATTAACCAATATGGTTCTGCAGGTCTGGGTTCGTTGATTGTCAGCATGACTCGCTCGGTTTCGGATTTGCTTACCGTATATTTAATTGCACGCGAAGCAGGATTAACTGCGGGTGGGTCGGACAGCCCCTATTGTTTGCTCCCAGTTGTTCCACTCTTTGAGACGATTGATGACTTAGAAAAGAGCACAGCGATCTTAGATGATTTCTTAGCGCACCCAGTGACACGTCGCACTTTAGAGATGCGTCGTGATGCAGGAATTTCCGACGGCCTCACGCAGCAAGTCATGATTGGTTATTCCGATTCAAATAAGGATGGCGGTATTTTGGCTTCGCTTTGGAACCTCTATCGCGCACAGCAAAATTTAACTAAAGTTGGCGAGAAGCATGGCGTTCGAATTATTTTCTTCCACGGTCGCGGCGGCACCATCTCGCGTGGTGCAGGTCCGACGCACCGTTTCATCGATGCCTTGCCGCGTGGAAGTATTAACGGCGAGTTGCGTGTGACCGAGCAGGGTGAAAGCATTACACAGAAGTACGCGAATCACATTACCGCGGTTAATAATTTAGAATTATTAGCAGCCGGTGTCACCCAGCACACTTTATTGGATGATGTTGAAAAGGCTGAAAGCGCAGCCCTTGGAAAAGTAATGGATCGTTTAGCTGAGTTTTCTCGTGAAGCTTACCAGTCGCTGATCCGCACCCCGCGCTTTATTGAGTTCTTCCGTCAGGTGACTCCGATTGATGTGATTGAAGCGAGTCGAATTGGTTCACGCCCGTCGCGTCGCACCGGTGCCGCTTCATTAGAAGATTTACGTGCTATCCCATGGGTCTTCTCGTGGAGTCAGGCCCGCTTTTACCTTTCTGGTTGGTACGGCGTCGGCTCAGCTCTCGCTCGCCTTAAGGAGGAGGATCCTAAGGGTTATGAATTAATTAAGTCGCACTACGATACTTGGGCACCGCTGCGCTACATGCTGAAGAACGCTTCCACCAGCGTAATGGCGGCGAACCGCAGCATGATGCGCCTTTATGGTACGCTCGTGAGTGAGAAGAAATTAAAGAAGCAATTCCTTGATAAGATTTTAGCTGAACACTCCTTAGCTCGTAAGATGTTGAATGAGCTTTCGAATGATCAACTTACCGAAGGTCGTCCTCGCTTACGCAAGGTTATCATGTTGCGTGAATCGGCGATTGATTTGCTGCACGAACAACAGGTCGCATTGTTGAAGGACTGGCGCAAGCGCATCGCCGATGGCGAGCGCAAGGAAGCCGATGCATTGCTCCCGCAAATGCTACTGTCCTTGAACGCGATTGCCGCTGGTCTGCAGGCGACAGGTTGATCTTAGACGTGCTTCCAGAAATCAGTCAGAAACTTGGTCGCGAGTTGGGCCAAGAAGATGATATTCCAAAAGATTAACTGAAGACCTAGCGATGGGCCAAAGCTCATCGAGAGGACTTGGGTGGTCGCACTTGTTACCAGCAGGACGACCGTTCCAGTGCACAGGGAAATAACCAGTGTTTCAACTGCCTTAGGAACGAATGCCGAAAGGCTCGTATCAGCCATACAGATGGCGCCAAATGTCAGGCCGACGGAGAAGAGGCCAACCAGACCAATGCCAACTAATGAGCCGTCCTTTCCGAAGAAATGCTTGGCGGCTTGGCGACCTAACACCGGCACGTAGATGATTACCATGGTGAGGGCTAACCAGAAGCCGATCTCGCTGCCACCGCCGTAGGATTGGCCGAGGATGGCTTCAGCGTAGTGTTTCACTGTACCTTCGAAGGTGATTGGAGGGAGTGAGGGTAGGTTCATGAGTGATGCTTAAATTAGGATACGATGAGTGTCTACGATTAAGGAGTAGGGCGAGGTTCAGCTTAGCGTGTCCACTCTTCTCGTGCGGACGCCCAGAGATCGTAGTTCAAGGGCTTCTTACCGGTGGGGATGAGTCGGTAGTGACCACCGGAGGCTTTGATAATTGCGAGGCCGGCGGCGACATCCCAGAGGTTGGTGCCCGATTCGTAATAGGTGTCCGCAACCCCTTCGCCCACGTACGCGAGGGCGAGGGCGGCGGAACCGATCATCCGGATTTTTTTATAACGAGAAACTTCCCGCATAAAAATTTCCATCGCCGGTGCAGATTTATCGGCCGCGGCAGGGAAGCCCGTCATAATACAAGCATCTGCTATTTTGTTTACCCAAGCCGGAGTGATTTTTTTGCCGTTGATATAAGTACCGTCACCAGGAATACCGAGGTAGGTTTTTTGGGCGGTGAAATTATAGATTACGCCGAGAACAGGCTCGGGTCCGCGCATTAGGCCAAGTGATACGCAGGTGCAGGGCTGATTCCTAAGATAATTATAAGTGCCATCGAGGGGGTCGACGACCCAGTAGAGTTGATCGCTGGCAAAGAGGTTGGCATCACCGCCAAGTTCTTCGCCGATGATTGGCAGGCCGGTAGATTTTAATTGTTCGCGGACCAATGTTTCGGAGTCCACATCGGCCTGCATCTTAACGTCGTCGTCGGTTTCCGCATTCACGGTACGGGAGGCACTGTGTTGGAGTAGGTTACCTGCCGCCCAGGCGGTCTGGAGTGCTATTTCCTTGAATGAGGAGGGGGAAGGTTTAGCCACGATAAAGAACTAAGCCTAGGCGTTACGTGGGTGCAATCCTATGATGTGTGGGCAGGGTGATGGGTCTAAAATAACAAAGCCCGAACCTTGCGGAACGGGCTTTGGTTTAAGCTATGGATACCGATTAAGGCAGCTCGGTCGTACCCATCAGGTAACGATCGCACTCGCGAGCAGCACCACGACCTTCATTGAAGGCCCAAACAACGAGGCTTTGTCCGCGACGGCAATCACCCGAAGCGAAAACGCCAGGGAGGTTGGTCGTGTATTTCTCGTGTTCAGCTTTGATGTTGGTGCGAGCGTCGCGCTCAACGCCGAGGGCATCGAGGAATGGCTGCTCAGGTCCGAGGAAGCCCATGGCGAGCAATACGAGTTGGGCAGGCATTACTTTTTCAGTGCCAGGAATGTTTTGAGGGACGAACTGACCTTTTTCGTTTTTCTTCCATTCCACTTGAACGGTGTGAACGGCTTTCACGTTACCATCTGCATCGTTCTCAAACTTAGTTGCAGTGGTGACGTAGACGCGAGGGTCGGAACCGAATTTAGCCGCCGCTTCTTCTTGGCCGTAGTCGGTCTTGAAGGTCTTTGGCCATTCGGGCCATGGGTTGTCTTTTTGACGAGTCGCTGCGGGCTTAGGCATGATCTCAACCTGCGCTACGGATTTGCAACCATGACGAAGTGAAGTGCCTACGCAGTCTGTTCCGGTGTCGCCACCGCCGATGATGACAACGTCTTTACCTTTCGCGGTAATGAAGTCAGCACCTGGACCATCGTTAAGAACGGCCTTGGTGTTGGCGCTGAGGAAATCCATTGCGAAATGAATACCTTTACCTTCGCGACCAGGGATAGGCAGATCGCGAGGTTTGGTGGCGCCAGTACAAATGACGACCGAATCGAAATCCTTGCGGAGTTTTTCAGCGGTGATGTCGACGCCTACGTTCACATTGCATTTAAAGATTACGCCTTCGTCTTCGAGGAGGCGAATACGTCGTAGTACGACTTCCTTCTTATCGAGCTTCATGTTCGGAATACCGTACATGAGGAGACCGCCTGGGCGATCGGCACGTTCAAAGACGGTGACGTTGTGACCGGCGTGATTGAGTTGAGCAGCAGCGCTGAGTCCGGCAGGACCAGAACCGATGACCGCAACTTTTTTACCGGTGCGTTTAACGGGAGGACGAGCAACGACCCAACCATTGTCCCAACCTTTATCGATAATCGAAACTTCGATATTCTTAATTGTGACGGGAGGGTTATTGATACCAAGAACGCAGGCACCTTCACAAGGAGCAGGACAGACGCGGCCCGTGAACTCAGGGAAGTTGTTGGTCTTATGGAGGCGATCAAGGGCTTCGCGCCAGAGACCGCGATAAACTAAATCATTCCACTCGGGGATGAGGTTGTTGATCGGGCAACCGCTAGCCATGCCACTGATAAGTTTGCCAGTATGGCAGAAGGGAACGCCGCAATCCATGCAGCGGGCGCCTTGCTTGCGCAGTTTTTCGTCGGAGTGATGGTGGTGAATTTCCTTCCAATCGCCAATGCGGGTGAGGGCATCGCGGTCTGGAGGTAGTTCGCGTTGAAATTCAACGAAGCCAGTTGGTTTTCCCATGTTATAAAATAGTTATATTATAGATTGGAATGACGGTTTAGCCTCCACCCACGCGAGCGACGTCGCGGGCGTTGATTTCAAAGGCCTCGTTAAGGGCAGCATCGCCGCTGAGTCCCTTAGCTTTGGCTTGTTCGATGGCTTGGAGGACGCGCTTGTAATCCTTCGGCATGACTTTCACGAACTTCGAAGCGAAGTTCTTCCAGTCAGCGATGATCTTGGCGGCCTTCTTGGAACCGGTGAGTTCAGCGTGGCGCTCGATGAGCGACTTTAATTCTTCGAGGTCGGAACCTTCGACTTTTTCGAGTCCAACCATCTGCGCGTTACAGCGTTTGGCGAAGTCAGCCTTCTCATCGAGAATGTAGGCAACGCCTCCGCTCATACCTGCGGCGAAGTTGCGACCTGTTTCACCGAGGACGACGACGCGTCCACCAGTCATGTATTCGCAACCGTGATCACCCACGCCTTCGACGACGGTGGTGACTCCAGAATTACGAACACCAAAACGTTCGCCGGCGACACCGCGAATGAAGACTTCGCCAGACGTTGCGCCGTAGAGGGCAACGTTACCGATGATGATATTGTCTTCAGCTGCGAAGGTCGCTTTTGCGTCAGGCTTGATGATGATCTTACCGCCCGAGAGGCCTTTGCCGACGTAGTCGTTGGCATCGCCTTCGAGGGTGATGGTTACACCGGGAGGAACGAAAGCTCCGAGGCTTTGTCCAGCGCTACCCTTGAAGTTAAGTTGAATGGTGCCTTCGGGAAGACCTTCCCAATGCTTCTTTGTGATTTCGTTACCAAGAATCGTACCGACCACGCGGTGTGTATTCTTGATGGCGAGGTTGAGAGTGACTTTCTTTCCGCTATCGATTGCGGGGCGGCACTTTTCCAAAATCTCGGTGAGATCGAGTGACTTCTCGAGTCCGTGATCTTGGGTCTCAGTGCAGAAGCGACCGACTTCAGGACCCACTTTAGGTGAGTAGAGAAGTTTGGACAGATCGATACCTTTAGCCTTCCAGTGTTCGACGGCGTGACGTGCTTCGAGCATGTCGGTGCGACCAACCATGTCGGTGAGCTTGCGGAAGCCGAGTTGCGCCATGATTTCGCGAACTTCTTGGGCGATGAAGCGCATGAAGTTAACTGCGTGTTCAGGGTCACCTGTGAAATTCTTACGAAGTTCAGGATCTTGGGTGGCGACGCCAACTGGACAGGTGTTGAGGTGACAGACGCGCATCATAATGCAACCGAGTGACACCAGAGGTGCGGTGGCGAAACCGAATTCTTCAGCACCAAGCAAGGCAGCGATGATGACATCGCGACCGGTCTTTAATTGGCCATCAGTTTCAACAACGATGCGTGAGCGCAGGTTGTTGAGAAGCAGGGTTTGGTGTGTTTCGGCGAGGCCGAGTTCCCAAGGAAGACCTGCGTGCTTGATTGAAGTTTGAGGTGAAGCACCAGTGCCACCATCGAAGCCAGAAATCAGAACAACGTCAGCGTGTGCTTTAGCCACACCTGCAGCGATGGTTCCAACGCCGACTTCGGAGACGAGCTTAACGCTGACGCGTGCGGCCCGGTTGGCGTTCTTCAAGTCATGAATCAACTCCGACAAATCTTCGATGGAGTAGATATCGTGGTGAGGGGGAGGAGAGATGAGTCCAACTCCTGGAGTGGAGTGACGAACCTTTGCAATCCATGGATAGACTTTGCCACCAGGAAGCTGACCGCCTTCACCAGGCTTTGCGCCTTGGGCCATCTTGATTTGCAGTTCGCGAGCCTGAGTGAGGTAGAGGCTGGTCACACCGAAACGACCCGAAGCCACCTGCTTGATAGCGGAATTCTTTGAGTCACCGCGTTCGTTGGTCCAAGTGAAGCGTTCAGGATCTTCGCCGCCTTCACCCGTATTGGATTTACCTCCAATGCGGTTCATCGCGATGGCGAGACTTTCGTGAGCTTCTTTAGAAATCGAACCGTAGCTCATCGCGCCGGTCTTGAAGCGTTTCAGGATTTCATCAACGGACTCAACTTCATCAATCGGAATAGACTTACCGGTTTTAAGTTGGAGTAAGCCACGGAGCGTGAAGATTTGCTGCATCTGTTCGTTGACCAACTTCGAGTAGGTTTTGAATGTCTCGTAGTTGCCTGTACGAACCGCTTTCTGGAGCGAGTGAATGACTTGTGGGCTGAAGAGGTGACCTTCACCTTCGTTACGCCACTGGTAATCGCCGCCCACTTCGAGGGTTTGGGCGTGTTCTACGCGCTCAGGGAAGGCGAGAGCGTGGCGGCTGATGGTTTCATCGGCAATCGCAGCGAGATCAGCGCCTTCAATGCGTGTCGCTGTTCCTGTGAAGTATTTATCAACCACAGTTTGTTGTAAACCAACGCACTCAAAGATTTGAGCACCGAGGTAACTTTGAATTGTGGAGATACCAATTTTAGAAGCGACCTTAACGATACCCTTAGTCGCGGCCTTTACGTAATTCTTACAAGCGGTGTAGTGATCAACGCCTTCAAGTAACTTCTCGCTGATCATGTCATCGAGTGTTTCGAAGGCGAGGTACGGATTGATAGCCGCACAACCATAACCGATGAGGGTACAGAAGTGGTGGACTTCGCGTGGTTCGCCTGACTCGAGAACGAGACCTACTTTGGTGCGTTTACCTTCACGGATGAGGTAGTGGTGCAGGCCAGAGACGGCGAGCAGGGGAGGAATTGCAGCGTTCGAACGATCGACCCCACGGTCGCTGAGGATGATGATATTGGCGCCGGCCTCGATGTGGAGGCTCGCTTGGCGACAGACTTCATTCATCGCCGCTTCTAAACCTTTTGCACCGTTCTTCGGATTGAAGAGGGTTGGGATGGTTACCGAGCGGAATTGTCCTTGGCTGACATCACGCAATTTCGCCAACTCTTCGTTGGTCAGAATGGGTGTCGATAATTCAATCAGGTGGCAGCTCTCGGGTTTAGGATCGAGGAGGTTGCGCTCGGGCCCGATAGTTGTGACGGATGACGTAACGATTTCTTCGCGGATACAATCGATAGGAGGATTGGTAACTTGAGCGAAGAGTTGTTTGAAATAATCGTAGAGTAATTTCGACTTATTCGAAAGTACGGCGAGTGGGATGTCGGTACCCATCGAACCCATTGCTTCGACTCCGTCCTTGGCCATCGGGAGGAGAAGTTTGCGTTGGTCTTCGAAAGTATAACCAAAAGCTAATTGTCGTTGCAGGATTGTTTCGTGGTCGGTTGTTGGGACCTCTTTCGACTTAGGAATCTTGTCGAGTTTGATGAGGTTGCCATCGAGCCACTGACGGTAGGGCTTTTCGTTAGCGATTTGTTGTTTGATTTCTTCGTCGCCAACAATGCGACCCTTTTCCATGTCCACGAGGAACATGCGTCCTGGTTGGAGGCGGCCTTTGCTTGCGACGTTTTCAGGAGGAACGGGAAGAACGCCTGCTTCCGAGGCCATGATGACGAGGTCATCTTTGGTAACGTAGAAGCGAGAAGGGCGTAGACCGTTGCGATCGAGGGTTGCGCCAACCATTGTTCCGTCGGTGAAGACCACGGAGGCGGGACCATCCCATGGTTCCATCAAGCAGGATTGGTATTCGTAAAAAGCCTTCTTCTGTTCGCTCATCGACTCGTGACCATTCCAGGGTTCTGGAATCATCATCATCATCGCTTGAGGAAGTGAGCGACCGCCCATGACGAGCAGTTCGAGTACGTTATCAAATTGAGCGGAGTCGGAACCGTTGGTGTTTACGATCGGCTTAAGTTTTTCGATGTCCTTACCGAAGAGCGGGCTCTCCAATAGGGGCTCGCGAGCCTTCATCCAATTGACGTTGCCCTTGAGTGTATTGATTTCGCCGTTGTGCGCGATGTAGTGGTAAGGGTGTGCACGTTCCCAGCTCGGGAAAGTATTCGTTGAGAAACGCGAGTGAACGAGCGCGAGCGCTGTGTCCATCGCAGGGTTGCTGAGGTCAGGGAAATATTTGCCGACCTGCTCAGGCATAAGCATGCCTTTATAAATAATTGTACGACAGGAGAACGAGCAGGCGTAATAGAAGGCGTCTTTACCGGAGATACGCAGCTCTTTGTGGGCCTGTTTGGAGATGATAAATAGTTTACGCTCGAAGTCTTGATCCGTAGCGAGGTTCGCTGGGCGACCGACAAACATTTGGCGTACGCATGGTTCGCTCTTGATGGCGGTTTGACCGAGTGAGGCATTCGTCGTCGGAACGGTGCGCCAGCCGAGCACGGTGAGTCCTTGGGACTTTGCGAGTTCGGTGAGGGTGCGTTCGGTTTCAGCGCGCACTTTGGCGTCGGGTGAAACGTACAACATGCCCACACCGTAATGTCCGGGCTTAGGTAATTCTTTAATACCTGCTTCGCCAGCGACCTTCGCGAGGAAGGCGTGAGGGAGTTGGAGCAAGATGCCAGCACCGTCGCCGGTGTTCACTTCGCAACCACATGCGCCACGGTGATCGAGGTTAACCAGAATGGTCAGGGCCTGTTGAATAATATCGTGAGAACGTTTGCCCTTCATCTGACAGACGAAGCCGACGCCACAGGCGTCGTGTTCAAACTGAGGGTCGTAGAGACCCTGTTTCTCGGGAAGTCCGGGATTATTCATTTCTTGTGTGGGCGAAAGTGACGGGAAGGTGACGAGTTA
>CANCLQ010000015.1 GCA_947378845.1 Opitutia bacterium | reverse complement strand
TTAGGTAAAATACCATCCGAATTATCTGAATGAGGGGTTGATTTGTTCCTTAAGTCCGATGTATCAAGAGGGACACCCCCTCACGGAGGACACTACATTGGACCTAACTAAGATCAAACAAGTCGTGGATTTAATGAAGAAATCGGACCGTTCCGAATTCGAAATCCAAGACCAAGAATTTAAGCTGCGCATCAAGCGTGACCTCCCAGGTCGCGCCCTTGCACCAGCCCCAGCGGCTCCGGCAGCCCCCGTCTACGCTGCCCCTGCCCCAGCAGCAGCTGCTGCCGCTCCTTCGGCACCTGCCGCCCCCGCGGCCGTCGTGGCCGACCCAAGCATCAAGACCATCAACTCCCCGATGGTCGGCACCTTCTACGCGACCCCATCGCCCGAAAACCCACCCTTCGTCGCCGTCGGCTCCCCTATCAAGGTGGACTCCGTCGTTTGCATCATCGAAGCCATGAAGGTGATGAATGAAATTCCTTCCGAAATCGCTGGCACGGTAGTCGAGTGTCTTGTCGCTAACGGCACCTCCGTAGAGTTCGGCCAGCCCCTCTTCCGCGTGAAGGTTGGCTGATCACCGAATTATCCGATGAATAAAATCCTTATCGCCAATCGTGGCGAAATCGCCCTTCGCATTATTCGCGCGTGCCGCGAGTTAGGCGTTAAAACTGTAGCGGTCTACTCACAAGTCGACGAACAGTCGATGCACGTGCAGTTGGCGGACGAAGCCGTCTGTATCGGTCCTGGTGCAAGCAAAGATTCTTACCTGCGCGAAGACCGTATCATCTCAGCAGCGGAAATCACCAACGTCGACGCCATCCACCCAGGCTACGGATTTCTTTCTGAGCGCGCCGGCTTCGCCGAGAAATGTGCTTCAGCTAATATTAAATTTATCGGACCCCGCCCTGAGGCGATCCGCATGATGGGCGACAAAGCCGTCGCTCGCCAAACCGCCGCAAAATATAAAGTGCCGACCGTTCCTGGCACCGACGGACCTGTAGACAATCAACGCGAGGCCATCAAAGAAGCTCAACGCATTGGTTTCCCAGTGATTATTAAAGCTGTCGCCGGTGGCGGTGGTAAAGGCATGCGCATCGTGCACAACGCGGCAGCCTTCAGTAAGGAATTTGAAGCCGCCCGTGCTGAAGCCGAGAAAGCTTTTGGTAATGGCGCTGTTTATATCGAAAAATATATCGAGCAGCCTCGCCACATTGAGTTCCAAATGCTGGCCGATGAACACGGTAAGGCGATTCACCTCGGTGAACGCGATTGCTCCGTTCAACGTCGCCACCAAAAGCTCATTGAAGAATCTCCCTCCCCCTTCTTGACGCCTAAGCTGCGCGAAGAAATGGGTAAAGTTGCGGTGCGTCTAACCGAATCCATTGGTTACCACAACGCAGGCACCATCGAGTTCCTCGTGGATAAGAACGGCAAGTACTACTTCATGGAGATGAACACTCGAATCCAAGTCGAACACGGCGTCACTGAAGAGGTCACCGATATCGATTTAGTTCGTCGTCAAATTCTCATCGCCTGTGGCGAGAAACTCGACCTCAACCAGAAGGATATCCAAATCACTGGTCACGCCATCGAGTGCCGCATCAACGCCGAAGATCCTACCCGCAATTTCGCACCAAGCCCCGGCACCATCGGCTTGTACTACACACCAGGCGGTCACGGCGTTCGCGTCGACTCGCACTGCTACTCAGGTTACACCATTCCGCCGACTTACGATTCGATGGTGGCCAAACTCATTTCCGTCGGTGCTAACCGCCAGAAAGCTATGGATCGCATGCACCGCGCGTTGGGCGAGTACATCATCCGCGGCATTCACACGACGATTCCAGTTTGCCGCGCCATCATGAAAGACCCTGTCTTCCGTCAAGGTGGAGCGACCACGAAGTACCTCGAAGATTTCTTTGAGCGTACGCCTAAGGAACTCTGGTCAGCCGCCCCCCTCACCTGAGGAAGCGGAGCAAAGTCATGAGCGCAAAGTCGCGCCTTTCTCGCACGCAAACGGATAAACTGCGTACGGGTAGCGACTGCCTGCATTTTGCCAATCGGCTACTCAAGGCCAACCGCGTCGCGCACGGACAAGGCTTCATCAACGAGCAAGAAGAGTCGCTGACTCTCATGGGCAAAGCGACCGGCTTAGCCTGGGAAAAATTACCAAACTGCTTCGAGCGTCCACTGCGCGAAAAAGAGAAATCTGATTTTCTCAATCTACTCGAGCAACGCGTCTTTGATCGCACGCCCACAGCTTATTTGGTCGGCGAAGCTTGGCTCGGCGGTCTTCGCTTTCACGTCGATCAACGCGTAATCATCCCGCGCTCATACTTTGTAGAACTCATTCCCGAAGTCATTCCACAGTGGCTGCCTAAAATTTCCTCCATCAAACACGTTGCGGATATTTGTACGGGCTCGGGCTGTCTCGCCGTCTTACTAGCGAAACATTTTCCTAAAGCTAAAGTCGATGCCACTGATCTTTCCGCCGAAGCACTCGAGGTAGCCGCAATCAACGTTAAGGAGCACAAACTTCAGTCGCGAATAAAACTTCATCGCACCGATACGATGACGGCCCTGCTCAGCGGCCCGAAGTTCGACCTCATCATCAGCAACCCGCCCTACGAGCCTGAAGGAATTTACAAGCGCTTGCCGGCCGAATTTAAACAAGAGCCCAAGCAATCACTGGTGTCAGGCAAAGATGGTCTCGATGTCATTCGCAAACTCCTCCTGCAGGCTAAGAAACTTTTGAATCCCGAAGGCATACTTGTCATCGAAGTGGGCGGCCTTCGTCGTGCCATGGAAAAAGCTTGGCCTCAAATGCCGATGACTTGGCTGATGACAAATGACGGACTCGACTGCGTTGTTCTGATTCGCGCAGCCGATTTAGGTTCAACTTCTAAATCTTCACCACGCGCGCGGCGCCGGTGAAGATTCTAACAAGTCCTGAGTCTTAGCTGGCAGCTTCGGGAAGAAGTCGAGGCCCGTGAGTGATTCGATTTTTCGCACACTAACAACGTAGCGAGTGAGATCTTGATCGCGCCAAATTGCATTGTGCGGAATCAAATAAGCGATGGCTCGAATGCCGTGCCCCTCGGCTTCGTACTCAGAAATCACCATCCAGAATGCATCGGGCACGGGCAATCGACCGACTTTGCTGTCGGGCGGATTTTTCAAAACGGGACCAACCTGCACCCAGACTTCGCCGTAACGCTCGACGTAGCGTTTCATGATACGCAGCTCGAGGTCTTTCCAGATTCCTGCATTCATTGCATGTAATTGCGGAACAATATTAGAAAGTAGAAAAGTTTCGCGCTGCGCTTCTTCGCCGTAGCAAACCGAGATGGCATAATTCGGTGCGAGGTGTCCGCGATCATAACCTGAATGCACATACTCCGCCGTCGCCACTTTAGCCTGCGTGCGCTTATCGACAAAAAATCCTGACGGACGAGGCAGACGCACATCACGATAAGGAAACGCCCGATAGGACGACCAGCGAGCGGAGGGCAACGAATCGTCGTAACCTACCGTGTAACCGCGATTCACTAAAATTTTTAGACCACATCGATCGACAGGCAAACCATACGGAGCGACCGCTTGAGCGTCGGGTGCAGGTGCGACGACGACATCGCCCTTAATAACCTGCGTCTTGTCGGCTACTTTATCGAGCAAGCCAATGACGGGGTCGGGCGTAGTGCCATCCTCCCGCACGATATCGACAACATTGAGCACCCTTTGCTCGACCGCCATCTTCTGCGGTCGGTCACTCCATAAATAATACGCCACCAACACTAAGGCCGCACTCGTGATAAGCAGCCCAATCCAAAAAAGGAATTTGAGGAGGCGACTAATCATACGCGCGACAGATAATAACACTGCCAAGCCCAATGCAAGCCGACGAAAATAATGGCGAGTAGAGTGAGCTTGTTGCGTTGATCCTCTTTAATTGAAAACCGAAGACGCAGTGTATCGCGTCGCAGCCAGAAGATTATAGAATAAATCGACCAGAGTACGGCAAACACGGTGACCGCGAAAAATGCGGGGTGAAATTTAAATGCAGATCCAAAATCAAAATGGACCAAAGCCCGTACGCAACGCGTGCCACCGCAACCGAGACAGGGCAAGTGGGTGAGTCCATGAAAAATACAACCGGGGGTTTCGAGTCCGAGATAAAAAAATCCAAAAGCTCCGGCGACGGATCCAAGAAACGCTAAAGGCCAAATCAACTCGTGATTCCATTCACCAGGGAAAGACGGCCTGCGTGTAATACTTATCACTGTACGCCAGCGAGTTTACCGAGCATTCCGAGAACGAAGGCAAAACAGCAGCAGCAACCGCAAGAAATAGCTCCTAGCAACATCCACGCTCCGAAAATAACCCAAGGCTTGATTCGCATCACCGTACCTGCCGCTCGACATGATAAAACGATGAGTGGAATCATCGTAGCGAAAACCAGGATAAGGTAGACAACGAATTCGCCCGACAGAAGCATCAGCGGCGCGATAATTAAATTAGAAATCGAGGCACCAATCATCGTCGCCACAATCGAGCGCTCAATAGTCACCGACTGACGAAGCAGGCGAAGGCCGATCCACTGAATGAAGCCCCAAACCGCAATCGCGAAGGGGTAGATGGCGGCGTAAAAAAGGCCTGAGCTTACACGCGCCCACAGGGGCAATACTGGCTGAGCCAATAGATTATCGGCCGCTGTATTGAATTCATCTAAATTAAAGCTGCGGAAAAAATCGGCTGCCTGTGCATTAAAATCAACCGATTGGACTTGGGCGAAAATCGTGAATGGCAAAGTCAGCAAAACCGTGATGTAGGAAAATAAAATATAATCGCCGAAAGAATATTTACCTGAGGCCAAGGTTTGGACTGGCGAAACAATCGCACCTTTGATGGTTGCCCAGTAAGATTGCAGCGAGCGACCTAACTCCCACGGTACAGTTATCGAGTGTGACTGTTGGAAGTCAGCCGCCCCGACAGTCTGTGATGAAGCGACTTGGAATTCAGGCCACTCGGCCAATGCAATCCACGTTGGCATACCCGTTCTCCAAGCGAGATCAGTCGGCAGAAACCTGCCGCTGGCTAAACCTTGAGCGACTTCCTCCGCGCTAAAAACACCCAGTTGCGATGATTGGCGAGCCACATGGATTTGCATGACGAGTTTATGCTAAGCCACGGCCCTTCGAGCAAGCCCGAGAGATTTAATTCCTTAATAAAGTGGTGAGGAGGGCGGGACTCGAACCCGCGACCCGCAGCTTAGAAGGCTGCTGCTCTAATCCAACTGAGCTACCCCCTCATGACAGCCAACTTAGGCGGCTGCCAGGAAATGGGCAAGCCGTCAGAGCGTTAGCAAATCAGGTCTCTGAACTGACTGAAATCTGCCGAAAGGCCACTGGGCATGCCTTTGTTGATGACCGAAACTGCATCATGCGAGTGCAGCGACTCTAAGTGCGAGCAGGCGATAACGAAGTCGCGTACGCGAGCATCGTGGTCAAATTGCTCGTAAACTAAGCGGGCCGCATCTTCGACAAACTTGGAATAGGCGCCGTTGAGTTCGGCGAATGCTTGTTCATCTTCGCGCTTCACCATGACTTGTGTTTCGGTGTGCAACGCGCCCAAGCAGAGCTCTTGCATATCTTCGATATATAAATGCTTACTAGGGGAAATTTCGGCGACCACGCGGGCTTTTGAGCGCTGTGAATGCGGGATACCGTAAACTTCGCGCTCTTCGCGTGCGTGTTCCGTTAATTCAGCCGAACAAGGACAGGCCGAAGAATAAACAAAATCAAAATGTACGTAGCGGCGGACGCGGTCTAAATCGTCGATGGTTCCTTCAAGTATAGCGCGGTAATATTGCCAGCCCTCGAGGCCTGAGCGCAGCGACTTTTGCATGATGGGGTAACGAAACTCCACCATGATACGTGCACGGCTACATTCGAGATCCTTCTTATAACGCAGTAAAATTTCTTCGAGTAATTCATGAGACAGGACGCGGTCCTTGAACTCATAAAAGGTGCGCATGATGCGCGACATGTTGATACCCTTGCGATCTGCGGCGAGTGATACGGAGCCCGTGATAGTGCACTCGAGGGGCAAAGGCTTACCATCGCGTGCGGCAACCAACATCGGCAAACGAAAACCTGAAATACCTACGTGCTGAATGGGAACGTTGGCGCCTTGAATCTGCGAAGCATCTTTATTCTGCATATCGGGCAAGGTCGCGCGGTATGCATCATCGGCACGGAAATTCCGGTCGTAGCGTCGCGAGAGGTCGCGGCTGCTGGCGGGTTTGTCGGCTCGAGGTGACATGGTTAGAAGGAAGGCGAAAGGTCCATTTTAGCAAGCGGACCGAGAAGTTGCCTCTGCGCTGGAGCCACCTGCCGGATTTGAACCGGCGACATTCTCATTACGAATGAGATGCTCTACCAGCTGAGCTAAGGTGGCGTCGCAGAGGACAGTTGAACATGAACACCCGAAAATTAAAATCAAGCCTTGGCCTCATGGAAAAGCCCTCGCCAGCCAATTAAATCAGTCCAAATTACCCATTAAGCCCATGCGTGCAGACCTTATCGCCAGCGAGTTTAGCCTGCCTGGGCAGCCTGTCGCCGTGCGTCCTTTTGGTGCGGGCAATATCAACGACACATATTTAGCGATCTTTCGCGATGGTCGAAACGAACAGCCGGCCATCATCCAAAAAATCCGGCGAAAAATTTTTCCTGAGCCTGCAATTATCATGCATAACCTGCGTGAGCTATCGGAGCACTTGCAGAAATCACTTTCAGCTAACGCCGCCCAAGCCGATCGTGCCTGGAAATTTCCTGAAATTATTAAAACTAAAAAAGGTGCAGATTTTATTGCTGAACCCGAAGGCGATATTTGGCGTGCGCTGACTTTTATTCCTGGAGCCCAAACCTATGAGAGCGTGCAAAGTCTAGCGCATGCATTTGAGGTTGGCCTAGTGCTCGGACACTTTCATCGCACTGTCGAACCCCTGCCGACAACTCAGTTTAAATTAGCGCTCCCAGGATTTCATCAAGCCCCACAATACTGGGCTAACTTTGAAGCGGTCCTTCAGCAGCCAAGTGCCCAAGCGATGTTAAAAATTTTGCCGAGCGCCCAAATAGCCAAGGAATTCATCGTTGCGCGTAAGGGGTCGCTCCTCGCTCTGTCAGACGCACTCGCTAAGGGTAAATTAAAACTCAGCATCAGTCACGGCGATCCAAAGGCAGGCAACGTGATGATTGATAATGAAACAGGTCGTGGCGTTGGGTTGATTGATTTAGACACCGTGCAGCCTGGATTGCGCGAACATGACTTCGGCGACGCCGCTCGCTCGCTGTGCAATCCCGCGGGCGAAGACCCGGCTAATCTCGGCGACGTCGGCCTCGATCTAGAGTTATTAAAAGCCTTTATTGATGGGTATAAAATCGAGGTCTCCCAAATGCAGAACCGCGGTAGCGAAAATTTCTATTACGAAGCTATTTTAGGAATGACGCTCGAGTTGGGACTACGCTTTTTAACAGATCACTTGGCCGGAGATCGTTATTTTAAAGTTAGAAAGCCTGGACAAAACTTGTACCGCGCTCAGGCACAATTTAGGTTAGCGGAAACAATCGAGAAACAGGAAAAAGAAATTCGGGAACTCGTTCGCACCATTTAACCTATGAACAATTTTTCTACGAGCATCTGGGTTGCAGGCATCATCTTAATTTTCCTGATGGGACGCGGAGCTTGGCGCGGCTACAAGCGCGGCCCGATGCGTCAACTCGCCGGACCCTTTGCTTTGACCATCGGCTTATTCATCGGGTGGACGCTCGGCAAAGACCTCGGCCACTCGTTGCTCCACGGCACATCCTTTCCCTGGCTCCTACGCGGCGTCACCGGCATCACACTGCTTACCTGCTTCACTGGGCTCAGCGTGTACGGCATCATTAGTTGGCTTGGCAAAAAACCGGCGGGTGCCGATGAAGCGGAAAGCCCAGTGATGGGCGCGATGGTCGGCTGCTGGACTGGCCTACTCTATTTTAGCGTCCTCGTAATCGCCCTCTGCTCGACGGCCGCCATCATAGGTCTCGTCTCATCGCCAAAGCCCGGCGCGGCCCACTGGAGCGTCGCCGCCCGCGATGAACTAGCCGAGTTGCCCTACGCTGGGTGGATCAAGGATTGGTCCCCCCTGCCCAACCGCCAAAAAAACCAAATCATACTCTTAAAAACAATCATGGGTGACCCGGCCGCCCAAAAGCGGCTCATCGCGGCACCCGAGATTAGGGCCCTTTCAACTCACCCGTCTCTTTACCAGGCATTAGAGGATAAAAAAGTTCGTGAGTTGTTGAATAACAAAGACTTAAGTGGCTTATTTGAGAACCAGAAAGTCCGGGCTGTCTTGGCCGATGAACAGCTCCAAAGGCAGGCGGAATCGATCGACCTAGAGTCGGTAATGCGCCGGGCCCTCGTACCGCCAGAAAAACCCCAAAAATAAGCCATTTGGGCTGGTGTAGGCGTTTTCGACTCTCTACTGTCGAACCTCTTACCCCTTGTATAAGCATGCCCATGAAGACCCTCTCTCTATTAGCGTCATTACTCATCGCCGCGACCAGCCAAGCGGCGACTGAAACCAAGGCGGCCGATAAAGCACCAGCGGCGGCACCAGCCGACGAAAAGGCTCAATCCATTCAACTCGAGATTTTAGATCTCGATGGAAAACGCTTCATTCTCGTTAAAACGATTTCTTCGCCCGAAGAGTGGGCCTCGTTCGAACGCGACACCCAATTAATTTCCGACCAACAAAAGGATGCGGCGCTCACTAAGCAGCTTGCCGACCTCGCGTTAACGACCCCCGAGAAAGAAGCCCGCGGCAACGAACTCCAAGCCAAAGTAGCCAAGCTCCAAGAAAACAATGCCTCGATGGCGAAGACTTACAACTTCGACTTATCCCGCCAATACTTGGTCGTCCCCACCCGCGTTCGCGTTTTAACGGCATTAACTAATGACGAATACATCAAGCTTGCTGCCGCCAAAGACTTTAAGGCCGAAAGCATTGTTAAGGGCCCAGAAGATAAAAAGTTCTTAGTTCGCGATACCGTCAGCGGCGCTGGCGAAGTAGAAACCTTTAAAGTCCAAGTCGGTCGCATCCTCGAAACCAAGCGAGCCCTTCAAGGCCTGATCGAAGCCCAGCCCCGCTACACCAAGGACGAAGATAAGAAGAAAGTCGAGGAAGCCATTCGCAACACGCAAAGCGAAGTTAACAAAAGCCTCGAAGAATTTAAGAAATCCCGCGGTTTTGAAGTCCCCGTCGAATTCAATATCCAAACCGCCGAAGCTAAACTCTATACGCTCTTGAGCGACGAAGAGAAGAAGAGCTTGGATGAAAAGACTGACTCCAAGACAGCTACTCCTGCCAAGAAATAATATTTACCCCCAATCCCAAACACACTCATGACAACTACACCCGCCGCCGCTCCTGCAGCCACTGCTTCAACGCCAGCCGTTGATACCAACCTGCTCCGCCACGAAGACAAAGTCTTCTTCAAATACGTCACCATCAATAGCGCCGATACGATGCAGCGCTTCACGAATGACCTTCGTGTCATGTCGGCTCACGCCCAACGCATCATGAACATCGCTCAGCGCATTCAATCCGCCATCACTGGCAGCGAAAAAGAAGCGCTCACTCGTGCACGCGACGCCGAACTCAAGGACTTCAATGACAAGGACGCTCTCTTCGAAAAAGTTTACGGCTTCAAAGCTGACCACGTAACCATCCGTCCTAACCTTATTCAAAATACCTCGATCCGTTTATTGACCCCCGTCAATGACGAGCAAATCGCGACCTTGCGCAAAGACCCGAACTTCAAGGAGTCCGACATCATTGCACGCGGCAACGCCAAGGTACTCCAACTCTCCGTCATCACCGGCGGCGAAATCCCAGTACTCGAGCGCAATATTCAAATCGTCCAAGCCCAGCAAAACGCCGTGATTCAACTCACTGCCGCTGAACAATCGGCTAAGACCGAAGACGAAAAGAAGCGCGTTAAAGACGAGCTGGCCAAGGTGAAGCAAACGCTGACCACCAACGCCGAGCACATGGGCAAGACCTATGGTATCGTCACCAACAACCTTATCGTAGAAGTACTCGAAGGCGTATTCTGGGTCGCGATGACCGAAGAAGAGCTGAAGAACTATCTCCAAAAGCGCGATCAAGCTAAGCCTGCAACCGCAGCTGCTCCAGCCCCTGCTGCTCCTGCGGCTAAGGCTGCTCCAGCCGCCGCTGCTGCGCCTGCCGCGAGCAAGGAAAAGAAAGCCTAATAAGCTTTCAGATAAAATAAAAAGCCCGTCCGCAACGACGGGCTTTTTTGTTACTCAAATAAATCGCCCTGGACCGACTTCGGTTTAACTGGCGGCTCGGGCTTCGTCTCGACCGCCGTCGATAGCCCGTGCTTCTGCTGATAGCGACGGAGCGTGGAATGCATTTCCATGGAACTTAAAAAGTTCGCTACGCCTTCTTTGTCCTCTGCTGGCATCTCGCCGATTTCAAAATCAAAATGCGTTTGGAATCTAACCAGCGATAAATTGGAGCGAATGCGATCGGCCTCAGTTTTTACCTGCTCAGCGAAACGCGCAGGCTCAATGGCATCGGCCGCCAACACCGCTTCGAGACTGCCGTATTGTTTCAGCCACTTCACTGCGGTCTTGGGTCCGACGCCCTTGAGTCCGGGAATATTGTCCGATGTATCACCAACGAGCGCCAAGTAATCAGCGATTAGCGCTGGAGGTACGCCGAACTTCTCTTCAACGCCTGCTGCGTCGAGGCGTCGCCAACCGAGAGCGGGATTAGCCGTTGGCGGTGGCGCCAACTGCATGACACTGCCGCCCACACACTGACCAAAGTCTTTGTCTGCACTCACAATGATACACTCGTCCCCCTTTTGGGATAAGCGATGAACTGCTGTGGCTATTAGATCATCGGCCTCCACGCCGCGTTGCTCGATTACTTTAAATCCAAGCAGTGCTGTGAGTTTCTTAATTTCAGGAAGCTGTAAAACAATGTCTTCCGGAGTCTCATCTCGCTGAGCTTTGTAATCGGGCAGCACTGCCAGATGTCGGTCGGAGCCACCGAGGTCAAAGAACACCGCTGCGCGGTCGGGCTTCTCGTTGTCGCGCAAGTCTTGCAGCGATTTCATCCATCCGTGGAGTGCGCCTGTTGGAAACTGATCGGATGAGCGACGTAGGTTGGAGCGCTCCATCGCAAAATGACTGCGGAAAACTAGGTTGAATCCATCGACAAGCAGCCAGCGCATGCGGGCTATACTCTCGTTCTGGGTGAACTGTTCCAGAAAAAAGCAGGCCCGCCAAACGGCGGGCCTGTTCTTATCTCCGACCTGCTCTTCTTACTTACGAGAAGGAGCAGCGGTCGTTTCAACTGGCTCGCGGTAAACCGCACCACCAGGAGATGCGATGATCGGATTCTGGAAAGTAGAGCCTGCGCGCAGGTTTGGGAAATTACTACGCAGAGGGGCACCACCAGGAGAAACCAGATTTGCCGTTACGAAAACGGTAAGGTTCTTCTTAACGGTTGATTTGCTGGTCGAACGGAAAGCGGTTCCAACAAGAGGAATGTCTCCGAGGACTGGAACCTTATCGTTCACCGTCTTAACTTCTTCGCGAGTCAAACCACCGATAACGACCGTGGCACCATCGAATACAGTCACATCCGTAGTCACTTGGCGTTGATTGAAGATTGGTTGGAAGTAACCAGAAGGAACAGTAACCGTAGTATTACCTGTAATTGCAACGGAGGTGCCGCCGTACTCGACGAAGCCTTCAAACTCGGTAACGGTCGGTTTGAGGTTCAATGCAATTGAATCGTCCGCACCGACGGTTGGGGTGACTTCTAATTGCACGCCGACCTGTTGGACGGTGAAGTCCTGAGGTGTACCAGCCGTAATAGCCACACCATTGCCCGAGGCTGCACCCGTTCCAGTTCCCTGAGAAACAGTTGCTTGTGTGTCGCCGTAAGATTGCGGGTAACGCAGCATCTGGGCAATCGAGATGGTTGCAGTCTTTCCGTCGAGAACCGTTAAGCTGGGCGCTGACATAACGTCTGCACCAGAGTTCTGTTCGATAGCCTTAAGGAAGATGGATAAATCATAAGAGCCAATTGAGCCAATCTTAGCGTCAAAGCCCGACCCCTTTCCGCCAAAGTTGGCATCGGTACCACCATAACTTGCAGTACTAACTGCCGGAGCATAAGCAGCAATTGTGCTAGGTGTACCCGTGCCATTATCGATGCTCAGGCTAGACCCACTAGAACCTGTACCGAAAACAGAGTTCATCGAGCGGAGGCTAGTCTGAGCCCTGACGATTGGATCTCCGTTTGACTGGAAGTTTGTCTTATCAGACAAAGTGAAGTTCGAAGATAATTCATTTAATGCTGATTCTGTTACCTCAATAAACTTCGCTTCAATGTGGACCTGCTTGATATCGGAGTAGCGGCGGAGGATATTGCGGATCTTCTCGAGGTTCTTACGGTTCTGCGTCACGATGAGAGTCGTGCCGTCATAATTGAGCTGAGAGTTTTCGCTGAAGACTACGCCTGATCGGGAAAGGAAGCTCTTAATGCCTTCGGTGCGGGAACTACCATCGGCTGATGCAGTGGAAGCACCAAAGCTATTGCCTGTTGCACCCGCTGCTGGCGCAGCGCTTACATTGATGCCGGTCATCTTAGTTTCTGCTGCTGAGCTCAGAGGGAAGAATTCGGTTTCCATGTCGCCCGAACCGGTGTCAGGACGAAGCTCGATTACACCTTGGCTGATTGTGTAGGAGAAATTGACCTGCTTAACGATAATATCGAGGGCCTGCTTAAGCGAGATGTCGCTCAAGGCGATATTGACGGAAGGATTTTTGTGCTCGGGGTCGACCACGTACATATTCACGCCTTTTCCGTCCTTATCGTAAGACTTAGAAATCGTGATCAACTGCTGCACGGCACGGTCAAATGCCATATCGCGAATGTTGATTTCAGGGACCATGATTCCGCTCAATTTGTCTAAGACAGGATCTGCATCGGTCTTGCCAGCGTTAGATGCCACTTCGCGATTATAAACTTCAGGGAGCTTCCATGATTCATCGAGTTGCTCCATGAGCTTACCTTTCGTGACGCCACGATTCCATTGTCCGGAGTTTTCGGAAATGTTTTGGCGAATGCGCACTTGGAAGGCCTTGGCCTCCGAGTTGTTTGGCTGGTATTGCAATACTTCGCGGTAGGCGTCGAGTGCACCGGAGTAATCACCATAGAGGTAACGAGCACGTCCCTTAACTAAAAGTTCTTCAATGCGGGCATCTTTTGCTTTCAAGCCTGGCGACATGTCGTCGACGTTTTGGTAGAGGGGGTCGGACTTCTTGGAGTTGAACTCCGAGCGAAGACGTTCAGCGGTAGAATCATTGACGCCATTTTCTTTCTTATTCTTTGCTTCGTACTCGCGAATGTAAGAATCAGCCTGACTCATTTCGCGTGCTTCAATCGCATCCATAGCACGACGAGCAAGGAGGTTGAATTGGTCTTCCTTAATGCGCTGATGCAATGAGTCGGTCGCAATATTCGCTGGGAGGCCAGACTTCGCTTTATCAAGGTTGGAGGCAGCCTTATCGAATTCGCCGTTACGGATAAATTTTTCAGCATCGTCGACGAGTTCTTCGGCGGCATCGATGCGAACGGAGTTCGCTTTGGCTAAGCGATCAACTTCAGCGCGAGCCAAGTGATCAGCACCCTTATCGCCTGACTCACGGCGGGTGAGAATTTCTTGGCGGGCTAATGCAACATCGTCGCGCAGAGATTGAGCAGCGGTGTTATTAGGTAAGGCAGCACCAACGCCGTCTAAAATCTTGAGGGCCGCATCGTAGTTACCGTTGTCGGCAGCTTCGTTGGCGGTAGCGATAGCCTGTGGGACTTCGCGGAACAGGGCTTGCTGGTTATTGGCAACGGACTCGAGCAAGGACTGGGCTGGAGCCGGAGCATCAGCGGCAGCAGGTGCGGCGGCTTGTGCCTTCTGTGCCGATGCCGCAGCTAAGGCCGCATCTACGGAGGCGAGGCCTTCCTTGGCTCCTTCGTCGGATTTATCGATTTTGAGGATCTTGAGATAACGATCGCGCGCGGTTGTGAGATTGCCGTCTTCACGTGCCTTCAATGCTTCGGACAAAAGAATCGTCTTTTGCGTCACTGGGTCGACGTCTTGAGCGACAAGGGAGCCTACCGCAACGAGAGCGGCTACGGCTAACCAGGCGAGATTACTACGGGGGATGGATTTCATCGGGGATTTTTGAAAGGGGTTAATATTTATTTTTTCTGGGAGGATTTGGTCTTATCAGCTGTGTTGGCAGCGGGGGCAGGAGATGCAGGTTTCGCATCTGCTTTGTACTTGGAGGCATTGGCTGCCGCCGCAGGAGCGGGGACCGTAAGGGTTTCCAAGAAGGACTTTTCGGGCTTCTTGGGGTTAGGCTTAAAGGTCTTCTCAACGGTCACGGTCTTGTTATCCAAGTCAATTTCTTTGATAACGAAACGGGCGTTTTGGTACTCAAATTTATCCCCTACGGCATGAAACTTCCAAGTTGTGGCGGCATCTTCGGTGGCCACTAAAATCACATCCGTTGTATCGGTAAATTCTAGGGGTTTAACTTCATCCAGAGGGATCAAGCGTCCCTTAAGTTCAGGACTATCGTCCTTAACGGTCAGCACACCTTTAACGTATGAGACTGGAGTAATGGGCAAGGCGGGATCGATAGGCTTACCGAGCTTGCAACGTTCATAGTACGCCTTCGTGCTAACGTTCTCGATGGTGAACTCGCGGTCAGCCTCATTCTTGGAACGGGCAGCCATCGTGCCACGAAGAAGATAAGGGTAAACAGGATGTCCCACCTTCACGAGGGCCACGCCAAATGGAGGAATAGGAATATCCTTTTGCGATGAGGGAATGTACTCAGCGTCCTTTGTCTTCCAATCGATATCGATAGTAGTGAACAGATCGTAATCCCAGCCGTCTTCATCTTCCTTCAGCGACGACCAATCTTTCAGTTCCTTCGTGAGAGGCGTGCGTGGTGATGCAGGATACTCAACGCCTTGCGCCGGCAAAGTGAGATCACGAAGCGGCTTTGCGCGAACTTCTTCAGCGGGCAACAAAGGCTTAACCACGCTCGGCACGGCACCTTGATCCAAGGCGAACCATGCGAATACGCCCAAGCCGAGAACGAGCAGCGCACCGAGAATGAGGTAGATGTCTTTACGGAAATTCATGGTTTATAACTCGATTATTTTTTAGCGGGCGTTGCCTCAGCTGAGTTTTTAGTTTCCACGACGGTCAAGTAATCCACTTGAACGGCAAATGATGAAGGAGTTTGGCGAACAATTAACTTACGCTCATCCTTCACGGGCTCAGCTTTGCCAGTTGAGGTTGAACTCGCATCGCTTGCGAAAAAGTCTGGGAGGCTTGTTGGAGCGTTAGCAGCAGCGTCGCTCGTAGGCGATGCGGCCGAGAGCAACTTCGTGATTTCTGCGGATGGTATGCTGACGTCAATCGAAGTGATGACAATTGGGCGGCCGCTGGCGCGCAACTTATTGATGAAATTACGGAGCGTAGCGGTGTTAGAAACAAATCGTACGCGGAACGAAAGCGCGTCCACCAATCCCGGCTGACGGAATGTGCGGCTGGGGTTAAACTCATCGCGCTCGTTGCGGATGCTTTCATTAGGACCCATGGTGCCAGCACCTGGTTTACCTTCGGCAATCTTTTCGAAAGTCTCGATAGGCTCGCGATCAATCGACTCCAGTAAAATCGGGGCACGATTGTTACCCTCCGGACGAGAGTCGGCTAATGTTTTGAAAAGGAAATCGATGATGTTCCGCTGTTGATCGACGCGCGTTAGATCTTTCTTAGGCGAGGCACCTTGGTTGCGAATGTAACGACGGAAACCAAAGTCACATTTTTCAGTTTGTGGCAGTCGAATATCTTTCTCGATGGCACTCTTCGTCCAGACATCGACCGATTGCTTAATCAGCGAAGCAACTTCGGAGCCGTTGCTTAACTTTGGCTTACCCAAAATACGCTTATCTTCTGGGGCGGCGATGGCCGTTAATAAAGTTTGGCGATGCTCTTCGAGGTCGGCGAGATCGCGCTTGGCCACATCGACATTGGTAGTCGTCAGCGAAACCGCAGGAGCTTCAGGAACTAAAGCGTGGCCATCTAAAAGTTTTTTAAACTTCTTCTGCTCAACGGTCAGTTCCTTGGCCGACTTCGACATGTCGGAGTACGAGAGCCAAGCCATCACAGCGACGCCAATGAACATCAGCGCAAACGCGATGAGGGCGGTGAAGAAGAATTTATTTTTTTGGAAATTTCCCATGGCTTAGAGCGCTTTTTCTTTCCGGATCACAATGGTGAAAGTAATTTTGGGGACGTTGGCCTCTTTGTAGTCGGGCTTAATTTCGTCGGTCGGAATTTCTTCAACAAACGGCGATTGCTTGAGGCTCGTCATGAGCGCACCTTGGCGATCGATAAGTTCTTGTGCGTTGAAAGGTTTACCAGGCGCAACTTTATCGAGCAGTGTGCGTGCGGTGACGATAACCTTGGTGCCTGCGATGGTTGAGGTCTCAGCATTCTGGTTCTCGGTGCCTTCGATTGGAGTCGAGTTAGACTGATCGCGACGTACGTGAATTTCTTCAATCCAAGTATTCTTACTTGCGGCCACACGCGTCTGCAGATCGGCCAAGAAAAGTGGCCAGTTCGATGAATTGGTCGTGACGAATTCGAGCTGTTGATTGGTCGCCAAGACTGCGTTAGCTTCGTCGCGAGTGGATTTAATCGAAGTCTGGTAGCCCGTTAACTCTTTCGATTTAGCCTTCAATGCACTGACTTGTTTTGCGTTGTATTCGCTAGCGTCTTTCAGGGCGAGCCAAACGGGGAAAGGAGCCAGCGCCGCGAGCAATGCGGCTGCGATTAAGAATGGCTTACGCGCATCAAAAGTAATTTGTGCAGCGATGTCGCGGGGGATTAAGTTAACGCCGTTGAGTTGCGGTAAAACTAATCGTGCAGCTTCGCCGATGACTTCTGAAATTTGGTAAACGTATTGCGCTACGTAATCGGGGCTGAGACCCGAGCCGAGTGAAACGACAGTCGAAGGATCAAAGGTCTCAACAGGCAAACGTAGCGACTCAGCTAGTTGCTCATTGAGTCCTGGCACGGCAGCGCCTCGACCAGTCATTAAAATACGTGTGGGCTGGCGACCAGCTGTACCGCGACGAATGTTGATTAAACGACGGTTAAGATCTTGTGCTAAGCGACGATTGAAACCTTGTGCGTTGGTCTGAATAAGCGCCAGCTGCGGATCGCCTTCAGTCAAGCGAACTTGCCCGGTGAAGTAGGCGAGCTTGAGTGCTTCGGCCGCGGCAAAAGGTTGACCCGAGTTATCTGAAATTCCCTGCGTGAGAATATTTCCGCCGATGTTGGCGGACTGAAGATTCGCACCTGCAGGACCGACAAAACTCAAATCCGTCGTTCGCGCACCGACATTGACAATTAAAACTTCTTCCGAGCTGTAACCTCCGTGCAATTGTGCGGCATGTGCATCGAGTAATGGCGAGGCTTGGATGGCGTATGGACGAAGGCCCGTAGCAGTGATTGCGTTGGCAATGCGGGTTGCTTGTTCGATGCGCAAAGCGAACAGAAGCACTTCGGCTTCCACGCCGTCGGATGACATCACCTGGCTATCCCACACGACTTCGTTGAGAGGATAAGGAATATTATTCTGCGCCTCGAAAGCGATAATCTGGGCCTGACGTGCGGCTTCGACTTGGGGCACCTTTAAAGTTTTTTGCAGAAGCAAGAAGCTTGGGGCGATTACGGTAACTGCACCAGAAATTCGGTGAGTGGTCACCAATCGAGCCACCGCTGCCATCGCTGAACCCAACCAATCATCATCAGACAAACCGGGCAGAAGTTCTTCCGCATAAAATTTATCTAAGAACAAGCGCGATGACTCAGCACGGAAGGCCGAGATCGAAACGTGCGATGCTGCGAGATTAACAATTATGCTTTTTTTCTGACTCATTCGAACGAGAAATAGATAGGAAAGGGATTATCGAGCGGGCGTATCTTCGCGGATAAATTCCGGCGAAGGTGGCACGGCAACAGGGGCGTCGAAATAAGTGATCATGTACTGCGGACGAAGCATGCCGGAGTTGCTGGAAACTGCGCGGTCGGCGGCATCCTTCGCTGCATCAAATTTGGCCTTCTGCGAAATGTCGCGTGAAACTGCTCTTTGCTGTTCTGCGACGAGAGTGCCCTTGGCGTCGAACACGGGCTCTTCGTTGCCCGCAACTTCCAACTCAACGTAGTAAAAATCAGGCTCTTTGTTAATGCGATCGCGCTTCACGATATCACCAGGAAGGTAAAACAAGACCGAACGAGGCTGACCAATTTCCAGCGTCAAAACAGTCGCAGTCGAACGATAGTAATTCCAGTCTTCAGGCTTAGCGGAGGCGGTCTTGTAAATTTGGGTTACGGTGACCTTAACCTTATCGAGCCAACGCTTGTTGAGCGCCTTTTCGTCTGGGTTGTTTTTGGCCTCAAGTTCGACCTGCATCCGGTTCCATTTATTGACCTGTCCGCCGAGAGCTACTTGTAAAAATTTTACATCGCGAACGATGACGTTTGGCTTACCCGAAACTGCCCCCGCCTTAGCATTTTTTTCAGCCGCTGGAGCCGCCTGAGCATGGACTACTGAGACGGATAAAACCAAGAATGCGAGGTACGCGCATAGGGCTTTAATCTGGGGCATAAGTCAGAAACTCCAAGGGATAGACAGTAGCAAAGCAAACCGAAAACCGCCCAAGTTACGAGCAGTACTATTGCAATTGTATTGCGTTAGAGACCTCGGCGACCTTTCGTTCCCTGGCTTGAGATTTATCGCTTACATCGCTGCCCTACTCTGGGTAAATTTGGGTTTCGGACAGGCCGAGGTCGTCTCAAGTTTTACAGTGCTGGATTACTGGGTCGGATCACTGGTGCCAAACAACGTACAACATAAGTCATTGATAGCCAGCGGCGGAGAGCTTCACGGCTATCAAATAAGCCCAGCGGACATACGATTACTGAAAGCTGCGCGCATTGTAATCGGCCTAAACCCTATCACCGAGCCCTGGCTGGCAGATTGGGCGAAGGCAAATAACCGCGAGTCCGATCTAGTCTGGCTCAACCCCGACCAGTCGGGCCAACACCTGCACGCCTGGCTCAATCCAGATAAGGCCAAAGTAATGGTCTCCCGGTTAAACATCCTACTTACGGAACGACTAAAACTTAAAGATAAAGAGTCACAAGACCTTGCAGATAAATCACTTAAAGAAATAGATGAAGCCGCCGATTCAATTAAAAGTCTGTTCGCATCGATACCGGAGGAACGGCGAAAGATTATCGCCTACCACCCTAGCCTCGAATCATTCGCTGAATACTTTGGTTTGAAGGTGGTCGCCACTGTCGTGGATAGCGCGGTCGCAGAATCGGCCGACCCATCGGCGCAACGCTACTCCGAGATTCTCAAATTAATTAAAGATCAAGGTGTTCGTGTGATTGCTTACGATGAAGGACAAAACAGTCGCATCGCGGAGCAGCTGACAATCGATGGCCGTCTTCCTCCGCCTATCTCGCTTTCATTTGAATACCTTCAGTCGCCAGGAAAAGAGGGCGACACTTGGCCCACAATGATGATACTCAACGCACGTAAAATCGCCGAAGGCCTTAAAAAATAATGTCATCCAGTCGCAAACATTGGCATCAAATGATAAGCAATGCCTGCTTCGGTCTTTTGCCGGCGATTCCCTATTCGTCGGCCGATACTGTTGCGTGTGGTGGAATCGCCGTGAGCGCAAAGGAGCTCGAAGCGGCGGCTTCACCCGGAAGTCCGATAGCATTTTCCCAAGCCACATTTGAAATCCCATGCGGGTGTCGCACCGCACTTATCGGCGCTAATGGCTCAGGAAAATCCACACTACTTAAAGTGCTGGCTGGGCTTATTCCACAGGTGGCCGGCGAGGTTAACGTGCTCGGTGCACCACCGAAACTCGGGCGCAGTCGAATCGCCTACCTCGCACAGAAGCCAAGCTTCAACGCCGACGTTCCTCTTCAACTTCGTCGCCTCGTGCAAATGGGAACATACCCGCACCATGGCTGGTTCGAAGAATGTCAGCACAGCGACACGGCCGTGGATCGCGCGCTGGAACGACTGGGCTTACTCGAATTATCGGATCGTTCGGTGCACAGCCTTTCTGGCGGACAATTACAGCGCGGACTTCTGGCACGTGCGACTGTTCAAGGTGCAGAAGTTTTGCTTCTCGATGAACCGTTCGCTGCGCTCGATCAAACCAGCCGCGAGATTGTGGAGGCGTTTCTTTTTAATACGGAAAATAACTTCACCGTCGTCATGGCGACACACGATCCAGCCGACTCTCAAAGGTTTGACCGCATACTAGAACTGAAAAACGGACGGCTAACAACCAAGCATGCCTGTGTAGGGCACGACCACCGCCATGCTTAATCTCCTACTCGCTCCGCTTTCGGAAGATTTTTTTCTTCGCGCACTCTTGGCCATTATTCTGTGCGGTATTTCTGCTGCCTGCCTGGGGGCGTACATCATTTCGCGCCGCATGGCATTCATCAGCACAGCGCTGACCCATTCTATTCTACCTGGGATTGTGGCGGCCGCACTCATCGGCGTCTCACTTTATCTCGGGGCAGTTGTCGCCGCCTTACTCACCGCCGCCGGGGTCGCGTGGCTATCGAGTCGCAAGGGGAACAGCGAAGACAGCGCGATTGGCGTCATGCTTTCTGTTATGTTCGCTCTAGGCATCGCCCTAATGTCGGTCGGCCACGCCTGGAGAGACTTCACTGGACTGCTTTTTGGAAGCATCGTTTCAGTTGGGACTGGAGATTTGGTACTCATCGCAGCCACGAGCCTATTCGTCGTTTTAGTTCTCCGAATCTTACATAAAGAACTCGAGCTGGCATCATTCGACGAAGAGTACGCCAATTTAATCGGAGCAAAACCGTCATTACTCAGAGCGGTCTTACTTGTGCTCATCGCCATCGCGGCCGTTGCAAGCGTTCGACTCGTTGGTGCGTTGCTCACGACTGCATTATTCGTGATACCGTCCGCGACAGGAATCAGGCTCGGGAAATGCTTGTCCGAAGCGATGATCTGGGCCGCCGGCTTTGCAATTATTGGCGGGGCGACAGGCCTATATTTATCTTATTATGTAGCTGGCATGCCATCGGGTGCAGCAATCGTGTTATGCTGCGCCGCGCCCTACTTCGCGGTCCGCGTACTTAAAAACTAACTCTAATTCTGAGGCGGATTATCCGGTGGACCGCCTGCCTCAGGATTCTCATTTGAACGCTGATCAAAAGGCCTCCAAATAGGGCGATTGCTCCGCATTCCGCGTCGAGATGAACGATGCCGGCCTCTGCGGTGACGGCGAGACGAAGATCGACGATAGGAACGACTAGAACTTCCACGCGAGCGGCGCGAGTTTAACCAACTGCGGAGGGCAACGACGACGCCAAGCGTAACAATTGAGAAAGTTAGGATGTATACGAGGAACTCGTCCATGGAGGTAGTCTTATTTGTTAACGTTGGAGGGCAAGCACTAGCGTTTGATTTGTCAAAGTTGTGTTAAAATGGATACGACCCTGTGACCAAAGATGAGCAAGACTTAATATAATATTTTGATGCAATTATAACTCCCTGCGTATTGCCAAAAAACCGCTCAACTGGTACATACAACTTTTACCTAATGAGCAAAAAATCGAAGTCACATCGCCAAACACACGTCAAAGAGCCTCATATAGTGGTTCAAGAGGCGGTAACCTTTGCCGGAAAAGCTTTGGCATCCAAATCGAGCGACGGCGGACAACTCGACGTGCATAAAAAAATTGCGGACGCCATCGAAGTGTCGACCTCCCTACTTTATAAATGGCGCGAGCCCCCGAAAGGCAAAGGTAGCGGTCAACCTAATCCTCTAGATCGCGTAGCCAAATTAATCGTCGCCACCGGCGATGATCGAATTGTCGATTGGCTCGCACACAAGGCGGGCGGACATTTTCTTCGCGATGAAGCTCACTCGGTTGCACCCGAACTAACGCGTGCATCAAATGCCCTGATTAAAGAAATTAGCATGCTCATCACCGAAGTGGTCAGCGCCGTCGAAGATCAAGAAGTCACCTGTGAAGAATCTCAGCACCTGCGTGACAAATGGAATCTCTTAAGAAAGCGTACAGAAAGCTTCATTAAGGCCTGCGAAAACGGCGACTTCTCTAAAGCTAAAAAATAGTCTGTTGACCGTCGTAGTTTTTGCTTAGGGTGGGCCAATGTCGGCTCACCCAATTCATCATTATGGCCACCCTGTGCTGCGCACAAAGGGGGAAGCCGTGCGTGAGTTTGGCCCGTCTTTACGCATGCTTGGCAATACCATGCTCGAAGCGATGCGTGCAGCGAAAGGCATCGGCCTCGCCGCACCGCAAATCGGCCTGAGCCTCCAACTTTTCGTCGTCGATATCTGCGACGAAGAAAACAAGCCCATCTATGACGGGAAGAAAGTGGATGCTCAATCAATCATGCCGCTGCTTGTCGCCAACGCAAAGGTGACGATTCCCGAAGGGCCCGCAGAAATCTACACTGAAGGCTGCCTATCTTTTCCTGGCATCACGGGCGACGTGAATCGAATCGAGCGTGCGACGCTCCAATTCCATGATGCCGACGGCGTAGCGCATACACTCGAATGCGAAGGGCTTCTCGCTCGCTGCATTCAGCATGAGCACGATCATTGCCAAGGCGTCTTATTTATTGATCGCATGAGTCGCGCTCACCAACTTCTGGCCGCGAGCAAAGTGAAGAAATTACAGCGAGCAACTCTGGCCGAACTTAAAGCCTCGAAGAAAAAAGCTTAAGCTTACTTACCGGCGGGCTTAGCCGCAGGCGTTGTATTTTCTAGCTTCAGATTCAGGTCAGCAACAGCGACACTAGACCCATCCGGCATTTTTCCGCTGACCTTAAACGATCTTGTTATGCCAGTCGCTGGCTGTGGCGAAACTTTCCAAGAAATTTTTGCGCCATCATTGCTTGGCGTATCGCCGCCCAGCAAATCAAAGAGCGACTGACTAGCACCGACGCCTAAATTACCGAAACGCACGCAAAGGTGTCGCATAAGTGCCACGCCTACAGGATTGGAGCCGCTCTCATAAGATGCCACTCCATCTCCTTGTAAGTAGCTTTTTTCATCCTTCAAAGTGATCGCTGCGGTGAATGTCTTCGGGAATGATTCCGCCGGACCCATGGTTGTTAAGTAAACTTCCGAACCAACGACACGCAATGTGAAAGCGTCAGCCATGCGTACGATCAAAAGTCCGGCAGCATTATCGGCAGTCAAAGGATAAACCTCGGCCCAAATCAGTGCAGCCTGACCCGCAGCCGTTGGGACCGTCCACTCCGACGAAAACTGCGGAACAGAACTCGATGGTTCTCGCTTAAAAACATAACCACCATTGGGCACGGGCGACAATGCAGCTGCGTCGGCCTTCACCCAAGCCTCACGAAGTGCCTTAGTAATTACGGGTGTCCGATAAATTTTATCGGCACTCAGAATCGTCATAGAACCCAATAAATGCTGGGTTTTATAGCCCTTATCGCGAGCGACTTTTTGTAAGCGAATCGACGACTGCAAGAGCGAGTCCTTCCACAGCGTCTGCTTCAAAGGCTGCTCGTGGTTAACAGTCTTGGTTAATTCTTGGAATCGAGCAACCGCGACTTTTCGTAGGCGTTCAATCGAGGGCATTGCGCGAGCGCTCTGGTCTTCGCCTTCTTTAATGATTTTTTGTGCACGTGCTTTCAGTTGATCGGGGGTTTCCTGGCCTGCGCTCACAGTCGTCGCTCGTGGTGCATTTAAAATACTGTTTCCAGTCTGCACACGTTTTTTACCTGCTTCGTCTTGTTGCTTGGCGCTACCCCACTCCGCACGATCACCCGCGCTGACCAAGTAATTAGGGACTTCATCATCCCTTAAAATCTCAGTAGCCTTCGGTGCGTCACCGCTTGCAGCGAAGAACATTAATCCAGCTAAGAAGATTCCCATAAATTAAGCTTCGTCGAATTTACGTGAGAAGAGTGCTTCCATCTCAGTCAGAAACTGAGCGGCGTCTTTTCCTGATGCCGAAAACTTGAGGCGCGAGCCTTGGCCAGCAGCGAGCATCATTAATCCCATGATGCTCTTTCCGTTTACGACCTCGTCGTCTTTGGCGACAGAGATTTCGACATCGGGATAACGATTAGCCAATCGCACAATTTGGGCGGACGGACGAGTGTGGATACCCATCCGGTTTTGGACGGTAAATTCACGAATCTGAACCTCAGTGTTTTCTTCCATGGAGTTTAGGCGAGGTGTCTTAAAAAAGATAAAAGAAAGGGTGTTGGCTTGGCTAACGGGTCAAGTCTATTCCCCTCTTAGGCGGGTTCGCTTGACCTTCCCGCCCAGACCCCTCCAATCGAAGCAAACCAATCACCGTGGCCAAGAATGCTGTCATCACACATCCTGAGTCTTTGAAAAGACCAGCCGGACCTTCGGAGTACGCCAAGGATCCCGTCAACGCTTCGCTCACCAAGGCGGATAAAATTGCTCTCTATACAAAAATGGCGCGGGTTCGTCATTTCGAGCAACGCTGTATTCGCACTTACCAACAAGGCAAAATCGGCGGCTTCCTCCACCTGTATGTCGGCCAAGAAGCTGTAGCCGCTGGCACCATTTCTTTACTCGGAAAATTCGACCACATCATCACCGGTTACCGCGACCACGCTCACGGCCTACTCGTCGGCATGAACATGAAAGAATGTATGGCCGAACTCACAGGCAAAGTCACAGGCTGCTCGAAGGGCAAAGGCGGCTCGATGCACTACTTCGCACCGGATAAAAATTATTGGGGCGGACACGGAATCGTCGGCGGACAAGCGCCTCTTGGCACTGGCCTGGCTTACGCTGTTAAATATCGCGGACAAAAAGGTTCATGCCTCACATACATGGGCGATGGCGCCATCAATCAAGGTGCCGTTCACGAGGCGTACAATTTAGCCGCACTCTGGGATCTACCTATCATCTTCGTTATCGAAAATAACGGTTACTCAATGGGCACATCGCAAGAGCGCTCAACCGCACACCCTGGCTGCTTAGCGAAACGCGCCGAGGGATACAACATGGCCTGGGATGTTGTGAATGGTCACGATGTTTACGAAGTCCGCGCGAAGACCGCGATCGCCCTCAAGCGAGCTCACGAAGAATCCAAGCCAACGATTCTAGAAATTTTCACTTATCGTTATTTCGGACACTCGATGTCGGACCCAGACAAAACTTATCGCGACAAAGAAGAAGTGAAGGGCTACCGGGAAACCAAAGACCCCGTCTTCCTCTTTGAAAAAGAACTCCTTAACGAAGGCGTGCTCACCAAAGAGCTAGTGGAATCAATCAATGCTGCAGCAATGGAAGAAGCTGATGCGGCCGCTGCGTTTGCCGATGAATCTCCCGAGCCCACAGTGGCGGACATCACTAAGCACATCTACTGGGAAGAAGATAACCGCGGTCCCAAGACCACCAGTCGCGGCACCATCATTTTCGAATAACCCTTTTTCAAAAAAACTTTCATGGCTGTTATTTCCTACCGCGAAGCCCTTCGCGCCGCAATGCGCGAAGAACTCAAGCGTGACGAAAACGTCGTCATCATGGGCGAAGAAGTCGCTCAATTCAACGGTGCCTATAAAGTCACCGAAGGATTACTAAAAGAATTTGGTCCGAAGCGCGTCGTCGACACTCCAATTTCTGAAGCAGGTTTTATCGGACTCGGCATCGGCGCATCTATGTTGGGCATTCGCCCGGTGATGGAATTAATGTTCTGGTCGTTCTCATACGTGGCCTTCGACCAAGTCGTGAACAACGCCGGCAACATCCGCTATATGTCGGGCGGTCTCATTAATTGCCCCATCGTAATTCGCGGACCTGCAAATGGTGGCACCAATGTTGGTGCAACACACTCGCACACACCCGAAGCCATTCTCGCCTCTCACCCTGGCATCAAAGTAGTTTGCCCTGCGACTCCTTACGATGCGAAGGGCTTAATGAAGGCTGCGATTCGCGACAACGATCCCGTCTACGTAATGGAGAATACCATTCTCTATAATGATAAAGGTGAAGTGCCCGATGAAGATTACATCGTACCAATTGGTGTGGCTGATATCAAACGCGAAGGCACTGATCTCACAATCGTCGCACACGGTCGCGCAGTAATCACCTCGCTCAAAGCAGCAGAGATTTTAGAAAAGGAACACGGCGTAAGCGTTGAAGTCGTTGACCTTCGCTCCATCCGTCCGCTCGACGAAGAAACCATTCTCGCATCAGTTCGCAAAACTCATCGTGCTCTTCTCGTTGAAGAAAATAAACCATTCTGCGGAGTGGATGCACAAATCGCTTACCTCATTCAGGCACGCGCCTTCGATGAACTCGATGCTCCTATTGGTCGCGTTTCCTCGATTGATGCGCCGCAAATCTACTCGAAGAAACTTGAGGACCTCCAACTTCCCTACCCCGCTCGCGTTGTCGAAGCGGCACTCAAGATTCTCGCCTAACTCCTAACTTTTCTCCCATGGCCGAAATTATTGATATGCCTAAACTCTCCGACACGATGTCGGTGGGCACCGTTGTAAAATGGAACATTAAGGAAGGCCAAACCGTGGCCTTCGGCGACATCCTCGCTGAGATCGAAACCGATAAGGCAACGATGGAACTTTCCTGCACCGTACCAGGTGCCATTCTGAAAATTTACGCTGACGCCGGATCCCAACTGCCCGTAGGCGAACCTATTTGTGCTATTGGAAAAAAAGGCGAAGCCGCACCAGAGCCTAAAAAAGCTGCACCACCAAAAGCTTCCGCACCAGCTATTCCAGAATCGACGGGCATCCCTTGCATCCCTGAAGCGCCCGCGTCTTCAAGCACGCCTGTCGCTGCTCAGTCGGACGGAAGTCGCACCAAGGTCTCACCTTACGCCAAACGTATGGCAGAGAAAGCTGCGCTCAACGTTGCAGCGCTCAGCGGCACCGGCCCCGGCGGTCGCGTTGTCGGTCGTGATGTAAATGCCGCAGCGAATGCACCTGTCGCTGCTGCGCCTGCTGGTCCAATCAATGTCGCCGTCGCCCCTCCCGCTGACGGCAAAGGCGTTCAGCCTGATTCCGACGCACCTGTCAGCGGCATGCGCGCAACGATTGCTCGCCGCTTAGTTGAATCGAAAAACACCGTTCCTCATTTCTACCTCGAAGTCGAAGTAGATGCAGCGCCCCTTCTCGCGCTCCGCGAAACGCTCAATAAGCGCTTGGCTGAATCGAGTGCCGAAGCCGGATTAAAACTTTCGGTGAATGATTTCATCCTTAAGGCCTCGGCTGAAGCCCTTCGTCGTGTTCCTGCAGTGAACGCATCATGGGCAGGCACAAGCATTCGCCAACACTCCGCCGTTCACCTCGCTTTCGGCGTGGCACTTGAAGACGGCTTAGTGACACCTGTTATCCGCGATGCTCATTCAAAGTCATTACGCGATATCGCAGTCGACGCCAAGGGCCTCATCGCGAAAGCACGCTCAAAGAAACTTTCGCCAGCAGAAATGTCGGGTTCAACCTTCACCGTAACTAATCTCGGTATGTACGGCGTGACTGGCTTCTACGGAATCATCAATACACCTAACGCCGCCATTCTCTCTGTGGGTGCGACCATTAAGAAACCCGTCGTCGATGCGAATGACCGTGTGGTGATTGGCCAGCGTATGGCGATCGGCCTCTCGGGCGATCACCGTGTAGTGGATGGCGCTAATGGCGCACAATTCCTGCAAGCGCTTAAACAGATTCTCGAAGAGCCAACGCTGATTTTAATCTAAGATAAATTCAGCACGACCACTAAGCCCTGTCGGAAATTTTCCGGCGGGGCTTTTTTGTTTTACAGACTGCGCACCGAAGAAAGTCCGCCGTCCCAATGCAGTATCTGGCCAGTCATAAACTTCGCCGCATCCGATAATAAATATTCAACCAGCTGAGCGGCGTCATCTGGTGCGCCAATGCGCTGCAAGGGATGGCGCTTAGCGGCAGCTTCTTTTTTTAGATCCGAATTTAATAAGAATGAAGCCAGCGCCGTATCCGTCAACGAAGGCGCAATAGCATTCACTCGAATCAGTGGCGCCCATTCAGCGGCTAAACTTTTTGTCAGTCCCTCAATCGCGCCTTTAGCTGACGCAATACTCGCATGCATGGGCATGCCTTGCGCAACAGCCACCGTTGAAAATAAAACTACCGAGGCATTGCCCGAAGCCTTCAGCGCAGGCAGAGCCGACTGCAAAGCTGCGACTGCGCCCAAGACATTAATCTGAAAATCTTTTTGAAAATCTTCAGCCGTTAATCGGTGGAAAGGTTTCAGCTGAATGGTGCCTGGACAATAAATCAGGCCGTCGAGTTTATCGGGCCAAACTAACGCGGAAGCCGATGCGGCATCAAAAAATTGTGTGGAGACCTGTGCGTCAGCCAGCGCTTCTACTTTGCGTCCCGCGACATGTAGGTGGTGGCCTGCGGACTTCAGCCGCTGTACTGCGGCTAAGCCGATTCCGCTATTACCACCAATCACTGCATACGTTTTGCTCATGGGGCAACTTCACTACGAGTCCGCCGAGGTCAAGTCACTCGCCTACTTTTTCGAACTAAAGTGACGGTGCATATACTTCAAGCCCTTCACTGGAATGTCGTCGCGGCGGGGCTCGATCTTGCGCCAAATCGCTGCCGCCTTCGCAATTACTTTCACGTCAGGCGTAAACGATTCGATTACAATATCATTCTTATAACCAATTTTCTTAAGGGCGGCGGCAATCGACTTCCAATCCAAAGAGTCGGCTCCGGGTACGCCGCGATCCGTTCCGCACGCATGGAAGTGTCCGAGCTGTTTGCCGACTTTTAAAATAGCCTGAGCTTGATTCTTCTCCTCGATATTCATGTGGAATGTATCGAGGTGTAATTTTAGTGCGGGGGAACCTACCGCCTTCAATAAGCGCAAACCTTGGTCGCTGGTATTTAAGAAATCAGTTTCAAATCGATTCAGTGGCTCAACGCATAATTCGATATGCTTTTGTTCGGCGTACTTCGCTAACTTTTTAAGATTCTTAACGACTAATTTAAAATGTAGCGCTTTGGTTTTATCGTCATGCGCACCTACGCGCCCGACCACGGAGTAGATGGGTCCGATTACGCGCGGACTTTCTAAAACAACCGCTAAGTCCACCAAGGCCTTCAAATATTTCATCGCAGTTTTCTGATCCGATTCGCTTCCGCGAAAATCTCGGCCAGGTCCCATCGCCGCGCACACTGATCCAACTGCAAGCCCCGCACGATGAGCGGCTTTTTTAACCAGCGCGGCGTCGATGTGCTTCGGATCCTCAATCGCAATTTCTACAGTATCAAACCCCCAGCGCTTCATCTTCTTAAAAAGTCCCACGCTCTTATTCGTGAAAGGTGAAGTGTAGAGAAAAGTATTAAGGCCAAAGCGCATAGATAAGGTTGGGGTAGAACATTAAACTGACCACGACCCTTCTCACCGTCAAGGCATCGAACTTCAATCTGCACGAATGCTGGGATGCGATTCACTAAACTTCCGCTTCCCTATTGTCGCTGGCGTTGTAAAATCACGCCATGGACAATCTCACTCACGCCGCCCTGGGTCTCTCCGTAGGCGTGATGGTTGCCAAACGCGGCGGCTCATTGCCCGCTGCTGCAGTTGCTGCGCTTCTAGCCGCAGAAGCGCCCGACCTAGATGTCTTCATCCGTAATGCCGATGATCCATTGGTCTCGTTTCGATGGCACCGACATTTCACGCACAGTTTCGCCTTCATGCCCGTGTGGGCTGTATTAAGCGCCTTCATTACTGTCGGATTTTTCCGGTGGATTAATCAGCCTTGGATTCCTTGGCGCAGTTTACTGCTCCCTGCGTTTGCTGGTGCGCTGACGCACCTTCTCTGCGATGGCTGCACCAGTTACGGCACGATGCTATTATGGCCTATTAATAATATAAGGTACGCGTGGGACTGCCTGCCGATCGTAGATATCTTTGCCACCCTGCCACTACTCGTACTGACCATCATCGCATTAAAACAAGGCTCAAAGAAATGGGCGAGCTACGGACTAATTTGGTTTTCATCGTACGCACTGCTCGGCGTGTGGCAGCACCATCGCGCAGAGAATACTATCCGTAAATATTTTGTGGCGGAAAAAATCGTACCGGAACGATTAGCCATCAAGCCCACGATTTCTAATTTAATTCTTTGGCGCGTCATCTGGCTCGAAAAAGGACAATGGCACGTTGCTGCTGTGCGTAATTTGCCCGGGACCGATTCTCAAATTGCCCTCGGTGATATTCATACAGCCTGGTCGCCTGCGGCGGCCGGCAATCCTGCTGCTGGCACCTTTGGCGAAAAAATCATTCAGGACTTTTCTCAATTCACGCAAAGTTGGAATGCCTACACCTTAACCGATACAGGAATCTTAGTCGGAGACATTCGTTTTAGCATGCTTCCGACAAGCGGACGCTGCCTGTGGTCGGTGTATTATGGAAGCGACGAAGCTGATCATCATTTGCCGCAAGTTACCAAAGTTGTGATGGATCGCAGCATCCGCGATGGAGATTGGTCGAACTTCCGTGCCCTCCTGCTCGGCACCGACCCAAGTTACCTTAATTCAAAACGGTAACTGGCAGTAGCGTGGGACTCGACGGGGAGATGGTCTGAAAGTGCGGGACTAAATCTAGACGCACGCACGGCCTGTAATGCCGATTGATCCAGTGCTTGATTCCCAGAGCTCACCAGCACTTCCGTCGAACGAATCGCACCTGTTGCTGAAATAAATATCTTGAGAACCACTCGCCCTTCAATTCCCGCTCGGCGTGTTTTCTCGGGATAGATGGGCTCCTTGCGAAGAACAAATGCGGGCGGCGTAAATACAGCTGGCACCACTCCACGACTTTCAACTTTCGCCTGAGGTAAAGAGGGAGCAACGGCGGCGGGAACCGCAGTCGAAGCTGTCGGTTGAGCGACTACTGTTGGTGCCACTGGCAAATTTGATACCGCCGGCTCGGCCACAACTGCACCCTTACCGAGTGCCACGCCCTGTTGCACTTCTCCGGGTTGAACAATCGCTTCATCCTCCAACACAACCAGCATCAGCCCGCCTTCATTTGTTTCTTCTAAGCGTGAAGACCTGGAACCTGTTGCAACCACACAGGCAAAAGCGGCTAGGTGCATGAAACCTACGGCCGACCAAATCAATCGATGTCTGGGTGTTTCAAACACAAGGCAGAGTTTATCTTAGATAGTTAACAGTCAAGAACTCGCAGTGTCATTAGATGGAACCACCATCCAGAGTAAGCGCCACTTTCCGAAGGGGTGCTTAGTTGTGGGCCGGCTCAGACGCTCTATCGCAACCATACCAGCTTTCCGAAATTTAATACTTTCAGCACCCTGCTCGAGGCCCAGAAATAATCCCACAAGAATAGAAAGATGCGGATTGTGACCAATGATTAATCGCGAGCGCGACGACTTCACCAAAATACGCGCCGTAACTTCAGCCGAATCATCAGGCGCGATGCCTTCTAATTTACGCAAAGGAGTCCGTGACGAAAAATACTTTTGGAGAAGCTGAGCTGTTTCGAATGCGCGTACCAATGTACTGTGTTCAATCGCACGGACTGCTGAGATCGCCTCCATTACGGGAGCTTTAGCTAAGTCGCGAACCTGACGCCGGCCCTTCGACGAGAGCTGGCGAACCTCATCCACCTCCCCCGGCAAGGCATGGGCATGGCGTATCAAATAAAGCTTCATTACCGTCTACCCTAGGGCCCAGTCGGCAGTTTTGGAAACGGAAAGCGGCGACCCGATATCTGACGCCTTTGGCTATGATTTACGGGCTTAAAGCCCATATAATAGAAGGTTTTCCTACTGAAGTACCCCAAATCGAATGGGTTAAAGAAAGTAGTGAACAAATGTTCATTTTACTTGCCAGCGTCCGTTCGGTTGCCAGTTTAGCCATCTCATCCAAATTAATCCCATGTCCACCACCAAAGCCGAAAGCTCAGCCAAAGAAAAAGCCGCAACCGCCTCTGCGGAGCGCAAGACCCTCGACCTCGCCTTATCGGCCATCAACAAGCAATACGGTGACGGCACCCTAATGCGCATGGGCGATGCCACCAAGATGCAGGTGTCGACCGTTTCAACTGGCTCCGTCGCGATCGATCTCGCCTTAGGCGTCGGCGGCCTCCCCCGCGGACGTATTGTCGAAATATTTGGCCCTGAGTCTTCCGGTAAAACGACTCTCTGTCTTTCCATCATCGCCGAAATTCAACGCCAAGGCGGAAATGCGGTCTTCGTCGACGTCGAGCACGCGCTCGATCCTCGCTATGCAAAAGTTGTCGGCGTTGATCTCGATAACCTTCTCGTTTCTCAGCCTGAATCTGGCGAAGACGCACTCAACATCGTTGAGACACTTATCCGCTCGGGTGCTGTTGACGTTGTAGTTATCGACTCCGTTGCTGCCCTTGTTTCTAAACAAGAACTCGATGGTCAGATGGGCGACGCCACTGTCGGTGTTCAAGCCCGCATGATGAGCCAAGCGATGCGCCGCCTCACCGCTGCCATCAGCCGAACCAATTGTATCTGTATCTTCACCAATCAAATCCGCGAAAAGATCGGCGTGATGTTTGGTAGCCCAGAAACCACTCCCGGTGGTCGCGCCCTTAAGTTCTTCTCATCGGTGCGCGTCGATATTCGTCGTATCGGACAAATCAAAGAACCTACCGGCAAGGTGATCGGTAATCGCACTAAGATTAAGGTCGTTAAGAATAAAGTAGCCCCTCCTTTCACCGAGTGCGAATTCGACATCATGTACAGCGAAGGCATTTCGCGTACTGGCTCGGTTCTCGATCTCGGCATCGAACATAAGATTCTTGAGAAGAAGGGCGCATGGATTGCGTACAATGGCCAACTCATCGGTCAAGGTCGCGAAGCAGCTAAAGACTACCTCGCCAAGAATCCAAAGGTCATTGAAGAGCTGCAAAAAATCATCCTCGAAAAAGTGCAAGTGGTGGGCGGCATGACGCTCGCCGCTGGCGCCGGCGAAGGAGTTTCTGCAGAATAAGTTTATCGTTGTTGGCTGTCATAGCCCGGGCCGCACGCAAGTGCGGCCCGTTTCATTTATAATAGCAGACCGACTTGCTTTTAGGCCCAGCCTTTGGTATGTTGATTGTCCCCTGCAGTGTTCGACAACCGCGGCAGCCTCCGTCTCCTACGAACATAATATACGGGAGGTGCGACCCGACCGGCCTCGTCCGAGCCGTGGCAACGTACCGCCCACCTAAATCCAGGAAACACTGGAGCTCCAATCGGAATCGGCAC
>CANCLQ010000014.1 GCA_947378845.1 Opitutia bacterium | reverse complement strand
GGGATGTGAAGACCTTTCGGATTGCCACCCACAGGGTCAACGGTGAACATGAGCGTTACCGAGCCTAAAAATGCCAAAACGGACTCACCCATTTGGATTCGTGGCCGTGGCGGCCGCCTCACCGGCCCTACGCCTAGGCGATCCTGCGGCTAACGCCCAACTGGTCATCCAGGCCCTCGAAAAGGCTGCCACCGAGGGCGCTGAAATCGTCGTTTTGCCTGAACTCTGTCTTACTGGCTATAGCTGCGGCGATCTCTTCGGCCAACGTGCCCTCCTCACGAGTGCACTCAAGGCCCTCACGCAGGTAACCGAAGCGACCGCTCGACTGAACCTCACAGCCCTCGTCGGACTTCCTCTTGAGGTGTCGGGTCGACTCTTCAACGTCGCCGCTTTCATTTCGCACGGTCGCATTCTCGGTATCGTTCCTAAAACTCACCTTCCCAACACGGGAGAATTTTACGAGCAACGCTGGTTCGCTTCGAGTCGCGTAGCGCCAGTTAAAGAAATCGAATTAAACGGACAGAAAATTCCGTTCGGTATCGATTTACTTTTCCACGCCACCGATGTTCCTGACTGCGTAGTCGGAATTGAAATCTGCGAAGACCTCTGGGCCGTTGAACCTCCGAGCGGAGCACAAGCGCTCGCAGGTGCCACCCTGCTCTGCAACCTTTCAGCGAGCGATGAGCTACTCACGAAGTCTGCTTACCGTCGCGACCTCGTTCGTGCTCAATCCGCACGCTGCCTCGCCGCATATGTTTACGCTGCTGCTGGCGCAGGTGAATCGAGTACCGATATCGTTTATAGCGGACACGGACTTATCGCCGAAAATGGCTTAGTTCTGGGCGAATCTGAGCGTTTTCGCTTCGAACTCTCGCTGCTCGTTTCGCAAATCGACGTCGATAAATTACAATCTGAACGCCGTCGTAATAGCACCTTCTTCGGCACACCAAGCACACTGCAAGCACGTCCGATTCATTTCACAATCGGACATCCCACTGGCACGGCTCCAAAGCTCCGTCGTCGTTTCCCGCAGCAACCGTTCGTTCCTTCCGATCCACATCGTCGCGACGAAAACAGCCAAGAAATTTTTGCAATTCAATCGACTGGCCTTGCCCGTCGACTGCGCCACACGGGCGTTCGCCAAGCTGTCATCGGCGTGTCGGGCGGACTTGATTCTACTTTAGCCCTACTCGTGATGCTCGAAGCGTTCGGTCGCCTCGGACTGGATCGCAAAGGCATCATCGGCGTAACAATGCCTGGTCCTGGAACTTCCATCCGCACCCGTCAAAACGCGATGAAGTTGATGGAGGCACTCGGCATCACCGCACGCGAAATTTCTATTACCAAGGCCGTCGAACTTCACTTGGCTGACATTCAACATCCCATCGGCAAACACGATGTGACTTTTGAAAACACTCAAGCTCGTGAGCGCACTCAGGTGCTTATGAATGTAGCGAATCAGGTCGGCGGTTTTGTAGTCGGCACCGGAGATTTATCTGAAGCCGCGCTCGGCTGGTGCACATTTAACGCTGATCACATGTCGATGTATCACGTTAACATCGGTGTGCCCAAAACCCTTGTCCGTCACCTCGTGTCTTGGGCGGCCCACGCCCGTCACGTCGGTAACGAACGTGCCTTGCTCGAAGACATTGTTGCGACCCCAGTCAGCCCCGAGCTTCTTCCTCTCGGCTCCGAAGGCGAGATCACGCAGCAAACTGAATTGCTGGTTGGACCTTACGAACTGCACGATTTCTTCCTCTTCCACATTGTCCGGAACGGCTTCCGCCCCGCCAAAGTACAGTGGATTGCCGAGCACGCTTTCGCAGGAAAATACGACCAAGCCGAAATCAAACATTGGCTCCGTTACTTCCTTAACCGCTTCTTCAGTCAGCAATATAAGCGTTCCGCTATGCCCGACGGCCCCAAGATTGGCTCGGTTGCCCTTTCCCCTCGTGGCGATTGGCGCATGCCATCCGATGCGGAAGCAACGGCGTGGCTTGCGGAACTGGGCTAATCGTGCTTGATGGCGGGGTGATGAAACCCGTCCAAACTCATCCCGAAGCAACCAAAGCACTTCTCGCTGCATTAGGCCCCGAGAAAGTGAAGACCGATGAGGCTACGTGCTTCGCTGCGTCATTCGATAACATGCGACTTTCTTTCATGCCCGAGGCGGTCATTCGCCCCGGCGTGGAAGACGACATTGGTACAGTTTTAAAATTAGCGAATCAACATCGTGTGCCTGTTACCGTTCGCGGTCGTGGCACCGGCAACACGGGCGCAAGTTCTCCGATTCACGGTGGCTGGGTCATTCACCTCGACCACTGGGATAAAATCGAAATCGATCCAGTGTCCGCAATGGCGACCGTCCAACCTGGAGCCATCACTGCGAAAATTAATGAGCTCGCCGCTCCACATGGATTATTTTTCCCGCCTGACCCATCATCATTAAAATACTGCAGTATCGGCGGTAATATCGCCACGAACGCAGGTGGACTTCGCGCCGCGAAATATGGTGTAGTGCGCGATCACGTTTACGCCCTCGAAGGTTTTTTACCGACCGGTGAAAAAGTTCGCTGGGGCGCTCCACTCCGAAAGTTTGTCAGCGGAATTAATTTACGCGACCTGTGGATTGGCTCCGAAGGAACACTTGGTGTCATCACCAAGGCTGTAATCAAACTCGTTAATAAGCCACTTGCACGCCGCACGTTCCTGCTGGCCTGTCGCACGGATGAAATCGCACTTGAGGCGGCCGCAAAACTCATGGGTTCGCGCGTGAATCCTGCAGTATTTGAATTTCTCGATACTCAAACAGTCGAAGCCGCTGAAAAACGTCGCGGCAGTCGCGTCTTTTCGACCGATGAATTAAAGGGCAACAAGGAAACCCACTCCATTCTATTGGTCGAAATCGATGGCCACCCTTCCGTGTTAGCCGAAGACGCACAAAAGATTCGCGAATGGATCAAGACCTATGCTGTGGCGTATCGCGAAACCGATAACGAAGCGGAAGCCGAATCGCTCTGGGATATTCGCCGTACATGCTCACAAGCGATGTACTCACTGGGTAATGCCAAATTAAACGAAGACATCGTCGTGCCTTTCCACAGCTACGTACCGCTGATCAAATATACTCGCGAAATTCGCGATCGCATCGGTTTGGCAACGCCGACCTTTGGACACGCAGCCGACGGCAACTTCCACGTTCATATCATGTATGACCGTGATAATCCTGAGCACTGCAAGAAAGCCGAAGCCGCAATTCATGAAGTGATGAAAAAAGTAGTCGAACTGGGTGGTGCTATCACCGGCGAACACGGCATCGGCATCGCTAAATCTCCTTTCCTGCGACTGCAACACTCGCCATCAGAAATCAAAGCGATGCTCGCAGTTAAAAAGGCGCTCGATCCGAATAATATTTTAGCTCCCGGCCAAATCTTTGACCCGCTGAATGTCTGGGAGCACCGCCCCGTCAAAGTCACTCTCGCTTGGGATAAACATTAATTATGTCCCGCACTGTCGCCGTCTTTGATTGGGATGGAGTCGTCATCGACTCGTCCGTCGCCCACGAACGCTCCTGGCAAACCCTCGCTCGCGAAGAAAACCTGCCATTACCGCCCGACCATTTTAAACGCGGCTTCGGCAAGCGTAACGAAATCATCATTCCGGAAATCTTAGGCTGGTCTAAAGATCCGGCGGAGATTCGAAGACTGTCCCAACAAAAGGAGGCGAACTATCGAGTCATCGCACGCCAAGGACATATTCGCTTACTTCCCGGCGCAAAAGAACTCACCACGCAACTAAATCAACTCGGTATTCCATGCGTCATCGGCACCTCCACGCATAAAGCCAATCTCGCATTGGCGTTTGAGCTGTTTGACCTCGGTCATCTTTTTCAAGGTGCCGTCGCAAGTGAAGATGTTAGTCGCGGTAAACCTGACCCAGAAGTCTTTCTTAAGGCATGCGCTCTCGCTGGCGGTGACCCAAGTCGCTCATTCGTCTTCGAAGATTCATTCTCCGGACTTCAAGCAGGTCTCGCCGGCGGATTTATCACCATCGCCCTTGCCACAACTCACCCCCGCGAAGCCCTGGTTCCACAGAATGCCCATCGCATCGTAAATAACCTTTCCGAAGTGGATCCGCAGTGGCTCGCACGCGGTCGATTGGATTAAGTGACGATGGAGTTTCGCTTAAAGTCAGATTACGTTCCCACAGGCGATCAACCCACAGCGATTGAGGCTCTGGATGCTTCCATCCGCGCTGGAAATATGCGTCAAACGCTTCTCGGCGTCACGGGCTCGGGTAAGACATTCACGATGGCGAACCTCATCGCCCGTCAGCAGCGTCCGGCGCTTATCATTTCGCATAATAAAACCCTCGCGGCCCAACTTTATTCCGAATTCAAAAACTTTTTTCCTGAGAACGCCGTCGAGTATTTCGTTAGTTACTACGATTACTATCAGCCCGAGGCTTACGTGCCATCGACCGATACTTTTATCGAGAAAGACTCGGCAATTAATGAAGATATCGAACGACTCCGTATCAGCGCGAGCAGCGCCCTACTCTCTCGTCGCGATGTTATCGTCATTGCTTCCGTCTCCTGCATTTACGGATTAGGTTCACCTGAAGATTTTCTCGCGCTCATGATTCCGTTGAAGCGCGGACTTGTCATCAAACGCGATGAATTACTCACGCGTTTGGTGGCGAATCAATACACACGTAACGACGCCATTTTAGAACGCTGTAATTTCCGTGCTCGCGGCGAAACCATCGACATCTGGCCAGCCTATATGGAAACCGCCATTCGGTTAGAATTCTGGGGCGATACGTTGGAGAATATTCGTGAACTGGATCCGCTCACTGTGAAGGCCGGCAAAGCTTTAGACCACTTCGACCTCTATCCTGCGAATCAATATGTGACTTCCGCTGCACGCGTGAAGACCGCCGCCGACTCCATTCGTGCCGAACTCGAAGTTCGTGTTCAAGAATTCGAAAAAGCCAATCGACTCGTCGAAGCCCAACGCATTCGCATGCGCGTAGAACATGATTTGGAAATGCTGCGCGAAACAGGCTTCTGCTCAGGTATCGAAAATTACTCGATGCACATGTCGGGCCGCACCAAAGGCGAGCGCCCACATTGCCTCTTAGATTTTTTCCCTAAGGACCGACTCATCTTCATCGACGAAAGCCACGTTTCAGTTTCACAAATCGGAGGCATGTACCACGGGGACCGTGCTCGTAAAGAAAAGCTGGTCGACTTCGGTTTTCGTCTGCCTTCGGCCTTAGAAAATCGTCCGCTGATGCCTCAGGAGTTCGACGAAATCTCGGGTCAAACGGTTTACGTCTCAGCCACACCTGCGGCTCATGAATATAAAGTTTCTAGCGTGATTGCTGAGCAAGTGATTCGTCCAACTGGACTCCTGGATCCAGTCATGGAAGTCCGACCTATTAAAGGTCAGGTCGAAGATATTATCGGCGAAGCTAAACAAGTCGCCGCTCGCGGCTGGCGAACCTTAGTCACCACACTCACTAAGCGAATGTCAGAGGATCTCTCTAACTTCATGCGTGAACACGGATTGAAAGTGGAATATTTGCATTCCGACATCGACGCCATTGAACGCGTTGAAATTCTGCGTCGCTTGCGTGCTGGAAAATTCGATGTGCTCGTGGGCGTAAATTTATTACGCGAAGGACTCGACTTACCTGAAGTGGCTTTAGTCGGAATCCTCGACGCCGATAAAGAAGGCTTCTTGCGCAGTGAAACCAGCCTCATTCAAACCTCTGGTCGTGCCGCCCGTCACGTGGACGGAAAAGTCATTCTCTACGCTGACGTGATGACGAAATCGCTCACGCGGACTCTTGCAATATGCGGTGACCGACGCAAACGACAGGCGGCCTACAACCTCAAACACGGCATCACGCCTAAATCAACTGTTCGCGCTATCGAAGAAAGCCTGGTTGATGAGGAAGAAGATGTACTTGCGGTCGCCGAAGGTACGAGCGATCACGACGTCGCTCAGGTGCTAGCAGACATGGAAGCAGAAATGCTTTCAGCAGCCGACGAACTTCAATTTGAAAAGGCTGCACAACTTCGCGACCAAATCGAAGCCCTCCGTAGCGGAAAACCTGCGAGTGCAACGAAGCGGAATCGCGGCCGACGGCGTTAACCGAAGCGACGACCTAAATCAGCGTCAGTCCACTCAATATAAGTGCGACGACCTCGCGGATCCGTGGATGGCTGCGAAGTTTTAAACAACGCCTGCAGCAATTCCAAAAGCTCGGCATCGGTAAACGCATCACCTTTGCGACGGGCCTTCTGAATCGCGAGTTTTGCTAATGCATCATATGCTAATGCAGGTCGGCCGAAATCACCTTCACGACGCGCCATCTCGGCTAATGTATCACGAATAAAGCTAAGCGCATCAGCGGGATTTAACCAGGCCGGTAAAGACTCGAGTCGCCAAAAATTTCTGCCGTATTCTTCAAAAGAAAATCCTGCGGAAACCAATAATGACATTCGCTCCTTCAATACAGCTGCAGGCAAAGGCTCTAATTCTAAACTCAGTGGCAATAAAAGCGGCTGACTCACGGCTGTTCCGTCCGAAAACTGTTTAAGAATCGATTCGTACAGAATACGTTGGTGGGCCGCTCCGATATCTAAAATAGCCAGACCTGTTGGGGTTTCAAATACAGCTCTCTCTTCACGTACACGCGAAAGTAATCGCCAGCCAAGTCGTACGGGAGAAGGCGATGAAGTGTTTGCTGCTACGGGCACACTTACTTGTGGTGTAGGCACCCTAGGCGTTGGCATCGCTGGATTTATAACCGGAACCGAAGCGGGCGCTGCCACACTTACGATAGGAGTAATCGACGGGATTGTTTGAGTCGGTAATCCATCCCCGCCACTGGATCTTAAAACAGATAACACCGATTCGATAATGAATCCTCGCACTCTGGCTTCGTCGCGAAAACGCACCTCACGCTTTGCCGGATGCACATTCACATCCACCCAGGCTGGATCGATTTCAAGAAAAGCGAAAACCAACGGATACCGACCCTTAGGAATCAAGGTATGATAACTTTCGGTAAGCGCAAAAGCCATTGTGCGGCTATCGACTGGGCGACCATTGACCACTGTGACCAAATCTTGGCGAGTGCCGCGACTGACACCAGGTTTACCGAGCAGTCCGCTGAGTCGCATTCCTGAACGCTCGAACACTGGCATCAACGAAACCTCGTCGGCTACCTGCCGACCCCAAATAGCACGCACACGCTCGAGCACGGGCACATTACCAGGCGAGCGGAAAATCTCGCATCCATCTTCACGCAATAAAAAGCCCACAGTCGGGTGCGACACTGCATAGAGTCGCACCAGGCGAATAATATGTGCGGCCTCAGTTTCGTCGGACTTCAAAAACTTAAGCCGCGCAGGCACTGGGTGAAAAAGATTAGATACCTCAATACGCGTGCCCACCGCCATTCCGTGATCGCGTTGATGAATAATTTTTCCGCCGTTCACTAAAATTTCAACGCCGTTAGCTGCATCCTTGGCTCGTGTCTGTAAAGTGAAACGTGCCACGCTCGCAATCGAAGGCAAAGCCTCACCGCGAAAACCAAAAGTATTAATACGATCCAAATCTGCGGCTGCGCTGATTTTACTCGTGGCGTGTCGCTCCAAACTCATTAGCGCGTCGTCCGGGATCATTCCTTTACCATCATCTTCAATAATAATATAAGCCTTTCCTCCGCGGGAGAAATCAATGACCACGCGAGTCGCGCCCGCATCAAGGGAGTTCTCTAATAACTCCTTTACCACTGCGGCGGGTCTTTCCACGACCTCACCAGCCGCAATCTGATTGGCTACATTAGGGGCGAGTAAGCGGATAATAGACATCGAACAATCCACCCAGCGAGGCGGACCACGAGATTTGGCGACCCCACGCCTCCCTGCAAGTCGAAGCCTTTAAAATGTCGAGGTTGCACACCGCACGGACTGTGTAAATCTACCGCTGTGCCTAACCGCCTCTCATCCGAGCATTCCCTTTACCTGCGACAACACGCCGACAACCCAGTCGACTGGTGGCCCTGGTGTCCTGAAGCTTTTGCCGCGGCTAAGGCTCAAGATAAGCCCGTGCTCGTGTCCGTTGGTTACTCTTCCTGCCACTGGTGCCACGTGATGGCACGTGAATCATTCGACCAACCATGGATAGCGGAGTTAATGAATAAGCACTTCGTGTGCATTAAGGTCGACCGCGAAGAAAAACCAGAGGTCGACAAATTGATGATGGATGCGGTGCAAATGATTCAAGGTCACGGCGGCTGGCCACTCAATTGCTTCTGCCTTCCCGACGGACGTCCATTCTTCGGCGGCACTTACTTCCCGCCCGAGGATCGCGGTCACGGCCAAGTACCATGGCCTCAATTGCTGATGCGCGTAGCCGACTTTTATCATACGAGCAAAAACGAGTTAGCCGCCAATGCCGATGCCATTGCCAAAAATCTGACGCACCTCACTCAAGCACCCGACGCTGATGGTACGCTACCCTCTCATGAGGATTTAATTAAAGCCGCCGAACGCTTGTGCGAAAATCACGACGATACTCACGGCGGTTTCGGTGCCGCACCTAAATTCCCTTCGCCATCAACTATCGACTTTCTCCTCTCCGTTCGTGGCACTGCCGCAGTTGATAATAACCGCAGCCTCGCTACTCGTCTCGATGCTGTAATCACCGTGACACTCGGCGCCATGGCTCGCGGCGGGCTCTTTGATCAAATCGGCGGTGGCTTCCACCGCTACTGCGTAGATCGCGACTGGACCGTGCCGCATTTCGAAAAAATGCTTTATGATAACGCGCAGCTCATTGGCACTTACGCCGAAGCGTGGGCACGCTACCGCGATCCACTCTACCAACGCATCTGCGAAGAAACTATCGAATGGCTGCAACGCGAAATGGCGATCGAGAACGGGCTTTTTGCTGCGGCGATTGATGCCGACACTGAGCACGAAGAAGGACTCACTTACGTTTGGAAACCTAAAGAGATTGTCGAAGTCTTAGGTGATAAAGCTTTCACCTTCGCCGCTGCCTACGGCATTACCGATCAAGGTAATTTTGAGGGGTCAAATATTTTGAAATTACGTGGAAAGTTCTCGGACCGAGAAACACTCAAGCCACAGCGCGCGCAATTACTCAGTCGCAGAAACCAGCGTATCCAACCAACGCGTGATGAAAAGACGCTCCTAAGCTGGAATGCGCTACTCGCAAAAAATCTCGCCAAGGCCGGTTGGATTTTTGGACGAAAAGACTGGTGGAAAATCGCCGCCAACATCGAGCAGTCGCTCTGGAAAAATTGCGTGAAGGAAGCCAGTGGCACCATCCAACTCAAATCAGTCGGCTATAAAAGTACTTTCACGGGCAGTGGCTGTCTCAACGACTACGCTTGGTTGGCCGAAGCCGAAGTTCATCTCGCCGCTACTGCTGAATGGGGAGAAGGCAAGGCACCCCACCTCGATCGTGCAACGCAACTTATGCAATGCATCGAAAAACAATTTCGCGACGTTCATTCGGTCGGCTACTTTTTAGTAGAAGCTAATCGTGACGATTTATCCGTCCGCCAAAAAGACTGGTTCGATAATGCTGTACCGGCAGGAAATTCTTCGCTGCTCCATACCTTATCTGCGCTTGAAGTATTAACCGACGACATATCTTGGGGCAAAGCATTCACTGAACTTTCGTACGCGTACAGCGGACTCGTTCGCAATGTCCCAAGCGGCATTGCCCATGCGCTCCAAGGCTTAACGCAAGCCGCGACCGGACATGTGAGCATAAAGTTTACTCACTCGCGTGAGTGCGATGAATTACAAAAAGCTATCAACGGAAATGCGGATACACCCGCCCATCAAAAACCATTTCGACCTGTGTTCCTTAAGTCTGACAGTGCAGTAAAAGGATATGAGGTTTGCGTGGGTAAAACCTGCCTACCCGCCTTGGATTCGCTGAATAAGCTCAGGGAGTTAATCTAAAATACCGACTCAACACTTGCTATGGGGAAGTGATTTTTGGTTAATAAGGTCCGATGGAGAAAAAGCCTAATTATATTTACGGCAGCAGCTCAGAACGGAAGAGTTCAAATACTATCTTCTTAGGCACGATTTTCGTACAACAGATCGGCTATCAAAAGAAAATTTATAGTCTTAACTGGCGCCGAATTTACCTCCTTTCTCCATTCCTGCTCATTCTCATCTGGATAGCATCATCGGAACTATTTTATTTCCGTGAGCGTTACATGAATGGCATCACAACGACCCGACGCGGCGATGCTTACCTCTATTTTACAGATTCAGCAATTAATTCACTCATCAATTCCACCTTGAACAACGAAGAGGTTCAAGCGCGGGAGCGACGCAACCTGGTTGAACTCGACGAAACTCAATCCTACGGCCGACTCTCCCACCTTGCACATAAAGGGGACTTCTATTTCAAATCCGCAAAAGCTGAATTAGGACGACAAAACTATATGGGCTTTGCACGGTACATTGGTACCGCTGCCATGCTTTCTCCACGCAACGGGGAAGCACAGCGCCTAGCGGCCGAACTCTATTTCAACATCGGACGTCAGATTGACGCGTTCACCATTCTCGACAACTCACTCGACTTCTCAATCAACGACCCAGAGCACTTTTCGGCCTACCTTGCCAAGTGCTTTGCCTACGACCAAGACGCCCGCATCATTGCATGTGCAAATAAGTTCTTAGGTAAAAAAGACCTCAATCCCGATGTCGAGATGGGGCTTAAAATCTCTAACACCCAAGCTCACTTCTTGCGCGGCTATTACACCGAGACGGGTAATTTGATTAAGAAATACGGACTCGAAACAACACCTGAGGGTTTCTTAATTGGCTGCCAATTACTCTGGGAGAGCGGCGAAAGAAAAGAGGCTATTAAATTAATCAGCACCGCTGCACAAAAATACCCCGAAGTCACTCGACTGGTTGAAATCAACGCTAAGTGGTTAAAAGATAATGGCGATATCGCCGCCGCTCGCGACTGCGTTGATCTGATTATTATTCGCTCACCCAACGAACCAGCACCAAAGATTCAGTTGCTCTACTTGATGCCCGGACCAGAGAACGCTGCCCTTCGTGCGGAACGCATCGAAAGCCTAATCAAGAACTACGGCAAAAACGCACAAGCAATGTTAGAGTTGGCACAGTATGGCAACGATAGCACTCAACCTAAATTAACCAAGCGACTGCTCGACTGGGCCAACGAGAATCGCTTCCAGAATCGGTACAAATTCATCCTCACTCACGCTGAGTGTCTCATCAATGACGGACACGCTCATGAGGCCATCTTGCTAATCAACGAATTCTTAAGTCAGAACGAAAAACAACAATGGTTGCAGGACATCAGCATCGCATTGGATGCCCTGCGTACGATTGCTTACTTTGCGGACAACCAGCCAGAGATTGCTTCAATCAATCTTCACCGCTTGATTCAAAATCGTAATGTACCTCCTTCCCTGCTGGTTACTTCTGGTAAAAAACTGATTGCCGCCAAGCGCTATCAAGAAGCCAATAATATGCTCATCGAAGCTCACTTGGCCAATGAGAGCAACCAAGCTATCCTGCTGGAAATCGTTAAATTAAAAATCAACCACCCTGAAGTTGCGACCGATGTTGAGGTTTATCTCCGTCGCTTAATGGCTACTCGTCGCCCGCCTAAAGAAATGCTCGCCCTCGCGCTTACTCGAATTTCTTCAGATATTTTTCTTTTCTCAAACAATCGCGAACAATTGCAGATTGATATCGAGAATATGATTAAGCAGTGAACCGTTACACTAAGTCGCCTCGCTAAAGGCGCCCAGGCGCTGGTCATTCATTAACCACAGACCGCGCTGGCCACTCTCGCCGATAAGGCCAGCCAGCTCTGTCGGACTAAGTAATGCGCCCATCAGCGACAAGTATTGTGCTTCACATGCAGAAGCGGCCAACGCACGGACTACCCCTTCTCTGTCGAATGCTTCGCCTGTACGCGCATCAACAATAGGCAGGCTATTCTTAACCCTCGTCCTGCTCGCCAATGCCGAGCGACACAACAGCTGCTCGACTGAACCAACAGTCAGCCTCCACCCAGCAGCTTCGCCGGGCGGATCAAGTGCACGCACCACGTTCGACCCTGCTATGACGAGCGCACGGTGAATTCCCCAAGTAGATTCAAGCGTCTCAGCCACTCGATCCACAGCATAGCCCTTGATGATGGCAGAAAAATCAATCGCCGCTCCATTTTTCACGGCAAGCAATTCAAGTCCATCGAGTCGATATTCGGAATATTTGTAGTCATTAAATGCTTCCACCCAGTCAGTATCATCAGGACTAAATGAGCTCGGCGAGTGCCCCTCCCAGTATTTTAAAAGCCGACCCGCTCGCACATCAAATGCACCATCAGATTCTTTCCGGAATACTTCTGACTGGTTCCACAGATTCGCAAATGTCTGACTCACCGCCATCACCTCGCCACTCGGCATAGCATTTATTAATTTTATCTGACCCGACTCGGCACCGTGATGCAACTCACGGTCTAACTCGTCCAATAAATAGAAGGCCGACTCAGCTGCCCTTTCGGCAAAGGCATAATCCTCTTCGACTAATCGGACCCAAAACGTTGCGCCCAATGATTGATGCGAAAAAGTGTGGATTCGACTCGTCTCACTCATCCCAAATCACGCTGACGGATTTTTACCGAAAAAGGTTTCTAAAACTTGCTTCACTTCAAGCGGAACAAGGGCCGCCATCATCGGGCTTTGTCCATCGCGCCAAGCATAGACCGTAGTGAGTTTGCCTTGAGCCACTGGACGATCAGCCACCCTGGCCTTAAAGCCCCAAACAATTTTCTTATCACCAATTTCATCCGGCGTAAGTTCGATGACGACCAGCTCTTCACGATAAACGGGCGAGAGATAATCGCACTCTACCCTTACTCGCGGGAATCCACTCAACTTATTTCCGTCGGACTTAAGAAATGGCAACTTCAGGGATCTGAACAATGCCTCCTCGGTCGCCTCTACCCAGAAAAAGATAGTCGAAAAATGTACGATGCCAGCCGCATCGGTGTCCGAAAACTGCGCGCGGTGTTCAGCCTGAAACGAAGCCATGACATCATCCAACCCACATCTGCCTACTGTGCAACCGCCAAGGGCCTTACAGAGCCTCCTGAGGAGCCAAAGACACCCATCTAGCCACTGAATAACATTGTTCTAAAAATATCTTGCGAGCCACGCCTTCCGCCCTTCTTCTCCACTTCCCACTTATTGCAGGGTGGAGCAGCCCGGTTAGCTCGTCAGGCTCATAACCTGAAGGTCGTAGGTTCAAATCCTACCCCTGCACCCAATTTAAGTTATTTAATTACAGGTACTTACGTACTTAAATAATAGAAAACAAGCGATAATTCTTGCAAATAGACCCCAAGTCCTCTCTGTTATTCACATCAATTTGTCCTACGGGGCAATGGGGTAAGTAAGTTAAAATAGTAAAAAACAGCCGGCTTACGTAGGGGTACGTAAGCCGGCTCCTTTTTGGGATAGGACGATTGCCACCCCGCAAAAGAAAGAGCCCAACATTTCTGTCAGGCTCTTCATAAGAATTTTCTGAGGCCGCTTATGCGCCGCCAGTCATCTTCGTGATCAGTGCAATCAGCGGGAGGAACATCGCCAAGACGATGGCACCAACCACAACTGCAAGGAAGACGATAAGGACTGGCTCGATAATCGAAGTGAGTGCAGTCACTGCGTTATCCACTTCTTCGTCATAAATATCAGCGACGCGATTTAACATCTCAGGAAGCTGACCGGTTTCTTCGCCAACTTGAATCATCGAAGTCACCATTTGCGGGAAGACTCCCGTTTGCTCGAGCGGTACAGAGAGCGGCTCGCCGTCTCGTACGCGATCGTGCACGCGCTCCAGTGAATTAGCGATGACGACATTATCCAGAGTATCGCGCGTAATTGTGATGGCTTGTAAGATTGGGACGCCCGAGGACATCAAAGTTCCGAACGTACGAGCGAAACGTGAAACGGAAACAATTTGGACGAAGCCACCAACCTTAGGTAGTTTGAAAATAATCTTATCAAAAATGGCCTTACCCTTATCGGTCGAAAGCCACGTTTTAAGGAAGAAATAAATGCCGAAAACGACGAACGGGGTGACATACCAATAGTCAGTCAACGCCTTCGAGATACCGACCACGAATTGGGTCAGCGGTGGCATCTGGGTCTTTTGTCCGTCCAATAATTTTTGGAAAGAAGGTACGACCTTCACCATCAGAATATAAACAATCACCACCGCAACGGTCACAACGACGCCTGGATAAACCATCGCCGACTTCACCTTCTTTTGAATGCGTTGGGCTTTTTCGCGGAACTTAGCGAGACGATCGAGAACCTTATCCAAAACACCACCCGCTTCACCGGCCTTAATCATGTTTACATACAAGCGGTCAAAAACCTTAGGGTGTGACTGTAACGCTTCCGAAAGGTTATTACCCTGAGAAACACTCTCAGCGATGTTCGCCAAAATTTCTTTGAAGGCAGGATTGCGCTCCTGACGATGAATCAATTCGAGCGCACGCAATAAAGGTAAACCTGCGACAATGAGTGTCGCGAGCTGACGAGTCATCACGGTGACTTCGTCGGGCTTTACTTTAGCACCGAAGCCTAGGCTGAAGCCTGACTTCTTAGGAGCAGCAACCACGGCAGCTGCCTTTGCGGCACCACCATCCACTGCCAATGTCGTCACCATCAGGCCTTTCGCCATCAACTTCTGGCGTGCCTGCTCATCGCTTGCGGCCTCAATCTTACCAGTGGTTTGGGCACCATTGCGATCAATGGCACTGTACTTATATTCGGGCATGGGAATGTGTTGGGTTTAAAAGTTTAGGTGTATTTAAGGACTTCTTCAATCGTGGTCAGGCCATCGAAGATGCAACGCAGGCCGTCGTCACGCAAGGGACGCATTCCGACTTCAATTGCCTTCTGCTTGAGCACCAAGGTAGGCGCACGCTGCGTTATCAATGTACGAATTGAATCACTGATAGTCATTAATTCAAAGAGGCCTTGGCGACCGCGGTAGCCAGAGCGATTACACTCCGGACAGCCTTTGCCAAAGTAGAATTTCTTGTTCGCAATTTCCAGCGCATCAACGTCGAGCATGTTGACGACTTCCTTGTCGGGCTCGTACGGAGTGCGGCATAACTTACAAATCTTACGTAAGAGTCGTTGAGCCAATACGCCTTCTAACGAAGCCGAAATCAAGAAGGGCTCGAGACCCATATCGATTAATCGTGTGACTGCACCCGGGGCATCATTGGTGTGGAGCGTGGATAAAACAACGTGACCTGTGAGAGAGGCCTGAACAGCAATCTGAGCCGTCTCAATGTCTCGAATTTCCCCCACCATGATGGTGTCAGGATCTTGACGAAGGAACGAACGAAGCGCTGCCGCAAAAGTGAGCCCGACCTGGTGATTGATGGGCACCTGCATGATACCTTCCACTTCATATTCAACCGGATCTTCGGCAGTTAAGATTTTAACATCCTCGGTATTTACTTCGCGCAATGCCGAGTAAAGCGTGGTCGTTTTACCTGAACCCGTTGGGCCGGTTACAATAAAGATACCGTTAGGGCGGTTCACCATCGTACGAATGCCTTCTTTGATATCCTCCTGCATGGAGAGCGCATCCAAGCTGAGGTTAACAACGGTTTTATCTAAAATACGTAACACGAGCGACTCGCCAAACTGAGTGGGTAAAGTCGAAACACGTAAATCAATCGCTCGTCCACCGATGGTCGTCTTGATACGTCCGTCTTGTGGTACGCGTCGCTCAGCAATATTTAATGCGGAAAGAACTTTTACGCGTGCCGTCACAGCGGGTGCTAAATTTTTAGGTGGCGGCGCCATCTCGTAAAGCGAACCGTCAATGCGGTAACGAATACGGAACTGATCCTCAAAAGGCTCGAAGTGAATATCTGAAGCTTTCGCTTTCACAGCCTCTTGCAGAACTAAATCAACGAAGCGGATAATGGGCGCTTGGTTCGCTGCTTTTGCTGCGTCTTCTTCGCTCGTAGCCTCGGCATGCAATTGGTCAAACTCACCGAGCAAGTCCTCCATCGAAGTGGCGGACGGCTCACCATAATCTCGTATGATAGCGGCATCAACCATAGCGGGGTCCGCCACTGCCAGCTCGATGTCACGTTTCAAAATAAAGGTGAGTTCATTAACAGTCGCCGAGTTAAAAGGATCTTTAGCTACCAGCGTCACCTTCCCTGCTTCATCCGCTACAGGCACCACCGCATACTTGTGCGCTTGAGGTGCTTTCAAAATCTTAGGGATTTCTTCATCCGTAGCTACTGGCACAGCAGAGTAATACTGTACGCCCAAATGATCCGCAATCGCTTGAAGGATGGCAGGACGGTCCGCTAAGCCAGCATCGACCAAGCTATCGGCGAAAGATTTTCCGGTGGTGGTGTGCGACTCCCAAATCTCATCGGCTTGAGTCTGATTCAACAGGCCTGCTTCAATCGCAATGTCCCGTATAATATCGCTGTGGTCTTCAAACATGGTGTTTTATATAAAATTATAAGTTAATTAACCGTGCCGCCGTGAAGTTTTAAGCGGGCTTTCATCGCCTCGACGTCTTGGCAATAGGTCATGACTTCGATTTCATCGACATCGCCTTGCTTAAACAAATTAAGCAAATCGGAGTCGAGAGTACGCATGCCTCGAGCAACGCCGGTTTCGATATCGGATGTGATAAGGTAAGTCTTCTTCGCACGAATTTTTGCCGCAATAGCATCCGTGCGAATCATGATTTCAAATGCAGCAACGCGCTTTCCTTCTTTGGTCTTTAGGAGCACTTGAGAAATGACTGCCAAAATTGAGGAGGCTAATTGAGTGCGGATTTGTTCACGGGCATCATCCGGGAAAGCATCGATAATGCGATCGACGGTACGCCCCGCCCCCGTTGTGTGTAACGATGCTAAAACTAAGTGGCCCGTTTCAGCGGCAGTGACGGCAGCCGACATGGTTTCCAAATCTCGCATCTCGCCCACTAGGATAACGTCTGGATCTTGTCGCAAAGCCGAACGAATGCCTTCTTCAAATGTCGGCACGTCTGTTAAAACTTCACGCTGACTGATAATGCATTTCTTGGGCTCATGAATAAATTCAATGGGCTCTTCCAAGGTAATGATATGCCCTGCTTCATTATTATTAATCCAATCAATCATCGCTGCCAGCGTGGTAGACTTTCCAAAACCAGTCGGGCACGCCACGAGGATTAAACCACTCGAACGTCGCAAAAGTGATTTGATTTTATTGGGTAAGCGAAGCTGATCCAACGTGTAAAGTTTGTTGGTGATTAGTCGTAAAACCAAACCCAAGGAGTCTTTGCTCCGGAAAATATTTGCACGCAGTCGTCGACTGTCTGGACCGTACATAAAACCAAAATCGCATCCACCATCGCGCTCGAGTCGCTCGGTTTGCATCGCAGGCATGATGGATTTCGCCATGGCAGCAGTGTCAGCACTCGTTAACGCGGGACCTTGCACCTGAATAATTTTACCAGCAATACGCAGACTCGGAGGTACGCCGACGTGTAAGTGCAAGTCCGACCCGCCATTGTCTACCATGGCTTTCAGCAAATCTTGGAGGTCGTATGCCATGCAGATTAGATAACGTCATCAGCGACAGTTGCGCCCATGACTTCCTCGACCGTGGTCATACCAGAAGCGACCTTGCGCTGTCCGTCTTCACGCATGGTGCGCATGCCCGATTCGCGGGCCTTGCGACGGAGCTCCACGAGACTCGAGCCCGAGTAAATCATTTCCTGAACTTCTTCTGTAATCACGAAAAGTTCGAAGACGCCGCGACGACCCTTGTAGCCACGCTCGTTGCACTTTGCGCAACCCGCACCCTTCATCGGGGTCGCACCTGCGATATCCTGCTCCGTCATACCAATCGTATAAAGTTCTTTTGCCGTCGGCTTGTAAGGCTGCGCGCAGGACTGACAAACGCGACGCACCAGACGTTGAGCGAGAGCGCCACGAAGAGCTGCAGAAACGAGGAACGGCTTCACACCGATATCCACCAGACGAGTAACGGCGCTGACTGAATCGTTAGTGTGCAATGTCGAGAACACCATGTGACCCGTGAGCGCTGCGTTAATTGCGATTTCAGCGGTTTCTAAATCTCGAATTTCACCGATCATCACGATGTTTGGCGCCTGACGTAACATCGCGCGCAATGCGGCGGCAAAAGTCATACCGACATCGCGCTTCACCTGCACCTGGTTGATACCAGCCATCTGGTATTCGACTGGATCCTCAACCGTGATGATTTTACGGTCAGGCTTGTTGATGTAATTCAGCGCTGAATAAAGCGTAGTAGATTTACCGGAACCAGTTGGACCAGTGACGAGGAACACGCCGTCGGAACCTGAAATCAATCCTTGGAATTTAGCTTGGTCGTCCGCAAAGAAACCTAATTCAGGCAAGCCGAGCTTCAGGCCTTCTTTATCAAGAATACGCATGACGATGGACTCACCGTAAACCGTCGGTAAAATCGATACACGTAAGTCGATATCGCGACCACCCGTACGTGCTTGAATACGTCCGTCTTGCGGAATGCGTTTTTCAGCAAGTGAAACTTCCGCCATTAATTTGAGGCGCGAAATGACCGAGGCCTGCAAACGTTTTGCAGGGCCCTTCATCTCTTGCAAAACACCATCAATACGGAAGCGAACGCGGAAGCGCTTCTCGAGCGGCTCCAAGTGAATATCTGAAGCCTTACGACGAATCGCATCCACGATTAGCGAATTAACGTAACGAATAATGGGGGCGTCTTCCTGCTTCACATCACCCGTCGATGGAAGTTCGACACCATCAGCGCCCATCGCACCACCTAAAATATCGTCCGCCCCACCAGCCGCTTGGCCACCCGTGTAGCAACGCTCAATCGCGATCTTAAGTTCATCAGGCGGAGCTAGCTTCGTGTTAAGCGTTAACTTTAAAACGCGTGAAAGTGAATCGAGGGTTTCGGTGTCGAGCGGATCCGCGATCGCAATTGAAAGTTCCGCACCTTCCATCTGCAGAGGTAAAATGTTGGAGCGCTCCGCTAATTCGCGTCCCACCAATTTCAACAAAGCATCTGCAGGGGCGACGACGGAGACGTCGATGACCTCCATATCAAATTCCTTGCCTAGTTCTTTGGTAATATTTCCCCAGCTGACCTTGCCGGTCTCAACCAATTTAGCGATAGCCAGGGTGTCGGGATTTTGCCCGTCAGGGATGCTGGTCAAAGACGCTCGGGCATCAGCCACGTCGGCCGAGGAAACGAGTCCTTTGTCTTGAATAAATTGGATGACGAAATCGTCGGCGGTCGTCACGGGTAGGTAATCCTAGGCGGAAGAAGGGGTGAATATAACTCCGCTGTTGGGGGCGGAATGAGGTGCAAAGTGAACGCTAAAAGTGCACACCCTCTCCGCAACCGCAAACTACCCCACTTCTAACAACTTTTTTACCGACGCAAAGTGGCCACCAATCGATCCACTTGCGCCCCTAAGAAATCGAGGTCACCATCGTTAAGAATTACATATTTAGACTTCTTAACCTTTTCACTGATAAGCATTTGTGAATTAATACGCGCTAAAGCTTGCTCGCGAGAAAGCCCGCGATTCTCCAAGCGTTTTAAACGTACATCATCGGAGCATGCGACGCAGACAACAGCGTCAAACGCTCCTTCCAGGCCGAGTTCAAAGAGCAAAGGGATTTCTACCACGTACGAACGCGACCGATCCGATATCGCCTCCTCACGCAACTTGGCCACCCGAGGGTGTAAAAGTGACTCTAGAAAAGTGCGCTCAGTCGCATCTGAAAAAACTTTGCGACCAATCCATTCTCGATTCGGTGCGCCATTCGGCAGCAAACATTCCTTACCCCATCTTTGTTGAATCGCTGCTAGGCTTGCTGGTTCTCCTAAAGCTCGACGAGCCAACTGATCGGCTTCGACGACGACAAAACCGCTAGGTTCAAAAAACCTAGCAGCCGCGGTTTTGCCGCAACCAATCCCGCCGGTAAGCCCGATGACCATAATCAAAACTTAGCTTGAAAACAGTCGGGTGCAAACCTCAAGCAGGGTTCGGCGACGTCTGCGTGCCTGCTTCTGGCTCTGTACCAGGGGCAATTGGCTCACGTACCAAGTTAGGCACTGGAGTGCCTACAATCGGCGTCTGCATTGAACCTGTCTTAAGAATTTCCATGACGTGAACACCATCCAGCGTCTCATGCTCCAAGAGCGCCTCTGCTACCTTACGATGTGCATCGGAATTTTCGGCGATGATTTTTTCGGCACGCGTGTATTGCTCGCTCACAATTTTCGAGACGGCTTCATCAATGCGGCGTGCGGTTTCATCGCTGTGTGATTGCGTGCGAGAGATTTCACGACCCAAGAATATTGTGTCGGAATTTTCATTATAAGAAATCGGACCCAATTCGCTCATACCCCAGTCACAGACCATCTGACGGGCCATGCGAGTGGCTTGCTTAATGTCGGATGATGCTCCGTTGGAGATATCACCGGTGACAACCTTCTCACCAATGCGACCGGCCATAGCTGTGCAAATATAGCTGAGTAAACGAACCTTAGAGTAACCCAGAATATCTTTCTTAGGTAAGAACATCGCCATACCCAAGGCACGTCCGCGAGGGAGAATCGTAACTTTGTGCAACGGCATCGTGCCGTCATCAATCACCGCTTGGACAATCGCGTGACCTGCTTCGTGATACGCGGTGCTACGACGATCTTCTTCATCCATCGCACGACGGCGCTCGCGTCCGTAAGCAATTTTGTCACGCGCCTCTTCAATATCGGACATCTCGACCTTATCGCGATTACGACGTCCTGCATGTAATGCACCTTCGTTAAGTAAATTAGCTAAATCCGCACCCGACATGCCCGTGGTGATTCGCGCGACACGATTGAGATCAACCGAAGCACCGAGTTGGAAGCGTTTGGCGTGTACGGCTAAAACCGCTTCGCGGCCTTTTAAGTCAGGCAAATCGACGTACACCTGGCGATCGAAACGACCGGGGCGAAGTAAGGCTTGGTCGAGCACATCGGCACGATTGGTCGCACCGATAACAATCACGCCAGCCTGACCATCGAAGCCATCCATCTCAACGAGTAAGGAATTCAAAGTCTGCTCGCGCTCATCATTCCCACCGCCCACACCTGCTCCACGTTGGCGGCCAACCGCATCAATTTCATCGATGAAAATAATACAGGGAGCCAGCTTACGTGCCTGCTCAAAAGTATCGCGCACACGAGCCGCGCCGACGCCAACAAACATTTCGACGAAGTCAGAACCGCTAATGCTTAAGAAAGGAACCTTGGCTTCGCCCGCCACCGCACGTGCCAATAAAGTTTTTCCAGTACCAGGGGGACCGACCATTAAAATACCTTTGGGAATAGTAGCCCCCATCTTGGTGAATCGCTTCGGATCCTTTAAGAAGTCGACAATTTCTTTTACTTCTTCCTTAGCTTCGTCACAGCCTGCCACATCTTTAAAAGTCGTACCTTCAGTTTCATTTGCATTCAGGCGTGCGCGAGATTTAGCAAACTGCATCGCTCCGCGATTCGCATTCTTCAAGAAGCGATACATCATGAACAGTACGATTCCTGAAATCAGCAAGGTCGGCAGAACATTATAAAGGAACATCGTGAAACCCGTTTGCGCCGGGACTTCCTTGAATGCATCTTTGGCAACCGCGCCGCGGAGTGATTCGAATTCTTTTTCTGTCACACGTCCTGCTGCGGCAAAGCGCGCCTTGTCTTCCGGGCCCGCACCTTTGACTTCGAGCTCACCAGAGAGTTGGTACCAACTATCAGAACCGGCCGACGGATCGGGTCGAACGGTCAATGTTTTGATTTTCTTTTCTTGAGCCAACGACAAGACTTGGCCGACCCCTAATTGCTGAACGCTATTACCCGCTGGCGCACTGTAGTTAACCAGCAGGGCAACTAAACCAATTAGGATTACCCAAACCAGCAGCGGCTTGGCGTTAATGCGATTTCCGTTCTTATTATCGTCGTTATTATCTTGGCTCATTGGCAGAAGATTTAACTTAAGCAGGGCCTAAGCCAAGTCAACCGGAGAGCCCTTTCTGTCGGCCCGTTTAACTTATATAATTCTGACGGCGGGATGGACGGAATCCATAAAATCTCATCCTTTAATAATACCACGGGAAGGCTTTCCCTCAAAGCCAATGGGACTTTTCGGTTAATCAAGATATCAGAAATCTTAGCCAGACCATTTAAACCGAGTGGACGGTAGCGATCACCCTCCACCCTGCCTCGCCATGTTAAATTACCCAGAGCCGCAGCGGACATATACACAACGTGATCGGGCGGAATGTCGCCACGTGAAATCTTTTCCCAAAGCAGTGGATCAACGACCACTTCTTCTGCCAGTAATCCGCATTCATCATCAAGTAATCCGAACGTTAAACTACGTAAATCTGAGCCCAGCGGTACAACCACATCGTTCACGACTCGCACGATGCCGTCCTTAATTTTTACTTGGTGACCTAAAATCGAAACCTGGATTTCCATTCCAACATAAATCGCATCCACTAAAAGCTCGGTCGAACGTCCACTGGCACTGCCTAAACCATGGTACTGAAGAAAACGCGCAAGGGCGACGTGAATCAACCCGCGGGGCCGGTTACGTAAGGCTTTTACTGACATCGCTCCATCGACAATGGTTGCACCCAATTCGTCAGCCCAACTAAGCAGCGCGAGTCGAGATTGCTCAATTACCTGAGCAGAATGCGCAAAGCCCGAAGCATAGCGCTCTCCTAGAACTTGCTCAGCGCTGGCGGTCAACCAGGCACGCACGCGATTCCGCCATGCAATCGGCAAAGGGTTGGTGGCGTCTTCACGCCAAGTAATTCGTGCATGCTTTAACTGCTGTAGAATTAATTTCTTGTTCAAGCCCGCGGCAATCAATGGGCGGTAGCGAACGTGTCCGTCTTGTAGAGTCTGCCAAACACGTGGAGCAGATAAACCATTCAAACCTGCACCTCGTGCGAGACGCATTAACATCGTTTCTGCGACATCATCAATATGATGCGCCGTGCAAATGAGTTTAAGATTCAGTGCTACGCGTTGCTGCGCGAAAAATTCATTGCGTGTATTACGCAGTGCCAACTCCGTCGCATTGCCCGACTCTTCACGTCGTCCAATAAAACACCGAACGCCTAGAGCTTCCGAAAACTTCTGGACGAAGGCTTCATCAAGATCCGAATCCACACCGCGCACACGATGATTAAAATGTAAAATGCGAATTCGGTCTCGGTAATCCGGATTAGCCCACAGGGCCGCTAATAAATAGATAGAGTCAGCTCCGCCCGAAACCGCTACGCCGATGGATTCAAATTTACCCAATGCCAAAAGCGGCAAAGCTGGCAACTCGGTGCAAGCTTTGCGGAGTTCAATTGCTGGCAGCAACTCTTCGGACACAACTCGAACTTAGCACTTCACCCTGCTCTGCCAATCTAAAGCGAACTTAAAACTTCAGCGTGTCTTTACCGTACCAGCGTCGCAGTGCCTCAGGAATAATCACGGTGCCATCTGGCTGCAGATTATTTTCTAAAATCGCTGCCAAGACTCGAGGTAAGCCCAAGCCCGAACCGTTCAAGGTGTGCACGAACTCTGGTTTTCCATCTTTCGGGCGGAAACGTATACCTGCACGACGTGCTTGGAAGTCAGTGAAATTCGAACAGCTCGAAACTTCCAACCAGCGCTTCTGTCCGCCAGCCCAGACTTCTAAGTCGTATTGCTTGCTATGAGAGAAACCAATGTCACCCGCACATATGAGTAACACGCGATAAGGCAGATTTAGTTTTTGGAGAAGTCGCTCAGCGTCGGTACGCAGCAATTCTAATTCTGCAAAGGATTGATCGGGGTGAACCCATTTAACGAGTTCCACTTTGTCGAATTGATGTAGACGATTTAAACCACGAACGTGTGCGCCCCAACTTCCTGCCTCTCGGCGAAAACATGGCGTATAACCGCAACGTTTAACCGGCAAGCTAGCCTCATCGATGATTTCATCGCGGAAGAAATTAGTCACCGGCACCTCAGCGGTCGGGATCATGTAGAAATCATCCGTCTGCGCGTGATACATTTGGCCTTCCTTGTCGGGCAACTGACCCGTCGCGGTGGCGCTGGCAGCGTTCACGAGCAATGGAGCATGAACTTCAGTATAACCCGCAGCGTTGGCTTCTTCTAAGAAATATTGAATCAGTGCACGAACTAAGCGTGCCATGTCGCCAACGTAGAACGGGAAGCCCGCACCCGTCACCTTTACGCCGCGTTCAAAATCAATTGCCTTAGCAAACCACGCGATGTCCCAGTGTGGTTTTGCCGCAGCGGATACCAACTTGTTTTCGTCACCCCAGGTAGCGACCACTTTATTGTCGGCTTCGGTGCGGCCTTCGGGCACTGATTCATGAGGTACATTTGGAACCGACAAGCCGACTTGTTTCCAAACCTCTTCGGCTTCGCTTACTTTTTTCTCGAGTTCTTTTACGCGCGCCGAGGCAGCCTTCATTTCCTGCAATTTAGCCTGAAACTCTGGTGAACCTTTCGGCATCGCTGCCATTTCTTTGTTAGCGGCGTTCTGTTCTGCACGAGCTGATTCAAATTCTACGACTGCATGACGGCGGGTCTCGTCGGCAGCTAAGACCGCATCAAGGTCGACCTGAAATTTTTTGCGCGCAATCCCCTTGCGCACGAAATCGGTTTGTTCACGAAGCAGCTTTGGGTCCAACATAGATTAACATTGCGAAATAACCCCGCCCGAGGGCAACGGGGAAGTCGCTTTCTGGTCAAAAATTATTGGCCCGCTGGTGCATTAGGCTTTGCCGAATCGCGTTTTGGCTTACTTGAACGCGAGTCGCTCGAGGCATCTGCACCAACCACTCCTGTGCGATTATAGGTAAAATTCAGTTCAGCTTGCGCCAAAGTGATACCTTTAATCGCCGCCAATAATGTGTCTCGATTTACTTGCTTAGCCGGCACTGAAATTTTGGGAGCCTCGGACAAAGCATAAACTGTAATCGTATATTTTTTAATACCGGGTCCTTTTGAGTGCGGTGGTGCATAGGCCAGCTCAGGTCCCACACAGTTTGTTCCGTTAACACCGACGCCTTTCACGCCTTTAGGCAATGACGTCACATTCGCGGGTATATTATACAACGTCCAATACCATCGGGCCGGATCACCTTCGTGAGGAAAATGGTGCATGATGACCACGTAAGATTTCGTCTGGGCGGGTGCTCCCTTCCACTCAATGGGCGGACTGATACCTGCACCATCGCCTGTAAATTCAATGGGAATCGCTGCACCTTCAGCCACGACTGAACTCTTTAACGTAAATCCATTCTTGGTCTTATTCGCCGCAACTTCAGCCGACTCCAATCGAATTAAAAATAATCCGAAGATGAATAAGTGGGGTAGCTTCATGAATCTTAAAACCCTGAGAGGTTTAAAAAGATGCAAAAGAATTTTAAATTAACCCCTAACAGTCGCAGGCTGAAAAACTTCGTCGGCTTTAAAGAAGCGACGAATTTCTGCTGCAGCTGCTTCCGGGCTGTCTGAGGCGTGACAAACGTTGCGCATCATCTCAGTACCAAAGTCGCCGCGAATGGTTCCCTTAGGGGCAACCTTTGAATTCGTCGGACCCAACAAATCGCGAACGCGTAGAATGACATTCTCTCCCGAGAGAACTGCAACAATCACTGGACGCGATGACATGAACGCTTCGATGTCAGGGTAAAAGGGTTTGTCAGCGACGTGGGCATAGTGCTCACGTAATTGAGCCTTGGTCAGTACCGTCAATTTGCAGGCTTGGATATCAAACCCAGCTTTTTCAAAGCGCGACAGGACGGTGCCATAGAGACGGCGCTCCATGCAGTCGGGTTTTAAAATGATGAGGGTCTGTTCCATAGGGCTATTCTCTAGAGAGAGTAGCCCATCAAAATGGGCTTTTTATGGGGTTTTGACAAGCCCCAATGCCAAAATGCCTATTAATTGCGACAAATCAGGCAAATGGCCTGCACCGCAATCGCCTTACCTTCACCAATCGCATCCATCCCCTCGTTCGTCGTCGCCTTCACCCCAACCTGCCCTGCTTCGATTCCAAGCAATGTCGCGATGGAATTTTTAATCGCTGCTACATGTGGGCCAACCTTTGGTCGCTCCGCAATAATTACGAGATCCACATTGCCGATTTTCCACCCTGCTGCCGCAACTTCACTCACTGCTTTTTTAACAATGAGAGCGGAATTCATTCCCTTTAATGAGGCATCCGTATTTGGAAAATAATGGCCAATGTCACGCAAGCCAGCGGCACCTAAAATCGCATCTGCTAATGCGTGCAAAAGAACATCGGCATCGGAGTGACCAACGGGACCAACGTCGGAAGGGATTTTGACTCCCCCTAAAATACAATCCCTACCCGCGGCTAGGGGATGGATATCATACCCTTGACCAATGCGAAATGGGGGCGGCTGCGACATACCCCTTATTTACAAGGTATTTTGCGAAAGGAAAGCCCATGCATAAAACCCTTGAAAGAAAGACACCGAGGGTCAGGATTGCCCTTAGTCAGTGTTAGGCGCGGTAGCCAAGTGGTAAGGCCGGGCTCTGCAAAAGCCCCATGCGTCGGTTCAATTCCGACCCGCGCCTCCAATTTCAAAGTACAAAAAAGGCGTCCCTCGGACGCCTTTTTTATATTCCTATATAAGAAGCTTAGCGAGCGGTCTTACTCAGGTTTTGCACGCCATTCACCTTTGAATTCACGCGTAAGCGTAAACCGTTCAGACGAATAAAGCCGGTCGCATCATTCTGATTATAAGCCTTGGTGGGATCTGCCTCCATGGTCGCAATATGCGGATTATAGAGCGAGCGCGGACTCTTTCGACCGGCTACATAAACTCCACCTTTATACAATTTCACGCGCACCGTTCCGGTGACGTTACGTTGCGATTCAGTGATCAGCGCTTGGAGAGCTAAGCGCTCAGGAGCGTACCAGAAACCATTGTAAACTAGGGTCGCGTAACGTGGCACCAACGAATCACGCAGGTGCATGACTTCGCGATCCATCGTGAGCGATTCGATTTGTCGGTGAGCAAAATGTAAGATGGTGCCACCAGGAGTTTCATAAACGCCGCGACTCTTCATGCCGACGAAACGATTTTCAACCATGTCGACTCGGCCAACGCCATGACGTCCGCCAATCTTATTCAGGGTGCGCATGACTTCGAGTGGGCTGAGCTTCTTACCGTTAACCGCAACGCAATCACCTTGGCGGAATTCTAATTCCACATATTCAGCTTTGTTAGGTGCGTCTTCGGGGGATACCGAGAGCTTGAACATCGCCTTATTAGCAGGAGCAAACGCGTCCATCCATGGATCTTCCAAAATGCCGGCCTCGTAGGAGATGTGAAGGAGGTTTCGGTCCGATGAATAGGGCTTTTTCGCACTGGCTTCGACTGGAATCTTGTTCTTCGAACAGTACGCAATCATCTCAGCTCGGCCGGGGAAATCACTGCGGAAACTATCATCGCGCCAAGGGGCAATAATTTCTAAATCGGGAGCCAAAGCTGCACAGGTGAGTTCGAAACGAACTTGGTCGTTACCCTTTCCGGTGGCACCGTGTGCAATCGCGGTGGCACCTTCTTTACGTGCAATCTCCACCATGCGCTTAGCAATGAGAGGACGTGCAATTGAGGTACCGAGGTAATACTGTCCTTCGTAAATAGCACCCGCTTGCATCATCGGGAAAATAAAGTCGCGAGCAAATTCAGCCTGCAGGTCATCGATGTACAGCTTCGAGGCACCCGTCTTGAGAGCCTTCTGCTTCAAGCCCTTCAATTCATCTTCTTGGCCGATGTCCGCACAGAAGGCGATCATCTCCGCGTTATGCTTATCCTTAATCCAGGAAAGGAGGACGGAGGTGTCGAGGCCGCCCGAATAGGCGAGAACGATTTTCTTCTTTTTGCTCATGTGTATAATAAAATTATTTAGCGGGTAAGAAATGCGAGAATCGCTTTCTGAACGTGAAGACGATTTTCAGCTTGATCAAAAATGATGCTCTGTGGGCTGGCTAAAACCTCCGCGGTGACTTCTTCACCAGGATGCGCAGGCAGACAGTGCATGAAATAAGCATCTGGCTTAGCCAATTTCATAAGGCCCGCATTCACCTGATAAGGCTGCATGGTCTTAAGCCGCTCAGCCTTTTCGGCCTCCATGCCCATGCTCACCCAGACATCGGTATAAACCATGTCGGCACCTTTAACGGCTTCTTTGGCGTCGGTCGTAAATGTGAATGTCTCTTTCAATCCATCGCGCTTGAGCTGCTGACGAATCTCGTCGGTGGGCTCGTAGCCCTTGGGACCAGCCAAAGCGATTTCAATACCGAGAGCTGCGCCACCCAATACAAAAGAGTTCGCCATGTTGCAGGCGGTATCACCCAGAAAAGCAATCTTCCGACCTTTCAATGATGCAGCGTACTGCTCGGGCTTTCCTTTGGACCAACGCTCAGCGAGCGTGAACATGTCGGTCATAAACTGACATGGGTGCAGAAAATCGGAGAGTGCATTAACGACCGGCATCGTGCCGCTTTGAGCAAAGTCTTCCAAGAGCTTGTGTTCGTGACACCGAATCACCATGCCGTGCAAATAACGTGAAAGTACTTTCGCGGTATCGGCGACAGTTTCGCCACGCGAGATCTGCATGTCATCGGCATTAAGCATGACAGGCAAGCCGCCCAATTCATGTACGCCTACTTGAAACGAGACCCGAGTCCGTGTGCTTTTTTTGAAAAAGAGTAAACCCCAAGACTGTTTTGCTAATGCGGTGGACTGATTCCGACCGCGCCCTGCTTTAAGTGCAGCGGCATGGGTAAAGACCGACGCGGTTTCGGCGATGGTTAAATCGGTCTCTTTAAGGAAGTGACGCATGAAAGGAACTTTTGAAAATACCTAACAGAAGGCTTTTGGACAGTTGAAAATAGTAGCTGAAGCGAGGTTTTAGGCGGTTTTAATGCCCGCCAAGACCCGATCAAAAATTTTCACACTGTCGGCAAGCTCTTCGACCGATGCATTCAGCGGCGGCAACAGACGAATGGCAATTCCGCTGGCTGGCACTGCGAGCATTCCTGCTTCGCGCAATGCTGCCACAACTGGAATTGGATCTACGTTCATCGCCACACCAACCATGTAACCCAAGCCACGCACTTCCTTAATCAGTGCAGGGTATTTCTTAGCTAAGCCTTGCAGTGCAGCATGCCAAGCAGGCGTCTGTGCTTCGACCTTGGCCAAAAGTTTTTCTTGTTCGATGACATCAATCACCGCCAAGGCAGCAGTCGCGGCTAATGCGCCACCGCCAAAAGTTGTACCGTGAGAACCGGGTTGAAAAAGCTCATCATGAGGCGGAGCCATCCAAATAGCACCGATTGGAAATCCGCCGCCTAGACCTTTTGCCATCGCGACGGCATCTGGCTTCACACCTGCGTATTCGTAGGCGAAGAATTTCCCAGCACGACCGATACCGCACTGGATTTCATCAATTAAAAATAAAACGTTCCGTGCCTTACATATCGCCTGTAACTCACGCAGGAAAACGGGGTCAGCCACAAACACGCCACCTTCACCCTGAATCGTTTCAAGTAAGACTGCGGCAGTTTCAGTAGCGCTGATTGCTTTGTCCCACGCCTTAATATCATTCAGTGGTGCAGCAGAAAAGCCCGATAATAAAGGTCTAAAACCATTTTGGATTTTTTCCTGTGGAGTGGCTGACATGCCACCAAAGGTCCGTCCATGAAAAGCTCGTTCGGCTACCACAACGCCAAAGCACTTACCTTCCGCACCAGATTTTTTCTTACCGTGAAGCCGGGCTAATTTTAGTAATGCCTCATTCGCTTCGGCGCCACTGTTGCAAAATAATACACGACCTGGACCGCAATACTTCGCTAACTTTGCGGCTAAATCACCTTGGGGCTCATTCCGATAAAGGTTGCTGACGTGGACCAGCTTGGCGGCCTGATCAGCCACACGTTTCACCCATGTGGGATGTGCGTGTCCAATCGCATTTACCGCGATGCCCGAGGCAAAGTCTAAATACTTTTTGCCGTTAGAATCCCAAACGTACGTACCGGCGCCACGCACCAGCGATATAGCCGGAGTGGAATAATTGTGGGCAATGTGCTGCGCGTACAATGCCGCGGTATCATTCTGCGTGTGCGACGAATCACTCATTAGCCGTGAACGATTTCAGTACCGACGCCTTTATCGGTAAAGACTTCAAGGAGCAAAGAATGCGGGACCCGGCCATCGATAAAGTGAACGCGGCGCACGCCCTCTCTGAGTGCCTTAACAGCACTGTCGACCTTAGGTATCATACCACCAGCAATCACGCCCTTGCGCTTGAGTTCATCGACTTCGCTGACCTTTAAGGTCGTAATAAGTGAACTGGGGTCGGCGGGATTAGCCAGAAGACCTGGCACATCGCTCATGAAAATCAAACGACGAGCCCGCAATGAATCGGCCACTGCGGCTGCAGCAACATCGGCATTGGTATTGTAGGGCTGGTCATCGGCATCGAGTGCAATCGGGGAAACGACCGGCAAGAAACCATCAGCTAAAGCTTTTTTAATTAACTTCGCCTTAACAAATTTAATGTCACCGACGTAACCGATATCGACAGGATTACCCTCTTCGTCTGAACCAAAAAGTTTTTCGCAAAGGTTTACGTGATTACCTGGCATACCCAAAGGGTTAGCTCCACGAGCACGCAATGAATCGCAAATTTGTCCGTTGATTTCGACATTCAAAGTCTGCTCAACGATTTTTACGGTCGAGGCATCGGTCACCCGCATGCCACCACGGAATTCGGATTTAATTCCTGCTCCGTCCATCGCCCGCGTAATCGCTTTACCGCCACCGTGGACGACAACGACTTGAATGCCAACGGCCGCCAAAAACGCGATGTCCGTCGCCACCCGATCACGTCCATCTGGATTAGGATCGTCCATAAAACTTCCGCCGTACTTAACCACGAAAGTTGAGCCACGGAATTTTTGGATATAAGGCAGGGCCTCGAGAAGAACTTCGGCCTTATGCGCAGCAGCAGGAGTACTCATTACAGTCAGAAAAGCAGTGTCAGAGGTACGGACAGGCGTGCAAACGGAAAATGCAGTTACTCGCTCTTGTTGTAATTCACGTACCCGTCCGTAAGGTCCGACGCTAAGAGTCGGAACTTGGCTGAGCCCAGGTTCAGATTTATCCGCACCTTAAACTGGCGTGCTTTCACGATTTCCTTCCAGCGCGGCTTATTTTCGGGCAATGGCTTACCTGCCAAAACGGCTGGTACATCTTCATAATGAATATCCAGTTTAGCCTCATCGAGGCCCGTCCGAGCGTAGCCAGCAGCATCCGCCAGACGACCCCAGTTAGGATCTTCGCCGAACCAGGATGACTTCACGAGGAGCGAGTTACCGATAGCCCGCGCAATTTTTTCTGCATCGGCTCGGTGACGTGCGCCTTCGACTTCGACTGCTACGACCTTGGTAATTTTTTCGCCATCGCCGACGATCTTCTCGGCCAACGCAAAACAAATTCGGTCTAATGCTTCTTGGAAAAGTTTCTGTAACGCACCATCGGCTTGTGCATTCAGTGCGACGCCTGAAGCACCGGAGGCCAATAAAATGACCGTATCATTCGTCGACATATCTCCGTCAACGCTGACGCAGTTGAACGATTGATCGGTCGCAGATTTAAGAGCGGCTTTAAGAAATGCTGGCTCAGCAGAAACATCAGTCGCAACGAACGCTAACATGGTCGCCATGTTTGGCTCAATCATGCCTGCGCCTTTTGCGAAGCCAGCGACCGTAATTTTTTTACCCTGCCATGCAAAACACGCGGTAGCGGTTTTAGGCCTGGTATCAGAAGTTAAAATAGCTTCAGCAGCCCGTGTTCCTTCAGCGGAGTCGCGCGATAAACGTTTGGTTGCCTCAGTAATTCCCGCGGCGACTTTTTTCATCGGCAGCAATTCACCAATCCGTCCGGTCGAACAAACCATGAAGGTGTCTGATGGCGAACCCACTGCCGCTGCTGCCAATTTCGCCATGGCTTCAGCGTCTTGATCGCCTTGCACCGATGTGCAGGCATTTGCGTTGCCGCTGTTCGCAACAATACCACGCACCATTCCTTTGGAAGCGATGAGAGCCGACTGACAAAAACGCACAGGGGCAGCCTTAACGTCGTTCGTTGTAAAAACTCCAGCTGCCGCACATGGCTTATCTGCGAGAATAACTGTTAAGTCTAATCGCTCTAGACCCTTATTCCGAATGTCACATCCCGCCGCACCTACGCGGAAGCCAGGGACATCGGTGATGCCAGGTGAATCATTAAAAAACTCAATAGCCATTGGATGAAAATCGCTTACCGCAAACCGGTGGTTTCAGGCCAACCCATCATTAGATTGAGCGCCTGCACGGCTTGTCCGCCTGCACCTTTAAGGAGATTATCAATTACGGAAGTGATGATTAGATTTCCAGTCCGCGCATCAGCAACGACCGAGATCGAAACCCGATTCGTGTTTGCAACGTGTGCGGTATCAGGAAAATCACCCGACTTCAAAATCGATACGAAAGGCTTATCCGCGTAGGCCTTCTGCCAGCACGCTTCAACTTGTGCGGCCGTCACACCTGGCGCTGGTACGACAATCGTCGTCGCGATTCCCCGATGCATCGGAGCGAGATGTGGATTGAATTGAATGACCACAGGCTGACCCGCGGCCGCTGAAAATGCTTCTTCGATTTCAGCGATATGCCGGTGACCAGGAATACCGTAAGCTTTTACCGAGCCTTCCCGCTCGCAGAAAAGGTAATTCACATCGGCCTTTTTACCTGCACCTGAAACACCGCTGTAAGAATTAATAATCAACCGACCAGGCTCAGGTTTCAATAAGCCTGCCCGCAAAAGTGGCACTACTGGCACCTGAATACTCGTTGGATAACAACCGGGACATGCAATCAGCTTGGAGCTCTTCCACGCTGCATCGGTTTGTAATTCTGGAATCACGTACCGCGCTTGGGCGGCGAGTGCCGGTGCGGGGTGATCGTGTCCGTAATATTTTTTATAATTATCTAAATTCCGTAACCGGAAATCTGCCGAAAGATCCAAGACTTGTTTTCCAGCTGCGACTAAGGGCGCGGCATATTCCGTGGCGACACCGTGAGGTAGCGCTAAGAACCAAACCGCCACATCCGATGCGGCGCATTCAGCGGGAGATGATGCAGAGAATTTTAGTGAAGCATCGACCAAGCCCCGCAACCGCGGTAATTCATCCACGACCGATTTACCTGCGAGCGACCGAGAGCACACGGCAGCGAGGGAAACCTTGGGGTGTTGTGCTAGGACACGCACCAACTCCTCCCCAGTGTAGCCTGAGGCACCCACAATACCAACTTTGGTCAATGTTTGAGACATAGCGGAATAGAAAAGGATTAAACAACGTTTGGACGGTTGGACATAGAAAACTGGGCAATAAAAAAGCCCCGGGGTGCCGGGGCCTTGATAGTTCCTGTTTCCAGAGGCGGTTTAGCGCTTGGAGAACTGGAAACGCTTACGGGCACCAGGACGGCCGGGCTTCTTACGTTCGCGCATACGACCATCGCGGGTAAGGAGACCTTCTTTCTTTAAAGGAGCACGAAGTGCAGGGTCCAGCTTTTGGATGGCACGAGCCAAACCATGAGAAATCGCACCAGCTTGTCCGTTAGGACCGCCACCGATTACGTTAACTGCGACGTCGAGTTGACCTTCGAGGCCAGAGGTACGCAGAGGAGCGGTAGCCGACTTAACGAGGGCTTCGGTATAAAGGTATTCTTCGATAGGCTTTCCGTTGATGGAAATCGCACCGGTACCGCGCGTGATGCGGATACGTGCCGAAGCCGTCTTACGACGACCGACAGCAGAAATAGGAGAGGACTTAGCAGCGCTCATTGAAACGTTTTAGTAATTAGATTTTTGGGAAAGGAACTGGATTCGATGCAGCGTGATCATGCTTTTCGCCCGCGTAAACACGGAGCTTCAAGAGCATGTCATTTGCTAAACGATTCTTAGGAAGCATACCTTTAACAGCGTGCTTAACGAGGAATTCAGGACGACGCTCGCGCATCGCAGCAGCGGTACGACGGTAGGCAGTACCTACCCAACCGGTGAAGAACATGTAAGTCTTGTCGGTTTCTTTCGAACCCGTGAGGCGCACCTTGTCAGCGTTGAGCACGATGACGTAATCACCCGTGTCGACGTGGGGCGTGTAGGTTGGCTTGTGACGTCCGCGGAGGACGTTGGCAATTTTGACGGCGAGACGGCCTAGAACTTGATCCTTGGCATCGATGATGTACCAGGTCTTGTCCTTGAGCTGCACGTTCTTAGCTAGCGTGGTCTTCATAAAGAGGGAAAGTCGGAAAATGAGACTTGGGACCCCTCCGTCAA
>CANCLQ010000013.1 GCA_947378845.1 Opitutia bacterium | reverse complement strand
ATTTATGTGCAGCCTTCCCGCTATGAAGGAAAAGCGGTGGCCGTTCGCGAGGCACAGATGCTCGGCAAAGCCGTTCTCATTTCAGATTTTTCCACGGCGAGCAGCCAGCTCGAACACAACGTGGATGGCTATATTGCGCCAGCTGGAGTAGATGGCTTAGCAGAGACGATTGCGTTGCTTGCACGCGATGTTGCACTTCGTAACCGCTTAGCAGCCAAGGCCGCGAGTCGAGATTACGGCAACCTATCCGAGGTCGAAAAAGTCTATCAGCTTATCCCCTAGATTACTGACGATTTCTTTTGCGCAATCTTTCGTAAAGCCAACTTGGGACGGCCCAGACCAGCAAGGGACGAATCGCCCAAATTCTTTTCCAAAGCGGGTAGCCCAAGAGGCCAAACCCTTTCCAGCGCACAATCGTTTCGTTGATGCGCGATTTAAATGTCCGGCGTGCCTTCGCGGCGCGGTCATCGCGCATGTGATAAAGGGGCTCTTGTAAATTAAGTGCCTTGAAGCCTTTAGCGTAAAAGCGAAACCAAAGGTAATAGTCTTCGGTCCGTATGACCCACGGCTGGCTGCCGTAGCCACCGACTGCCTCGAAGGCCGAACGACGCATCATACAGGGCGCGTGACAAATAGGAGTGCCGTCGGCAAAGTCAGCAGCAGTAGGCTCTGGGCGAGTGCGGATCAGCCCCCATGTCCCATGCTCGTCAAACATGCTCATCCACGAGCTGACGACGGCTACGTTCGGATGTGATTCTATTGTCGAAAATAACTTTTGAAGACGAGCAGGGTCACAGCGGTCATCTCCGTCCATGCGAGCAAAGTATTTTCCGCGTGCCACTGAGGCACAGTGGTCGAGCGTTTGGGCTAGACCGATATTCTTTTCGTTGCGGATGACTTTAATGCGAGGGTCCTTTAGCGCATAATCATTCGCCAACATGAGGCTTCCGTCTTTGGAGCCATCATCGCAGATGATAAATTCCCAGTCGGTAAAAGTTTGGGCACGAATTGAATCAATTGCTTCGGCAAGCGTAGTCTCGCAATTGTAGATCCCCATTAAAATTGAAACAGCAGGTATAGACGCGTTCATGTTCGCAGAGTCCATTTAAGTTTACTGGTATCTAGGTTCTGCGCTTCGGCGGCGCCTCTAAATGCTTCAAAGTAGCCTCGCCAGACAGTCGATTGTTTAAAATCATGATGAACGCGCTTGCGACCATTCGCACCGTGTAGTTTTCTTAATTCGGGTTGGTTTAAATAATTTAACGTGGCGCGGGCAAGTCCAGTGACATCGCCCATTTCAACTAAGACCCCGGTTGAATGGTTGACCACAGAGTCTTTCATCCCAGTCACGCTAAATCCGACAGTCGGCACCTCCATTGCTGCGGCCTCTAAGACGACCACTCCAAAGCCTTCGCGGTGTGATGGCATTAGGAAAACATCCATCGCCAAGAAAAGTCCTTCAATCCCGGTTCGAGGTCCGAGTAATTTTACACCTGCAGCCTGCTTTAATTGAGTTAGGGCTGCTTTTTCGGTGACGCTTCTGCATTCATCTTCGCCAATTATTACTAGGGTCGCTTCGGGGCGCTCAGCTTTAATCAAAGACCAGGCGGTATTTAATTCAACCAGGCCCTTGTCCAAGTTAAGTCTGCCGACAAATCCAACAAGTGGAGCAGAATCAGTGAGGCCTAACTCAGAGCGAAATGCTTTCGCTGCGGCTCTGGTAGTTGGATTAATTTCAAATCGCCCAATATTTATGCCATTGGCCGATCCGTTTGCCACGACCTGAATTTTTCTTGCAGGCGCCAGCCCAAGTTCGGCCGTTCGATCTTTTCCGCTTTGGCTATCGCATAAAATTAAATGCGCACATGAGCCCGCAACTTTATCTGCTAGTGTAAGAATAAATCGCTGAAGACCTTTGGCCGTTTCTAGGCGGATGCCCCATTTCGTTTGAATGCGGCAGGGTACACCGGAAATAAAAGAAGCAACGCCGCCTAGTAGCCCAGCCTTCGGCCCAATTGTTACAGTAATGTCTGGCCGCAGATTAGAAAGTAGCCGCATTAAACGGATAGTGCTCCAAAAATCATTCCAGAGAGAAATGTCTCGCTTCATTTGAGCGGCAATCAGTTCAGCTCCTTCATCGGCAGCAATTTGTTGTACCAAGGGAGTGACCTCAGGAGTAAAGATAACCGGTTCAAAACCTGATGCTTTAATCGTTGCGATGTGCCCGCGAAGAAAGCCGACCATTTGCGGCGCTGTTAATATATAGGCAATTCGCACGGAGAGATTTAACGCGTGGGGTAAATGAAAATATCGAACAGGTAAGTTAGAGCAAATTGTCCGATCAGCATAGCGCCATATTTAGCGACATCAATTTTCCGTGTTACATCGGCGGACCCAGTGCTTCTATTAGGTATAAAGGGATAAATAATTAACCATGGCATCATAAACCATGAAAGGTAAGCGAAGCGATTAGAGTAAGCGGCATACATCACAAGCAGCCAAAAGCTGTTAGTCGCCAAGTAGGTGCACAGCATCTGCCGATAAAAAGGGTCTTTTGTTTTGTTAACATCTGCCCAAAGGTAAGAAATAATAACCGGTACAATACTATACAAAACGAAGTCGATGCGAAGACCCCCTTTATCTTCGCCTTGTTGGCTTAAATACCCGACGCGGTTGTCTTCTGCCGAAGACAACAACCCGCCAAGGTAGGCAGCCAGTGAGCCGCTAGTGGCAACTGTGAAAATAAACGCCGAGGCCCAAAGGCAGGCATAAAGAATTATATTAGTATTAAAAAAAGTGAGTGTATAAAATAAAACGGGAACCGCGACAGAGTTATGCATCCCAAATGCAAGAATCGCTAAAATTGCATAGGTAAATTTTCGATCACTCCAGGCCATCGCAGCCAAAAGTATAGAGGTCGCCATGCCATTACGAATCCCGTTCACGCCATAAACGAAAAAAGAGAAGCTGGTAATTGTAGCAAGTAAGGCGGCAAATGCAGAGTCGCCGTGTCGTTTTCTTAGGCCAACACTGATTGGTATAATGTAAATAGCCGCGCAGACGAAGAAAAAGACTTCAACCGTGGTTATTTGCGAAAGACCGAGCATTAAGATATTAAATACCCAATCCGTATAATAAACGATGCCGCGTTGGGCTGCGACTTCGAACGATTGTGCGTACGTTGTCATATCGACAAACACCGGCGAAATTGGGCGAGTGCCCATGTAAAAAATTAAAAAAAGCGGAACGAGAAACCCAAACAGTCGGTTAACACTACCAGCGCTATGTTGGGCGTAGCTCAGAATAGTAAAAAAAATCAATGCCGCCATCAGGTGGTCATAAATAAAAAGATATTTCTCTGGAGGAATCATGCTAGCGGTGGCTCGTTACAAATGTGTAATCCCAGTCATTGAGCAACTTTTTCTTCCCCATACTTCAACCATTTCACTAAATATGATAACGCGCCAGCAAAGTTTAGCCCTCGTGTTAAAGCGACTGCACCATCTCGGCAAAGAGCTTGAGAAGCCTGAGTTGCAAAATGCCCAAGAGACCACGCGACTTTTTGGCGACGGCTCTCACTTGGATAGCATGGGACTTGTCACGCTCATTGCCGATCTCGAGGAAGATATTTACCGTGAGTGCGGTGCTCGGGTAACGTTAGCCGACGAAAAAGCGATGAGCCGACTCACGTCACCTTTTCGCCGAGTTAATTTATTAGCCGATTACATTCACGAAGTCGTCAACGCCCGTTAATTTTATAAAAGCAAATGCCTACTGCAATTATCACAGGATCCTCCGCCGGAATCGGCAAAGCCACGACGCTTAAATTACTTAATGCGGGCTGGCGTGTACACGGCTTCACCCGCCAACTCGATGGAGCTACGCACGCTAATTACATACCTCACCAGGTCGACGTAACCAACGAATCTGCCGTACAAAACGCCGTTGCCGCGATTCTTTCCAAAGAGCAGTCAATTGATTTACTTATCAATAATGCTGGCGCGGCTTCGATGAACGCGCTGCTGCTGACCCCAGGATCAATTGCCGAAAACTTAATGAGGGTGAATTACCTTGGGGCTTTCTATTGTATTCAGGCGGTTGGCAAGCAGATGGTCCGTCAACGGCAGGGTCGTATTATTAATATTACAACCGTGGCCGTGCCCTTGGCGCTGGAGGGTGAAGCGGCTTACGTTGCCAGTAAGGCAGCGCTTGATGCTTTGACGCGCGTAGCGGCAAAAGAGCTATCTCCGCATGGTATCGTGGTTGCGGGACTCGGTTTCGGTCCAATTCCCACTCAGCTCACCCGAGCCGTTAATGCAGCTAAACTCGCGGAACTGAATCAATTAATTGGGCGGACAAATGGCACGACAGTTGATGAGGCTGCCGATTTTATTTTCGAAGCGATACAACAAAAAAATCTAGAAGCCGGGTCTATTCGCTACCTCGGAAAAATATAAATTATCAATCGCGTGGCACTTCTCGTCCGTCGCTTCAGCAAAAACTTTCCATGTCATCTTGGATTCTAAAACGTTTTACGTCATTCGGTAATGAGCCCGCACTCGCTGGCTCATTCGGTCAGGTTAGTTATGCAGAATTGGCTCAACTTGTTATTACGGCAGACAAGGAGTTGGCTGCGCTTAAGTTAAACGAACCGACCGCCTTTGCTTTGGTGGGAGAGCAGAGTCCCTCGTCCGTTGCCTGGCTTATCGCCCTCGCCGCTAAGGGGCATTTCGTAGTCCCGCTTGCTGGCGATGTGGCCGAGCACCCTAAAAAGTTAGCACAATTAAATGTGAAGTGGATTGTCGTGCTCGATGGTTTGGCTTGGAAACTTTTCCCGCGTGTAGATGAATCTAAGCACCCGGATTTTCTTCAGCGTCGCGTTGATCAGAAGCATGCCGGCTTAATTTTATTTTCAAGTGGTACCAGTGGCACGCCAAAGGCCATGGTCCAAGACCTGGAGACATTATTAAATACTTATGAGGCGCGGCGAGTCAGTCACTTGCCTGTCATCGCCATGTTGGGCAGCGATCATATCGGCGGCATTAATACACTTTTGGGTGCGCTTAGTTCGGGCGCACTCTTAGTTGTTCCCGCAAGCCGCTCGCCGCAGTGCGTGGCTGAAGCTATTCGGCGCTACCAAGTCGTAGTGCTGCCTGCGACCCCAACATTCTTGAATCTACTTTTAGTTTCGGGTGAAACGAACCTGCCATCGCTTCGACTGATTACTTACGGCACAGAGCCGATGCCAGAGAGCCTATTGTTGCGCGTCCGTGAAAAGTTTCCGCGTGTTCGTTTTATACAAACCTTTGGAACGAGCGAAACGGGTATTCTTAAAACATCTAGCCCCGACCCTGATTCCACTTTTTTGTCTATCGATGATGAAAGCGTAGAATGGAAAATTATAGACGATGAACTCTGGTTGCGTTCCAAAACTCAAGTAAAGGGCTACCTTAATTCTTCCAACGAGGCATTCACTTCCGATGGATGGTTTCGCACGGGCGACAAAGTTGAGCAGGGCCCTGGCCGAACCCTTCGTGTGCTCGGACGTTTTGGAGAGCAGATCAATGTTGGTGGTGAAAAAGTGATGCCAACCGAAGTAGAATCGGTAATTCTAAAAGTGCCAGGCGTGATGGACTGCCGTGTTTTTGCAGAAAAGAGTGCTATTGTTGGGCAGACCGTGGCTGCCGAAGTGGTTGCCAAAAGCACCGAAGACACCGAGAAGTTAAGGGCCTTAATTCGAGCGACCTGTCGCTCTGCTTTATCTGCTTATAAAGTACCTACGCGCATAAATTTTTCTAATTCAATTACTGCTGCCCGGCTGAAAAAGCTACGCCCTCAAAACATATAAACAATGCACACTCTAATTAAGCATTTTCGTATTGCGGGCCTCGCTGTCACTACTGGCTCTATCCGCCGTAATTTTATTACCGACGGGCAGGCCCAGGGCGTCCCGCTTGCGCAACTAGAGCGTGTCGCAAAAACTATCGGTCTCGTCGACCGAATGGTAGCGCCTGCTAATATCACCGCCTTGGATCTCTGCGAAGATGCTACCCGCCGTTTGTTGAATGAAATGAATTTAGACGCCTCCTCCATCGATGCGGTCATCTTTGTTACGCAAACGCCCGATCACTCGCAGCCGAACAATGCCTCGCTGCTTCATGGTCGACTCGGCCTCAGCAAGTCCGCCTTCGCTTTTGATCTATCATTAGGTTGTTCGGGTTGGGTGGCAGGACTTCACCAAGCTGCATTACTATGTGCGCACGGTGGTGCAGGTCGCGTATTACTCTGTGCAGGAGATACCTTGAGTCGCTTGACGAATGAAAAAGACAGAGCCGCTGATCCGCTGTTTGGCGATGCGGGCTCGGCCACGATTGTCGAACGAACGGGGCAGGCTACATCCATGCATTTCATTTTAGGCGCAGATGGGAACGGGGCACAGTCAATCATCGTGCCTGCGGGCGGTGCACGTCAGCCAACGACAGATTTGACGCGTAAAGAAAAAGTCGATGCTAGCGGCAATACGCAGCACTCAGAAAATTTACAGATGGATGGCGCCGAAGTATTTAATTTTTCTCTTCGTGAAATACCTTTAGCTGTTCAATCGGTCATGCAACATGCTGGTTATACACCAGCCTCAGCGGATGCATTGGTTTTACACCAAGCAAATAAGTTTATCGTTGAATCCATTGCGCAAAAAATCGGCTTCGAGAAATCTAAGGCCCCGTCGGGCATCGTCGCCCAATTTGGCAATCAAAGCTCCGCATCCATTCCTTGTGCTTTAATCGATGCGCTCGGCGACAGGCTTGCCGCGAATCCACTTAAATTAGTTGGCTGTGGTTTTGGTGTCGGTCTTTCGTGGGCAGCATTCGCCGGCGAGGTGGGCCCATTGACGATTGCGCCGATTCAACCCATCCAAAATTCCTGATGAAAACTTCAATTGAAGAGCAATTTAAGGTCTTACAGGGTGAGGTCGATGTCTTGGCTGGTGCGACATTGGATACACCTTTGGCATCTTTAGCTCAGTGGGATTCACTGGCGGTCCTATTGGTCATTTCTCATTTCGAAAACGTCCATAAGGTCTCATTATCAGGTGCTCAAATTCGCGCCTGTCGTTGCGCCCGAGAAATTTTTAACCTCAAACCATTATCAAAATGAAAAAACTATTTATCGTTGGGGCAGGAGGATTTGGACGCGAACTGCATGCGTGGATTCAAGATCATGCCGACTTCAACAAGGCTTGGGAGATTGCTGGCTTTTTAGATGACAACGCCGAGGCCTTAAAACCATTTGGCTCTTTCACAAAAGTTTTCCCTTTAAAGGGGCACACGGTTTCAAGTGATAATCTATACCTTTGTGGCTTAGGTCTGCCTGCAGTTAAGGTGGAGCTTCTTGCCCCTCTTATTAAAGCCGGCGCACAGTTTATCACCTTCATATACCCAAACTGTGTCGTGGGTGAGCGAGTAAAAATTGGGCGAGGCGTTGTGCTTTGTCCGGGTGTAAGTGTTTCGGCTGATATCTCGATTGGCGATTACTCCATGATTGGTCCTAATACGACAATTGGTCACGACGCTTCCATTGGTGAATGGAATACATTATGTGCCCAGTGTGATATCACGGGCCGTGTAGTAGTGGGTGATGGTGTATTTATGGGCAGTCGCGCCTCGGTTATCCCCAGCAAAAAAGTTGGTAGCCGGTCCATCGTTGGCGCGGGAGCCGTAGTTATTTCTAATGTGCCAGAGGGCGTTACCGTTGTCGGGAACCCTGCGCGTATTTTATAATCTATGCGAAAGGTATTCATAATTTTAGGGGCTATTTTGTTTGCCGGCCTTGTTGGGCTAGTGGTCACGGTTGAATTTTTTTCCAGCACACCGCGTCGTTTCACGAGTAAGCTTGAGGACACATTGCCTAGCAGCATCGCAGGGTGGCAGCGAAAAGACCTGCCGCTCTCAACTTCTTCGGCCGAATTAGCCAATGTTCGTGGCATTCTTAATTTCACTCAAGCAGCACAGGTTTTATACACTAAAGGCAATCAGCAGATTTTAGTTTTCATTGCTTATTGGGAGCCTGGAAAAGTTTCGGTGGCTGATGTAGGTACACATAATCCAGACTCTTGCTGGGTGAATGCAGGCTGTACGCGTACCGAGCGTTCGTACGGCATGGAATCGTCAGTCGGAGGTCGGGCCTTGAAGCCTTACGAATACGGACAGTACGCCATGCCCACCGGCGGCCTGCAGAACGTGATCTTCTGGCACTTGGTCAACAGTGAGCCAAATCGCTATCAAGAGCAGCAAGTCGGTTGGCGCGATGGCTTGATTGGCCGAATCGAGCGAATGCCACTAGTCATAAAAGATTTTCAGAAATACGGACTAAACCAAAAAAACGAACAAATGTTTATCCGTATTTCAGCTTTTTACCCCATTCAGCAACTCTTGGCTGATCCCGCTAATGAACCCTTGTTTAGTGCGTTCGAAAAACTCGGAATTTTTCAAGGCACAGAATGGAAGTAAGGCGCGAGTGAACAATCTCATGACTGCTTGCGCATCTATACAATCATCCCCTAAATACTTTTAAACCTACATGCCCCGCATTTACTTATCAGCCCCTGATATTGGTCAGGCCGAATTAAATAATGTTCTCGAGGCGTTCTCTACTAACTGGATCGCACCCGTCGGACCACACATTGAAGCTTTTGAGAAGGAATTCGCCATCGCCGTTGGTTCGCCACACGCCGTTGCGCTTTCATCTGGAACTGCTGCATTGCATTTAGCGCTTCGGCTCGCGGGCGTGGGAGCGGGAGATGAAGTACTTTGCTCATCTCTAACCTTTGTCGCATCAGCCGCACCGATTACTTATCTCGGAGCGAAGCCAGTGTTCATCGACTCGGAAGAGCAGAGTTGGAATATAGATCCAGCAATCGTGACGGATGTCATTGAGCGCAAAGCTAAAGCAGGTAGGGCACCCAAGGCATTAGTGCTCGTTCATCTCTACGGACAATCCGCCGATATTAATCCGATCAAGGCCTGCTGCGATAAGCATGGCGTAAAACTTATTGAAGATGCGGCTGAGGCACTTGGTGCCACGTACCATGATAAAGCCCCCGGCTCTATTGGCCTCGCTGGCATCCATTCTTTTAACGGTAATAAAATCATTACGACGTCGGGCGGCGGCATGTTGGTAACGGCTGATGCCGAGTTAGCACGACAGGCTCGCTTCCTTGCCACTCAAGCCCGCGATGCCGCACCGCATTATCAACATTCAACTATTGGTTATAATTATCGCCTTAGCAATGTTTGTGCAGGGATTGGTCGCGGTCAGCTTAGCCAACTAAAGCAAAAAGTTGCACGCCGCCGTGCGCACTTTGATGCCTACGCTACAGCCTTCAAAAATATTCCCGGCATCACCATGCAGCCCGAAGCACCATGGGGCAAATCAACCCGCTGGCTTACTTGTCTGCTGGTTGATCCCAAGAAAGCTAAGGTTGCTCGCGAAGACTTGCGACTCGGACTCGAAAAATTAGACATCGAGAGCAGACCCATTTGGAAGCCATTGCATCAGCAGCCAATTTTTTCTGGTACTGAGTATTGCGGTAGGGGTGTGAGCGATAAACTTTTTGAGCAGGGTCTATGCGTGCCTTCGGGTTCTGGAATGTCAGACGCTGATCGCGCAAAAGTCATAGATGGTATGTTGCAAATGCTTACCAAATAAGAGCGAACGATTCTTAGCTCACAACCTAACCGCCATCTTGGCGGTTTTTTTGTGCCAACCCGCCCCTAACTTCCCATAAACTCTTCCATCGTTGCGGCCTTTTCGGAATTAATTCCACGGCGACGAAAAACGACGAAAAATGTTTTAACTACAATTTTCAAATCAACCCACAGGCTTTGGTTTTCAACATACCAAACATCCATCGCGAATTTTTCGTCCCAGCTGAGTGCGTTGCGTCCATTGACTTGTGCCCAGCCTGTCACGCCTGGCTTTACTTCCATGCGACGAGCCTGGAATGCATTGTAGCGTGGCAAGTAGCGCATCAGGAGGGGGCGAGGGCCCACGACGCTCATGTCGCCTAATAGTACGTTCCACATCTCGGGAAATTCATCGAGCGTCGTGGATCGAAGAAACCTACCAAACTTCGTTAAGCGTATTTCATCGGATAATAATTCACCTTTTTCATCTCTCGCATCGGTCATCGTACGAAATTTTACCATACGGAAGGGCCTCCCGTTTTTTCCGGGGCGATCCTGAATAAAGAAAATTGGTGACCCGAGTTTAACTCGTACTAATACCGCTACTATAACGAGTAGGGGCGCGAAAAACACCAACCAACCAAACGAAAAACAGATATCAAAAATTCTTTTAATCATGGCGTGGCGTTGGGGTCGAGGCGGCTGGCCTGAATGGAAGTAAGATTAATATTATCTTTAAATACGATTTCAAATTCTACTTCGGTTGCGCCTTTGGGCGACAGCATTGTCACGGACTTCGATTGCTCTCCATATTTCACGAAGCGTTTGAGGGCCTTTTTGCCATCGTTAAATTTTAAGCCTAACTGAACATCGCTTTTCGCTCCAAGCTCGATAGCTAAGTTAATTATCTCTCTAGGCTTAACGCTCGTGCGCCAGCTTAAGGTGCCCGAGTCATTTTTAATATTTATTAGGCCCTGGTGGTAATCGATCTCCGAAAACTGATTACCGGCCAATTTAACATTCCAGTCGCGGTTGAAAGCATCGAAGTCTTTGGGTGCACTCAACGTCGCGGCCAGACCTTTGTGCTGAATGTAGAAATCAATCAACGTACTTAGTCCGGCGGTATCGTTCTTAACGACTTTTTGGGCGGACGACTGAAGGTCGCTATTCTTCGTAATCATTTCAAGCCAAGCGGCACGTGGATCGGTTGGGACGAACTCAAGCCACTGAACTGCTCGACTAGTTGTGCTCCATGACAAGTTAAACGCTTCTTGGAGAGTTTTAAATTTAGCTTCTTTCTGCACTAAACTCTCCAATGCACGCAGTGTATCTTCTGGCGTCTTCGCTATCTGATTTCGGGCCAAGACAACTTCGCGGAAAGATAAAACCAATTCCCAGGTCTGACGAAATTGCTCTGCGCGCCAGCGTTGATTGGTGGTGCGGGTGCTTGGTGTAGCTTTTGCTAGGGCGCGTTCTGTTTCGGCGAGGCATTGCGTGATGGTCTCTACTTCGTCGTCGTGTAAAACTCTCGTACCATCTTCATCAACAAAGTGACGAATCCATTGGTGGGCTCCGCCATCGATCGCATCGCGACTCCATGCGCTCTCGATTATGCGATAAGCTTTGCGCATCGATTCATCTCCTGAGCCATATGCGGATTTAAACCACTTAGTTAGTAGCTCGTCCGCATCTGCACTAGGATCGATAAGAAGCTTGGCGCCTAACCATGCTTTTGGTGCATCAAAGGCCCAGAGTGGACCCATTTCCGCCGTCCACGCCGTTACGCCAATCTCGCTCGCCGTTTTTATCGATAGAGATTGAGCAGTAAAATTAATCCGCGGCACACACTGACTGCTGCCGTGCCAATAATCGTAAACGCCCAGGCGTTTCACACCGGACTTTTTCCAAGCAATTAGATTTTCCGCGTCTGCTACTGCAAAATCTCGATTCGCGTAGCCTATGCGATCGGCGCAGACGAACGGGAAAATATCTGCATTTGCTCGGATTGTCGGAGCGTGTTGTGTGTGCAAGTAAGCCAACGTGCCGATGGCGTGCGACGAGCCGTCGGCGGGTTGCCATTTCTCTTGGGCGACCTTGTTGAGGTATTGAATCAGGTAATCGGTGCGAACGGGTCGCTCGCGATACCAGCCTTCGCTCTTTGATGAGCGATCGAAGTCAGTTGTATCGTTAACGCCGAGGGGTGCACAAAATTCCGTCGGATTCTTTTCCAGAAAATGTAGAGTGTATTCAGCGCCGATTTTAGCGGCTCTCGGATGGGTTAGGTTGGGGTTAGGGTCCAATTCGTTTCCTGATGGTGTTATTGGTCCATTACCTTGATTAGTTAGAATAGTAGGATCGGCATCCCAGTGTTGTTTTGAAAATGCTTGGTAGAATGTGTGACCAAATTGGGGCGACTGGCCGTAGCCAACGAGTCGACACCAGTCTTGTGAGCTGCCGGTATAAAAGTCGCCAATGTTGCGCCACAGAAACTTTGGCTGGAAGGTGTCGGGTCCGGGAAGGGGAATCTCTTTAAGCGGAGCCCAGTCCGCTCCTTTAAGTCCTGGAAAAGCAAACGTGATACCGAGGTGCTGTTCGCAGAAGCGGCCCACAGCGATTCGTGTTGCCGTTGGATTATTGCCTAGGAGGTAGACTCGGCCGGATTCAATCGAGCGGACGGCGGTATCACCTTCGGCGAGAGGCGGTGTTATTTTTGCTAACTTTGCTGCGCGTGTGCGCCCAACAAAAACTCCTATCTCGGGAGTTTTTTTGTTGGTGGACTCTTCGATGATTTCAGGGCGACGACCCGTCACGCTTTCGCACCAATCGGCGAGATTTTGACCGGCGTACCACTCTTCGACATCAGCACTTTCTGGAAGAACGATTGGCCCTTGCCATCGGTTGTTCTCAAAAAGTTTAACGTCAGCATGTGCCGTGTGGCAGCAAATCAGTGCACAGATTATGCCGACGAGGCGACGCATGTGATGATTAAGCCCTGCTTTCCAAAAAGTGGAAGGCTCAATCGCTGACTTTAAATCTGAATGGGTGCGCCGTTATTACGGGCGGACTGGTAAATCGCCAAAATGAGTTCGACAGCTTTACGACCTTCGGGGCCGTTGATGACGGGCTCTTGGCCGGCGATGAGGGCGTCGATGATTTTTGTTAAATTCGCTTTATGCCAAGCGTGACCAATGGCCTTTGGGTCATTAGCTCCCGCACCCTTAAGGCTAGACTGCGACGACACTAGTGCCACATCGGTTGGTAGCGACGATTCAAACTCGAATGCGGTGAGTTGATCGTCGAGTAAGATGGCAGAGCCAGTAGTGCCGTGCACACGGATTTCAGCCGGGAAGCCATTTTTAGACCAGCAAGCCGTTGATCCCGCGACGGTCGCACGTGCACCATTTGCAAATTCAATCCAGCCTGTAGCGACATCTTCAACTTCGATATCTTTATGAGCCACTAATCCCATCGTTGCAGAAACTTTTTTTGCAGGGCCCATTAGCCACAGGAGTAAATCAATCGTGTGGATGCCTTGATTCATAAGTGCTCCGCCGCCGTCGAATTGTTGCGTTCCGCGCCATGCGGCCGAATCGTAATATTCCTGAGTGCGCCACCAGGGAATGAGTGCACTTGCTAAAGTAATTTTCCCAAATCGGCCTCCGTCAACCGCGGCTTTGAGTGCAATGGCTCCCGCGCCAAAACGACGGGGAAGGATACCTCCGATTTTCACGCCTGTTTTTTTACATGCTGCAATCATTTCATCGCAACGAGCCAGTGTTACTTCGAGTGGTTTTTCTACGATGACATGTTTGCCGGCTTTAGCGCAGGCGAGGGCAGGGCCGAGGTGATCTCCGCTCGGCGTGCAGAGGCAAATTGCGTCGATAGCGGGATTGGATAAAAGCGCTTCGGGTGTTTCGGCGTAGGCGATTTTATGTTTCGCGGCGAAGGCTTTTCCTTTTTCGGCGGTGCGATTATGTGCGGCGATCAGCTTCGCATTAGGAATTTCGGCCAACGCCTGGGCATGGAATTCGGCAATCATGCCCGTCCCCCAGATGCCTATGCCCAGAATCTTATTCGCCATACCTCAAAGTATTAAACTCCGTCTTTAAAGGAAGTCTGAATCCTAAATTCCCAGCATGTATTATCGATAAACTGTCGTCACGCGTCTGATAAGTGGGTTGCTAATGTGACAACAAATCACAGGCATCAGCGGCTTTACCGCTCAGTATTTCATCTTGCGCATAAAAGCGCCCGCCAAAGTATTTCACCGCAGCGCCGAGTCTTTTCGTCGCCTTGGCTTAGAAGTTCCGAATTAGATTTCTTGGTTAGGCTAGTATTTAAATTTATTTCCATTAACTTAGTTAATGCATTTACATCCCGAGGTGGAAAAAATGAAACCCGCCCACAATCCACTTCTTGATTAACCGGAATATTCGAGACGAGGGCTGGAACATCCAGAGCGACGGCATCAAAAATTGCCCCACCACCAGGTCCACCTTCAAACAGTGTCGGCTGAATTACCGCACAGGCATGTTTGAGTAATTCGATTTGGTCACGTTTAGGTATGTGCCCTAGAATCTTCACTTGGTTTTCTATTCTTAGTTCCGTTAGAAGATTTTTTAATGTCTTAAAATAATTTGGATTTCTTGAGTCTATCGGATTACCTGTACAAAGTAGGCTGACCTTGGTGTACCGCGAAGCAATTTTTGCAAAAGATCTAAATGCCGTACTGTGGTCCTTATGTTCCCAAAATTGGTTACAAATGATAAAGTATATTCCGCTGACTCCGTATTTTTCTAGAACTTCTTTCCTTTCATTTAACCAGTCGGGCTGGGGCGTAGGCGTAAAAGGAAGAGCAAAAATTTCCGCCGACGTTTCCGGAAAAAACTTTTTTATATCATCTGCCACCGCTTTAGCGTTAACAATAACAACTTTTGCGGTGGTTAATGTTTCGTGAAATAATTTATTGCGACGCGCAATATCTCTTTTTGAAAAAAATTGAGGGAACTGAGTATGTTGAAAGTCGTAAATATATCCGACCGCCCGGCATTCGACTTTTAATGTACTCACTCGCATCAGTGGTATAATAGCATCAATTTTCAGATTTTTGATTACTTGTTCTTGGGACTTACTATCTAGTCTAACGGGCGTTAAATTGAGTTTTGGTCCGAATTCTTTCAGGCGCTGTTCAAGGCTTTGGATATGCTCATTACGCATACCATGTTGGTTTTGGCCGCGCAGTTTACCTCTCAAAAAAACCTCGATGTATTTAAACCAAGCCTTAGTCCCCAATCGTGGCGCAAGTTTGGGTATTAAGACATAGAATTCAGTTTGTCTGCTTATGGGGGCAGCTAGGAGCGCACTAATAACATTAAACAAGAAATCTGTGCCTCCGGCCCATTCTACAAAGCCTTGGGTATTGATTGCGATTCGTTTAATCTTGGGACTAAGCATGATTTTGCCCAGTAATTCAGAGTCATTAATATTCTCAAAAGAATAACCAATCGATTGGTAAAGTTTGATGGCGCTTAGGTTATTTGAGTACACTTTGAGTCGCACGGTCCGAGCCCCCCGAATTTGCGCAACGTCATGTAGGTGTTCCATTAATAATTTTCCAATGCCGCGACCGTGATGAGAGGCGTCAATTGCGATACCCAAACTAGGTTCGGCGTAGCCTTCGTCCCAGCCACGCAATATGCCATAGCCAACAGGATTTGTTCCATTAAAAACTAGACAGTAATAATCATCCCCTCGGTAGGAGCATTTTTTAAAAGCCTCCTCATTTGTTAGAGGGTGGGGGTGAAAATATTGATCAATTTTTGAATATCGGAATCGTTCAAAAAGTTCAGCGAGCTTATCTCGGTGAATGGGCTGGAGGGCTTCAAATCTTAGATTGCCGCGGCTCACGAATTGAAATGTCGGCGAATGCACTGAACAATCTGTGCTATCTCTTGATCAGATAAATTGGGCCAACTAGGCAAATTGATTCCCCGGCTGGCTAAATCACTGGCCCGCTTTAAATTTTTATCATTACTGGCGTACATGGGCATGGTGTGTGCGGGGTGAAAAAGAGGCCGTGTTTCAATGCCGGCTTGACGCAGGGAGCCCCTTAAGGCGTCACGTTGATCCGGCGCTTGTGTTAGGATGGATATCATCCAATAGGAGTGGGTAGTTCCTGGTGCTTCTGAGTGAAACTCAATTGGCAGCCCTTTAAGTTCTGACTGAAGTTTTTCTTTCAGCGCTCTTTTTTTAGCAATAAATTCATCGGCACGCTCTAGTTGTGCTAGGCCAATGGCTGCACAAATATTAGTCATACGATAATTAAAACCAACTACATCGTGCCAATATTCTCGTGTGTCAGCGAGTCCTTGCCCACGAAGTTTTAGAGCTAATTTATGTATCGCTGGATCCTTGGCAGTAACCATGCCGCCTTCGCCGGTGGTAATGGTCTTATTGCCAAAAAAACTAAAAGTAGCAATGTCACCAAAGGTCCCCGCGTGTTGTTTCCCGATTTTAGTACCAAAAGCTTCCGCGCAATCCTCGATCACGAAGAGATTATGTTTCTTGGCCAGTGCGCATAAACTTTCCATCTCACATGCCTGACCGTATAAGTGTACCGCCAAAATTGCTTTGGTTTTTGGGGTAATCCGACGAGCCACGTCTTCTGGGTCAACCTGCCATGTATCGAGTTTAGAGTCGGCTAAAATAGGTGTAGCACCGACGTAGTGAATAGCATTTACCGCAGCAATGTAAGTGAGGCTAGGAACTATTATTTCGTCTCCAGGGCCTAGCCCCAAGGCGAGAAGGGCCAAATGTAGGGCGACGGTTCCATTACATACGGCAATTGAGTCTTGGGCTCCAATATATTTTGAAAACCCATCCTGAAAACGATTTATAAAAACCCCTTTCGAAGAAATCCAGCTAGTGTCTAAACACTCGTTAACAAAACTTTTTTCTTTTCCTGAGAGATCGGGTTTATAGACTGGAATCGTAATAGGCGGCGGCATGTGGTAAATAGTAAGGAGGTTAGCACTCTTTGGTCTTATCTCCAGAATTTTAGTTTTTAAGAGATTTTATCCACTGTTTAATGTTTCTGTTCGTCTCATCTAATTTTTTTAGAGAGAGATCATACCAACTAAGAGTATTAGGCCACTTTTTTTCAAATCCGAGGGTTTTAAGCTCGTGGGCGATTTCGGTGGTTATCCCTCTCCAACTCAAAAACTGCCGAGCTTTTACGACCGGAGGCTTTTCGCGATGAATATCCACGAAGCAATATTTATTAGATTCAAATTTTTCTGCAAAGAACCCTAAAAAGTTAAATTCACTGAACTTATGTTTGGACTGTCGTCGTGCGTACTCGATAATGTCAGGAAAGCGTTGATGAAAGTTGGCGAGAGTAGAGCGATGGAAAAGTCGGGAGCTCGTATTTAAGCCCATATATTCCCACTCGGGCTTTTCTCCAAATAACTTTTCTACAACGGGCTGCCACTTTCGTACGGCAGGGTATTTAGGCTGGGCATACTGTTCTTTCCCTATGACCGGCCGCCCTTCACGTAGCAAGTCTCTCACATCAGCTCCGGGTAAAAAAACTAAATCAGAGTCCACAAAAAGTACATAATCTCCCTTGGCATGCTGATAGGCTAAAAGTTTTGAAACTTGTTGTCCTATATAATCGTCTTTGAAAACTGGACTCAAAACTATCTTAGTACCCTTTAGATGTGCCAAATGGCGTGCTTGATTTTCAGGTATACAGAGAATAATTTCGTCCCACCCTTTGAGGTTTTTGTGTATCGATTGTAAGCAGTAGTCTAGCCACGCAATATCTCTTTTGAATGTTCGGATGAAGATAGTGACCATACCGCTAAACTTATCGTCGAGTCTCACTTTGGGTTGTCAAAAGCTTTATAAGTCTTTCGCGATGTAATTACGGGAACTTAAATTAGGTTTAACTAGTGTGAAATAATTAAAGCCTCCAACCGAGTTTCCAGAGTAGGCCATCAAGTTTACAGCCGACACTTGAGAGGTGGCGCTTTAGTCCTGTGCCTAATGCATGGTCGCGCAGTCCTCGATTCTTGTAGATGCGAGGTTGCATTGACCAAGGGGCATCGATGAATCTTTTTAATGCTGCTGAAGTGTACTCAGGTCTAAACCAATCGGGTATGCGATTGTCGTTAAACCAGGGTTCCTTGAGGTAAGACAGGTAAAGTTGATCGTCGGAATCAACTTTTAGGATGTAATCAACAGCAGCATCAAAACTAGAAAAGTCTGAAATATTTATGAAGCTCCGCGGGTTGAAATCGCGTGCGACCACTGGGTTGCCCCAATAAATGGGCAAACTTTGCGCCAACATTGGTTCGATAAGTTTTTCGGTCGTATATCCAGATGAGGACGAATTCTCAAAGGCTAGAGTGAATTTATAGTCCTTAATAAATGTAAGTTTATCTGCTACGACCTTACCAATGTTGTTGAAGTGCCGCCCCCCGGAATCGACCGCTTTTCGGCGATTCAGCATCTTGAAAAACTTGTTTCTCTCTTTGCCGCGTGGATTAGAAACAAGGAAATTACAGAAAGCACTTTTACTTTTCAGAACATTTTCTGAGTTATAGCTCGCATCTTTGATCAAAACATCGGGACTCAAAACATAATGTACATACTGAGGTAGGCGCAGATGCCTAGGCTCATTGGGCAAATGGCAGAAAGTTATAGCAAAGTCACACTCATCAAAGTCGGGTAAAACGTTTTCGGATGTATAGAAAATCTTTCTTCCGGTAAATTTTCTATGCTCATTACCGAATGTAGAATAAAATAAGACTTCAGCCTCATGTGGCTGAACCACATCAACCCTGTATTGTAGCTTTAATAAATTAGTTAAAAAATTAGACTCCGGATTAAATTGTGCCAGACGATCTCTTGAATTAGCGCCAAAGATGAAATCGCTAAAAGCAACTTTTATCGTTTTCATTGAGTCCTAAAAATTATTTTACCCGCGGGGGCCGAATTTACGTTGAGGTGGTTGCGAGGGTGCGACGGCTTCGACTTGCACGCCGGCGCATGCTGGGTGCTTTGCAAAAAGGGCGTAGGTTTCAGGTTCAAAGCGCGTTGTCATGGTGCGTGCGGCTTCTGCGACCAGGACGCGACCATCGGGCTGAATGAAGCCAATCTGCACAATCGAGGATCCGTCGACTTTGCGCGTGTGGCCCACGAGTTTCTCCATGAAATCGCCCGCTTCGGGTCCAGGTTTCAACGCGAAAAGAATTTTCTTAATTAAACTTGGGGCGCGACGCAGTGGCGTGATGGAGTGGGCGCTGATGGACCATTCGCTCCGCTCTTCGCGCCAAATCACGCGCGCATCAACGATAACGTGTGAGCCATCCATCAGCAATGGAAGTTCGCCGTCCTTTAGTTGTGCCGCGGCTTCATAGGCTTCGGTGAACATATTGACGGGAATCGTTACCGATCGCGAAGCGACCGTAAAGAGAGCCCAAGGGCGATTATCTTTCTTGGTAATTTTCTTTTCGAGTCCGCCGATGATACCGCAAATGCGCACGGTATGACGTTCATTGCGATCAAGATCAATGCGGTCGGGCGTAGTGCTCAACGTTGCAATCGCCTCATCGAGTCCATGGTAATCGGCGAGAGGGTGACCGCTGAGATAGAAGCCGAGAAGTTGTTTCTCGCTATTGAGCATCTCCAGCTTAGGCATCTTTTCCGACTTTCGTAGAATGAGGTCAGTCGGACGAGCCGAGCCCGCATCATCTGCGCCAAGCATATCAAAGAGACTACCTTGTCCGCTGGCGCGTTCTTTACGCTCTGCTGAGAAATGACGACGAACAGATTCAATAGAATCGACTAAGTGACGGCGATCCTCGCCTGAAAAGTCGAATGCCCCAGCGCGCGACAAGCAATCGAGTGTGCGTGCGTTGAGGTTTTCATCACCCATGCGACCAACGAAGTCGCAGAAATCTTTGAACGGCCCGTTCTTCTCGCGCTCAGCAACGATGGCGCGAGCGGCTTGCTCTCCGACGCCTTTGATTGCACCGAGTCCAAAGCGGATGGCGTTATCTTTAACTACAGGAGTGAAGTCCGTGTCCGACTGATTTACGTCAGGTCCGAGTGCCTTCATGCCGAGCGATTCGACCTCGGACATAAATTCGGCGAGCTTGTCGGCGTTACCTTGTTCGGAGGTCAGAATGGCTGACATGAATTCAACCGGGTAGTTCGCTTTTAAGTAAGCGGTGCGGTACGAGAGAATCGCGTAAGCGGCAGAGTGGGATTTGTTGAATCCGTACTCCGCAAATTTTTCCAGCGTCGCGAAAATTTCTTCGGCTTTCTTTTTTTCAATTTTATGAGTCTTTGCTGCGCCTTCGACAAAGATGGACCTTTGCTTATCCATTTCCTCTTTAATCTTTTTACCCATTGCGCGACGTAGAAGGTCGGCGGCTCCGAGGGTGTAGCCTGCGACCACTCGAGCGGCTTCCATTACTTGTTCTTGGTAAACAAGAATGCCGTAGGTTTCTTTGGCGACGGGTTCAAGTAGGGGATGGGCGTATCGAACAGCGGCGGGGTCCTTTTTACTCTTAACGAATTCCGGAATAAATTGCATCGGACCCGGACGATAGAGTGCAATCAACGCCACGATTTCATCGATGGAGGAAATCCCAAATTGACGGCAAAGTGATTGCATGCCGCCCGATTCAAGTTGGAACACGCCGACAGTTTTCGCGTCGTTCAACAGGGCAAAGGTAGCCGCATCTTCGAAGCCGATCTTATCGATATTAAAATCGGCCATCTTGCGATGTTTGCGCACGAGCTTTTGAGCATCGTCGATGACGGTTAAAGTTTTTAGCCCCAGAAAGTCCATCTTCAGCAGGCCGAGTTTTTCGACCGGGTCTTTGGCGTACTGAGTGGTCAGATCGCCTTCCTGCATTGTCACCGGAATGATGTCGGTCAGCGGGCGGTCGGCTATAATCATACCGCAAGCATGTTTGCCGCTGTTGCGCACCATGCCTTCGATAACGCGCCCCGTTTCGATGATGCTCGCTGCTTGAGGGTTCACATTCACCTCTTCGCGGAGCTCGTTCGATTTCTTTAGCGCGTCTTCGAGAGAGATGTTGATGTCCTCGGGAATGAGTTTCGCGAGTCGATTGGACTCAATGAATGGTAAGTCTTTAATACGAGCGAGGTCACGTACGACCATCTTGGCGCCGAAGGTTCCGAAGGTGATAATATTGGCCACGCGATCGGAACCGTATTTCTTGCGCACGTAGTCGACGACTTCGTCGCGACGTCGCATGCAAAAATCGATATCAAAGTCGGGAGCAGAAACGCGTTCGGGATTAAGGAAGCGTTCAAATAGAAGTCCGAATCGAATAGGGTCGATGTCGGTGATCTTAAGACAGTAAGCAACGATGGAGCCTGCGCCCGAGCCACGGCCGGGGCCGACAGGGATGTCTTGTCGACGTGCCCAGTCGATGAAGTCCCAGACGATTAAGAAGTAGTCGACGAAGCCCGTACCCGCGATGACGCCCATCTCGTAGTCGACGCGGCGACATAGTTCAGCGGGACTAGTTTTTCCTGGACCAGGAATTTTTTCATCAGTCCATGCTTTAGGATTATCATAATCCACGCCGTATCGCTCTTTGAGTCCTTTCTTAACCACTTCGAGAAGAAAGGAGCCATTGAGACGCATACCATCGCGACTTTCGCTGGAGACTTTGAAGTCACCTGCCTTACCAGCGGCGACGGATAATTTATTTTTCAGCCCCTCGTATCCGTCGAGGATGTTATCGAGTTTTTTGTCGGACTTCGGCTTAGTGCCTTCGCTGAAAATATAAACTGGATAGTGATTTTTTCCAACCGGCAACTGCACATCACACATTTCGGCAATCGCCACAGTGTTTTTAATTGCGTCGGGAATTTCAGAAAAGACGCGCAGCATTTCCGCCTCGCTCTTAAGGTAGAATTCTTGCGCAGGGTAACGCATGCGACGCTCGTCAGCGAGGCGAGCCCCCGTCTGAATGCACAGCATTGCATCGTGAGCAACGTTGTCGGTAGCGTTGACGTAGTGAACGTCATTGGTGGCAACGACGCGTAATTTAAATTCTTCCGCAAGTTTGAGAAGGTCTGGAATGATTCGCTTTTGCTCCTCAATGCCGTGGTCCATCAGCTCGATGACAAAATTTTCGCGACCGAAGATTTCAACAAGGCGACCGCAGGCTTTACGCGCGGCCTCGTAGTCGCCCTTAAGCAGGTTTTGTGGAATGATTCCTTGGAGGCAGCCACTGAAGCCGATGAGCCCTTCGGCGTGTTGTGCCAACTGAGTGATATCGGTGCGCGGTTTGTAGTGTAGGCCGCGAACGTGAGCGTCAGAAACGAGTTTCGTTAAATTCTGGTAGCCTTTAAAACTGCGGGCGATGACACCCATGTGGTAGTACTTGTGGCTATTGCGATCGGGCTTGTCGGTGAGTGCGTGGTCCCAGACTAAGTAGAGTTCGCAGCCGAGTAGTGGCTTTAATTTTAATCCACTTTTAGATTTTTGTTGGGCCTCATGCCAGAAGTCGAACAGTCCGAAAAGATTACCGTGGTCGGTGATGGCGACGGCCCGCATGTTCATATCGCAGGCACGCTCCATGAGTCGATCGATACGACTGCAACCATCGAGCATGCTGTAATCCGTATGCACGTGGAGGTGCACGAAATCGGGACTAGAGTGTTCGGCGGCCATGCGAGAAGGTCGGATAATAGGGACGCAAGTTAGCCCTAGGGAAGGGAAAAGACCTTCTGGCGAGTGCGAGTTTTTCCCAGACGGTCGACGGGCCTGACTACTTGACCTTCACGAACGTCCGTTTGCCTGCTTGGATGACAATTTCGGAGGTCGGGCGAGAGATTTTTAGGGCCGGATCCGAAACTTTTTCATCACCAATCTTCACGGCGCCGCCTTCGATGAGTCGGCGAACTTCTTTCTTCGAGGGGAAGAGCCCAGTGGCGGCAAGGAGATCAACAATACCAGCGTCGTTCGCGCCCGCGGACAAAGTATCCCAAGTGAATTCGGGCATATCGGTGCGTACTCCGCCCTTGGAAAATACAGTTTCAAATTCCTGGCGTTCTTTGGCTCCTGCGCCGGTACCGTGGAATTTATCGGTAAGCGTGACGGCGAGCTGTTTCTTCATCTCCATCGGATGTTGAGCCTGGAGGGATTTAATTTCTTCTTCGCTGCGTTCGAGCAGAAGGCGGTAGTAAATCCACATCGTCGCATCGGGCACGGACATGATTTTGCCGAACATGTCTTTGGGATTTTCGTTAAACGCGATGTAGTTGCCCAAGCTCTTGGACATTTTCTTTTCGCCATCGAGTCCGACGAGAAGTGGCATGCCGAGAACGGCTTGTGGTGCTTGACCATCTTTCTCTTGGAGGTCGCGCCCAACCATCATATTAAAGAGTTGGTCGCTGCCGCCGATTTCGATGTCGGCCTTGAGCATCACGGAGTCGTGTCCTTGCAGAAGCGGGTAGAGGAATTCGACAATAGAAATGGGTGTTTGCTCTTGGTAGCGCTTAGCGAAGTCATCGCGCACGAGCATTTGTGCGACGGTCATTTGACGACTCAGGTTAAGTGCGTCGAGGAACGACATTTTTCCGAACCACTCACTGTTGCGGCGCACTTCGGTTTTTTTCGGATCTAAAATGCGGTAGGCTTGTTCGAGATAAGTTTTAGCATTCGCCTCGATGTCGGCCTCGCTGAGTACAGGGCGCGTATCTGAGCGGCCAGTTGGATCGCCAATTCGTGTGGTGTAATCGCCGATAATGAGAACGGCTTGGTGTCCGAGATCTTGAAACTGACGGAGCTTATTTAAGACGACCATGTGTCCAAAGGTTAGGTCGGGGCGGGTGGGGTCGACGCCGAGTTTAACGCGCAGGGTTTTGCCAGCCTCGAGGCGCTTGGCGATTTCTTGTTCACCGATGAATTTCTCGGTGCGGGCCTTCATGGCCTTTAATTGTTCCGCGGCGGACATGGTTTAGTAATGTTGCTGAAGGCAAGGAGGGGGAAGGTTAATTTACAGGTGCCAGGTGACGGGTGTCAGGTCTCGGGAGTGTTTCGGGGGTAAGGTGCCAGGTCTCTGGGGGTGGGAACTTGCGCTTCGGCGAGTTACTCGCCTAATGAAGGCATGGACCTAATTAAAGAGCTCATTGAGTACGTGAAGCACCCTAGTGTTTCGACGGATTCGGCCTTTAAAGCGGGGATGGACGGTGCGCGGGAGCACATCTGCGGCTTACTTAAGAAGGCCGGCCTTGAGGTCGAAGTCGTGCCGACTCCGTTGCACCCGATTGTGTTGGCGCGTCGAAAGGGACCGAAAGAATGGCCGCATATAATTTTATATGGTCACTATGATGTTCAGCCTGCAGATCCATTGAACTTGTGGACCTCGCCTGCGTTTCAGCCGGTGGTTCGCGACGGACGTGTTTGGGGTCGTGGTACGGCGGACAATAAAGGTCCACATTTAGCCGCCGTCGTAGCGCTGGCTAATTTACTTAAGCGCAAACCTGATCTGCCGCTGCGTGTGACTTTCTTGATCGAAGGCGAAGAAGAAATCGGCTCACCGAGTTTCCCAGAATTTTTAAATAATTATAAAAAAGAATTATCGGAAGCGGATTGTGTGTTGTTGTCCGATACCGCGAGCCCCTCGTCGGATCAAATTGTCATCACCACTGGGTTGCGCGGAATTATTGGCCTCGAAGTCGGCCTCACGGGTCCACGTTCAGATTTGCATTCGGGATTACACGGCGGCGCGGTGTACAACCCCATTCAGGCTTTGGCAGAATTATGCGCCTCGCTGCATGATGCGGATAATGCGGTAAACATTGATGGATTTTATGATGGCGTGGAGCAGCCCGTGCGCTGGGAGCGCGATGAATTGAAGAAGCTTCCGATGACTGAAGACGAGTACCGAAAGTTTTTATCGGTGGATGAATTACATCCCGCACCCGGACTTAACGCACTTGAAGCGGTGCGCTTTGCGCCGACTTTAGAATTTAATGGTATTGGCGGCGGCTACCAAGGCAAAGGTTCGAAGACCGTTATCCCTTCAAAAGTTTTTGCTAAGATTACTTGTCGATTAGTGCCAGGGCAGGATCCAGTTGAAGTGCATCGCAAAGTTGCGGAAGCATTGCGAGCGCGAGCGCCGAAAGGTGTGCGCGTCGAAGTGAAGGAGATGCAGGGCAACGCGGCGTATTATGTTTGTCCGCCTGATCGATCCAACACGCCGAAAGATCAAAACCCAGTTTTGGCACGAGCGTTTCGCGAAGCGGAGAAAGCGATTGCAGAATCCTTTGGTCGAGCTCCGCTTTATTTGCGCGAAGGCGGCAGCGTGCCAATCATCGGTGATATTCGTCGCGAGACCGGACTCGATTCTGTGATGATTGGTTTATTTACCCCTGAATCGAATTTGCATGCTCCGGATGAGAATTTTGAAATCAAAATGGCAGAGCGGGCGGTGAAGGCCTATGAGCTGATTTTAGAGCGTTTGGCTGGAAGTCCGCGGGCGGGTTGAGTGGCCCCCCGATTTATTGCTTAAAACAGAGGTTTTTAGGGGTTTTGCGAGCAGTGGGCTGACTCTTTTCCCTTCCGCTTTGCTGGATTAGTGGGCAACCTCTGGGCATACACCATGGCTGTCTTTCGTAAACGCACGCACACTCCAACGCCTAAGAAAAAGGATATTCCAGCAGGTCTTTGGACGAAATGTCCGCAGACGGGCGAGATGGTCTACTCCAAGGACTTGGAGGCTAACTGGAATGTATTCCCGATCAGCGGCTACCATGAGCGTCTCTCGACCAAGCAGCGAATCGCACTATTGATTGATAGTGGATCGTGGAAAGAAACGGATCACCGTTTGGCATCGAAGGATCCATTAAAATTTACTGCCGGCGGTTCGTATCCTGAGCGCTTGGCTCAACATCAAAAGAAGTCGGGCCTTCGCGACTCCGTCATTTGTGGTCACGGCCTGATGGATGGCTTGCCGGTTTCGTTGGCGATCATGGATTTCAGTTTCATGGGCGCATCGATGGGCTCAGTCGCTGGCGAAAAAGTTACGCGTGCAATCGAGCGTGCGATTAAAATGAAGTGCCCCTGTATTGTGGTCTGTGCCTCTGGTGGCGCACGCATGCAGGAAGGAATTCTTTCACTGATGCAAATGGCGAAGACCAGTGCGGCCTTGGCGAAGCTTCGCTCGGCTGGTTTGCCTTACATCGCGGTTTTAACAAATCCAACAATGGCAGGCGTGATGGCGAGTTATGCGACGTTGGGTGATGTGATTGTCGCAGAGCCTGGTGCGTTGATCGGTTTTGCGGGTGCACGCGTGATTAAGGAAACCACCAACCAAGATTTGCCTGAAGGTTTCCAGACTTCTGAATTTTTACTTAAGCGCGGCCTGATTGATATGATTGTGCATCGCAAAGAAATGAAAGCGAAGTTGGCCAGCTTGTTGCGTGCGCTGGCGCATCGCTCACCAAAGGTTGCGAAACGTCGCGCGGCCTAATTAAATGTCGGCCGTTATGGATACGGCTTCGACCTTTGCTTGGCTAATGAACCTGCGTAATGCAGGTTCATCGCTCGGCTTGGAGCGTATGCGTGAATTGAGTCTACGATTGGGCAATCCGCAGAACTCCGCACCGTGCATTCATATCGCGGGCACGAACGGCAAGGGTTCGACTGCCGCAATGATTGAGGCAATACAACGAGCACATGGTCGAACAACAGGTTTATACACCAGTCCGCACTTAATTGAAATCGGAGAGCGCATTCAAGTGAACCGACAACTTATGCCGACGGAACGTGTGCTGAAAGTCGCAGAAGAAATTCGCCCGCATATTGAAAGCATGACGGCGAAAAATAAAGAAGGTGCGCCGACTTTCTTCGAAGCTATCACCGCTATCGCATTTCTAGAATTTAAACGTGCGAAGGTTGACGTTGTAGTTTTGGAAACCGGCTTAGGTGGACGACTTGACGCCACGAATATTTGTCTGCCACTGGTGACGGTGATTACTTCGATTGGATTGGATCACCAAGATTTTTTGGGCGATACTATTGAAGCCATTGCTTTCGAGAAGGCGGGAATCATCAAAGCCGGCGTGCCTTGTGTAATTAGTAAGGTGCCTGCAGAGGCCGAAGCAGTTTTAGTCGCACAGGCAAAGAAGGTCGGTGCACCGGTGTATTTTGTGCGTGATCGATTTAAGTCGGGACTGCCGCAAACATCATTAGTTGGTGAACACCAACAATGGAATGCGGGTGCCGCGTTGTTGGCGTCTGAATTAGCGGCTGGATTAACTTTTGATGAAGCGAAAGCGAAGGTTGCCTTACGCTCTGTAAATTGGGGCGGACGTTGGCAGAAATTAAAATTAAACGACGGACGTGATTTAATTATCGATGGCTCGCACAATGAAGAAGGCGTGCGTGCGACGGAATCGCTCTTAGCAAAATTAAATAAGCCCACAGTTATTGTCGGGGCTCTTGGCGTGGAGCGAGCACGAACCTTGTTGGCGGCAGTCGCCAAGTATGCTGGCGAAATTATTTTAGTTTCACCGACTCACGAGAGGGCCTGCACCATTGCTGAAATAAAAGCACTCGTTCCATTGGATTATCGTGGCATGGTGCGTTCCTCCGCGGTGGGAGAATTATTTCCGTCGCCCATGCAATGCAGCGCCGCCGGGCAAGTACTCGTCATGGGCTCGCTTTATTTGGTGGGCGAAGTTTTAGCACGATACGAAGGAAAGCCAGCACCGCACAACTCATGGCAGGATAAACTCAGCGTGAAGTCATGAGCGGGGAAGATTCTATTGTTCCCGGTCGTCCAGCTCCGAAGGTGAATCCGGCCGACTTGCCAAATTGGTTGATTGAAGAGGATGACGACTTTTTAGTTTTTGATAAACCTGGTTGGCTGGTTTGCCATCCTTCGAAAGATGGGCCGTGGTCATCACTCGTCGGTGCCGTGCGCGAGTGGCGCGGTCTGGAAACAATGCATTTGGTCAGTCGACTCGATCGCGAGACCAGCGGAATTATTTTAATCGCGAAGAATGTGGCAGCAGCTTCAGCTTCGCAGACAGCGATGGAGCGTCGTTGGGTGACAAAGACTTATTTCACAATTTTGAAGGGCGAATTAAAGGAGCCTGTGCAAGTAGATCAGCCGCTGGGACCCGACGAGACGAGCAAGGTCGTAGTAAAAACTGCGGTGCGCGAAGGGCCGGGCACTTCACCGTCGGCAACATTCTTCGAGCCTGTTTTAAAAGGTAATGGCTACACTTTGGTGCGAGTGCAGCCGCATACGGGACGTAAGCACCAGATACGCGCACATGCTTTGTGGCTGGGTCATCCCGTCGTGGGAGATAAACTCTACGGCGGAGACGATTCTTTATATTTAGAATTCGTGGAGCACGGCTGGACGGATCGCTTAGGTAAAGTTTTGGAAATGGAACGTCAGGCACTGCATGCGTCGCGATTGGATTTTAAGTCACCTAATTTAACCCGAACCTTTCGAGCGCCGTTGGCGGCGGACATGCGAGCCTTTGTTATAAGTAAAATGCAAATCGATGAAGCGACATTAGATGCGGCCTTAGCCGTGGGCTAGGGTAGCTGCGTCGATGTGTATAGCACCGGCCTGTCGTAGGGCCTGAGCACAGGCGTGCAGTGTTGCACCAGTAGTGAGCACATCATCAATAATAACATAACGAACATTGGGTGAGATGTGCGCCGTGGGGCTAACTTGGAATGCTTTCGCTACGTTGCGTCGTCGCTCGGAGCGACTGAGCAGTGTTTGAGAGGGCGTTGGTTTAATTTTGATAAGGCCGCGCGACCAAGTGCACCCAGGAATTTTTTGGCAGAAAATTTCGGCGATACGTTCGGCCTGATTGTAAGTGCGCTGGTTGAACTTCTCTTGATGCAGTGGAACAGGAATAAGATGAGCGCCAGCGAGGTGGCGTCGAATGAGGGCGTCTTCGATGGCGACCGAAACGAGATCATCGATTAGAAAGGGGCATCGTGCGTACTTGATTTCGTGGATGATTTTACGGATGTGGCCACGGGCCCGGAAGGCACAGACTGCACGATTGAAAGCTGGGTTGAGGTCGAGGCAGTGGGGGCAGGTGCGATCGCCCTCGAGGATGCCATCGAACGGATGGCCGCAGGTGTAACAGCGCGGGTCGTTGATGCGTTCCAGTTGTTGGGCGCCGTCTTCTGACAGATAGAGCATCCCTTGTTCGTCCATGGGGAGCTGCGTCACCACGCAATCTCGGGGGAAGACAAGGTCGAGCATCCCGCGGTCGAGGTCGGTGAGTAGGCTCATGGGAGAGGGTCGCGTTAAAAATCTTAACAACTTGATGTGTTGGGCAGCGAAATTGCATTTACGCGATGGCGGGTTCAATCCAAGGTTCACCTCAGTATGGCTTTCAATTTTGATAGTTGTTCGGAGCGTGCGGGCACGGACAGCACTAAGTGGCACCGGTATGCCAATCGGGATATTATCCCTAGTTGGATTGCGGATATGGATTTTGAATCACCGCCTGCGGTGGTGGACGCGATCAAGGCGCGCGCTGCGCATGGCGTATTTGGTTATCCTGCACAGCGTGATGAAGTTTTTGCCTCGATTGTAAAATACATGAAACGTCGGCACGGTTGGGATATTCGTCCCGAGTGGATTACGTTTATGTGTTCTTTGGTGCCGGGAATTCATGCTGCGATTCGTTGTGCCACTAAACCCGGTGAATCAGTGGTAACATCGTCGCCGGCGTATCCACCATTTTTAACGGCACCGATTATTTCTGAACGCTCAGCCATCAAACTTGAAATGGTTTTTGAGAATGGTCGCTGGACTTATGATTGGGCGAAATTGGAAGCGTCGTGTGCGCAGCCCAGCTCGCGCGTTTTACTTTTGTGCAATCCGTATAATCCGTTGGCCCGAGTTTTTGAGCGCGAAGAATTAGAGCGCCTTGCAGCCATCGTTAAGAAATACGACCTCACTGTTTGTTCGGATGAGATTCACTGTGATTTAATTTTGGACCCGAAAGCAAAGCACACCGTTTTTGCTGCATTGAATGAGGATACTGCAGCCCGCACAGTGACCCTGATGGCTGCGAGCAAAACCTATAATATTGCGGGCCTAACCTGCGGATTTGCGATTATTTCGGATGCCGGACTGCGCACCCGTTTCCGCCGAATTCTGCAGGGCATGTCTCTCGACCAAAACGTATTTGGTTTAGCAGCAACTCGAGCAGCTTTTGATCATGGCGAAGAATGGCGCGTCGCCTGTGTGGATTATTTACGCGGCAATTTAGATTTAATTGAGAAAGAATTAAAAGAAATGCCGGGCGTCGTTTTACGTCAGCGTCCACAATCAAGCTTCTTGGCGTGGCTAGATGTTTCGGCCTTGGGCTTCGAAGATGCGCACGCCGAATTTGAAAAAGGCGGCGTTGGCTTGAGTAACGGAAATGATTTCGGTGGCGTTGGTCACGTCCGCTTGAACTTCGGTTGTCCGCGTTCGCGTCTTCAGGAAATGCTGAATCGCATGAAGAAGGTCGTCGCGCGGGCGAAGAAATAAAATTGATAGGGTACAAGTGAGTAAGGCGACACGGGGCAAGGGGTTGTGAACGGACGGCGACGGAGCGTCGTCCCTACCCGCTACCTAAATCTTGATTCGCGGGTGGCGGATTTGAGAAAGTCTATTAAGGTAAGAGCCTATGAAAGTATCCGCATTCGCTTCTCAAACTGCCAAGGCTCCGCTCACCCCATTTAATTATAACTTAGACGCGATTGGAGTTAACGAGGTTACACTGCAGGTAATTGCCTGCGGAATTTGTCACAGCGACGTCCACATGATGGATAACGATTGGGGTATTGCGCAGTTCCCGATTGTGCCAGGCCATGAAGTGGTGGGCGAAGTAGTGGAAGTCGGATCCGCAGTTTCACATTTAAAAAAGGGTATGCGGGTCGGCGTTGGCTGGCAGCGTTCGGCCTGTTTGAGCTGTCCGGAATGTTTGAGTGGTAAGGAAAATCTTTGTGACGCAAATGAAGGCGTGATTGTGGGTCATCACGGCGGCTTTGCATCGCATGTGCGTGTGGATAGTCGATTCGCATTTCCACTACCGGAAGGAATTGATTCATTGCACGCGGGCCCATTGATGTGCGGTGGCATTACGGTTTTCTCGGGGTTGCGTCAGGCGGGCATGACTTCTGGTCAGCGTATTGGCGTGATAGGCGTCGGCGGACTTGGTCACATGGCCGTACGCTTTGCGAAAGCCATGGGTAATTCTGTAACCGCATTTACGACCAGCGCATCTAAGGTTGAGGAACTAGGTCGCATGGGTGCCGACGAAGTTATTGTCACTGAAGGCGGAAGACTGGTGAAGAAACCTTCGAAGCCATTGGATATTATTATTAGTACCGTAACCGCGCCTCTTGAGCTCGGTGCTTATTTGGAGGCGTTGGGTGCGGATGGAACTTTAAGTATGGTCGGCGTCGGTTCTGAAACCGTGACGTTGCCATTGATGTCGTTACTCGGAAAGCGCAGACGTTTTATGTCGAGCCCGATTGGCGGCCGAGGAGAGATTACGCAGATGTTAAATATTGCTGAGACGTTTAACGTTAAACCGACAATTGAAGTTTTCCCGATGGCACAAGCGAATGAAGCAATTGATCGAGTAAGAAAAAATACGGTGAGGTATCGCGCGGTGCTGAAGGTTTAGGGGGCGCGTTGGCAAGGTGCCACGTTGGCAAGGGGAAATCAGATACAGCGGACGGCGACGGAGTGTCGTCCCTACCCGAGGCAGCGGGCGCGACGCAGTCTCGCCCCTACCTATCGCGCGAGCGCGTTCGTAATGGCAACGCAGGCGAGGGCGGCGTTTTCTGCGCGCAGCACGGTGGGCCCGAGTGAAACAGGAATAAATCCTGCCACGCGTGAGGCTTCTTGTTCTGCGGGAGTGAGATCACCCTCGGGCCCAATGAGCCAAGTAATTTTATTCGCAGTCTTGAAGTCGATATCACGCACCACGCTGGCGTCTAATCCTAGTGAACCAAGTAAGCGAAGTTCGCCGGGCGTGCGTTGTGGAAGATTTTCAATCCAAACCGAAAAATGTCGAGGAGGTGAGATGAGTGAAAGCCAGGGATTGCCTGACTGCTTGCATGCTTCGACGGCTTGTTGGTGCCAGCGGTGAAGCTTGGTGCGCGCACGGTCTTCGTCTAATTTTAATTCGCAGCGTGCGGTTTCGAGCGGGATGACACCTGTTGCGCCGGCTTCGCAGATATTGCGCACAAGGTCGTCCATGGTGCCGCCCTTGGGCATGCTTTGGGCAACGTAGATTTCTGGTGTCGGCCGAGGTGAGGTGCGTGTGCGTACTACTTCAACGACTGCACCGCTGCCGTCGGCTGAAAGAAGTTTGCCCTCGGCGAGTAGACCTTCGCCGTCGATTAATATTAGAACGTCACCGCGACGTGCACGAAGGCTGCGAACCACGTGTGCACTTTCATCGGGCGATAGTTTTATCTGCGCACCGGTGGTGCACAGTTTAGATTGTTCGGGCTCAAGCCAGGCGCGTTGGGGGCTCATGCGATGACGGTCTCGGGTTTATCGTAGGAAGGATCCCAATCTTTCCAAACCGTTTCGTAGCCTGAATTATGGAGCATGCCGGCGACCTCACTGGGCGTGCGATCGTCTTCGATTTCAAATTGTTCAAGCGATGCCTCTTTACCTTCAGAATAACCGCCAGGATTAGTGCGCGAGCCTGCACTCATTGAAGTGATGCCGAGTTTGAAGGCGTGGTCGCGGAAGGCAGGACTTTCGCGTGTGCTGAGCGTGAGTTCGAGTTCGCCGTTAAAAATGCGGAAGGCGCAGATGGCTTGGACGAGATCGCGATCCGTCATTTCGACTTTGGGCTGTAGGTTGCCTTCGTGTGGGCGAAGGCGCGGGAAGGAAACGCTGAAGCGACTGCGCCAGTGTTTGCGCTCGAGCCACTGGAGGTGGAGTGCGGTGAAGAAGCATTCAGTGCGCCAATCCTCGAGTCCGAACAATGCACCGAGACCGATTTTATGAACGCCTGCTTCGCCGATGCGATCGGGTGCGTCGAGACGCCAGGCGAAGTCAGATTTTTTTCCTTTCGGGTGATGAATGTTATAAGTTTCGCGGTGGTAAGTTTCTTGATAAACGAAGACGGCGTTGAGTCCGTGTTGACGGAGGCGAACGTATTCATCGGTTTCAAGTGGCTGTACCTCCATTGAGAGGGAAGAGAAGTAGGGACGAAGTGTATCGAGCGCCGATGCGAAGTAATCGACATCCACCTTATTGGATTCACCGGTCAGAATGAGCAGGTGATCAAAGCCGAGTTTTTTTAGGGCACCCGCTTCGCGAAGGATTTCGGCGGGATTAAGTGTGCGGCGTGCGACTTTGTTGCCCGCAGAGAAACCACAGTAGGTGCAAATATTTTGGCACTCGTTTGAAAGATAAGCAGGTGCGAAGAGTTGAATGGTGCGACCGAAGCGTTGACGGGTGCGATCGTGACTGAGTTTCGCGAGCGTCTCAAGGTGTGGAGTTGCTGCGGGTGAAATCAGCGCTTTGAAGTCTTCAAGCTCACAGATGCCCTGGGCGGCACGAACGAGTGAGCGTTGTACGTCAGCCTCAGTCTTGGAGTGTACCGATGACAGTACATCATCCCAAGGATGTGCGGCGTGTACATCAGCGAACGACATGACAGGGTTCACTGTAAGGTGTCCCGCAAAAAGGGCAAGGGCAGTACGGCTACTTAGAGCGTCGCCTGGTAGGCGTTGGCGTCGAGTAACTGTGCGAAGTCCGCAGGATTCTTAAGTTTAATACGAATCATCCAAGCGCCTGCGTAGGGCTCACGATTAACAAGGTCAGGTGCGTCGTTGAGTCCAGCATTCGTAGCGACGATTTCGCCAGCCACTGGGCAATAAAGATCGGAAGCGGCTTTAACGGATTCAACGGTTCCAAACACATCGCCTGCACCGAAAGATTTTCCTACTTTTGGGAGGTCAACAAATGTGACGTCGCCCAGTGCAGCTTGAGCGTGGTCGGTGATGCCAATGGTCGCGGTGCCATCAGCCTCTTGGCGAATCCATTCGTGGTCTTTGGTGTAACGGAGATCGGCAGGAACTTGGCTCATGGTGATGAGGAAAGAGGAAGTTATTTAACGAAGGGTGCAATCGCAATTTGCAGGGGAATACGCGTGCCGCGAATATCGACGGCGAGCGTCTCGGCTTTGGCGTCGCTTTGAACGAGTGCTGAGCCGATGGGCTTATTTAAAATAGGCGAGAGAGTGCCGGAGAGGACTTCGCCGCCGACGGTGTCGCCAGATAGAACGGGCGTTCCTTGTCGGGCGATGCGGCGATCATTAAGAACAAAGTGGACGACTTTGGAGGCGGTGCCTTGCTCTACTTGTTTTTGGAGGGCCGCGCGACCGATGAACTCTCCTTTATTTAATTTAACTGTCCAGCCGAGGCCCGCTTGGATGGGCGATATTGTTTCAGAAATCTCATGTCCGTAGAGTGGGTAGCCGGCTTCGAGTCGGAGTGAGTCGCGAGCACCGAGTCCAACAGGGAGCAGTCCAAGAGGTTTGCCGACTTCGATAAGTTTTTGTGCGACGGCAGTGGCTTGTGTGGCTGGTAAATAAATTTCGAAACCTGCCGAGCCGGTGTAGCCGGTGCGCGATACAATACAGCCAGAAGCGCCCGCAACGGTGCCGACGAGAAATTGGAAGCGCTTGATTTCGGCGAGTGGCAACTCTGTGTGTAGGCTCAAGATTTTTTCAGCGAGTGGACCTTGGAGTGCGAGTTGTGCCCAAGCTTTGCATTCATCGATCACCTCAACTTGCGCTGTGCCGATGTGCGATTGCATCCATGCGATATCTTTTTTGGCGTTGGATGCATTGAGACAGATAAAGAAATCGCTTTCTGAAATTCGGTAGACGATGAGGTCATCAACGCAGCCGCCGTCGGGCTGGCACATGATTGTGTAGCGAGCGGAGCCAGGCTTAATTGAGCTCATCTCGTTAGTCATGATTCGATCGAGGAAGGCTGCCGCATCGCGACCGCGAACACGCGCTTCGCCCATGTGCGAGACATCAAACAGTCCGGCTGCTTTACGAACGGCGATATGTTCTTCGATGATGCCGGTGTATTGTACGGGCATTTCCCATCCTGCGAAAGGAACGAGGCGTGCGCCTTGAGCGACGTGGAAATCAAAAAGTGGCGTGCGGGCGAGTGGCTCGGTCATGATCAGAAATTGTTCTCCTTTAGTAATAGTTCCAATAAAAAAGCCCGACAAATCGTCGGGCTTTTTATTAAGCGAGAGCTGGACTTATTTGGTCAGCTCCTTGCGAAGGGCGGTCAGCTGTTCCTTGAACTCATCTTCGGTGATGAGTTTATTGCGGCGACGGCTTTCAAGGAGGGCGTAGCGACTGTTGAATTCAGCATAAGCCCGCTTCTTGGCTTCAAGTTCGGCGGCGGCGCG
>CANCLQ010000012.1 GCA_947378845.1 Opitutia bacterium | reverse complement strand
AGCCAATATCACCAAAGCCCCCATCAGTGCGATTACCGGCATCACCGCTAATAATAAAACTTACGACACCTTAACCACTGCGACCCTCGTTGTGAGTGGTGCGTCCTTCGGCGGCGCGTACGCGGGTGACGACCTCACAGTCGCCACCTCGACGGGTGCATTCGTCGACAAGAATGCTGGCTCGGGCAAAGCAGTTGGCATCTCTGGGCTCACTTTAGGCGGTGCCGATGCAGTGAATTATGACTTACAAAGTACCGTCGCGTCTACTAACGCCGATATCTTCAAGGCTGATATAAGCGCGATCACCGGCATCACCGCCAACAATAAGACTTACGACACGTTCACCACTGCAACGTTGAATACGGGTTCGGCAAGCTTCACGGGCAAACTGGGATCAGACACTCTCACGGTCGCCACTTCCACTGGCGCGTTTGATAATGAAAATGTTGGTGTTGGCAAAAACGTCAATATTAGTGGCCTTACCCTGGGAGGTACCGATGCGGGTAATTATAATTTATTAAGCTTCACTGCCTCTACCACGGCTAACATCAGCAGAGCCACAATCAGCGCTATCACAAACATCACTGCGTACAATAAGACCTATGACAGCTTTACCACCGCAGCACTCGATACCTCAGCTGCAAACTTCACGGGCATCCTTGGCTCCGATGTTCTCACCGTCGCAACCTCGGTAGGCAACTTCGATGACAAGAACGTGGGCAACGGGAAAAACGTCGCCATCACTGGACTCAGCTTAGGCGGCGCCGCTGCAATTAACTATAGCCTGGCCGACACAACCGCCACAGCGACGGCCGACATTAGCAAAGCAAACATCACCACGATTACGAACATCACCGCTAATAATAAAGTCTACGATACATTCACTACTGCGACATTGAATACAGGTTCGGCCAACTTCACTGGTTCTTTTGCGGGCGATAATCTCACAGTCGCTACTTCCACCGGCACATTCACCGATGCTCACGCTGGCATCGGTAAGACCGTTGCGATTACTGGTCTGAGTTTAGGCGGCACCGACGCAGGCAACTATGAATTAGTAAGCGACCACGGTTCTACTACGGCCACTATTTCCAAGGCCAACATCAGCGCTGTCACTGGCATCACCGCGAATAACAAAGTGTACGACGGCAATACATCGGCGACTTTGAATGTCGGTGCGGCTGGATTCACAGATGCATTTGCGGGTGACGACCTCAACGTCGCAACCGCTTCAGGTGCCTTTACGAATATAATCATCGGTACGGGTAAGACTGTTGATATTACTGACCTCAGTTTAGGCGGAGCGGATGCAATTAATTATAACCTGCTTAATACCACTGCCACCGCCTTGGCCGACATCACTGCCGGCAATCAACTCATCGACCCAATGCCTTTCTTACAAAAGGATAAAACAGTTCCAACCTTCCCAGTCTTCTCTCCTGCCCTCACCCTCAACGGCTCGTCTAAGAATAGTTCTAATGGCCTGAACTTCCTACTGCCACCAGTTGAAATCATTATCGGTGAAATCATCGCTGGCGCTCCACCTTGGGCTTACCTGCCAATCGGACTCGAGAGCGAAGACCCGATCGTCAAGAAACGCAGTAAGAACGGCGCTGACTATGTTGAGACCGACAGAAAAGACGGCGATAGCATCATTCGTTCAGGCGAAGGTCCTACTAACATCATCGTCGTCGGCGATGGCGTACGCCTCGAACTCAAAGGCAGCCACCAACGATAAATTCTAAACTAACCACTTATACTTCTCTATATTATGAATAAGAAATTCCTGATCTCCGCTTTCACGCTCGCCGTGCTCACGCAAGAGGCCTCTGCACAGGCCACACCTCCCGACTCGGGACAAGTTCAGCGCGACACGACGAAATCCAATCTCACCGCGCCAACCACCAGCAAGATAAAGGCGTTACCTAAATTAGCTGAGGCACACATTCCTGATATTCCATTGGGCGGCACCGAAGTGCTGATTAAATCTATCAAGTTTACCGGCAACACCGTGTATACCAGCGAAGAGCTCTTGGCACTCATTGCCGACTACTTAAATAAGAAACATAACCTCGAAGGTATTCGTGCGATTGGAAACGTGGTGAATAATTATTACCACGAAAATGGTTATTATTTCTGTCGAACTATCATACCCATTCAGGAATTTAACGACGGCGTCCTAACTATTTCGATTCAAGAAGGAACCTACGGAAAAACTACTTTAGCGGGCGATGAATTCATCATCAAAGGCATGGGCACATTTATCGATACACTATTTGCAGGCAAAGTGATCGAGTTAGGCAAACTGGAGAATGCCCTACTCACCATGGATGACATTCCTGGTATAAGTATTTTCCCGGTGATCACTGAAGGCACAACCATTGGCACAGCCGATCTTACTGTCACTGGCAGAATTGACTATCGGACCGGTGGTGAAATCGGAGTCGATAACAACGGAAGTCGCTACACTGGACCTTATCGTGCCACCGCACGTTGGTTTAGAAATAGCAGTCTAGTGTTCGGTGATAATATTGAACTGAACGCAACTGCCTCTGACGCCTCACTGTGGCTCGGGTCCATCAATTACGACGCGCCGCTCAATGGCTCGGGATTACGCGGTCAACTAAACTACTCCTACACTTCTTACGAGCTCGGCAAAGACTTCGCCCCACTGGGCGCAACCGGCTTCGCCAAAGTCTGGTCGGCCACATTAGGCTACAACCTCATTCGCTCCCAAAAGACTAACCTCCACATTTCTGGTGGCTATCAGCATAAGGATTTAAACGACCGCTATTCTGTAGCGGGCGTTAATCAGAATAAGACCAGCGATAGTTTCCCGATCTTACTGCACTTCGATCGTCGCGATAAATTCATGTTGGGCGGCATCACCTACGGCTTGCTCACTTGGACACCTGGCACCCTCAATCTTGATGCAGGTCAACTCGTCAACGATCAAGGCACGGCGCGCACCGATGGTTTCTTCAGCAAAGTGAATTTAGATTTAGTGCGCATCCAGAGCCTACCTGAAAATATGTCGCTATACCTGCGCTACTCACTGCAAACCGCTAACAAGAATTTAGATTCCTCAGAAAAGATGAGCTTGGGTCGCGGCGGTGAGGGCGTACGTGCATACCCTATCGGCGAGGGCACGGGCGACGAGGGTTGGCTCGCTCAAGCTGAGTTGCGCTACAACCTCGATGAATACGCACCCTACATTTTCTATGATGCAGGTTCAACCAAGGCGAACCATCAGGCATGGGATGTCGCTTCTGATAAGTCGCGTACTGTTGCAGGTGCAGGCATAGGATTGCGCTACAACTTCTCCGACCAGAAATTCTCCGCCAATATAAACATTGCGTGGCGTACGGACGGCGGAACGCCGCAGAACGACGTCGGTAATGGCGCATACCGCATTAATTTTTCAGCGAGCCGACTGTTTTAAAAGTCTAGGTGGCGGTGTATCGGGTAAGGACGTCGCTCCGCGACGTCCGTGTATCTTAGGTAGGGGCGCGACTGCGTCGCGACCGTTCGCAGATAAAGGCATTGAGTCTAAATATTTTAGTCATCTGCCGACGATTTGCTAACGAGCATCATCATACGGACACGACGCAGTCGTGCACCTACCTCTTTGCCTGCGGCCCGCGCGGAGCGCAGGCCCTACCCATTACATAGCATCTGCCTTGGGTAGGGACGTCGCTCCGCGACGTCCGTGTATCATGAGCATAGATTAATTCACCATCGGGGTTGAACCTTCCCGCATTACGCTTAGTATAATTATTATGCGTAAACTGCTGATAGCCCTATTTGCATTCGCATGCACCAGCCCTCTGCAGGCTCAGATGATCTCTGCACCCGGCATCAACTTCCTGAAGGCAGAATATGGACACACTTTTTCCTACACCGAAGTAGGTCGTAGTTTTACAGGTTTTCGTGCGGTCGGTTTTGGTGGCTACTCCTTCAACACGGGAGAAGGAAAAAGTATTGAGGCTGAAGTCGTCATCTTGAACCAGTTGTTGAAACGCTGGAACAGCGAGGACTCTCAGGCCAATATTTCAATCGGCGGCGGCATAGGCAGGGGTCGATCAGCAGGCCGCGAAGGCTGGGCTGGCACCTTATCCGCACAGGCCGACTGGGAGAACCGCCATTGGCATATTATGCTACAGGAACAAGCGGTCTTCGTTCCGTCTGCAAGTCGCCTTGCAAGTACACTCATGGGCGGCTGGGCACCTTGGTTAGCCGAATACGATGAATGGGCACCTTGGATCTACTGGACCCTACAACACGAGAACGGTCAGGGGAACGGCTTCTCGCACGGTCCATCACTCATTCTGATGCATCAAGATTTACTGCTCGAGCTTCGGGTAATGCATTCCAACCACGGCTATCATGCTGAAGCCGGCATACGCTCACTTTTTTAATTTATGAAAAAACTCCTCAACCTCTGCGTTTGTCTCATCGGTCTCACGGCCTTTGCCAACGCGTCATCCAGCAGTAACGTTAAGCCCTACCCGCTTGATCGCTGCATCGTTTCGGACGAAAAGCTGGGCAGCATGGGTGAGCCCGTCGTCTTCGTTTACAAAGATCAGGAAATTAAACTTTGCTGTAAGGCCTGCCGAAAAGATTTTGATGCCGACCCACAAAAGTTCTTAGAAAAAATTAATTATAACGGCAAAGAATCCAAGAAGTCTACCAGCAGCGAAGGTCAATCTAGCGGCGGCACTGTCGTTAGACTCACCGTGGATGGACTTGTTTGCAATTTTTGCGCGAGCAATATCACAAAGACTTTCAGTAAACTCCCAGAAGTCTCAGCAGTATACGTGAATCTCGCAGCCAAAACGGTACTCTTAGAATTGAAAGCCGGACAAAAACTTCCCGAAGATAAAGCTAAGGAAATAGTGACTGAAGCGGGCTTTAACTTACGTGACGTATCTTACCCCAAGGAATCGTTCGACTCGATCAAGGAGAACCTCAAAAAGAATTCTAAATGAGTCGTTTTCGAGCATGGGTGCAGACCTTGGGCGTTCCATTCCTGACGCTCTTCACCTCAGCATCCACGCTGCTTTGCTGTGCCCTCCCTGCGCTACTCGTTTCACTCGGACTCGGTGCGACGCTCGCTTCTACGCTCAATCGCTATCCGCAACTCACCTGGATCTCCGAACACAAACCTTTCGTTTTTAGTCTTTCAGGCATTCTATTAATCATCGGTGGTGTCTGGCTTTGGTGGGCAAGAAACCTGCCATGCCCTGCTGATAAAAAATTAGCAGATGCCTGTCTGCTGGGCCGAAAAATCTCATACTGGATTTTTGGTTTTTCGATTCTGATTTGGATCATCGGTTTCACTTTCGCATTTTTACTGAGTCCATCAGAATGATGGCGATAGAGGTGCGACTGCAACGTGCTCGTTTAATATAAGTTATCGGGTTTCAATCCAAGGGCGCGACGCAGTCGCGCCCCTACCCATTCACTCGCGCTACCGCTTCAGCGGAGCCAATGCTTTATCTCCAAAAAGTTCGGCAACTTTGGACTCAATCGCTTCAGCCCAGACTTTATTTCCTAATGGGCTAGGGTGCTCGAAGTCTGGCATGAGCTCAGCCGGAATTGATCCGTCAGGCTGCACGAAAACTGAATTAATATTGAGGTAGTGAATCGTTTTACCATCGGCAAGTTTGGCAATGGTGGCGTTGGCTTCATCTAACACAGCGCGTTCAGGAGTAATTTTTGGGCGACGCTGAAAAATAGCTAAGAGAAGAATTTTTGATTCGGGACATTTAGCCTGAACGCGCTGCACAACCGCCGTCACTCCCTCGGCGATTTCTTGAGCAGTGTTGTGTCCACCGTTATTCTGACCAATCATTATGATGGTCAACTTAGGGTGCACGCCATCGAGATTACCGTGGTCAATTCGCCAGAGCACATGCTGGGTGCGATCGGCGCTGATACCCAAGTTGAGTGCATGTCGTGGAGCGTAATAATAATCCCAGACCTCTTTACCCTTAGTCTCAAACTGCTGAACGATGGAGTCGCCAATATAGACTAACTCAATTCCGCCCTGCTTGGCCTTGGCATTGATGGATTCATGGCGTGCCAACCAACCCTTGGTTTCCTTGGCTACAGGCGTCGTCGCCGTGTTTTCTGCCTGCAAAGTCAGTGCCGAGAGGAAAAGCATTAGAATCAATCGCATGGAAATTTATAAAACCACGTCAGTAAGCGTGACAAGGGGGATTGGTAGGGGACGACTGCGTCGTGCCCCTGCCCTATACTTAAACTTCCTTTGGTCGGGCTGGTGAGATTCGAACTCACGACCTCTTGCACCCCATGCAAGCGCGCTACCAGGCTACGCTACAGCCCGAAAAAAGGAAGGTTTGTTAAGCCAAGGGCGCACTCCGTTGTCAACCCGACAGTCGGCTCGTACAATTGCTTACTTAGGTCCGCCAGAGCGACGTGTGCCTGGACGACCGAAAGGACGATACTTGCCTTGTGCAGCACGGAAACCGCCGTGGCGACCGCCCTGCGGTCTGCCTTCGCGTTCGCTGCGATGGGCACCGGCACGAGGATCGCGCTCACGTACAAAATCTTCAGGCACACGTGCAGGAGCTTGCTGCGAATAATCGAAGCCTTGCAATTTACCGCAGTGTAAATGTTTACCCACAATCCTCTCGAGACGACGTAAGTCGCCCAAGTCTTCGCGAGTGATAAAGGTGATCGCCGTTCCCTTAGCAAGGGCGCGACCGGTACGACCGATACGGTGAACGTAATCTTCTAATTGATCAGGGAAGTCGAAGTTGATGACGTGGCTGATGCCGTCGACATCGATACCGCGCGATGCGATATCAGTCGCAACGAGAACGCGGATTTCGCCATTCTTAAAAGCCTGTAACGCACGTTGACGTTGCGCTTGCGAGCGATTGGCGTGAATCGCTGCACAACGAATATTTTCGGCAGAAAGTTTACGGCAAACACGGTCTGCACCATGCTTGGTACGCGCAAAGACTAAAACCATGTTCATGGTTTCGTCCTTTAAAAGCTGGTTAAGCATCACTTGCTTCAAGGCACCTGGGCACTCGTAAAGTAATTGTGTGACTGTTTCCGCAGGGTTCGAACGACGCCCTACTTCGATGAGCTTTGGCGATTTTTGGAACTGCTTGGTGAGTGTTTCAATCTCACGCGAAAGTGTTGCCGAGAACATCAAGGTCTGACGCTCAGCAGGCAACGCACGAACAATCGTGTTGATTGCAGGAAGGAAGCCCATGTCCAACATGCGATCGGCTTCATCGAGCACCAAATATTCTACCGCTGAAAAATCGCCGTGACCTTGGCTACCGAGGTCCATCAATCGACCAGGTGTCGCAATCAAGAAATCACATCCTTTACGAAGAGCGGCAATTTGTGGTCGTTCGCTAACGCCGCCGTAACAGGTTGCAACCACGGCACCCGAGTAACGAGAGTAAGCTGCAACGTTTTCAGCAATCTGAACAACCAACTCACGAGTTGGAGCTAAAATCAAACAACGTACCCGTGCTTTGTGTGCATTGGATTTATTGCGAAGCAAACGTGTCAGAAGCGGCAATGTAAATGCAGCGGTCTTGCCGGTGCCGGTTTGAGCGATGCCAATGACGTCGGTACCTTCCAAAATAGTCGGGATTGCAGCCTTCTGGATGGGTGTAGGCTCGGTGTAACCTTGGTCGGCTACAGCTTTAAGAATGGAGGCGTCGAGCCCTAGAGATGCAAATGGCATTAAGACACGGTGGAGTAGCTAAAGCAAAAGTGCGAGGATAATGACTAATTTAATCTAAGTTCGTTATTCGATGAATAAGTGCCTATAAACGAGCTAGAGCGTTGATTGCACAACCCACAAGCGGGCTTGCTCCATTTTATATTTAAAGTCATAAACTGCTCACCCAAATTCTATGAGTCTCTTCGCACGAAAAAGTATCAGTGAACTTCAGCGCGATGCAGCAGCATCAGGTGCCGGAACGCTCAAGCGCTCCCTCTCCGCAACGAACCTCGTGATGATTGGCATCGGTGGCATTATCGGTGCAGGTATTTTCGTACTCACGGGACACGCTGCCGCAAGTCACGCTGGCCCCGCCGTCGTGATCTCCTTCGTTATCAGCGCTATCACCTGCGGTTTGGCTGGACTTTGTTATTCGGAGATGGCGGCGGCTGTGCCTGTCGCTGGCAGCGCCTATACGTATTCTTATGCAACTCTGGGCGAATTCATGGCCTGGATTATCGGCTGGGACTTAGTCCTCGAATACGGCGTAGGCGCAGTGACCGTTGCCGTAGGCTGGGCGGGTTACTTAAAAGGATTCCTCGAAGGCTTTGGCGTTCATATTGCCAGTGCTTGGTCCTCCGCTCCTGTAAGTTGGGTCCTAGAACCAGCGACCGGCGCTTATCATTTCGTGGGCACCGGTGCGGTGATTAATTTACCTGCGATGCTCGTGGTCGCTGCGGTCACGATGATTCTCACAATCGGCATCGAAGAATCTGCTAAAGTGAATGCAGCGTTCGTTGTCCTCAAGGTGACCATCGTTGTTATATTTATTGCGGTCGGACTCGGCCACGTCGCACACGCGAATTGGATTACGACGGCCAACCCACAAGGGCTTTTCATTCCGCCAAATACAGGCGTTGGACAATTTGGCTGGGATGGAATTGTGCGAGCGTCAGGCGTAGTATTCTTTGCCTACATTGGTTTCGATGCGGTTTCAACCGCGGCACAGGAATCTAAAAATCCACAACGCGATATGCCGATTGGCATTTTAGGATCCCTCGCGATTTGCACCGTGCTTTATATTTTAGTGGCCTATGTTCTCACGGGTGTAGTGCCCTACGACCAACTCAACGTCGCTCAACCAATCGCCAAAGGCATCGATGCCATGGGTCTTCCATGGTTGGCCCCGTTCATTAAGTTTGGTGCCATCCTGGGCCTGAGCTCGGTGATTCTTGTCCTAATGCTCGGACAGACTCGCGTATTCTATTCGATGTCAAAGGACGGATTGCTCCCGCAATCATTCGGCAAAGTGCACGAACGCTTCCACACGCCTGCACGCATCACGCTGGCGACTGGCATGCTCGTGATGGTGGCCGCTGGCTTAGCGCCGATTGAATTAGTCGGCGAACTTTGCAGCATCGGCACCCTCTTCGCCTTTGCACTTGTTTGCATCGGCGTGATGGCACTGCGCAAACTCGACCCCAATCTCAACCGCCCTTTCAGAACTCCATTTATCTGGTTCGTCGGACCCGCTGGTGCGTTAGCGAGTTTCTACCTAATGGCTAGTTTACCGATGGATACTTGGATTCGTCTAATCGCCTGGATGGCGATTGGTGTGGTCGTCTACTTCTCCTACGGACGTGCCAATGCGCGCCGCATTCGCGAGCAACGCGTCAGCACACAGAATTCATCAATGAAACCTACGACGTTCATCATCACCATTTTAGTCGCCCTACTCATCGGCCTCGCATTCTATAAGTTTAACAGAAAGCCCGAAGTACTTGCACCAGCAACTGTAAGCTCAGCAGTAAGCACGACATCTAATAACACCTTGGTAATTGAAGACCGAACGACGACACAATCGTCCTCAGCCTGCAGTTGCAATAAAGCGTGCTGCAGACCTCGCAGGGAACGCTTCGAGCCTAACACAGCCTCGGCGCCCGATCACCGTCCGCTCTTTTAAACGAGTCTTAACTCAGCGCTGCTTCAAGCCCGCTGCGTAAGCTTCGAAGACCAATTTAATTTGGTCACGCACCCGACGGAATTCATTACGAATTTCTTCGGGCGTGCCCGTAGCATGAGCGGGGTCATCGAAGCCCCAGTGGAAACGATTCACCTGACCTGGAAAAACGGGGCACACCTGATCTGCATTTCCGCAAACAGTGATCACCGTCGAAACAGAAACTTCTAAAAATTCAGAGAGGTGCTTTGAGCGATGAGCCGAAGCATCGAGCCCGATTTCTTTTAAGACGTCGATGGCCATGGGATGAACGTAGCCTGCGGGCTTTGATCCAGCACTTGCGACTTCGATGATGTCGCCTGCGGCCCGACGAAGAATCGCCTCGGCGAGGTGACTACGACAGGAATTACCTGTGCATAAAATCAAGACCAGTGGCTTTGACATAGAATTGAAAGAAAGCCTCGGTTGGCCTTTGCCAACGCTATTTGCCAAGACACTTAGACAAAGCCGCCAGAGCGCCCAAAGGACGTGTATTTAGGCTATATTAACGCCACACGACCCCATTTGGGCTTTGACCAATCTTTTAGGTAAGTCTTATCCATTAGCCTCTTAAACGACCGTCCCGACCTGCTATGAAACGCTCCCACCACTGTAACGCCCTCCGCCCTGCCGATGCCGGCAAGACTGTCACTCTCGTGGGCTGGGTTGATACCAAGCGCGACCTCGGTGGCGTGACCTTTATCGACCTCCGCGATCGCGAAGGAGTAACACAAGTTGTCTTTAATCCAGGCAGCAACGGCGTCCAAGAAATCGCCCAAAAACTTAAAACAGAATCGGTCATTGAAATCAAAGGCACTGTACGCACTCGCACTGCCGAAACAACCAATGCCAAACTTGCCACCGGAAGCATCGAAGTCTCGGCCGAATCTCTGACCATTCATAATCACTGCGCCGACCTTCCCTTCCCGATGGATGACGATAAGGCCGACAAGGTAAATGAAGACCTTCGTCTGGAATATCGCTTCCTCGACCTCCGCCGTCCACGCAACCTGGGCCTACTCAAACTTCGTCACCAAGCCGCACGTGCAATCCGCTCCGAATTGGATTCGCAAAACTTTATCGAAGTTGAGACACCGACTCTCTTTAAGAGCACACCCGAAGGTGCACGTGAATTTTTAGTTCCTAGCCGACTCAACCCCGGAGAGTTCTACGCCCTCTCGCAATCACCTCAGCAATATAAACAGATGCTCATGGTAGCAGGGGTTGAGCGCTACTACCAGATGGCACGCTGCTATCGCGACGAAGATTTGCGCGCCGATCGTCAACCTGAGTTCACGCAAGTGGACTTAGAGATGTCCTTCATCGACCGCGAAGACATGTACGCTTTGATTGAAGGCATCCTCAAGCGCACCTGGAAAGAAACCATCGGTGTTGATATTCCTACGCCCTTCCCTCGCATGTCCTACGCCGAAGCGATGAATCGTTTTGGTATCGATAAGCCTGACACCCGCTTCGCGATGGAGATTCAAGATCTCACGCCTCTCTTTAAAGCTTCGAATTTCAAAGTCTTTAATGTCGCTGCTAATACCGAAGGTTCAGTTGTGCGCGCCATTAACGCCAAGGGCCTCGCCGACATCACCCAAGGTGAATTAACTAATTTCGAAACCATCGCGAAGAGCCAAGGCGCCAAGGGCCTCGCCTTCATCAAGTGCGAAGCCGGTGAGTGGAAATCTCCGATCACGAAATTCTTCTCCGAAGAAGAAAAAGCCGCACTCAAGAAACAATTAAACATCGAAGACGGCGACATCGTTTTCTTCGCCGCTGCACCTTGGGAACAAGCATCGACTATTCTCGGCCGAATCCGTCTCGAGTCAGCCGGACTGCTCAAATCCCGCGGTCGCATGACTTTGCCGACCAATCAGTACAATTTCCTCTGGGTTATCGAATTCCCTTTGATGCTCTGGGACGCTGAAGAAAAACGCTACATCTCAGCGCACCATCCCTTCACGGCGCCTGTGGTTGATGACGAAAAACTCCTAGAAACCGATCCTGCGAAAGTCCGCGGTCAGCACTACGATATCGTCTTAAACGGCGTGGAGCTCGGTGGCGGTTCAATTCGTATTCACAATCCAGCGATTCAGAAACGCGTTTTTGAAGACATCTTAAAAATTCCTCAAGACGTCGTGGAAAGCCGCTTCGGCTACATGCTCAAAGCCTTCTCGTTTGGCGCCCCTCCCCACGGCGGTATCGCTCTCGGCTTTGATCGCGTTGTCGCAATGTTAGCGGGTCGTAGTTCGATTCGTGATATCGTTGCCTTCCCGAAGACTCAAAGCGGACAAGACTTGATGGCACAGAGCCCGAGCGTGGTGACGGCGAAGCAATTGCGCGATCTGCGCATTCGCGTTGTCGACGAAGAGCCTAAGCCAAAAGCTTAAGCGCTCCGCTTCTTGCCGAGCTGTATTCTCAATCCGTCGTAGCAAAGTCCGACGGTTGGGAATTCTGCGGCGAGCGACTTCGTGTAGGTGTCGTAGTCGATCTGATAAGTCATATGCGTAATATAAGCCTGCTTGGCCTCCATCTTGACCGCCATTTCACAGGCCTTACCAATCGTCATATGAGTGGGGTGAAAGGTAGGACGAAGCCCGTCCAAGATAGCGACATCGCAACCGTGGGCTAATTCCAAGGCATCGCGCGGTACGGCCTTACAGTCCGTGTAATAGGCGAAACGCGTATTGGTTGAGGGCTCTTCAAAAACCAAGCCAAGAGTCGGCTCCGCACCATGCGGTAAAACAACGGCATGCACGATGCCACCACCAGGAAGCGTTAACTTCTTCGGCATTAAATATAAATCGAGCGCAATGTATCCAGGTGAAGCCGCTTCACCGATCGCGTAAGGATAAATGGCACTCACGCGACGCACGCCATTCTCAGTGGTGTAGACTGGAATCGCTTGGCCGCCATTGTTGGTGCAAAACTGACGGAGATCATCCATGCCCAGAACGTGATCGGCGTGACCATGTGTCAGAATAAATGAATCTACCTCTTGAATGTTATTATGGAGACACTGCAGACGAAATTCGGGAGCCGCATCGACTTGAACGTGGTGACCCTCGATGACGACGTGTACACTCGTACGCGTCCGCCAGTTGCGTGGATTTTTTAAATCTAAACCCAAATTATCATGCGCCACCAAGGGTACCCCTTGGGAAGTGCCGCAGCCCATGACAATGATTTCCATGGGGCAAACCCTGCAAGAGACTGCCCCGAGTGCAAGTGATGATAATCATACAATGAAAAGTACCTAACCATAGGATGTAGCCGGCCAAAGATGTGAATGGATTTGCCCCCTTCTACTTGCGTCCAGCCGACTCATTCGTTCTCCTAAAAGTACCGTGTTTACGTCTCTCTCAGAAAAACTCACTAAAGCCCTCCGCGACATCCGAGGACTCTCGAAGCTATCTGAGGAAAATATCGCACCTGCCCTAGCTGAAGTTCAATCGGCGCTAACTTCTGCCGACGTCAATTTACAGGTCGCCAAAGATTTCACCGCACGCGTTAAAGCCGCCTGTCTTGGTACAGCCGTGGTCGACGCCGTCTCGCCTGGTCAGATGGCCGTCAAAGTCGTCTCCGACGAATTAACCATGCTCTTGGGTGAAGGTGAACGCGCCATTGATCCACGACGCCCGCTCCGCGTCTTACTTGTGGGCCTCCAAGGTTCCGGAAAAACCACAAGTGCTGCGAAACTCGCTAAGCACCTCGTTAAGAAAGAAGGTATTCGTAAACCCAGTTTGATTGCTGCTGACTTGCGACGCCCAGCGGCCATCGACCAATTAGAAACTTTAGCAAAACAAGAAGGTTTTGATTTTCGGGCAGATCGTGCGGCCACTGACGTAGCGGCGATGGTTTCGAAATTAACGCAGGAAGCGGAAAGCAGTGGCTCTGATCTCATTATCGTTGATACTGCTGGGCGTTTACAAATCGACGCCGACTTAATGTCGGAAGTCGCCAATGTGCGTGAACGTTTTGCACCTCACGAAATCTTCTTAGTCGCGGATGCTGCCCTTGGACAACAAGCCGTTGATGTTGCGGCTCAGTTCAACGCCACCACCCCACTCACCGGGATTATTTTAACTAAGCTCGATGGTGATGCCCGCGGCGGTGCGGCACTATCGATGAAGACGGTGACGGGTGTGCCGATTCGCTATGTCGGTACCGGTGAAAAGTCGTCAGACTTCGACACCTTCTACCCGGAGCGCATGGCTCAAAGAATTTTGGGCATGGGCGATGTCGTTTCGCTCGTTGAAAAAGCCAAGGAAGTCGTCGACCAGAAAGAAGCGGAGCGCTTGGCCGAAAAGATGCGCAAGACGGACTTCGACCTGGAAGACTTCTTAGCACAGATGGGGCAAATGAAGAAGATGGGCCCTCTGGGAGACATCATGAAAATGATGCCTGGCATGGGCAACGTGCAGGTCGGCGCACGCGAAGAAAAAATGCTCGGTAAGACCGAAGCGATTATTCTTTCGATGACCTTAAAGGAACGTCGCAAGCCTGACATCCTCAATGGCTCTCGTCGCGCACGCATCGCCAAAGGATCAGGCACCCAAGTCAGTGATGTGAATGCATTGATTAAACAATTTTCGCAGATGCGCGACATGATGCGCATGATGAAGGGCGGTAAAGGTAAGGAGATGATGCGACGCCTTGGTCAAATGGGCGGTGGACGCGGAGGCTTCCCGGGCGGTTTCCCTGGTGGCTTTCGCTAAATCGCGATGAGTGCTATGATTCCCTTCGACCCCGCCCTGCTCTCTCGACGCGGCTGGATTTTCGACTGCGATGGCACGCTGGCGGCGACCATGCGTATTCACCATCGCACTTGGACGCATATCATCAGCAAGCAGATTGGTCGTCCCTTTGATTTCCCCTGGGATTTATTTTGTTCAATGGGCGGAATTTCGGCGTACGACACCTGTGCGCGACTGAAACAACTCTACGATATTGATCTGGATGTCCCTCTACTTTTAGCCGACGGACACGATTACCTTGAAATCCATTTAGCGAAAGACGTTCGCCCTAACCCCGCTGTTATAGCGGTCGTTCATCATGTAAAAACGCTCGGACACCGCACCGCGGTGGCTTCGGCGGGCCGCAAGAGTCACGTTCACACGACGCTTAATACCATTAATATCATGCACCTCTTCGACGCGGTCATTACGGCTGAAGATGCGAAGCGATCAAAACCTCACCCTGATTTATTTTTAGCGGCAGCCAGTCGCATCGGTATCGCTCCCGCAGATTGCGTGGTGATCGAAGACAGCCCACGCGGCAAGGAAGCCGCCGACGCCGCCGGCATGGCCTGCATTTTGGTGGAGCCAGCGTAAGTAGTTCAGGGGCAAGCTGGCACGGTGACACGGGGAATGGTAGCGGCACGACTGCGTCGTGCCCTCTGCATATTTTCCTTTGGCACGCGCGGAGCGCGAGCCCTACCCATTACATTTGTATCTGGCTCGGGTAGGGACGGCGCTCCGTCGCCGTCCGTATATCTCGGGTAGGGGCACGACTGCGTCGTGCCCGTTCGCAGACAAATGCAATGTGCGTAGATGCTTTAGCTACCTACCGACGCGTTGCGAATGAACGGTCTCACACGGACGCGACGCAGTCGCGCCCCTGCCCCATTTTACTACTTCTTCAGTTTACTGCAGAATCTCGCCAAACGTTCTAAGCCTTTCGCAATGGTTTCATCGGAAGTTGCGTAGCTCAGGCGAATGTAACCTTCAGAACCAAAAGCAGAACCTGGAACGACGGCCATTAATTCTTCTTCAAGCAAGCGATCCGCAAACTGTGCAGAGGTCAGACCAAACGCTTTAATATTCGGGAACAGATAGAATGCACCTTGTGAGCGGTAACAGGTGAGTCCTGGAATGGCGTTCAAACCTGCGAGGAGATTTTGGCGGCGGCGGTCGAAAGCTTTGCACATTTCGGCCAACGACGCCTTGGCTTTGTCAGGATGTTGGTGGACGGCCAAGGCACCGAATTGCGCGAAGGTCGTAGCGTTGGATGAAATCTGACTCTGCAAGTCAGCCACAGCAGCTGCCAATGGCTTATCGCTAGCAACGAGTGTACCTAAGCGCCAACCGGTCATTGAGTAACTCTTCGCATAACCTGAAACGGTGATGGTGAGTCGTGCGGCTTCCGGCGAGAAGGTCGCAGGGCTGCAAGTGGTCTGACCATCATAGACTAGATTCTCGTAAATTTCATCGGACAGAATCCAGACATTCGCCTTCACGCAAATTGCGACGAGGGCTTCGAGTTCAGCACGAGTGTAAACCGCTCCAGTTGGGTTAGAAGGGCTGTTGATGACCACCATGCGCGTCTTAGGCGTGAGGGCTGCGCTCAATTGTGCCGGAGTCACTTTGAAACCAGTAACGTCTTCAGCGTTAATAAATTTAGGAACACCACCCGCGAGTTTCACCATCTCAGGGTAGCTCACCCAGAATGGTGCAGGGATGATTACTTCGTCGCCAGGGCTGATTGTGGCGAGGATAGCGAGGTAGCAGGACATCTTGCCACCGGGGCTGACGACGACGTTGGCATCAGCAATACCGGTAAAACCGCGACGGGTGTAATCTTCGGCGATGGCTTTACGCAGCGCAGGAATGCCAGGAGTCGGAGCATACTTGGTTTGCCCTTCGGCGAGTGCCTTCGCACAGGCGTCTTTTACAAATTGAGGAGTATCGAAATCGGGCTCACCGACTCCGAAGCCGCAAACATCTTTGCCCGCAGCCTTTAAGGCCTTGGCCTTAGCATCAACAGCGAGGGTTGGTGAAGGAGCAACGTTACGTGCCCAAGCAGAAAGCGGAGAAGGTTGTGACATGGCGTGAGTGCACGAAAAGCAATGGGAACGAGCCTAGATGGCAAGAAAAGACAGGCGTGAAGGCTCAATCCATCGCCTACGCCCTGCCCTGAATGCCAATTAAATATCGATCACGTCTGAGCCATCCGACTTCTTCGCACCACCGGCAGCGGGGCCCTTTGGTCCCATTGCTACGAAACTAGCCGAGGCATTCATCGAAATTAGGTAAGCACTTACCGAGATAGTCAGTGTCGCCAAGGGCCAGCTCACCAAAGTAATGCCGATCATTTTACAACTCAGGTAGAGAACAATGCTGTTGGCGAAGAACAGGATAACGTAACGAGTGATGAAATCGAAGGCCGCTTTTGAAAGGCCCAACGAAATAACAAACGGTAGCGAAAATAATACGAGGAAGAGTTGTAACAGCGGACGGATGATAACGTTAAAAAAACCCAGGAGTAACATTAACCAAAACACGTCCCAATTACTCGTAAGCACGATGTAACCTAGGCGCTGAGCGATAAGAATCGAAATCGGTAGCGCAAAAAGACGTACGAGTGCAAAGAGGCAGCCCAGTAAAAGCATACCCTTTGCTACTCAGATTTCCCGCTAGCGTAAAGTTTTAACCTTAACGGGCGTGACGCACATCTTCACCCGAGAGAATGAAGATAACCTGTTCCGAAACATTCTTCGAGTGATCACCAATACGCTCCAATGCCTTGGAAATAAAGATGAGCTCAACGTGTGAAGCAGAGACTTTAGCGGTATCACCCGCACGACCAAACAGGGCCTCGTAATTCTTACGATTCAGGGCGTCGATTTCAGCATCACGCTCCAAAACAGAACGTGCTTTATTAATATCGCCTTCGATAAAACCATCGAGTGCCAGACGAAGAACCTCACAGGCAATAATGCCCTCTTGAGGGACGTGTAAGAGATCCTTGAGCGGCCCACGCTCGGAAATCACCATGGCCCGTTTAGCAATCACCGAAGCTTCGTCGGCAATACGTTCGAGGTCGTGACCAATGTCACGTGCGGCAAGCAACAAGCGAACATCGCTACCCATCGGACCAAAGAGAGTCAGGTAACGCATGATTTCGCGATCCACGCGTTTCTCTAATTCGTCGACACGGTCATCCATGCCGCGGACCTGTAAGGCCAGAGAGTCATCACCTTGCTCGACGGCGCGCAGTGCCATTCGAGTCATATCGAGCGAGCGCTCGCCCATTAAAATTAAATCATCGCGGAGTTGGCGAAGTTCGTCGTGGAAGTAACGTTGCATGGTGGTTGTGATTTAAAAGTGATAATAACTCAGCCGAAACGGCCCGAAATATAAGCTTCGGTTTGAGCCTGCGACGGATTCATGAAGATTTTTTCCGTTGTGTCATACTCAATCAGCTTTCCTAGGTAGAAAAATGCAGTGTTATCGGACACCCGGGCAGCCTGCTGCATGGAGTGCGTCACGATGACGATGGTGAACTGTGCTTTGAGCTCGTGAATGAGCTCTTCAATCTTGCCCGTCGCAATCGGATCGAGCGCGGAACAGGGCTCGTCCATCAATAAAATCTCGGGTCGGTTAGCAATCGCACGTGCAATGCAAAGACGCTGCATCTGGCCACCGGATAAACCCAAGGCACTGTCGTTGAGGCGATCTTTTACTTCATCCCATAACGCAGCCTTGCGTAAGGATGTTTCACAAGCTTCATCAAGAACGGCGCGGTCGGTCACGCCCATGATGCGCAAGGCGTAGACAACATTATCGTAAATTGATTTCGGAAATGGATTGGATTTTTGGAAAACCATGCCCACACGACGGCGTAGTGAAATGACTTCGATACCTGGATCGTAGATAGAACGACCCGAGATTTGAATATCCCCTTCGTGACGAATACCGTCCACGAGATCGTTCATCCGATTGAGATTTCGCAGTAACGTGGATTTACCGCAGCCGGAAGGACCGATGAACGCAACAACACGACGCTCAGGAACATCAAGGGTGATGGCATCGAGGGCTTTTTTAGCGCCATACCAGAAACCGAAGTCTTGGATGCGAATGTAGTCTTTGCGTCCCTCACTCTCAGTGGCAGGCTGAACTTTGATGCGTGAGGCTGAAGGGTTCATTGTGGTGGACATGGTGGAGATTAGAAAGAGGCGCCTTTATAGCGAGCACGGAGACGATTACGGATGGTGATCGCACCCAAATTTAAGCAGACGACCAAAATAATAAGCAGCAAGGTCGTGGCAAAAACCATTGGGCGAGCCGCATCAGAATCAGGCGATTGGAATCCTAAATCATAAATATGGAAACCTAAGTGCATGAACTTACGATCAAAGTGCAGGAAGGGCTCCACCATATCTACCGGTAGCGTTGGAGCGAGTTTAACCACGCCCACGAGCATCAAAGGAGCCACCTCCCCTGCTCCACGGGCCATCGCTAAAATAACACCGGTCAAAATTCCTGGAGCGGAAGCAGGTAAGAGAATATCGCGAATGGTTTGCCACTTTGATGCACCGGCAGCGAGTGATGCTTCGCGAATGCCACGCGGGACAGCGGACAATGCTTCTTCCGTGGCTACAATCACCACGGGGAGAGTCATCAGGGCCAACGTCAGCGAACACCAGAGCAAACCACCCGTACCGAACACTGGTGTATTATTATTATATTTTAATTGGTCAGAGAAGAAGAGTTGGTCAATCGACCCCCCGAGTACGTAGACAAAGAAGCCTAATCCAAAGACGCCGAACACAATCGATGGAACGCCGGCCAGATTATTCACGCAAATACGAACCATTCGCAGCACGACGCCGTCTTTAGCGTACTCACGCAGATAGATTGCAGCGATAACGCCAAACGGGGTGACCATTAAACTCATGAAGACAGTCATCACTAAAGTTCCAAAAATAGCTGGCATCAAACCGCCTTCGGTATTCGCCTCGCGCGGTTCATCAAAAAGGAATTCGCGCAAGCGACTAAAGAATAAGCTCACTCGATCCCAGGCCGACATATCATTAGGAAGCCATGCGCGCACAATCGTCGCCATCGGCAAGACCACATCGCGACCACGTGCATCTCGTGCTTCGATTTTCGCTAAGGCGTCCTTTTCCTTAACCTTTTCCGCCTGTTCGCGGAGTTGATTAAATTCTGATTCAAGTGCGGCAATCTCAGTTTTAATTTCAGCCGTCGGCTCGCCGCGATCTTCGGCACGGCGTAAATCTATCCGCGTTGACTCCATCTTAGCATTCACTGCTCCAATCTTTTGCCGCTGAATGGTATTCAACTCTTCACGTATTTCTGTAGCATACTCCACTTCGCGAGTTAAATCTCCGAAGGACTCTTTCTTAAAGAGAACCCTTTGACCTTTCGAATTAACAAAGGCGATCGGCGTCACAAATGCTGGTCCATTTTCCATGCGCTCCAGGCCCATGGTTTGTGCGGGAAAATCCTCCTGCACGATTTTTGCCTCATCCGCCCAAACATACGAAGCACCATTCAATTCACGTAAACCGACTTGGTACTGGCGCTCATACTTTGGCTGCGATGCTGGAGAATCGGGTCGCACACGGCGCTGGGCCATTTGGCCCATCAAAACTGTACCATCAGAAAGTTTAACGATTGGAACAGGTGGCGCCCAGAACACGCTGAAACCATTATACAAAACCAAGGCCAACAATCCCGCCACCATGGTCAGGCCGACGATTAAGCCTAAGCTAGTAAACCAAACCCATGGTTCGCCTTTAGGTGCTGAAGTATCGTTGTTAGGCTGTGTCATGGGATTAGACGACCTTGTAGCGCTCGCGTAAGCGCTGGCGGAGGATTTCGGCGAAAGTATTAATCACAAAAGTTAATGCAAAGAGACAGCACGCACCCAAGAAAAGGGCTCGGTAATGTGTGTGACCAACTGCTGCTTCAGGTAATTCCACCGCAATATTAGCAGAGAGCGTACGCATGCCGTTAAATGGATTAGCTTCCATGACTGGCGTATTACCCGTCGCCATAACAACGATCATCGTCTCGCCCACCGCACGTCCAAAGCCAATCATGATACCGGAAACAATTCCCGAAATAGCAGTCGGCACTACGACACTCCAGACTGTTTGCCAGCGGCTCGCACCCAGTGCGAGTGAACCCGAAACCAAAGCGTCAGGAACATTCGAGAGCGCATCTTCGGCGATGGTGAAAACGATTGGGATAACGGCGAAGCCCATTACGAAGCCGACAACGAGTGAGTTACGCGAATCGTAAGACCAGCCACTGTTCTGCCTCCACCACTCACGGAAATCAGAAATGGTTTGTCCGCTGGCGACATCTTTAACGCTAAAGAAGGTTGATTCGATTAATGGCGCCGATTGCCAAGCTAACCAGCCGCAGAAAACGACGAATGGGATCAAGTAAGCAAACTCCCAACCAGGACCTACCTTGCGACGAATAGGTTGTGGCAAGCTCGACCAAGCAAAGCCAGCGGTTAATGCCGCAGGTGCAAGTGCGGCGACGAGGCAAATCAATGGTAAGAGATTAGCATCGACGATAGGTGCTAACCACAGGCCAGCCAAAAAACCGAGAACAACGGATGGCAATGAAGCCATAATTTCCATCGTTGGTTTTATAATTTTCTTAAGTTCGGGACGAAGAAACTGCGAAACATAGATGGCAGCTAGGAGCGCAATCGGAATCGCAAAAAGCAAAGCGTAGAAGGTTCCCTTGATGGTGCCGTAAAGCAGAGGGACCAATGAATACTTGGCTTCAAATTCATCAGCTCCCGAACTCGACTGCCAGGTGTACGCTGGCGCACTCGCACCTTCGTACCAAATTTTTCCGAAGAACGTGTTCCAAGAAGCTTCGGGGTGATGATCCTCAATCGACCAGCGACGTAATACACCATCCGACGATAAAACCGTGAGGCGATCATAGTTGCGTGAGAAAACCACCTGACGAATTTCTGAGGCAGGTGCGGGTGCGTCCCAACGCAGAGACCCATTCGTCATATTGCGAATCTGCATGCGACCGCCAGCCACCGTGAGGTAACACTTATTACCAACTGCCGGGAAAATTCCCTTCCCTGCTCCGGCTAGAGCTTCGCAATCATGAATTTTACCCCAGCGACGCAGGCTCTGTCCGTTCGACTGAACCTGCGGGTAGATTGACCAGACTTCTTCGACACCGCTGTAACTATTAACCACCAAAGACACGTTACCAAAAATAAGTCCAGCCGCCGCGATGCGTGAATCAGGCTGCGATGCAAAAGGTCTAAATGATTGTAAGAATGTAACTTCTTCTTCGTCGACGGTGTAGACTCGCACTTCTCCGTCTTTACGAATCACGATCACGGAGTCGGCCGTTGAAGGCACGAGTACTCGCTCTAGGTCAGGAATATCGCTAGCAATGCTGAAAGATTTAAGTGCTGGCGCTAAGCCTTGGACAACCTGTACTGGCTTTTCGGTTAATCGTGCGGCGGTTAAGAAATCACGACCGGCTTCTTGCTGACGACAGATAACCAAGTGTCCGTTGGGTCCTTTAACGCTCCACACATCGAGACATGGTAGGAGATTTTTACCGAGTTGTTGTGCAGGTATTGCAATGATTTGAGGCTGTGGTGTGCGGCCGCCCTTTTCATCGAACGCAATTTTATAAGAAACTTTTACTTCAATCACACTGCCATCCGACAAACCTAATACGACCAAGCCGTCGCGCGGATAGGTTCGGAGTGCGGTGACTTTTTGTCCAGGTGCCAGCGCGGGCGACCATGTTTTGACCACCGCACCAGGTGCCGAAGCTGAGCCAGAATAGGCACGGCGAAATATCAGTGTGCCTGTCGCATCGCAGGTGAATGGCAGCTCGCCGTATTCATCTTCACCGAAGGCCTGGGCTGTACTTTCAAAAGTAACAGGCGTCAGCGATTCTAACTTAGCACCAGAAAATAATGGCAGAACTTGGCACACTAAGAAGATCAGCATCCCAATAACTGCGGCCACTACACTCACGCCACCAAAACGAATGAGCCGACCCATCCAAGTGTCGGCAAGCAAAGTGAAACGGCTCACCTGGAACCGAGCGGGCGTCGGAGCGTCAGGTGGATGTTTCGTGTTTTCTGACATTGAATATTTCTCTCACAACTTTCTTAGCCCTTCAAAAAGAAAAAGGCGGTTGAGCCGCCTTGAGGAGGACCCGAGCCCGCGCTCGCCGTTCTTTATTAACCGGCCGAACTTTCGGCGTGGCGACGGCGAGGCGGATTCGAGACCAAATTATTCTGCGCTGTAGTACTTCAGGGCGATGCGGCCTTCATCAGCCACAGTGGCAGGAAGTGGATAGTAACCATCCTTTACGGTGATCTCTTGACCTTGTTTCGAAAGCACGAAGGTGATGAATTCGCTCGTGAGCTTATCCATTTCCTTGCTTGGTGCTTTGTTCACGTAGACGTAGAGGTAGCGCCAGAGAGGATAAGTTTGGTTCAAGCAGTTTTCGTAGCTTGGCTCGATGAACGATCCGCCGTCTTTAACAGCGAGAGGAAGCGCAACTACGCCTGAAGTCTTATAACCGATGCCCGAGTATCCCACTGCAGAGATGTCAGATGAAATGCTTTGGACTACGGATGACGAACCTGGCTGCTCTTTAACCGAGCCCTTGTAATCGCCGTTCTTCAAGGCCTTCTCTTTGAAGAAACCGTAGGTACCTGACGCCGAGTTACGACCGAAGATTGAAAGAGTCTTACCTGCGAAATCGCCGGTGAGACCAGCTTGACCCCAGGTAGCAATATCTTGGCCACCACGCTTACGTGTGGAGGAGAAGATTGAGTCTACTTGTGTCATTGTAAGACCTTTGATTGGGTTGTCTTTGTGTACGAAGACAGCGAGCGCATCGATAGCGACAGCGACCTTCGAAGGCTTGTAACCAAACTTGCCAGCAAAGGCAGCGACTTCACTCGACTTCATTTCGCGGCTCATTGGTCCGACTTGTGCGGCACCAGAGGTCAGCGCAGTTGGAGCAGTTGAAGAACCTTTAGCTTCGATCTGAATGTTGACGTTAGGATACTTCGCTTTGAAACCTTCTGCCCAGAAGGTCATCAAGTTAGCGAGCGTGTCAGAACCAACTGAATTTAAATTACCCGAGACACCGGAGCTGACTGCGTAGTCAGGAAGTCCAGAGGGAGCAGAAGCTGGCGCAGCGGAAGCAGCGGAAGCAGCGAAAACTAATAATGCGAGTGACTTGATTGAGGTGTTCATGAGTGGAAGGCCTTAAACTTAACATACAATTGTTACAGTTGTGTGACGGAGGGGTGTATCTTAGGACAAACCGATACCCCATTTTCGACCTCCTAAAGTCGGCCGAGTCGCTTGCCTAACCCGCCCTAGCGAGATTAGTAGACAGGACATTCACCCTTTGTTCACAGGCTAAACCCAGTTAAAATACGCATTATTAAGCCCACAAACACATACTTAACCCTTCTCTAAGGCCCCTTTGCACCCAATATTTCCACTTTTGAGAACCCCTATTCACATCAAAGGAGCCCGGACCCACAACCTGAAGGACGTGGAGCTCTCTTTGCCGCGTAACCAACTCACAGTTATTACAGGCGTCAGCGGTTCCGGTAAATCTTCCCTGGCCTTCGACACCCTTCACGCGGAGGGCTCCCGACAATACCTCGAGTCGCTTTCTGCCAAAGCGCGCGGGCTACTCGAATCAGTAGCGCGTCCGGATGTAGATTTTATTCGCGGACTTTCTCCCGTGATCGCCATCGCGCAACGCACGGGCGGAAATACTAATCCACGCTCCACCGTCGCGACGCTCACTGAAATTGCGGATCATGCACGACCACTTTGGATTCTCGCCGGCGAACGCAGCTGCTTAAAAGACGGACACCGCATTCGCCAACGTTCACTCGATGATAATTTAAAGTCGTTAGAAAAAATTCCCGTCGGAAAAAAACTAATCGTACTCGCTCCGATTGCGAACGACCGCCCCTCCGGATTATTACAAGCATGTGCTGATTTAGGCCGACGAGGTTTTACGCGCGTTTGTATCAACGAACAAATCGTGACACTCGAAGAAGCTGAAGGCTTACTCAAAGGACGTGAAACCATGCAGCTCGATGTCGTCGTGGATCGCATGATGAGCGGACCCGAGCAACGCAGCCGCTTGTCCGATTCACTTGAACTGGCCTTCCGCGAAGGTCGTCAAAAGGCCTTTATTCTTGCTGAAACTACGTCTGAGCACTGGGAGAAATTTCCACTCTCACTCAATTTAGCCTGTGAACACTGCGGCGAAACCTACGAGCCGCTAACCCCACGCTCGCTTTCTCATAATCACCCCAGCGGAGCCTGCCCTGACTGCGGCGGACTGGGTCGACAACTTCGCTTCCAAGAATCCCTATCCATACCCAACGAGACACTTTCTATTTTAGATGGAGCGGTGAAGCCGTGGAAATGCGCAACTCGCAAAACGCTGATTCGACGCAACGCCATCACGCGCGCCCTCGCCGAACAAATTCCGTTTGATCAGAAAAAACCTTGGAACGAACTTCCCAAAGAAGTTCAAAAAGTTCTTTTACACGGCGACACCAAGCGCACCTATCTCCTACCCCCGCTTAAAGGTCGTAAACCAGTTGATACATTCTGGCACGGAATGTTTGCTGAACTTGAACACGCCTTTCGCACGACGACCGGTGAATCACTTCGTCAGCGCCTCTTACAATTCCAATCAGGTTCGACCTGTACGAGTTGCCAAGGACAACGACTCTCACCGTCTGCGCTTTCGTTGCGATTGAACGGAAAAAATATGGCGGAGTTTTTAGCACTCACCATTCCCGAGGCTCTAGAATTTACGCAGAAGCTCACCCAAAATCCCGCGGTTTCACCCATGGAGGAGGCACGCCGCGGACTCGAGCAACGCCTCACTTTCCTCAATGAATCTGGGCTTTCCTACATTACCCTCAACCGCGAGGTGAGCTCACTCTCTGGCGGAGAAGCACAACGCGTACGGCTCGCCACACAACTCGGCCTGGGACTCGTGGGCGTCACTTACGTACTGGATGAACCGAGTATCGGACTACACCCTTCAGATCACTCCAGACTGATAAAATCGCTCCACGACTTGCGTGACCTCGGCAACACCTTGGTCGTCGTTGAGCACGATCGATCAATGATGCTCGCTGCCGATCACCTTGTTGAAATGGGTCCCGGTGCGGGCGTAGATGGCGGACGTGTGGTTTTCGAAGGTACACCCAAAGCCTGCTTAGCCGACACTCGTTCACGAACGGGTGCTTATTTATCGGGCCGCGCAAGCTTAGCCAAAATCATTACACCAAAGCCAATTGGAAAAGAATTCATCACCGTAAAAGAAGCGCGCGAAAATAATCTTAAAAAGATTACCGCTAAATTCCCTATCGGAAATATCACAGCGGTCTGCGGCGTATCAGGCTCCGGCAAAAGCACTTTGGCACTCGATATCTTAGCCGCTACGGCAGCACGTAAAATCAATGGCGCCAAAGTTGTACCTGGTGCGAATGGCGGCATCGACGGACTGGAAAAAATCATCTCGTTCACATCTGTCGACCAAGAGCCCATCGGGCGCAGTCCGCGCTCTAATCCCGCCACATTCACTGGGATTATGGATTTATTACGTGAATTATGGGCCACTCTCCCCTTATCAAAAGTTCGTGGCTATAATCCTGGACGCTTCAGTTTCAATGTTCGCGGCGGACGCTGCGAAACCTGTACGGGCGAAGGTTTCGTGGCACTCGATATGCAATTCCTCGGCGAAGCTTTTGTAGAGTGCCCGAGCTGTGCGGGTCAGCGCTTCAATCGCGAAACTTTAGAAGTAAGATTCAAAGGCCTCAGCATTGCCGACGCCTTACAATTGTCCGTACAAGAAGCTGTCGAAATTTTTAAGGCACAACCAAGGCTCGCAGAAAAACTCCGCACCCTTGAAGAAGTAGGACTTGGTTATTTAAAACTCGGACAAGCTGCGAACACCCTCTCGGGTGGCGAGGCCCAGCGCTTGAAACTCGCAGCCGAACTCTCGCGTCGCGATCACGCTGGCCGACTTTATATTTTAGATGAGCCCACCACTGGATTGCATTGGGATGACATCGCAAAACTCCTTAAATTACTGGGCCGATTGCGCGATGCGGGAGCGACCGTTATCATTATCGAACACCATTCGGATGTTATCTTGGCTGCCGATTGGGTTTTAGAATTAGGTCCAAAGGGCGGCAGCAAGGGTGGAGAACTTATTTTTGCAGGACTACCCAGCGACTTACTGAAAGCGAAAAACTCGCCCACTGGCCTGGCCCTCAGTGCTGAGTAAATTTTACGGCGATTACTTTTGCTACCGCTGTTAATGCCGAAATTTCTTGTTCGGTAAAATCATACGGCTGCATCTTACCGATACCTAAGACGCCTAACACTTTACCGTCGGACACAATCGGTACCGCTATGGCACCCTGCACATGAGTCTGACGGGCCGCAGGTTTCGCCACGCCTGTGGAATCAATTTGCAAATTACAAAGCTGAACGGGCTCTTGGCGCTCTGCAGCACAACCCGCAATGCCCTTACCAAATGGTATGGTATTAATTTTATCTAATACAAAAGGAGGGATTCCCTGGTGGGCGAGCAAACCGAGCAAACCTGTGACTGAATCAGTCCGATGAATCGTACCGGTAACACAGGAAAAATTCTGGAGGATTTCTGCCAGCGCTGCTGACCAATTCGGCGCAGGCTTTTCTAATTCAGTAATTTTAATTTCGGCCGACATGTTTTAGTTCGTGCCGCGGGCAAGACGTTCCTTCAGCCAAATTAAAGCCGATGCTTCGTCTTTAAATCCACCGTCCAATTGTACTTCATACGCCTCATCGAGAATTTTAGTGAACCACTGAGCCGGCGAGTGACCTTGAGCGATGAGGTGACGACCGAGCAGAATTTTCTTGGGAGCGGAAGCTGCTACATTCAATGCATCGGCACGCTCTTTTAACCAAAGCCCTTGTGGTGAAGCCTCGGTAAACGCTTGTGGGCCCCTGCCCTTGCGATCGGCACTGTCGATACGGATAAGGCGATCAATGCGACTCACCTTATTTGCCAATCGACGCACTGCACCATCGCCTGCCTTGGCCTTAAATAACTCGAAAGGCTGTGCGTGCCAGCGGATGAGCGGAAGAATCGATTCAATTAATTTTGTTTCGCGCGTGATCTGAGCCAGGAATCGTTCAGCCATGGGCACACTCTCCGCTTCGTGTCCATAAGCATGGAGTCGACCATCGGCCTCCACTTTCGTCGTCGTAGCTTTACCTAAATCATGAAGCAGAACAGAAAGACCGACGATTAAGTCTTCATCGCGGTCACCCACGCGCTCGAGTGCGAATGCGTCCAGACATAATGCGGTATGTGTCCAGACATCGCCCTCAGGATGCCACTGTGGATCTTGTGGTACATCGATTGTAGCAGCCAATTCGGGGAAGAATTTTATCCAACCGCAGGCGCGTAAAAAATTTAATCCCAGCGAAGGCTTCTTGCTGCGTAAAATAAATTTGGACCATTCCTCCATGAGGCGTTCGGTCGCTAAATGTTCAGGCGTGAGTGTCGCGCAGAGTTTGATTGTTTCGGGTGCGACGGAAAATTCAAAGCGTGCCACGAATTGCATGGCCCGCAAGACACGCAAAGGATCTTCGGCAAACTTGTCGGAGACATGTCGTAAAACTTTCGCCTTCAGATCGGCTAAGCCGTTCCAAGGGTCGATAATTTCTCCCGTTTCAGGATTCCAGGCGATCGCATTGACGGTGAAATCGCGTCGTGCAGCCGCATCTTTTGCGGTCATCGTTGGGTCAGCCTGGATTGCGAAATCATTATGTCCAACGCCCGTGCGGTTTTCCCTACGCGGCACGGATATATCAATTGGCAGATCCTTGATTTTAGTGACACCGAAAGCTGCACCCACGGTGACGATGCCGAATTTTTTCTTGAGCGCGTTTTCAACTTCGCGTGAACCTAGACCAAAAACTTCGATGTCTAAATCTTTAGGTGCATCGCCAAGAAGCGCGTCACGCACGCAACCACCTACTAAAAAAGGACGGCCGCCGGCTTGACGCAGGAGTGCGAGGACTTCGGCCGCAGGGGCGAGGTCGTCGTTAAACGAAATTAAACTGGGTCTGATTTCTGGCACTGCGTTCTTATTACCCAGCTGCTCGTCTGAAGCGAGTGGGTTTTACGATTTATAAGTTCGTCGTGTAACCATCCTTAACGAGCCATGTCTTGGCGGTTTCGCGTCGGTCGCCTTGCAACACGATATAACGATCCTCCAATGCCCCACCCGTACCCAACGCACGTTTTAAATCTTTCAGTAAGGCCTCACGAAAACGCGCCTCTTGGGATTCAAGCCAAAGGCCTTTAACTAAAGTGACTTCCTTGCCACCGCGTCCGGAACGTTCGTATTGGAGAACAACCTTACCACGTTTTGGTTTAGCGGGTGCCGCTGCCACTGGCTTAGGTGGAGGACCGGGAGGCAATCCATCAGCGGGCAATTTATCGAAGGGGTTATCCCTCATGAGCCGCGTCCACAGGTCCCCGCACCTGGTTTACCACCCGTTAAAAGCATGAGGGCCTTTTCGTAGGATCGGCGACGAAGGTAGTGGTCCAAATCGCTGGGCAGGCCCGATTCAGGTGCAGCGATTTCCGCGTCTAACACCCGAATTGAGTCCAAAATAGAGGCTTTTCCTGCATTTGGAGAGGTGAGAGACTGAAGGGCTTTAATAATACGCTGCGTGCGTTCGGAATCCATTGCAGTGCAAATTGGCTGGATAAACCCGAAGGGGCAAGCCCGAGGGTGGTTTTCATAGTGGACAAAAGGCGTCCGTATTCCCTATACCCAACCTTCCTCTGGATGGATAGCTCAGTTGGTTAGAGCGCCTGCTTTACACGCAGGATGTCGTGGGTTCGAGTCCCTCTCCGTCCACCATTTTAACCCTCAACGCCATGTCGCAAACCAAGAAGAAGCATACGCTCTCTGCCCTCGTCGAAAACAAGTTCGGCGTCTTGGCTCGTGTGGCGGGTATGTTGTCGGGTCGTGGCTTCAATATCGAGACCCTGAATGTGGGTCCAACGCACAACCCTGCCTACTCTCGCATTACCGCGATTGTGGTGGCGGACGATGCCGCCCTGGATCGTTGCGTCAAAGCCCTCGACAAGCTCATCAACGTAATCACCGTCCGCGATTTCTCGCGTGAGGAAATCGACCACTTGGCCCGCGAACTCATTCTCTGCAAAGTGAAGTGCACTAAAAAGAATCGCACCGAAATTCTGGAAATTGCTACAATGTTCCGCGCCAAGGTTGTCGATGTCGCTCAAAACTCACTCATCATTGAGTTCACCGGTACCGTTACCAAAATCTCTGCTTTCCTCGATTTAGTTGCTCCCTTTGGCATTATCGATACCGCCCGCACCGGTGCGGTCGCTTTGCCTCGCGGACCCAAGAAGAAAACCAAATAATTTTTCCTAACTACCATGCCTGCAAAAGTGTACACAGATAAGGATGCCGATCTCGGTTTCCTAAAGAAAAAAACCCTCGCCGTTCTCGGCTTCGGCTCACAAGGCCACTCTCATGCGATGAACTTGCGTGATAGCGGACTCAATGTGATTGTCGGCCTTTACAAAGGCTCGAAGTCCGCTGAAGCAGCGAGGAAAAAGGGTTTTAAAGTCTACGAAACGGGCGAAGCCGTCCGTCGCGCAGACGTGATGCTCGTCGGCATTCCCGACATGAAGCAGGCCGACGTTTGGGAGAAGGATATCGCCCCTAACCTCGGTAAGGGCGGCAAGACTGTGCTCTTCATTCACGGTCTCTCCATTCACTACAAGCTCATCAAGCCCGGCAAGAACGTCGACATCGCCATGGTTGCTCCTAAGGGCCCAGGACACGTCGTTCGCGCTCAATACGTTGAAGGCAAAGGCGTCCCTGCCCTCATTGCGATTCAACAAGACATCTCGGGTAAGGCCACGAAGACCGCGCTCGCTTGGGCGAAAGGTATCGGCTCAACCCGCGCGGGTGTAATTAAGACTACCTTCAAGGAAGAAGCTGAAACTGATTTGTTCGGCGAACAAGCCGTACTCTGCGGCGGTGCTTCCGAGCTCGTCAAAGTTGGTTTCGAAACCCTCGTCAAAGCTGGCTACCAGCCTGAGATGGCGTACTTCGAGTGCTTGCACGAATTAAAACTCATCGTCGACCTCATGGTTGAATCTGGCATCTCCGGCATGCGCTTCTCGATTTCTGAAACCGCGAAGTATGGCGACATCACCCGCGGACCTCGCGTGATCAACAAGTCGTCCCGCAAGGCGATGGAAGAAATTCTCAAGGAAATCCAAGACGGCACTTTCACCAAGCAATGGGTGAAGGAGTACAAGGGTGGCCTAAAGAACTACAACAAGCTCCTCAAGAAGGGTGAAAACCACCCCATCGAGAAGACTGGCCAACGCCTCCGTTCGCTCATGCCTTGGGTGCAAAAGCGCAACATCAAGGGTGCTCAAGCTGAGTACACCACGAAGTAATTCGTTACTTTGTTTCTTGAAAAAGGCCGACACCTGTCGGCCTTTTTTATGCCTATTTGTAACCGACTGAAGGATTGCAGAATAATAAAAACACCCTAGTCGTAACTGCACCCCATGAAAACATCATCTACCCCCGATCATGTTCACACGGATGGATTCTTGGCGCACCTCATGCGCGACCAGTTAAAGCTCTCCATCGCTTGTGCGCTCTTCTTCGTCACTGCTCTCGTGGCCTTGCCGCTATTGAATTACTTCCAGCCCGAATACATGGCGCAACGCGTAGCGGGCTTCACGCTTTCGTGGCTCATCCTCGGCGTACTCTTCTTCCCCTTCGTTTGGATTATTTCTTATATTTTTATTAAACGCTCCATCGCGCTTGAAGAAGCGGAAGCCGCCGCTGCCAAGGACAGCCTTAAAAAATAAAACATGAACTCCATCATGACTCCCCTTCTTGCGACGATAACCGATATCGACCCATGGATTGCTACCTGCTCATTGATAACAGTCGCCATAACCGTCGGCATGGGCTTCTGGTCCGCGGGTAAATCCAAGAGTGCGGGCGACTTCTTTGTGGCGGGTCGGTCCGTCTCCGTAGGCTGGAATGCCTCCGCGATTTCAGGCGAATACCTCTCGGCCGCCTCCTTCATGGGTGTTGCGGGCATGGTGATGCTCAATGGTTACGATGCGCTGTGGTATCCTGTTTGTTACGCCTGCGGTTATTTATTCCTCCTGCTTTTCATTGCCGGCCCACTCCGTCGCTTCGGTGCTTACACCATTCCTGATTTCGCCGAAGGCCGTTACGACTCGCCCGTTTTTCGTAAAATCGCGGTCTGCTTCGTGCTGTTCATCGGCTTCTTCTACACGATGCCACAAATGAAAGGTGCGGGCACGACCCTCGCTTATATTTTCCCTGGTCTGCCTTATTGGGTCGGCGTCGCCGTGGTCGGTGCGGTTATCACGCTCAATGTATCGCTTGGCGGCATGAAGGGCATCACCCTCGTGCAAGCGTTTCAATATTGGCTAAAAGTTTTTGCGATTACTCTACCCATATTTATTTTAGCCTCAATCGTTGGCCAATACCAGGAACACCTTGATGCGAACAAAACGGCGTTCGAAAGCGCGGCAGCGAATTCGGCACAAGTAGAACGCAAGGCCTTACCCGAGAAAGCACCGAAAGATGAGCAATGGATTGCACCATTCGGCAGCCTAACCACCAAAGCCGTCGACACGGCTATCAAGAAAGCCAAAACGCCGGAAGAGAAAGCTGCACTTGAGGCAAACAAACGGCCCTACTCACTCCTCTATACTTACTCCTTAATCATCGCGCTGGTTTGTGGTACCGCTGGCCTGCCTCACATCCTCGTCCGCTTTTATACTAACCCCGATGGCGTGGCTGCAAAACGCACCACCATGTGGGTCATGATCCTCATCGGTGTCTTCTACGTCTTCCCTCCTGTTTACGGGGTGATTGGGCGTTCACTCACGCCTGAACTTTACAACGCTGTCGGAGCTAAAGGTACCGATAAAGTCGTACTCGAATTACCCACCCTGCTAGCAGGAAAAAATCATCCGCTTCTCGGATCCATTCTCTCGGGCATCACCTGTGCCGGCGCCTTCGCTGCATTCATGTCCACGTTCTCTGGTCTGCTCGTATCGATGTCCAGCGCACTCGCTCATGATATTTATGGCCGCATGTTAAAACCAAACTCTTCACCCGAGCAGCGTCTTAAAGCCTTCAAGTGGGCGGCTGTAATCATTGGCGTGGTCTCGGTCGGACTCGGCACCCAAGTCGAAAAACTCAACATCAACTATCTTGTTGGGCAGGCTTTTGCTATCGCGGCGGCAAGCTACTTCCCGCTTCTATTCATGAGCGTGTGGTGGCGCGGCATGACGATGCGCGGGGCAGCAACGGGTATGCTCGTCGGTGGTTTACTTGCCCTTAGTTCAATCTTCCTAACGACTCTTTCCGACGTCTATGCCGTGCAGACGCTAGCAGACTTCTGGGTCGAACATCCACTCGCGCGTATTCTTTGCGAGCAGCCTGCCATCTGGGCGGTACCACTTTCAATTACCCTGATGATTGTGGTATCAAAAGCCACTGCCCGCACTATTCCCAGCGACGTTCGCATGAAGATGCTCGTCCTTCACGCCCCAGAGGCCCTGGGACTGAAGCAAGAGTACATCAAAGAGCACGAAGGCGTCGGCCACTGAGGCTAATAGCCTGCCCAAGGGCCGCAGATAATTGGCCCCGACCCCTCACTTGAAACTTGGAAGTCTCAAGCGGGCGGGCTTTGCTATCCATGTGAGCACACCGTCCAGCGATGAAGAAGCCCCCGGCTATCAATACGTCCAAGCCTTCGCTGTGCTCGTCTCAATTGTCGCCTGTGTGAGTGCCGCAGTCATGACCTACAAGGGCGGCTTGGTTTATTTAGATATCACAAAGGATCCGTACGGTCGCGACCTCGTCGTCGGAGCGTGGGTAGGAATTCCCACGGCACTCGCGGGAGCGGTCAGCGCATACCTTGGCGGACAAGGTCGCAAGTGGGACCTGCTGCATTATGCGGCAGCGTTAATGATTCTACTGAATTTACTCCTGCCGCTCGCCTGGATTATCATGGCACTAATTGCATAAACGATGTCCAAGCCTCTCATCATCGTTACCCGCGGCAGCCCGCTTGCGTTACAACAAGCCAAGGATGCGGCGGTGCAATTGGAGACAAAATTAAAAGTCGCGACGGAAATTAAAATCCTCACCACCACCGGCGATCGCCAGGCTGCATGGTCGCTCGAAAAACAAGGCGGCAAAGGACTGTTCACCGCTGAACTCGAGCAAGCCCTTCTACGCGGCGAAGCCGACGTCGCCATTCACAGCGCGAAAGATTTACCGACGGAAATGCCAGCCGGCTTAGCCATCGCCGCTTGCTTGGCCCGCCAAGATGCACGCGACGTTTTAGTGCGACGCACGGAATGTAAAATTCCAAAAACGATTGCCACGGGAAGTCCCCGTCGACGGGCCCAAGGGGCTTTAATTTTTCCTCAGGCACAGTGGACCGAACTGCGCGGCAATGTGGACACACGGTTAAAGAAAATCGCGCAAGGCGAAGCCGAAGCTTCTTACTTGGCCGCCGCGGGATTGAATCGCCTCGGAATAAAATCTTGGGAAGGATTAATTTTTGAGCCCGTTGCGTTATCGCAAATGGTGCCCGCCGCGGGTCAAGGTGCCGTGGCCATTCAGTGTCGTTCGAGCGATGTCGCACGCTTTCAATCCGCTGGCTGTGCCACAACGAGCTTCTCCGTCGCCGTTGAGCGCCTCTTCCTCTCCAAGCTCGGCGAGGGCTGCCACACCGCCTTTGCCTGCTACCACGCCGACGGCAAAGTGCACCTCTACCGTGCCGACTTCGGCCGAAAAGACTTTGCTTTCACCGCAACCGATTTGACCTCGGCGTCATCTCAGGCTGATTTTATTCTGACCCAATTAAATTTACGTTAATATGTCCAAACTCCCTTTACGCGATCGCCACATCGTCCTCACCCGCCCCGAGGGACGTGGGGCCGATTGGAAAGAGGCCTTAATGGAAGCCGGTGCCTCGGTCGCCGTTCTCCCTCTCATCGAAATCTCTTTTGAACCCGACGCCATCATTCTCACCGAAGTACTCGATGGCATGGGAGAATACGATTGGCTCGTCTTTACCAGTCCCAATGGCGTCCGCGGTTTTTTTGATCGGTTCTTTGAACGCTTCGCAGACATCCGTTCAATAGGCGGCGTGAAAATTGCCTGCGTTGGACCCGCCACTGAAAAAGCGGTACGCGCCTATCACCTCGAGCCCGATGTGGTGAGCGACCAAGCAGATGCCGTCGCCTTGGGTCGCAAAATCATGGGCTCACACGACGTGGAAAATCAAAAAATGCTCATGGCGACCGGCAATCTCAGTGCACCTGCATTGGCTTCGATGTTATTAGATCAAGGATTAGCCATCGTGGACGTCCTCAAAGTTTATTCGACCGAAGAAAAACCCGTCACCGAATCGCCCGAAGCCGCTGAGTTTCGCAATCGTGGAGCCGATGTGATTGTTTTTGCTAGTCCCTCCGCCGTCGAATCCTTCATGCACCAAGCCGCTTCGCTGCGTCCCGGTGCCGGAGCTCGCCAACCTAAAGCGATTGCGATCGGGCCCACCACGGCTGACGCTATGAAACGCACCGGTATTCCACTCGCCGCCGTGGCCACCGCACCCACCGCCAAAGCCATTCGCGATGCTGTCATCGCCGCCCTGCAGGAATGATTGGCGACATCACAGTTAAGGTTTGTGGTATCACGCGTGCAGCAGATGCAGCCTTAGCACTGGATCAAGGCGCAGATTTTATTGGCATCAATTGCTGGGCTGGCTCGCAACGATTCGTCGCACCCGAATTACGTAAAAACCTATTGCGCGAAATTCCTGAAGCTAAACGGATTGCGGTGACGGTTAATCCGATCCTAAGCGATGTGATACAATTATTAGAGGAAGGTTTTGCCGCCGTGCAGATTCACTTTGATCCGCAAACGAAGGCCTGCGACATCGCAGCGATTGCCAAAAAGGTAGGCCCCGAAAAACTTTGGTTGGCCCCTAAAGTGGCCGATGGTGAAGCCTGGCCGCCTGAGCTGCTTAAGCTCGCGAACACTTTTCTACACGACGCTCACGCTAAGGATGCCTTCGGAGGAACTGGTAAAGTCTCCGACTGGAAACGGTTTCAAGCCCTCCAGAAATCCAATCCCGATAAAAAATGGGTACTTGCTGGCGGTCTTAGCCCAAAAAATATCATTGAGGCCGTGAAGGCCGGGGCCTCTATTTTAGACCTAAATAGTGGGGTAGAAATTCTTCCCGGACTTAAGTCTGCTGAAAAACTGTCCGAAGTTAGGACCCTATTGCTCAATATTAAGCAATCGTAAGCGGACTTTGGCACCTGCCAGTCTTGGCATGGGCTGTGCATAAGTAGACTTGCTCAACCGAACACCTAAACTAACCTATAACACTACAACCATGAAGCTCGTCACCGCCATTATCAAACCCTTCAAACTCGAAGAAGTGAAGGATGCCCTCGCCGAAATCGGCATTGAGGGTATGACTG
>CANCLQ010000011.1 GCA_947378845.1 Opitutia bacterium | reverse complement strand
GTTTTTGACTAAAATTTTACTAAAAAAACGGGCTTTTTTAGCGAATTTCGCGCTTCTTGTTTCGCATAAAAAATTGGGGCGCCTCCGATGCTCCCGCGGTAAATTTTGACGCAAAATAAAGGTAATATATAAGAATTACATTAAATTGTAGGCATAAATTGAGCTGAAAATAGGCCCAAAAGGTCCTGGGGTCACAATTGGGACTATTTTGACCGTTTGCCACCCCCTCCCCCTCAAGGTCCCCCAAGGCATTTCGGCACTCATGGTGGCGCACCTATTTCTTCTTAACTGGACGCCGGTGTACAACCACAACTGCGAGCTCTTCAAAATTTCTAAATAAAAAAACCTGCACCCATTTCTGAATGCAGGTTTTCTGATTTAAGAAAAAATAAATTACTTCTTATCGCTCGAGCAACAGGAAGATTTTTTCTCGGTCTCGCAGCAACCTTTGTCGCTTTCGCCACAGCAGTTGGATCCGCAGCAACCAGAACCACAACATGCTAAACAACAGAAACCGCGGCGACCGGCATACGCGAGGAACAATACGGCGACGATAGCTGCGACGACCTTAGGATCATTGATACCGCCAAAGAAGAATTGGTGGAAGCAAGCGATGTTAACCACAACTGCACCGACAATCACCAAGCCCCAGTTGCGTAAGCGCGGCAAAAGGAGCAACACGCCGCCGAGAGTTTCTAAAACTTTCACGAAAGTGAGGTAGCCCGAAGTGTACATTGCCCCAATAAATGCAGCGGCAGAAGAGCCTTCTGGAGGTTGAGGGACCGGGAAAAAGTGGAACCAGAAGTTTAATCCGGAGACCACGAAGAACAGGCCAAGGGCGACACCGACAATGTTGGATAGGGTTTTCATACACAAACAGTGTACGCCTGCGTTTCATAACAAGGAAGAGTAAAATTAAACTATTAAGCTAAATCAAAAAGCAATGCTTCGGCAGATTGATTAGAAGCAACGAATTGCCAATTACCACTTTGCTCGGTGCTCCACGCATCACCAGGAAGGAGCGAATCGCGTGCCACTTGCACTTCGCCAGAAATTAATTGTAACCAAAGCCCCCTGCCCGACTTCAAATCATGTTCTAGTTTTTCGTTCGGCTTAAGCTTCACGCGATACACGAGTATATCTTGATAGACCTTGGCAGAATGCTCGCGACCGTCCTCGGAAATTATTAAGACCTTCGCTGCGTTTTGTGAACCAGCGGGCGGTTGCCATTCGGAATACCTTGGAGCCAGCCCGCTCGCCTTGGGCATAATCCAAACCTGAATAAAGCGTAAAACCTCAGTATTTGAAGGGTTAAACTCGCTATGCTTCACTCCGGAGCCTGCACTCATGACTTGGATTTGGCCGGGCTTAAGTTTCGCCTCATTCCCCAGGCTATCACGGTGTGCGATAGTGCCTTCTAATACATAACTAAATATCTCCGCATCTTTGTGACCGTGCGTCGGGAAGCCAGCCCCTGGTGCGACAACGTCTTGATTGATTACGCGCAATGATCGAAAGCCCATGTGCTTCGCGTCGTAATAATCTCCGAAACTAAAACTCAGTTGGGACTGCACCGCACCGTAATCCATAAAGCCACGTGCAGCTGAGCGTCGAATGGTTGTCGTCATTGTGTTACTCAAATAACTTCGCTTCCGAGAGCAAACGCACAGCTATCATTGTAGTGGGCAACCCGATGTGAGCTTTTCGGGTGCAGAGTCTAATTTCAAAGCTCGCTCAGGCACCCGAATGAATTGGGCCAATCGCGTTGAAAGTTCCTTCATGATTTCGGCGCTGTATCCTGGATTGGATTTTGCAATCAAACCGCCAGGGGCGACCAGAATGGTGCTGGCACTACGTGATGCTTTGTAAGCGTTAATAATCTCAAAATTAGGATCGGCGATCACCGTGAAGTTTGCGCCCACGGCCTTCGTCCACTCTTTCGCTATATCTGCGTCGGCATTAATAATACCTAATATTAAGGCACCATTTCCGTAGACGGATTGAAGCTGATTAATGAAAACTGCGGCGTCGCGAGAACAAGGGCACTCCTTCTCAATGAAATAGAGGAGCATAGGCTTTGAGGCATTAAGCGTCTTCGTGTTCGCTGTTTTACCAGACGCATCTTGCCACTCAAATGGTGCGGCGACGGTATCGGTCTGCTGGGCGGCAGTAGCGATGAGTTTAGCGGTTAAAGGGTGGTCCACTTTATCGCGAAAACGGATCAGACCCGAAGAATCGCGCTTCACTGCTGACGGATTGGCCGAAACGATGAATTGCCCCATCATACCACCGTCTTCGTGATTTGCCATGTGGCAGTGATACATAAAGGGATCGGTATCGCTGGCGAAGTCTTCGAATTTTGCGATAAACGTCAGCGACGTGCCTCGCGGTAAATACACAGTGTCTTTCCAGCCCTGCTCATAATCCGCAATCGTGCCCTTCGTGCGTGTGAGCAGTTTAAATTGCACATCATGCACATGGAATGCGTGGCCGAAAACATTGCTATTCGTCACCGTCCAAATCTCCGTCGAGCCAAGTTTCACAACCTGATTAGTGGTATGCATGTCAAACGACTTTCCATCCAAACTAAACTCAGCGGTCGTGCCGCGCGTAACCGTAATCGTGCGCTTATTCGTAGCCTCTGATTCCACAGGGAATCGATTACGTGTGAGTACATCGGGCAACTTGGCGATCTTAGGTGAGGTCGCCGCACCCACATTGATTTTTAAGACTCGGTAATCTAAATTATTAAGCAGGCCGCCATTAGGTGCAGTCTGACCGGGCTCGCCTCCGGGGAAACCGAATGGCTGATTCGCATTATAGGTCATCAAATCCAAGCTGCTGCCGGGTTTATCTGCACCGAGGTCGACCATGATTTCGGCACGTTCACCCACCATTAAACGAATTTTTTTCAGCGGCACCGGCTTATCTACCAAACCGCCATCAGAAGTAATGAGATAAAACGTTCTGCCGTCAGCAAAACCCAAGTTGTAGCCACGTTCAATCTCGGCATTTAGAATACGTAAGCGCACCCACTGTGAAGGCAATTTAACCTGCGGATCAAGTGTGCCGTTCACCAATTGGTAATCGCCATACTTATCATTATCTCCGTCGTAACTAAATTGATTATTGGTCTTAAAGCGTCGGCTGGTCAGCACCAACGGAATGTCATCAATACCATAAGTGCGCGGCAGTGAAAGTTTCGCTTCCTGTGGATCGCGCACGATAATCAATCCCCCTGCCCCCATTGTGATTTGTTTTTGCGAGAGCTCGTGTGGGTGCGGGTGATACCAATACGTTCCCGCATTATTCATAATCTTGAATGAGGGTGTCCACGTGCCACCGGCAGGAATTAACTGATGGGGTCCACCATCCATGACCGCAGGAATATGTAGACCGTGCCAGTGCACGGTGGTGACTTCCTTAGTGTCGTTCTTAACCTTAATCTGTGCCAACTCTCCTTGATTAAAGATAATTGTCGGACCCCAAAAATTATTTTTATTATAACCGAGCGTAGGCGTCACCACTCCCGCGAAGTTTTTGGTGTTCGAGCTGAGCGTGAGTTCTAAATTTTTCCCCTCTACTAATGGAGGAATCCAAAGATCTTGTAGTGGGCGATTCGCTGGCAGCGTCTTGGCGGCAGCCGTTCGGGGACCGCGCTGACCTGCTTGTCCGCCGCCTGGTCCAGGTCCGCCACGACCGCCAGGTGGACCACCCTCGGGTCGCGACGGGCGTGCGTCTTCGGTAGGATCAACCTGCTGCGCATCGCTGGGCGTAATCAGCACCACGGCACTCAGCATTAGAAGCATGCAAGTCCGTCTTAATACTGAAGAAACTTTCATTAATCACTTAACCCTTCGATGGGTGAGAAGTTACATTTAAAAACTGTGGGTGTTGACGAATCGATTGCTCAAAACCTGCACGCTCAGCTTCGGTCAACGACAATGGAAATTTTGCATTGGAGCGTTCCCACTTACTCAGCCACTCGCGATCCAACAGGGTGTAACTAATCTTGGAGAGTTCGGGATGCAGCAAGGCGATGGTTGTTTCTTTTTTGACGCCTGTGGCCACGCCTTGTGCCACGGAAAAACCTGCGGCGAGCAAACTCGCCCGCACTGCGGTCGACGCCGAGTATGTAAATAGTGCGGCTGATTTATTCGAGCGGCACAATGCCAACAACCGACGAAACGCATCGGGATGCCAACAATCGGTGTCAGTTTTGTGAGAGAAGAAATCGTAGAATACTAAATCGGGCTTCGCTGAAGCGTGTGTAGCTTCTGTCCAAAAATTACCTTCGAGTAATTCCCACGAAAGACCAGGGAATGCACGTGATGACCAATGTTTACGCTCTAATAATGCATCAGGTCCGGCGTGACGCAGGTAGGGGAATTTTGATTTATGCGAAAGTGCGAGGCGTAATGAATCGAGGTCATTCTCGAAACTGATAATTTTCATTCGGCGCACCGGGCCATGAGCGGCGGCCGCTTCATAAGCGTGCACTGCCGCCATCGCATTGGCAGCTGCGCCCAAACCAATATCCCAGATTACCAATTCGTCGGCTTCATCCGCAGTCTGACCTGCCGGCAATTGCAAGCGGTCGACTAAGTTGGCCTGATCGACATAAAGTGATTTCGCCTCCTCCATTGGAGGTGTGTGCGAATGCATAATTTCGCCAGAAGAAATTTGTTTAATGCTCGCGAAACCTGCATCGGCTAGGTGCACAATGTAATCACCCAATTCACGCGGACGTCGCTCCTTGCCGATTTTAGGCGGCACCGCTGGGTTATCAATGTCCTCCTCCTGCAAATAAGTACGCTTATCATTATACAACGCCATGAAGCGGTCCTCCAAAATACTTTGGCGTATCTCGCGCATCATTTGATGATAGAAGAAAATATTATGCTGACCGAGGAGCGTCCAACCGAGCGGCTCTTGGGTCTTTGTGAGGTGGTGCAAATACGCTCGCGAATATTTTTGGCAAACGGGACACGCACAGGCTGGGTCGAGTTTATCTTCGGAGAATTTATAGACTGAACGGCGGAGTTGCAGGATGCCGCGCGAGGTAAAGGCCGTGCCAAATTGGGCGACTTTATTGGGGATAATGCAGTCAAACATATCAACGCCACGATGTACGGCTTCGAGCAAATCGAGTGGCGTACCGACGCCCATTAGGTAGCGTGGACGATCACTCGGGAGCATTGCGGCGGCGACTTCGCACATATCTTCGCGCTCATGTTTTTCTTCGCCGACAGCGAGTCCACCGATGGCAAATCCATCAAAGGGCAATTGGGTTAAACCATCGGCACTTTGTTTACGCAGGTCGGGGAATAAAGCACCTTGAACGATTGCGAACATCGACTGCAACGAGTCGCCACGCGTCTTGAGACTGCGCACCGCCCAGCGTTGGGTGATTTCCAGAGCGAGTTTGGCAGTGGCCTTGTCAGCTGTCGATGGGATGCATTGGTCGAGGACCATCATGATATCGCTCCCAATCGCCATCTGAGTTTCGATGCTTACTTCGGGACTCAGCAAAATCTTTTTGCCATCTACATAACTGCGGAACTCGGCTCCGTCTTCGGCGATAGAGCGTGCGTTAGGCAGCGAGAAAATCTGGAATCCGCCTGAATCGGTCAGCACGGATTTTTCCCAGCCCATGAATTTATGGATGCCGCCGACCTTCTTAAACACTTCGGGGCCTGGACGGAGAAGAAGGTGATAAGTATTCGCCAGCAAGATCTGCGACCCGGAGTCCAGCAGTGCATCCGGCATCTGTCCTTTGACCGTCGCTTGTGTACCCACTGGCATAAACAACGGTGTCTGCACATTATTGTGAAGGGTGCGGAAGGTCGCTGCCCGTGCACGAGAGCCCGTGGCCGTTGCCTCTAACTTAAACTTTAACCGCGAGGGCTGCATGCAGTCGGTAGCCGTAAAGTTTTCCGACCCAATTGTAAAGGGTGCGAAAATCTTGGTATTTTCATATAAAATCGGGACCGGTGGGTAATTTTAGCCTTAAATCCCCAGCGAAACCCCGCGGCACAACTTTTTATGGAACTTCTTGCACAGCGAGGGGTTATCCAGAAACCTCAACCTACTTATGTTTAAAAAGCTACTCACCTGTCTGCTTGTTGCTGCCACTGTTGGCGCTCATGCCGAAGACAAAAAACTTAACGTTCTCTTTCTCGTCGTCGACGACCTTCGTCCCGAGCTCAGCTGCTACGGAAACACAGTTATCAAGACTCCCAACTTTGATCGCCTGGCTAAACGCGGCATGGTTTTCAATCGTGCCTACTGCCAACAAGCTGTCTGCAGTCCATCACGCGCCTCTATTATGACGGGCAAGCGCCCTGACGCGACACGCGTCTGGGATCTCGAAACACACTTCCGCACGGCTCTTCCTAATGCCGTCTCCCTCGGTCAGTTCTTTATTAAGAACGGTTATTACTCTCAGGGCATGGGTAAAATTTTCCACGGCGGTTTCGATGACCCGGCTTGCTGGTCGACGCCATGGGGTACGCCTGATGCACCTATTTACGCACTCAAAGAAAACAATGCTGCCCTTGAGAATAGTCGTAACAGCGGAGCCGAAAAAGTAAAAGGTCCTGCCTTTGAATGTGCTGATGTTCCTGATGACTTCTACACCGACGGAAAAACTGCTCGCTTAGCCGTGAAAACGCTGGGTGAACTAAAACAAAAAGGTCAGCCCTTCTTCTTGGCGGTCGGCTTCTCCAAGCCCCACCTTCCCTTCGTTTCACCTAAGAAATATTGGGATATGTACGATGCCGACAAGTTGCCTGACACGAGCAGCAAGTATCCTGAAGGCGCTCCGCTTTACGCGAACGACAGCGACAGCGGTGAATTACACTCTTACACCAACATTCCACCCAAGGAAAAAAAACAGAGCTTCACGGCATTACCTGAAAAATTAACCAAGGCCATGCGTCATGGTTATTATGCAGCGACCACTTACACCGATGCTAACCTTGGTCTCTTGCTCGATGCTCTCGAAAAAGAAGGATTAGCTGATAGCACCGTTATCGTTCTCTGGGGCGACCACGGCTGGAAGCTCGGCGATCACCAAGAATGGGGCAAGCACACCAACTTTGAAACAGACACGCGTGCACCTCTCATCATCAGTTACCCTGGCATGAAGAACGCCAACGGTAAGTCGGATTCGCTCGTTGAGTTCGTCGACGTGTACCCAACTCTTGCTGACCTTTGCGGATTACCGAAGCCCGACACCGATGGTGTCAGCCTCCGCCCAGTGCTCGAAAATCCTGCTGTCAAAGTTAAGGAAGTCGCGATGAGCCAATATCCAAAAGCCAATAAAGAAGCCGCGGCACTTAAGGACGGCTACATCAAGGGCGGAAAGTGCAATGTCATGGGTTACAGTATTCGCGACGAACGCTGGCGCCTCATCCTCTGGCGCGGCATCGAAGATAACAAAATCTACGACACCGAATTGTATGACGAAGTGAACGCTCCTACTGAGCCGGTCAACTTGGCCAATAAGCCAGAAAACAAAGAAGTCATTGAACGACTCAGCAAGTTTCTCCCTGCACCGATTACTGCGCCTAATCCAAACGCAGTCACATTCGGTAAAACCAAAAAGAATAAATTAGTGGATGAAACTGCTAAGAGTAAGGACGAAGATACAACCTTCCCTGGCGTCCCAACCCCTGCTGCCCCAACCAAGGCAGCCAAGACTCCTGAAGAATTGTCGGCCGATTTCAAAAAAGCGGACACCAACAAGGATGGTAAAGTAACTAAAGAAGAATTTTTAGCCGCGCGCAAGAAACAGGATCCCGCCAAGGTCGAGAAGAGCTTTGTGCGCTATGACGCCGATAAGAGCGGAGATATTTCTGAAGCTGAATACGTGAAAGCAGCAGCGGCTTCAACAACGGCTCCGACCAAGTAATACAGAGCTACAATTAACTCCGAAAGGCACCCGCGTTGGGTGCCTTTTTTGTTTTCATTTAAAAACCTTAGCAATTTCGAGAAAACCAATAGCGGGTCGTGAAAAACCTAATTTTGACATTCAATTCATAAGTGCTAAAAAAGTGCTCAATTATGTCTACCCCAACTGTCGACCCCCAGACAAGTGGTGAAACTAAAACCCTAACGAAGGGTTTTCGCCTCTTACTCATTTGCTCCGCACTCTACATCGCTGGGTGCTCTGCCTACTTCTCCGTTATCGGACTCGGGCAGCTGTTTATCGGTTCCAACATTGCCGTCATGATTATGGCAGCGAGTTTGGAAATCGGTAAACTGGTCGCCGCCTCCTTCCTCTATCGCTACTGGGACTTAATCAACGCGACCATTCGGTTCTACCTGATTATCGCGGTCCTTGCGCTCATCGGCATCACCTCACTTGGTAATTATGGCTTCCTAGCTCGTGCGTATGAAAAGACCCAGGTGCAAATCGCCGTCAATGAGGCTCAGATTATTAATCTCGAAAAAGAGATTCCGGAAATTCAAAAACAAATCGAGGACTCCAAAAATCGGAACACGCGCGTCAACTCCGCCTCGCGCGATGACGTAACCAAAGCCCAAGAACACTTAGCTCAAGGCATTGCGTCGCTCAATCAATCACTCGCTCGCCTTCAAGAACAGCGCAAGAACCTCAATGATCGCCGCGCTGCTGAAGTCGCCGCACCTACCCAACGAGCCAGCGACCAGAATGAAGTTTTCAAGAAAGCCATCGCCGCAGAAGAAGCCACAACTAACGGCCTGAATGAGCGCATCCGCATTCTCGACCAAGCCGTCGACACTTACACCAAGCAAGGCACTTCAAGTTTCATGGGCACTGGGTTCTTTGAAAAAGACGGTGTGAAAAAAGGACAAGAACTTCGTGAAGAGCAAAAAGAAGAGCGTAATCAAATCGCCGCCAAGCTCACCGAAACTTCCAATCGTATCGAAAAGCTCCGTGCTGATCAGTCGAAGATGAACAATGAAGCGAGCCAAGAAGGCTCCGCACTGCGCGATCAGTTCAACAAGGAACTGCAAAGACTCGACGCAGAGGAGAAAGACCTACGTCGTGCCGGTAATGCTTATATTGCCGACCTCGAAAAAGAACTCCGCGATTTACAAAACAAAGGCCAAGGTAGCATCAATCTCTCCGAATCAGAGACCGATAAGCTGTTCGCAAGCATTCGTGCCAAGAACGATGAGATTCACAATTTGCGCGAGCAAATCGCTACGACCGACATCGGCTCGTACCGCTTCGTTGCACGTGCCTTCGACGCTGAAGCCACTGACGTGGTCAAATGGTTGATGCTCATCATTGTCGCTGTCTTCGATCCCCTGGCCGTCACTCTCGTTGTCGCATTCAATATGGCTGTAACCAAGAGCGACCCGTCATCAGCGGCAGCTTCGGCACAATCGAGCAACAACGGTAAGCACCGTGAAGGTAAGTGGAGCCACGTTGAGATCGTCATCGTCGGCATCTTAATCGCCGTACTTTTAGTCGTCTTGTCCTTCTTCTGGAATAGCGACCAATCCAACAACCATGCCAGGCAACAGCAAAATACCACCAACCTTATCCCAGGAAATTGCTTCAGCGTCGTAACCTTTCGTCCCGACGAACTTCGTCAAAAATCCAATCAAGCATTTCCCGCATGGCTTGAGCGCGTAGGCGGAAAAGGCATGTCAGCCGCAGTCGCTGCGCTTGTTAAAAATGGTTTAGATCCGCATTCAGAAATTTACGGCTTCGTAAAATTTCCCAATAGCCGGCCCAAGACATCGAGCGCTGAACACCCTTCTATGATTGGCGGTCTCGTCGTTCGCGTAACCGACCCCAACGTTGCCGAAGCTGCACTCTCACGCATCGCCGATCAGATGAACAATACCATCAGAGGCGAAACCGGAAAGTTCACCTCTCAGTTGACGCGCAGTCGCTCAATGATCCGACACGGGGAGGGTCGGTATATGGACCCGGAAGGGGGTTTTTTTACCTTTGGTCTGACGAACCGGACCGCCATCATTTTAGTTGAGTTCGAAGGAAATACACAGGCCCCTTGTGTAGAGAGTGAAATTCGTGCGTGCCTGACAAAGCCACCACGCTTCGGTAAGCCCGACGACAAAAAGGAAGTCATTCCTCCGTACGCATTTTCCGAGCCCGGTGCCCTCACCCTCTGGCTCGATGCCAACCGCTTTTACCGTCAGCTCCCAATGAGTGTGGATACACGCGCTCGCTACGAAAGACTCCGCTCTAGTTTAGATTTTGAACTTGTGCTCGGCCTTCAGACCACGGGCGTCGATGCTCTGAACCTTAACGGAACATACATCTATCAATTTGATCGCTTCGCCGTCGGCAGCCCCGTCGAGCCCGTAAAAATTTCGGCTGAAACCAACACTCCACCTTCGATTGATGCTGGCTGGAAACTCATCAACCGAAGCATGGATACCTTGGACTACGACTCAATGGTCGAGCGTATGCGTGGTGCATTGAGCGATGATAAAACTCCTGGTGCGAAACAAGTTCACGTAGTCAAACAAGTGAACACCGCACGCGATGCTCGATTTTTCATGACCGCTCAGTTTGATCCGAAGGCAGGTCCTCCATTGGTGACCGCTTTGCAAATCTTTGCGCAATAAGTAGCGTGAAAACCGTGAAGGCAATTAGACTCGGATTGCTTTTCGTCGGCCTACTTACACTGACGGGTTGTAAAACAGAAACGATTACTGAAAGTAGTCTTTGGCAGATGCTTCCATTCGTGAGCACTAAGCCAAAAGAGGAACCAGTTAAGAATGAAAACCCTCCGCCGAAGCCTGTTGCCAATGTTGCACCGAAAGCAGTCGCAATCGTTGTCGCGGAAGAAAAACCAGTCGTAACCCCTCCCGCACCTGCGCCAGTTGAGGCAGTCGCCAAGTCCAATCCCACTAAAAAAAGTAAGCGCCCACCGCCCGCTGAGCCCATCGGCATGCCAGTCGTACCCAGCACAAAACAGACTCAATCAGCATTAAGAGAAGCCACTGGCTCAGTATCACCCAGCAGTACGACTTTAATCCAGAATACACCATCGCCTCAACCCTTCCGCCTGAGTGATTGGCTTTACGATGAAAAGTTGCACGAGGAATGGCGGGCGAAACAACTGGAGCAAGCAAAGGAGAGAGAACCCATCCATCAGTATGAGTCGGCTCAACTTAATCGCGCATTTTATAATGTTATTTTAAACGAACCATCGACCGAAGTTAAAACAGAAAAAGCCGAGCCTAAGCCTTAAGGCCGACCCACTGCTTCGACAAAACCACCGCGTGAATCAAAGTGCGGGTTGTGTCCACTCTCGGGCAAAATCACACGATCAGCGGCTGGGAAAAATTCTAGAGTATTAGGCCAATCAGCATCGGTAACATAACTAGATTTTCCACCGCATATAAAACGTGTTGGGCCTTTAAACTGCTGCCCCGCCGACAAAGGATTTCCCATAATCTCGGGCAGCGCTGCAGCTAAAGCCACTCGGTTCACCATCCATTGCCAACTGCCATCGGCTAACGATTGAAGATTAGTTAAAACAAACTGACGCATCGCCCAATCAGAAATATTCTGAGTGAGCGCGGCATCGGCTTCTTTGCGCGAATGAATTTTAGCTAAGTCCAACGCTTCCATTGCGGCAAATTCCTCACGCACTCGGTTGGCGTATACCTTGGGTGCAATATCGACAATGGTAAGACGTGAAACCCATTCGGGATGATCCACTGCAACCTTCATAGCAACTTTACCGCCCATGCTATGACCTACAAGGTGTACAGACTTCCAGCCCTGCTGCTGAATCAATGCGGTGACATCGGCAGCCATCGCTGCATATGAACAATCATCCGACCAGGCCGAAGTACCATGGTTTCGCAAATCAACTGCGTACACGTGCCAGCCACTCTCCGCCAAAGCGACTCCCGTTGATAACCAATTACGCGATGAGCCGAGCAAGCCGTGCAGCACGAGCATGGGCACGCCTGCGCCACCTAAATCGCGAAGGGCCAATGGCACCACCGCACTCATGGTCTACTCCTCCGAGCTTGATTGTGAGGATTCCGCACAGACTTTAGAGCGAGCACGCACATAAAATTGGCAAGCGGTATTTCCGTCACCCCTCTGCTTATGCCTAATATTCGCAGCGTTACCTTATCATCCGGGCCAACATCGGCTTTTGGGTTTGTCTCCCGCACCGTTGCGGGGTTTGTTTTCATCGTCTCCACGCTTAAATGTCTGCTCAAAGCCCAAACACGTCCACCCGCACTGCGTTCACCGCGCAGGCCTACACGGGCGCACACACTGCCCTGATTACACCTTTCCTAAAGGGACAAGTCTGCTGGGATGATCTCAAAAAGTTAATTAATTTTCAAATCAGCGAAGGAATCAATGGGCTCGTCTCCGTCGGCACCACCGGCGAATCTCCCACTCTCGACTACAAGGAGCACATTGAAGTTATTCGACGCACCGTCGAATACGCTGCTGGCCGCGTGCCAGTGATGGCAGGCACAGGATCTAATGCGACCACCGAGGCTCTCGATTTAACAAAGCGCGCTGACGAAGCGGGTGCCGACTCCTTCCTCTTAGTTGCCCCTTACTACAACAAGCCCAGCCAAGAAGGCCTGTATCGTCACTTCTCGGCCATCGCTGATGTGACGGGTAAGCCCATCATGCTTTATTCTATTCCAGGACGCTGCGGCGTGGAAATTGCCACTGAAACCGTCATCCGCCTCCGTCAACGCCACCGTAATATTATTGGTATAAAAGAAGCCGGCGGTCAGGTGGAAAAGGCGGCGCGTCTCGTACGTGAGCTCGACCCCGAATTCATCGTGATGAGCGGCGACGATTCCCTGACGGTCGCCTTTGGCGAAGTCGGCGCACAAGGCATCGTGTCCGTTGCCTCCAACTGGATTCCTGGTCCAGTCGCACGCCTCGCTCAACTCGTGAAGGCCAAGAAGTTCGCGGAAGCCAAAATCCTTCACCAGCAACTGGCTGAAATCTTTAAGGACCTCTTCATTGAACCCAACCCCGTACCCGTAAAACACGTAATGCAACGGGCAGGCTTGATTCAATCAGCTGAGGTGCGACTCCCTCTCTGTGAAATGTCCGAAGCCAATCGAAAGATTGTCGAAGCCACCATGGACGCTTACCTTTCTTCCCAACGATGAGCCAACCAATCCGCATTCTGCTTAACGGCGCCAAAGGCCGGATGGGCCAAGCCATAATCCATGTCGCCAACGATGAAGGCGCTGTCATCGCTGGCACCGTCGACCAAGGCGATAATGCATCGAAGTTAATTAACGACGTAGATGTCGTCATCGATTTCTCATCGCACAATGCTACCCTCGGTATTGCACAACTCTGCGCGCAAAATAAGAAGCCACTGGTGATTGGGACTACCGGCCACACACCTGAAGAAAAGAATGCAATCGCTGATGCGATTAAAGGCATTCCCGTCGTCTGGGCTGGAAATTATTCTGTCGGCGTAACCTTACTCAATGCCTTGGTTCGTCAGGCCACTCGCGCACTTAACCAAGCTGGACGCTGGGACATCGAAGTCACTGAAATGCATCACCGCCACAAGAAGGATGCACCCAGTGGCACCGCCGATACATTGTTAAAAATCTTAATGGAAGAACGTAAGCTCGCAACTGATGCGCTGAAGCACGGTCGTAGCGGCATCACGGGCGAACGTCCACTCGGTGAAATCGGCGTACACGTTCTGCGTGGCGGCGACGTTGTCGGCGATCACACCGTCCTTTTCGCCGCCGAAGGCGAGCGACTTGAACTCACTCACAAGGCGGCAAACCGTGAAATTTTTGCACGTGGCGCACTGCGTGCTGCTCGATGGGCCAAAGGCAAGTCCGCCGGCATTTACGGCATGAATGACGTGTTAGGACTGAAGTGATAGTTCAGGGGCAAGGCGATACGTGGGCACGGGGAATCGGCGGACGGCGCGGAGCGCCATCCCTACCCGATGCAGGTGCGAATTGAAATGGGCGCGACGCAGTCGCGCCCCCACCCAACCCCTTGCCCACCTGGCACTAAATTTATTTATCGTCCCAACGCTGCTTTAACTAATTGATCGGCAGTCGCACCGGGGCCGAGTTTCGCAATCGCGGCACGCACTGATTTCTCTGCGTCCACTGCTTTATTACCAAGTGCAATCATCGCGGCAATCGCATCGGTTGCAGGTGTGGGTGTGAGAGCGGCTGAAGTCAATGGGCTGACCGATGAAGCTGTGCCATCCAGACTAACCTTATCACGCAACTCCATCACCAAGCGTTCCGCAGTCTTTTTGCCAATGCCAGGGCATTGAGCCAATAAGGCGACATCTCCGCGTGTAATGGCTTCGCGCAAAATCGGCAAAGACATGCGGCTTAAAATATTTAAGGCCAACTTTGGTCCAACGCCGGAAACTTTTTCGACAAGCAGTCGGAAGAAATCCCGCTCTTCCGAGACAGCAAAACCATAGAGAGCTTGTCCATCTTCACGGAACACATGGTGTATGAGTAAAAAAACTTCGGCACCGCAGGCAGGCAGACGCTCGGCGGTCGTAACTGGAACGTTCACTTCGTAACCAACGCCAGCAGACTCAATCACCACTCGCAGTACACCCGCTTCAATTAATTTACCTCGAAGTGAAACAATCATGTGCGGAGTAAAGTCAGCTAGGGTTAAGAGTTAAGCCCGAATCTCAAGAATATAGCCTTTCAGATAACGGCTCTCTGGAAAGTTAAGCATCACTGGATGATCTGCAGGCTGAGAGGTTCGCTCTAAAACTAGGCCTTCGCGCCGAGCATCGGATGCAGCGGCTTCGATTAAATCCAAATACATCTCCTCCGAAACACGGTGAGAGCATGAATAGGTCGCCAAGATTCCACCTGGCGCAAGTAGACGCATGGCACGAAGATTCAGCTCCTTGTAGCCGCGCAACGCGCCCTCCACCGCATCCTTATTTCGGGCGAATGGCGGCGGGTCCAAAATAATTAGATCAAAAGTCGCTTCGCGGTGCTCGGTGAACCAATCAAAAACATTCGCGACCTCAAAAGTCGCGCTAAGCCCATTACGTTCTGCGGCGGTGCGTGCTGCGACGATAGCTTCTTCTGATGAATCGATACCCAGAACCGACTTCGCACCTGCCTTAGCGCACGCCAGGGCAAATCCACCTTGATTACAAAATGTATCCAACACGCGTCGACCTTTTGCGAAAGTCGCAACCTTCACGTGTTGATCAATCTGATCCAGGTACATGCCGGTTTTCTGACCAGCAACGAGGTCTACTAAATATTGTACGCCACCGACCTCCATCCACGAAGGCTCAAGTGCTTTTCCTGATGCGGTGCGGATGTGCTGCTCTAAGCCTTCTAATTTACGCGACGACGCATCATTACGCACCACGATTTCACGCGGGTTAACTAAGCGCTGCAGAATTTCGATGATGCGATCGAGTCGCGCATCCATTCCAAACGTCAGCGCCTGCACCGACAGTAAATCGTGATAACGATCCACCACCAAACCTGGTAAATTATCTGCTTCCGACCAAACGAGGCGACCGACTTGTCGATCACCGCGACGCTTAAGTGCAGCCGTAATGAGCTCTTCAAGCAGTGGACCGTCGAGTGATACCGAACGACGAGAATATCGACGCCAAGCGATTTGCGATTTCGGATTCCAAAGTCCTGAACCTAAACTCCTGCCCTTTGGATCCATGAGTTCAACGCAGGCACCTGCCTCGGGCTGTTCACCTGTTACTATAATCTCTCCGAGAAATGCCCAAGGATGGCCCAGCAAGGCACGAGCTGGAGGACCAGGGCGAATACGGAGTGCGCGTAACATTAATTTACGGAACGAAGTTTAGGAATCGCCCACAAGGCGGTAACCGCCGTGGGTAACCACGCTGCAATTACTGGAGGTAAAGTGCCACTAACGCCCAATGCATTGCAAACGGACGAAGCAAAATAGAAGGATAGGAATAAACCGAAAGTTTTTGCGACACCCACCATCGGGCTAATACGTCCGCCGATTACCGAGAACGGAATCGCCACGGCTACGACCACGAAACAAATCGCAGGCGCTGCCAGAATTGTGTGATAACGCATTGCATACGCGGCATTCTTGCCTGCCGAATCGCTGCCCGCTTGATTCACATAACGGGAAACCTCACGGAAGGAAAGGACTTCGGGATCCTGGCGGGCCAGCAACATAACTTCGGGATCCTCATCATACTCAGAGACACTGAGCTCTTTAAAACGCGGCTGCGCGATTAGTGTCCCATCCACCGGATTAAATTTCAGATCACGCCCCTCGCGGAATGTCCACTGGTAGCGACCATTCACTTTTTTGAAATCAGCGAAGTCGGCCTTAATGCTTCGCAAACGCTTTCCTTGTTTGTCAAAAGTGTCCACCGAGATTTCAAAAGCCTGTCCTGCATTAAAACCTAAGCGTGTCATCAACCAAAACCGGTGTGCTTTGGCATTTTGAAACGACACATAATCGGCTTGTGCCGTTGGCACCACTGAAGCGCCTTTGGTGTGCAACGCCGCAAATTGTTCACGCTCTAGAATGCGACTCTGCGTCTCTAATGCATCTGGCACCCAGATCGCATTTAATAAAATTAATATTCCTGCTAAGAAACCTGCCATCCACCAAAGCGGTGCAGTGATGCGTCCCATTCCAATTCCCGCCGCTCGCGCCGCCGCCAGTTCCTGATTTCGATTCATCGCGCTGAGCACAAAGACTGTGGAGACGAGCAAAGATATCGGCACAATCAACGATACGCGAATGACCACGCTACAGCCGAGATAGGCCAAAATGCTGCCAGTGGATGAACCCCAATTAATAAAATCTGGGATCCAATTGTAGGCCTCCGAAATCAGCAGCAACCCCGAGAAGCTAGCCAAACAAAGGACGAAGACCTTGGTCCACTCTTTGAGGATATAGCGATCGAGGATTCGCACGGGTATTGATGTCACTCCACCACGCCCTGCCAGCAACCTCAAAGGCGTGACTCGACCCTAAACCCGCCCGAAACACAAAATTGTGCCCACCCCCACCTTTTTGGCTTTTTCCCTTGCACCTGCCCCTCCCTGCCCTTTTCTCCACCTTTCCACTTCATCACGGTCATGACCCAGCACAACAGTTTCAAATCCAGTTCCTCCTCATCCGGTGCCAAGCGCAACGTGTTGAAACGTTTTGAGCGCGTTGAGCTCCTCAAGAAGCGCGGTGCCCTCAAGGACATCAAGCGCGTGACCAAGCTTCCTAAGACCAAACCTGACGCCTAAGTCCGGGTCGCACCCTTTTGCGAAAGCCCGCCCGGACCTTCCGAGCGGGCTTTTTGCTTTTAACGTAAAACCGACACTCGCCAGCCTAACGCCACCAGCCCACTATCACCTATAGCCATTTGCCCATGCAAAACCCTGGACAAAAATACCGCCCCTTCAATGTCGTCCGCCTGCCGGATCGTCGCTGGCCCGACGCGTCCATCACTCAGGCACCGCGCTGGTGCTCCGTCGATTTGCGCGACGGTAATCAATCCTTAGCTATCCCGATGAACGTCTCCGAGAAATTGGAGATGTTTAAATTGCTCTGCCAAATCGGCTTTAAAGAAATCGAGATCGGCTTCCCCTCAGCATCCGACACCGAATTCGCCTTCACTCGCGAACTCATCGAGAAAAACTTAATTCCTGAAGGAGTTTCAGTGCAGGTCTTAGTCCAAGCGCGTGAACATTTAATCCGTCGCACCATCGAGTCATTACATGGTGCCAAGCGTGCCATCGTACACTTGTACACACCGACCAATCCTGCTCAGCGCGAAATCGTTTTCGGCCTATCGAAGGAGAAGGTATTAGAAATGGCTGTAGCCGGCACAAAACTCATTCGCGAGCTCACCGAGGCCTTGCCTCAAACCCAATGGCAATTGGAGTTTAGTCCTGAAACCTTCGTCTTAACTGAAGCTGATTATGCTTTAGAAGTATGTGAAGCGGTATCGGCTGCCTGGGGCGCCAGCGCTAATAAGAAAATTATTTTGAACCTGCCGTTAACGGTCGAAGCAGGCACGCCCAATACTCACGCCGATCAAATTGAATGGTTCTGCCGTCACTTGAAGAATCGCGAGAGCGCAGTCATTTCATTACACACGCACAACGACCGCGGCACTGGCGTCGCGGCAACTGAACTCGGCTTGATGGCCGGCGCGGATCGCATCGAAGGCACCCTCTTCGGCAACGGTGAACGCACTGGTAATTTAGATATCGTGACGGTCGCCTTGAATATGTTCTCACACGGCGTGAATCCACATTTAGATTTCCGTAATTTACCGCAAATCCGCGAAGTCTACGAGCGTTGTACGCGTATGACCGTGCACGACCGTCACCCTTACGCAGGCGATTTAGTATTCACGGCCTTCTCTGGCTCACACCAGGATGCGATTAAAAAAGGTATGGACCGCCGAAACAAAATTGGCGATGCCGCTAATTGGGAAGTGCCCTATTTAACAATCGACCCTAAAGATATCGGTCGCTCCTACGAAGCCATCATCCGCATCAATTCTCAAAGCGGAAAAGGTGGCGTGGCTTATATTTTAGATCGAGAATTCGGATTCGATTTACCAAAGCTCATGCATCCCGAGGTCGGCAACCTCATCGGCAAGTACGCCGACTCCCTAGGACGCGAATTGTCGCCTAAAGAAATCCACGAACGTTTCCGTCGTGATTTTGTTAACGTCGCATCTCCAATTGAGTTATTGAGTTTTGATTCAAAACCCAACGGCAAGGAATCTGTCCATTGCACCGCCGAGGTGAATTACCAAGGGAAAACCATGACCATCACTGGACAAGGCAATGGCCCTATCAGTGCACTCGTCCACGCTATCGCCGGCCAAGGATGGGCTAAGTTTACATTACGTGATTACCGCTCCCACGCCTTGTCGGCCGGCGAAGAATCTGCTGCTGCTGCGTATGTATCCTTGCAGTCCGAAAAAGGTGAAACTGTTTGGGGCGCTGGCGTGGATCCGAATATTGAACTCGCTGGATTAAAAGCCTTAGTCAGCGCAGTGAATCGTCTGCCGCAAAAATAATTTATGTCGTTCGAAATCACAGAAGCCTCTCACTTGCTAAAGTTGGCTGAACAAGGAGCGCTGTTATTGGATGTACGTTCGGCTGCTGAGTTTCGCGATGTGCACGTCGAAGGTGCGATTAATCTACCCCTCGAGAATGTCAGCCCTGACGCAGTGAAACAGATTATTGATCAGAACCACAAAAGTTCGGTCGTAGTCTTACTTTGCGCAGCAGGTACGCGTGCTCGGAAAGCGGCCGAAATGTTAGAAGCTTCAAACTTAAAACTCACGGTAATTACTGGTGGAACGAATTCATGCATTCAACTTGGCATCCCCGTTAATCGTAGCACATCTAAAACAATCTCTATTGAACGTCAGGTGCGCATAGGCGCCGGCGCCATCGTTTTCATCGGAGTAGTGCTGGGCCATTTCGTTCACCCCTACTTCTACTTTCTCAGCGGGTTTATCGGAGCAGGACTCATGTTCGCTGGCATCACCGATTGGTGCGGCATGGGCCTCCTGCTGGCTAAAGCACCGTGGAATAAGTAAGTCAGGTGACACGTTGGCAAGGGGCACGACTGCGTCGTGACCTACATATATAACTAGGGATGGCGCTCCGTCGCCATCGGCCAACAGACCACGCATCCCCCTGTCTTAATTATTTCCCTAATTCCTCAGATCGATTCTTCGCTGCAATTAAAGCAGCGGCTACCACTTCACGGAATTTATGTGCAGCCAAAGCATCTAATCCAGCCCTCGTCGTGCCACCAGGGGACGTGACTTGATTGCGCAAGTTTTCTGGCGTTTCACCCGATGCAGAAAGTAAAGACAGCGAACCGACAAAAGTCTGACGGACCAAGAGCTTTGCTTGCTCGGGCGTAAAACCTAAGGCCACCGCGGCGTCTTCATAGGCGGCAACATACTCAAAGAAGAAACCAGGACCACTGCCTGAGACCGCAGTCACTGCATCGAACTTATTTTCGGGTACATCCACAATCATACCCAAGCCTGCTAAGGTTGAATCAATCAACGACTGATCAGTCGCAGAGAGTGATTGAAGTGAACAACGCGCGGTAATTCCCTGACCGACCGCACCAGGAGTATTAGGCATCGCTCGAACAATATTACGTGCGCCGGAAAAAAGTTTTTGAAGAGTCGCTATACGCGTTCCAGCTAAAACCGAAAGAATACACTTCCCTTTGGTGAGTTCAGCGTAGGCTCGATCGAGACTCAAAAATTGTTGTGGCTTGCATGCGACCACGACGACGTCCGCACCATTCAATAAGTCCGCCGCGTCTTTAGCTAGCCTTGCGCCTGTTTCTTTAGCGAGTTTAGCCGCAGAAACACCCGCACCGCCTAGCACTGAAATGCCACCAGCCTTGCAGACACCTGAACGCAACAAGCCATGCACCATAGCACCTGCCATGCGTCCGGCTCCTATGAATGCGAATTTGGCCATAAGTTTTCTTATAGAGCCCGCACGGCCGCATCAAGCACAGTACACGCCTTATCGATGTCTACACCCTCATGTGCCGTTGAAAGAAAAGCGGTTTCATAGGGCGAAGGAGCTAAATACACGCCATGGTCCAGGGCATAACGAAAAACCTTTCGGTAGTGATCGCCGTTGGACGCGACGGCTTGGTCGTAATTTCGGACCTTCTTATCATTGAAGAATAGAGAGAACATCGAGCCCACTTGCGGAACCAGTAAAGGTATGCCCTTTGCTTTAGCGGCATTAAGCAGCGTATCGCGCACGCGCCGACCCAAGACATCGAGACGACCATATGGATTTTGTTTCTGTAATTTTCGTACAGCTGCCAATCCAGCAGCCATCGCCAATGGATTACCGCTAAGCGTGCCCGCCTGATACACTGGCCCAAGCGGAGCGAGCTTGTCCATAATCTCGGCTTTGCCACCGAACGCACCGACAGGAAGTCCGCCACCAATAATTTTACCCAAACAAACTAAGTCAGGGACGACGGCATGAAGGCCTTGCGTGCCAGCCAGTGATAAGCGGAAACCTGTCATCACTTCATCAAAGATTAAAACCGCACCATGTTTGGTACAGAGCTCGCGCAACCCAGCGAGAAATCCTTCATCAGGTAAAATTAATCCGACATTCGCAGGATAGGGCTCAACGATGACGCCCGCGACCGCTCCTGCGTTTGCTGCGAAGACTTCCGCAAGTGCGGGCAAGTTGTTGTATTCAGCGACTAAAGTGTCCGCCGCCGTACCAGGCGTCACGCCAGCTGAATCGGGATTGCCCTGCGTTAAAGCACCTGAGCCAGCTTTTACTAAAAGCGAATCCACATGACCGTGGTAGCATCCTGAGAATTTTATAATCTTAGAACGACCCGTATAACCACGCGCCAAGCGAATCGCCGACATCGTTGCTTCGGTGCCGCTATTGGTCATGCGAACTTTTTTAATCGCCGACACGCATTGCAAAATAAGCTCAGCCATCTCCACTTCTAATGGATTGGGGGTACCAAAACTCGTGCCACGATCCAGTGCTTCCCTGATTGCCTGACGAATGTCTGGATCATTGTGACCATGAATCGCTGGACCCCATGTTAATACAAAATCTATTAACTCCTGTCCGTCGGCCGTAGTGAGTCGGGCGCCATTCGCCGACTGCGTAAAGAATGGAGTGCCGCCGACCGAACGAAAAGCGCGCACGGGCGAATTAACCCCACCCGGGATCATCTGCAGTGCACGTTGAAAAAGTTGTTCCGATGCGCTCACCCTTCAAGACCTACAAACTCAGCCCCAAGGGGCAAGGGAGATTCACCGCCGTCTTTGTTCTTAATTTAAATAAAAAGGGCCAGGGTCACACGACCCCAGCCCTTGATTGGCAAACAGTTCAACGCTTGGTCTTACTTCTTAATATCTTCATCCACGACTTCGAAGTCTCCGTCGACGACCTTACCGTCCTTTGACTTCTTCTTCTCGCCGTTAGCGGCACCTTCAGCACCGGGCTGGGCTTGTTCGCCTTGCTTTGCAGCATCAGCGTAGATCGCTTGAGCGGCTTCGGTCAGCGGAGTCATGATGGCTTCGTGTGCCTTTTGGAATTCTTCAGCGGTGGCACCCTCTTTCTTCAAGAGCTCTTGGCCTTCCTTGACTGCAGCTTCGGAGCGAGCCTTGGAGTCACCAGGGAATTTGTCGCCATTGTCCTTAATTTGTTTTTCTGCCTGGAAGATAATCGCATCGAGTTGGTTCCGAGCCTCAGCCGTTTCACGTGACTTTTTATCTTCGTCGGCATGCAGTTCAGCTTCCTTGCGCAACTTCTCAACTTCTTCCTTGGACAGACCCGAGGAACCCGTGATCGAAATCTTCTGTTCCTTGCCTGTACCTTTATCGGTCGCGGAAACATGGAGAATACCGTTCGCATCAATATCAAAAGTAACTTCGATTTGAGGCGTACCGCGTGCGGCTGGCATGATGCCATCGAGCTTGAAGGTACCGAGCTTCTTATTGTCCTTCGCCATCGGACGTTCACCTTGGAGAATAACAATATCCACTGCAGGTTGGTTGTCGGCAGCCGTTGAGTAGACTTGAGATTTCTTGGTAGGAATCGTGGTATTACGATCAATCATTGGAGTGGAAACACCACCCATGGTTTCGATCGACAACGTCAGAGGCGTCACGTCGAGCAAGAGGACGTCTTTAACATCACCCTTCAAGACACCGGCTTGAATCGCAGCACCAATCGCCACGACTTCGTCCGGATTCACGCCCTTGTGTGGTTCCTTGCCAGCGAGACCGCGGGCAATTTCAATAATCTTAGGCATGCGCGTCATACCACCAACGAGAACGAGCTCATCGACTTCGCTCATCTTTAAGCCTGCATCTTTTAAGCAGGATTCAAAAGGCTTACGCGTGCGCTCTGAGAGATCATCACAAACCTTCTCCATTTGGGCGCGAGAGAGAGTGACTGTTAAGTGCTTTGGACCCGAGGCATCAGCCGTAATAAAGGGCAAATTGATGTCCACAGAGTTAGAGGATGACAGAGCAATCTTTGCCTTTTCTGCTTCTTCCTTAAGACGTTGGCGAGCCATAGCGTCCTTCGAGAGATCAATGCCGCTCTCGACTTTAAAGCCATCGACGAGCCACTGGATAATACGCTCGTCCCAATTATCGCCACCAAGTTCAGTGTCACCATTCGTGGCCTTCACTTCAAAAACGCCGCCACCGATTTCTAAAATCGAGACGTCAAAAGTTCCACCGCCCAAATCGTAAACAGCAATTTTCTCATCGCCCTTCTTGTCGAGTCCGTAGGCCAACGATGCAGCCGTAGGCTCATTCACGATACGTAAGACTTCGAGACCGGCGATAGTGCCCGCATCTTTCGTCGCTTGGCGCTGTGAGTCATTAAAGTACGCAGGCACCGTGATTACCGCTTGGGTGACTTTTTCACCGAGGTACGCTTCCGCATCCGCTTTCAACTTCGCCAAAACTTTGGCTGCGATTTCTTCAGGAGCAAATACGCGTGGCTTACCGTCGACTTCACATTCGATTGCTGCGTCGCCGTTCTTACCTTCGACCACTTTATAAGGAAGCTTGGCGGCGATGTTCTTAACTTCGGCAAACTTTCGTCCGATTAAACGCTTCGCCGAGAAAACCGTGTTCTTCGGATTCGTCACCGCTTGGCGCTTGGCGGCCTGACCGACAAGGACGTCGCCGTTCTTGGTGAATGCGACGACGGAAGGCGTCGTGCGTGCACCTTCTGAATTAGCAATGACGACTGACTCGCCTGCCTCCAGAATGGCCATGCATGAATTGGTGGTTCCAAGATCGATTCCGATAATTTTACTCATTGTTTTAGTGTGGGTTGTGTAACCCTTAATGGCAGAGGTTGTGCCAAGGGCTAAAATCAAAGAATCCCCATATAATTAAGATATTAGCTGATTATTCTTATTAAAATTAACGGGCAAAACGACAATTTGTCCCACCTAATTAGTGTCAGTTCTGCCAACGCCCGCCCTTCTCCGTTGCCCTTCCGCTCGCGACTATCTATCCACAACCCTCCATGTCGAAGCCACTCGACCAGTCTATCCGCCTCCGTCGTCTACGTGCATCGTCGGCCATTCGTAGCATGCTCACCGAAACCACGGTTGAGCCTCGCCAACTTATCCAACCTCTTTTTGTCACGGAAGGCGAGCAGCTCGAACCCATTGATTCCCTTCCTGGCCTTAATCGAATTCCGCTCACCCAACTTGCAGCGCACTGTACTGAATTACAAAAACTCGGCATTCACGGAGTCGCACTATTTCCTAAAGTAGAAAATACACGTAAGACCGCCGAAGGTGCTGAAGCACTAAACCCAAACAACCTCGCCCTCCGCTCAATCCGCGAAGTTAAACAAAAGTGCCCAGGCGTAATTGTTTTTGCTGATATTGCACTCGATCCTTACACAACGCACGGACACGACGGCATTTTAAATATCAAGGGTGATGACGTGGATAATGATCTCACGGTTAATTCGCTCGTAAAAATGTCGCTGCTCACCGCCCAAGCGGGCGCAGACTTTGTTGCACCTTCCGACATGATGGATGGTCGAGTTGCTGCAATTCGCCATGCACTCGATGCCAATGGCCACACTGCAGCCGGCATTCTTGCTTACTCTGCTAAATTCGCTTCCGCATTCTACGGACCATTCCGCGACGCCGTTGGCAGCGCACGCAAAAACGGGACAACCCTTTCAAAGGCGTCTTATCAGATGAATCCAGCCAATCGCCGTGAAGCTATTCGCGAAGCGCTGCTCGATGCCGCTGAGGGTGCCGATATTTTAATGGTCAAACCCGCTGGCGCTTACCTCGATATCATACGCGATGTCCGCGAAGCCAGCCAATTACCTTTAGCCGCTTATCAAGTTTCCGGGGAGTATGCTCAATTACATGCCGCTGCGGAAAAAGGATGGCTCAATCTGCGTGCGACTCGTGACGAATCCCTCCTCGCTATTCGTCGCGCAGGTGCTGATTTAATTCTGACTTACTTCGCTGAAGCATACGCCAGAGATTACGCTGCCCGCTGATGCCTGCTCCGCAAAATCATCCGCGCGACCCACTTCATGGAGTGACGCTGGAAAAAGTTTTGAATTACTTAGTCGAAAAACATGGCTGGCATGAAATGGGTCATCGCATCCCCATTCGCTGTTTTCTTTTTGATCCCTCGATTAAATCGAGTCTGACCTTCTTACGCAAAACCCCATGGGCGCGCGAGAAAGTCGAAGCCTGGTATGTGGTAGATGTTCGTGGAGGTTTTGGCAGTGGCCCGATGCCTGAATGTAAATAAGCGGACTGTCTTTGGTCACTTCTCCTTGCACTTAGGGCAGAGCTTTGCCTTAACAAAGCCCTGTCATGCACCTTAAAATTGCGATTCTACCTGGCGATTACATCGGACCCGAAGTGATGGCCGTCGCCATTCCCGTCCTTGAGAATGTTCTCAAGAAATCGGGGCACACGCTCGAGTACTCGGTGCACGATGTCGGCGGTGCGGGCATTGATAATCATGGCAAGGCGCTGCCTGATTCGACCCTCGAGGCCTGCCGTGCGGCTGATGCGATTCTTTTCGGATCTGTGGGCGGACCTAAGTGGGAAAAGCTTCCACCCAAAGAACAACCTGAACGCGCCTCACTCTTACCACTGCGTAAGCACTTCCGTCTCTTTGCAAATGTTCGTCCCGGTTTACTTTTAAAAAACCTCATCGAGACTTCACCTATTCGACCCGACCGCATTCCTAACGGCGTCGACATGGTGTGTATTCGCGAACTGACGGGCGGACTTTACTTCGGTGCGAAATCAACCACGAATCTAGCCGATGGAGATATCGAAGCGATTGACACGATGGTGTATCGCAAATCCGAAATCGAACGCATCACCGATGTGGCCATCGCCACTGCCCGCGCTCGTCGCAAGCACATCACTTTAGTTGATAAAGCCAACGTCCTTGAGACCTCAGTACTCTGGCGGAAAGTTGTTGGTGATCGCATTAAAGCAACTGCTCCCGACATCACCCTAGCGTTTATTTATATCGATAATGCAGCTATGCAGCTGGTGTTGCGCCCGGGGCAGTTTGATGTGGTGCTCACAGAAAATATGTTTGGCGATATTCTTTCCGATGAAATGGCTGTGATTTGCGGCTCTCTCGGCATGATGGCTTCCGCTTCTCTGGGAATGGATATCAACCGCCACGGAAAAGGTTATGGCCTGTATGAGCCCTCCGGCGGCACCGCTCCTGATATTGCTGGCCAAGATAAAGCTAATCCCTGCGCCCAAGTTCTTTCGGTTGCCCTTATGCTCCGTCACTCTTTCGGACTCGAAGACGAGGCCAAAGCCATCGAGCTCGCCGTTGAGAAAACTGTGGCTGACGGCATTCGCACGGCTGACATCGCTGGCGGCGCTAAAGCAGTTGGCACCAAGGCGATGGGCCAAGCGATTCTCGCCCGTCTGTAATGGACGAGTCAGCGAGACTGCGGGCCGAGGAACGACGTCGCGAAGCAGTCTGCAGTCCATTCATGCGCATTCCGCGCTTCCCTGTCGATGTTGCACGCGAACTCCTTGATGCAGGCTATTATCGTATTGATCAATTATTGGGTCGATCAGCGGAATCGCTCGTCGAAGAGATTCGCCAAAAAAATAATCTTAAACCTGCCGAATATTTTTTGCCAGCATTGCGGATGGCGATTTATTTCGCCGAAACACCCACGCCCGATTCTAAGAAACTTTTTCTGGATCAGTGGATTTAGGGACTTTTCGTAATTCTATTTAATCGAAATTCGTGACAACGAATTGCTAATTTAGCTTTTCCATTACGTTAGAGCTTATGTCTTCCTCCATCGTCATACCCGTCATGACCATGGGTAATTGTGTGCTATTACCTCAGCAGTTACTGCCATTGCGCATCTTTGAGCCACGCTATCGTCTGATGCTCAAAGAGTCTTTAGCCTCTCACCAGATGTTTGCCGTTTCACTCCTCGACGATTCTCAGGTCTCGGCTGATAACCCCGAACCTCCACACGCTTTCACCTGTGTTGGGCGAATCACGAATCACATCGAGCACGCCGACGGCACTTCGCACCTCATTATCGAAGGCCTCCGACGTGCACGCGTTTTAAATGTTGAACGCAAATCCCCCTACCCTCGACTCACTGTCGCTGCAGTGGTCGACGAACCACACCAAGAATCCATCAGCACCGTTCGTGAAGTCGCGCGGATCCTTTCTTACTCTGAAAAAATTATTGAGTCTATCGGCCCAGATGCCGAACCCCTCATCAATCGACTACGCGCGCTGACCAATCAACCCAGCGCATTAGCCGACGCGGTGGCTGGTCACCTGATCGAAGATTCAATGATCCGGCAAAATTTACTGGAATGCCTTTCGGTAGAAAAACGTCTTCAGACTGTTTCAGCTCAGTTGGCACTGCTAGATACCCAACGGATAATTAATAATTTAGATAAAGACCTACCTCCGGGACTAAATTAAAGGCAATTAAGGGCTGAATCGCGAAGTTGCCTGATATTTAGGACCTCCGACACCTTTCTCTTGCAACTTGGAATCATTCCAACTCAGTTGGTGTTTAGAATGATTCAAAATCTATCTGAACATCAAAGGGAGCAACTCCAAGAAGCCCTCGCCCACGGCGGCCAAAAGGTCACCCCGCAGCGTGAAATCGTCTACTCGGTCCTTCTGGCCAAACGCGATCACCCGACTGTCGACGAAGTATTTAATCGTGCCCGTGAGTCCATGCCCGGCCTCTCCCTTGCCACCGTTTACAACTGTCTCGAAACCTTCGTGGGTTGCGGACTCGTACGCCAAGTAAATCACGAACGCGAGTCCACCCGCTACTGCCCTAACCTCGCCCCACACGCGCACTTCCGCGATGAGTCCACCGGACGCGTGCATGACATCGAATTACCCGAACACGTTCTCAGTACCTTGCGCTCTATTTTGCCTAACGGTTTCGAAACTGATTCCATCGAAATCAGTTTTCACGGACACACCAAAAATTCACGCAACCACAACTCCAACTAATTTCCACAATGCCTGATTCACTCGTCATCAAAAACCTCAACGCCTCTATTGGCGATCGCGCCATCCTTAAAGATTTTTCTTTGACGGTACCTAAAGGCGAAGTTCACGCCATCATGGGGCCCAATGGCACCGGCAAGAGCACCTTAGCCAAGGTCCTCGCCGGCCATCCTGATTACAGCGTGCAATCGGGCGAAGCCTTTATCGACGGCGAACAAATCATCGGACAAGAACCCGATGCCATCGCTCGTGCTGGCCTCTTCCTTGCATTCCAATATCCAAGTGAAATCCCAGGCGTAACCATCGCCAACTTCATCCGTGCGGCTCTGGTGGCCCGCCAAGCTAAAGGCGCGCCATTCGACGCGAAAGCTTACTACGCTGAACTCTACGCCAAGATGGATACGTTAAAGATGGATCGTAAATTCACTTCGCGCTTTGTGAACGAAGGCTTCTCTGGCGGCGAAAAGAAGCGCTGCGAAATTCTCCAACTCATGATGCTCAAGCCTAAGTATGCCGTGCTTGATGAAACCGACTCAGGTCTCGACATCGATGCTCTCCGCATTGTCTCCGAAGGCGTGAATCGTCTCCGCGGACCTGACATGGGCTTCCTTGTCATCACTCACTATCAACGACTCCTCGAATACATTGTTCCAGATCGCGTACACATCATGTACGATGGTCGCATCGTCCACAGCGGCGACAAGGACCTCGCAATCGAACTCGAAGCCAAGGGCTACGATTGGGTTAAAAAAGATTTGGCTTCTGCCTAATTTAACATGTCCGAACTCGACGACAACCAAGCCCAGCGCGACGCCATTGCGGTCGACCGCACCAAGGGCGATTTTAAATACGAAGAGAACTACGCCTTCGACGCAGGCATCGGTCTGTCCGCCAAAGTCGTTGATTACATTTCTAATGTAAAAGGTGAAGACGCATGGATTAACGAGTTCCGCCAAAAGGCCCTAAAGATTTTCACCGATCTTCCGATGCCTACCCACTGGGCAACCGAAGATTTAAAGAATATCAAGTTCGACGAGATTCGCTACTACTTATCCAAAGGTCAAAAAGCTAGCCGCACCTGGGAAGAAGTTCCTGATGACGTAAAAGAAACATTTGAACGTCTCGGCATTCCTGAGGCGGAACGTAAATTCCTTGCCGGTGTTGAAGCACAATTCGACTCCGAAGCCGTTTACTCGCGCATGAAAGATGAGATGTCTAAATTAGGCGTTATCTTCTGCGGCCCTACCGAAGGCCTTCGCGATCACCCAGAAATTTTCCGTAAGTGGTTCGGCAAGGTCATCCCAGCGGGTGATAATAAATTCGCCGCACTTAACTCCGCAGTGTTTTCCGGCGGTTCGTTTATCTATATTCCTAAGGGCGTAAAAGTTGCACAACCCCTCCAAGCTTACTTCCGCATTAATGCCGAAAACTTCGGTCAATTCGAACGAACCCTCATCATCGCCGATGAAGGATCTGAAGTGACCTACATGGAAGGTTGCACCGCACCTAAATTTGAAACGGCAACTCTGCACTCTGCCGTGGTTGAACTCGTTGCACTCAAGGGTGCGAAGATTCAATACATCACCGTCCAAAACTGGTCGGCCAACGTCTTCAATCTCGTCACCAAGCGTGGCGTTGCCGAAGAAGATGCCGAGGTTCGCTGGATTGATTGCAATATTGGATCACGCCTCACCATGAAGTATCCTGGTGTTGTATTGCGCGGCAAACGTGCTCGCGGCGAAGTGCTCTCGATTGCTTTAGCTAACGACGGACAACACCAAGACACAGGCGCGAAGATGATTCACGCGGCGGACGAAACCTCTTCGAACATCATCGCTAAATCCATCTCTGTCGGTGCCGGACGTTCGACCTATCGCGGCCTTGTTCATATTCCCAAGACTTTGCGTAACTGCAAAAACAACACCGAGTGTGATGCCTTACTCATCAATGAACATAGTCGCACTGACACCTATCCTGCTATCTCTGTTCGCGGTCAAAAGAACTCAGTGCAACACGAAGCCAGTGTTTCTAAAGTCTCAGCAGAGCAAATCTTCTACATGATGCAGCGCGGACTCACTGAAGGCGAAGCAATGTCGCTCGCAGTGAATGGCTTCGTCAACGATCTCGTGAAAGAGTTCCCCATGGAATACTCGGTGGAATTAAAACGCCTCATCGAATTACAAATGGAAGGTTCAGTCGGATAACCATGAGCACACTCACTTCCATGACTTCCGGAATTCTCGACGCCACCTTGCAACAAAACGAAACCAAGCGTTTTGCATCTTACGATTGGTTCACCCAATTGCGTCAACAAGGCTGGAAGAATTTCGAATCCCTTCCCCTACCTAAGCGCGATGATGAGAAATGGCGCTTTTCCGACACACGCTCGCTTTCTTTAGCCGATTTCAACATCGCTACAGCCCCAAGCGAAGCAGACACCGATAAGTTGATTGCTCAATCGCACTTCATCACTCGGCCCGCCGGACTCATTATACATATCGATGGACATTGCGTACTCCGCCCCGCCATCGCCCCTGAGCTCGCCGCGCAAGGTGTTAAATTTGAATCACTTGAAGATGCATTGCGTCACCACCCCGCACTTCTCAAAGAGTTCCTGCTTAAACACGAAGCGAATCTCGGTGGAGCCAAGTTCCTCGCCTTACACCAAGCATGGCTTCGTGCGGGTTATGTACTTCATGTGCCTAAGGGTGTTGAAATTAAACAGCCGTTTGTGTCTGTAAATTGGACGCTCACTGAAGGTGCTGCCATTTTCCCACACGCTCTCGTCGTCGCTGGCGACCACGCGAAGGTCTCAATTCAAGAATTTAATCTATCTGCATTACCACAGCTGCGCGCGTTGGCTATTTCAGCTGCCGATTTACATGCGGGCACTGGTGCGCAAATTTCGCGATTCTCCGTCCAAGCCTGGGGCAAGAACACTCAGTCATTCGAAATCGCCAATACCTGCGGTGGTCGAGATGCTCTAATCACATCGGTGAATGCGGCTCTCGGTTCTCGTCGTGCACGCCTCGAAAACACCGTTCGCATCGAAGGTCCTGGTGCCGATGTCCGTCTCTACGGTATCAGCGTTGCAACCGGTGAACAGGAATTCGATCAACGTACCCTGCAGATTCACTCGGCAGGAAAAGCCAAATCCGACCTGCTCTTCAAAAACGTCTTACTCAACAAAGCGCGTACAATCTTCTCGGGCTTAATTAAGGTAGCACCCGATGCACAGCAAACCGACGCCTATCAGACCAACCGAAATCTGTTACTCTCACCTGAGGCCGAAGCAGACTCACTACCCGGACTCGAGATTGAGGCTAATGATGTGAAGTGCTCTCACGGTGCGACCACAGGTCAGGTAAATCCAGAAGAACTTTTCTATCTGCTCGCTCGCGGCATTCCGATGGCTGTGGCTCAAGAATTACTTGCCGAAGGCTTCCTTGAAGAAGTCCTTTCAAAGGTAGACAATGAAGAAGCTGCCGCCGTGGTTCGCGAAATGTTCCGTCTAAAATTCCATACCGCCTAAACCATGAGCGAAGACACCACTGGCCAACGCCACATTCCTGGATCCAACGATCGTAACCTTACTCGTGATGTTCAAGCGACCGTGATTCCGGCGGGAGATCCAGCGGTCTTACCCGCTGGCACAAAGGTTAGCATCACTCACCGACTCGGCGGCAACTTCACAGTCGTCTGCGATGCAGGAATGTTCCGCATCCGTGGCTCCGATGCCGACTCACTCAGCGAACCCATTCCTTCTGACTCAAATGAAGCGGAAGGAAAAACGGATGCACATGGATCCATTGGTACCGCTGAACACCCAGGCCACCACGGCAAACCCAGCGACGAATCTATTTGGACTCAGTTGAAAACCGTTTTCGACCCAGAAATACCCGTCAACATTGTCGACCTTGGTCTCGTCTATTCCTTACAAGTCGAGCCCATCGACGGATCACCCGATCGTCACAGTGTTACAGTAGCCATGACACTTACAGCTCCTGGTTGTGGAATGGGACCAGTCATCGCCGAAGATGCACGTAATCGCATTCTCACTGTGCCAGGCGTTAATCGCGCACAAGTCAGTATCATTTGGGATCCACCATGGACTCAATCGATGATTTCAGAAGATGGTAAAATGCAGTTAGGACTGATTTAATTTCGAAGTGTCCGTAGAAGCCACGCCCCCGCTTAATCCGTTCGACGCGGAATACATTGCCCGCAGCAATCGGGCCATCTTGGTTGGTCTACAACGCCCCGAAGATACCGCCGAAGAAGCACAAGCCTTGCTCAACGAGCTCCACGAGCTCGTGAGTAATCTCGGCGTGGAAATTCGCGATGCAGTGATTGCGAAAATTCGCGAAGAAAGTCCGCGCCACCTCGTAGGCTCCGGCAAGATGGAGGAAATTGCTGCTCTCGCACGCTCACGTGAATGTGGCTTAATCATTTTCGATGATGCACTTTCACCCGCTCAACAACGAAACTGGGAAAAGGATTCCTTGGGACTTCGAGCTATCGATCGTCAGGAAATCATTTTAGACATCTTTGTTTCCCGTGCTAAAACAAAGGAAGCAGTTCTTCAGGTCGAACTCGCCAAGCTACAACAACAACTCCCTCGACTAAAACGACTCTGGTCTCACCTTGACCGCCAACGCGGTGGTGGCGCTATGCAACGCGATGCCGGTGAAACACAGATGGAAATGGATCAACGTAAGATTCGGGACAAGATTGCCAAAGTCCGTCGAGACCTCGCAGCGGTTGTCGCACAGCGCGCCACCCAGCGTAAACAACGTCATCGTGTACCCTTGCCGACTTTCTCAATCGTTGGCTATACCAACGCTGGAAAGTCTTCACTACTGAATCGACTCACGGGCGCCAGCGTGCTCGCGGAAGATAAACTTTTCGCGACACTCGACCCCACTACACGACGCTTAAAACTTCCTTCAGGAAGAGCCCTTCTACTCACCGACACCGTCGGCTTCGTCCGCCGACTTCCTCACCAACTGGTTGAAGCTTTTAAGGCGACGCTCGAAGAGGCTGTACAGGCCGACTTTTTAATTCACGTGGTCGACCTCTCCTCCCCCGAGCGCGTGAAACATGCTCAGACAACCTTGAAGGTCTTATTAGATATCGGTGCAGGTGAGCGTCCTATTATAACTATATTAAACAAAGCTGACCTTGCAGATGAAGCCACACGAGCCGAAGCCCTAGCCGCCCATCCAGGTGCCATCCTCATCAGCACTCTCACCGGTGAAGGCATCCCTCGTCTACTTCAGGTGCTCGATGACTGCGCCTCGGAAAATGACCTAAAACTCACCCTCTTCATTCCCCACGACCAATACAGTCAGCTTTCCAAACTCTACGCTTCGGCTTCTATTCTCTCGGCCAAAGCCGATGAATCAGGAACTCGTATTGTGGCGATTATCCCTGAAAGACTGCAGGCAAGCTTCTTACCCTGGTCTATTAAAAACTGACATCGGGGAACTTTTCCTCCTGTTAAGTGTTAAAGATTTCAGGTAATCCTTCTTTATGATTCGCCTATCCCTACTGAGTTTACTCGTTGCTTCATCTTTTGCTTTTGGCGCCGACGATCCGAAAGCAGCCGCGCGTCTGGAAACGTTTAATAAAGAGATTAAACCCATGCTCGAAAAAAGCTGCCTCAGTTGCCACGGCAAAGACGGCAAGCCAGGCAAACATGGCTTTAGTGTGTACACCCTGGAAAACACCGTAAAGGGCGGCAAAGAGGAAGGCCCTGGCATCACTTGGGGTAACGCCGATAAAAGTTCACTTTACCGCCTTTCATTGCTCGGGGCAACTGCTCGCGGTGAGGAGATGGCCATGCCACCAAAAGACAAAAAGCAAGAGCCCCTCACCATGGATCAGCTGGCGAAAATGAAGGCGTGGATCGAAGCCAAATAATAACCCAAAACCCACAGTCTCAACTGTGGGTTTTTAATTTCTACAATGTCCACCGCCCTTGACGCACAGGGGGTTTAACCTATTCATTAAACAACCCCAACATCCCCATGAGCGAACGACGTGCCCTTGGTCTTCCGTTAAGATTATTATTAACGATTACCCCTAACTTATTTTTATTTTTAGCTGCCGCTTACTTACCTGCGGACGGAGTTTCACGCGGACCCGCCCTGTTCTCGATTATCGGTAATTTTCATATTATTGCCCTGCACCTTCCGGTTGCTCTCTTAATTATCATTCCGCTATTCGAATTACTCGATTGGAGTCCGCAGGCCCAAACGGGGACGCGCCGCCTCAGCATGCTCGCCGCAATTAGCACCTGGGTGACTGCTGCCCTAGGCATCGTCTACGCACATTTTAACGGCTTCGATGGTGATGAAGTTCAGTTACACCTCTGGACAGGTATCATCGCATCCTGCTTGGCCTCCGCTTCCTGGCTCCTTCTTCACCAAAGCCGAGTGGTGCGCCTAACATTCCAATTTCTAAGCATCTTTGCCATGTTCTATGCCGCACACATTGGTGGTGAAATGGTGCACGGCGAAGGTTTCCCACTGAAACCCAATAAAATCTCAAAAACCCTACCCTAATGACCATTAAGAAATTTATTCTTACATTCTTCGTTGCGCTGACGACCTTAGTTTCAGCCACATCAATCGCCGACGCACAAAAAGGGCCTAAACCATTACGTGTACTTCTGGTCATTGGCGGCTGCTGTCACGATTACGCGACACAAAAAGACCTCCTCAAGGTCGGCATCGAAAGTCGACTGAATGCGACTGTCGATATCGCCTACGACGGCACTAAAACCACGAAGCCATTGTTTGAAGCCTACAGCGGCAAGGATTGGGCAAAGGGTTATGATGTCGTCGTGCATGATGAATGCGCAGCCGATATCACTGACCCAGTTTACGTTGAGAATATTCTCCAAGCCCATCGCAACGGCACTCCAGCCGTCAACCTACACTGCGCCATGCACAGTTACAGATGGGGCAACTACAAAGAACCGATAACCGCCGGCAGCGACAACGCTCACTGGTATGAAATGATTGGCCTGCAATCGACTGGTCACGGACCCAAGCTGGCCGTGGAAATTAAGTTCACTGACCACAACCACCCCATCACAACTGGTCTCAATGATTGGACTACCTTCACTAACGAAGAACTTTATAATAATGTTAAATTCCTGGGCGCCCAAGGCCTCGCTGAAGGTACGCAACTGGTGAAAGACAAAACCACGGGAGTTGACAACGTTGTTAAAAATACCGTCGTCTGGACAAACCTCTACGGACCCAATCAAACTCGTATTTTTAGCACCACGCTTGGACACGATAATAAAACCGTAGGCGATGATCGCTACCTCGACCTCGTGACTCGCGGCATCCTCTGGGCGACCAATAAAATTTCTGCCGACGGACAGCCTCAAGCAGGCTACGGAGCAAAGAAATAAGCCCACTCATGCAAGGTCAACTTCGACGAGCACTCTTAATCATTTGCCTAATTTTATTAGGTGATGCGTTAGTCGCCGCCGAGCCTACGACCTCTGCTGACAAAAAAGTTTCCAATAAAAAAGGCGTCGGCCTCGGTCGCTTTCCTGATTGGCTAGGATTGAATGAACTCAAGGAGTTGAATGTCGCTTGGTTCTATAATTGGCAGTCCACGAACTCAAAGTTTTCCACGACAATCGAGTTCATTCCGATGTTGCGTGCTGGCAAAGCCGGAGCGTCGCTAACTCGTGACGACTTCATTTTAGGCTACAATGAGCCCGACCACCCAAAACAGGATAATATCAGCGTTAAAGAAGGTCTCGCTCAATGGGCTAAGGTAACCGCCAAAGGTAAATTCGTCGTAGGGCCTGCCATGTGCAAAGATCCAGTTAACGGGGACTGGCTTCCAGATTTCATGAAGGCCAAACCCAAGGTCGATGCGATTGCGGTTCACTGGTACAAAGGTGTGAGCGCAAAAAAATTCATCGAGGACATGACTGAAATACATAAAACCTACGACCTGCCAATATGGGTTACCGAGTTTGCCTGCCAAACCTCGGAATCGTCCAAAGATGAACCCAAAAAATTTACGCAAGCTCAGGTGAATCAATTCATCGAGGACTCTACGCGATGGATGGAAAAAACGTCGTGGATACAGCGTTACGCTTGGCATAGCTCAGGCAACGGCACCTCCTGCCTCTATGATGATAAGGGACGCAAACTTAGTGCGACAGGCAATGCGTATGCGGAGGTTAACAAAGACTCAAAGAAGGATTAATTGAGCGAAAACGGAGCCTACAACGGCGTCAGAGTGGTTGCTTTCTTTAAGATGAAACTCACGATTCGCCCACCTGCAACTTCACATCATCTTACAATGAAACGCTTACTGTCACTCGCAACTCTGGCCTGGATTATTTCGGGTGCACCAACCCAAACTTTTGCGGCTGGCTTCTTTAAGCCAACGCAGGCGCCTTTTTATATTCAGCCCAACGAAAAAATTTCGAGCATCACTTTTAATAGTGGAAGTGCAGAAGACCTACAAAAGGCTATCGATGAAGCCGCCAAGAATAACAGCGGAGGCACCATTGTAGTCGAAGTAAAGGGAACGGTTACTGTAAATCTCACTCCGCTACGCCTGCCCTCTCGCATCAACGTAAAATTTGGACCTGGCGCCGCGATTAAAGCGGATAGTGCAGCGGCAGCTAAATCACTCATCGAGATCAGTGACGCCGAATTTATATGCCTCAGCTCTATCGCGGATAAACCTGCGATCATCGACGGCCAAGGCGTAGTACTAACAGCTATCAGTGTTAAGAAAAGTGGTCGCCTCAACTTTGACCAATTACAAATCCAAAACTGCAAAGGCACGGCCATCGACTTCTTTGGAAAAGATGAGAAATTGGTAAACCAAGCCAGTAGCGTCACGCGTTGCACATTCAGTAACAATCCAATTGGCCTACGTATACAAAACACTGCTGGCTTCGTCTGCCTCGACAATGTTTTCGATAGCCATAGCACAACGGCACTCGATATCACCTCCTTAAACAGCGTCGTAGCCGGCAACACCTTCCGCAAAAATGCCGAGGCTATTAAATCTAATTCTAACCGCGGCGCCATCACCCGTAATAATTTCGTGGAGTGCGCCGTCGCCCTGAATCTCGACATGCTAGGCGAAAACAACCTCGTCTACGAAAACACTTCCGAAGGACCGACTGCGCTTTCCGTCGCTGGTGCGACTCAGACATTTTTCCAAAATAAAATGGCAGCCACTGTTGATATCGTAGAGCGCTCGATTTCTGGCTCACATTTTATTCAAAATCCAAATTTCAAAGTAGGCTCAACCGCCGATGCAGCGGTCTTCAATCCGCCCACCATTCTGAATCCCCACAAAGACACTAATATTGCACCCGGCTTTGGACGTTATGACCTCTCCTTCCCGCCTGCCGGAACGAATAATAAAGACGAAACATCCGCCTACGACCTCGCCAAGATTCAACCTAAACTCGACAAAGCTCGCACCGAACATGCAAACGACATTCTCGTCGTCACCCTCAAAGGAACCTTCGTCGCTAAGACGATGGATGGTTTAAAATTACCCGACAACACGTGCGTGATTTTAGATGGCACCATTTATTCTAATACCACTGTCGCACGCGACCCACAGTGGAAAGCGCCTTGGGTTCGCGGCGCACCCACAAGTCAACTCATCCGTATGCCACTCAAAGGCTACTC
>CANCLQ010000010.1 GCA_947378845.1 Opitutia bacterium | reverse complement strand
GGCAAAAGCACGACCCGGGAGGTCACGCTTGATGCGCAGCTTAAATTCTTGGTCTTGGATTTCGAATTCGGAAAGGTCCGATTTCTTCATTAAATCCACGACTTGTTTGATCTTAGTTAGGTCCAATGTAGTGTCCTCCGTGAGGGGGTTTCCCACTTGATACATCGGACTTAAGGAACAAATCAACCCCTCATTCCAACAACTCGCTAGGTATTTTACCTAAACTATTGATTTTAAATAACTTATGAAAGAAAAAGAAGGAGGGTGTAGCCCTGATTTTGGGCTCCGAAAGGGGGCCTTTTATGGTGATTTGGGTGTTATCAGCAATTGTACGGTTAAGATTAAAGGGATTGGGGATTATGGAGCTATCCTTCTGGGGAATATTAAAGACCCCGGAGAAGTCTACGGTCGAGGCAGCGAGGTCGACTTCGCCCCCTAGGCTGAGGCGAGACTGGGGTCCGGAAATTAGAATGTCTGGGAAATAAGCCCGACCATTGATGCAGCCGAATTGCCCGGTGAGGTGGGTGAGTTCGTAGGTCGTTGCACCGATGCCGATGGCCTCGAGGACGGATGATAGCCCCCCGAGGATCCGAATTTTCTTAATCTCGGGGTTGGCGACTTCAAAGCTTCCCAGGCAGCGAATCTGCTCGGGGGTGTTTAGGTCGATCGTGCCATTTAAAGTGAAGTTGAGTCGCGTGGCATCTTTAGGCGTACCCTTCTTGGGGGCGGGGATTTTTGTGTAGCCCAATCCGCGCGCAATTAAGTTGGAGTCGCAGTCTTTGAGTGTGACGGAGATTTTAGAGTCGTGGTCGGGCTCGCCGATTATCGAGAGCGAGCCGAGGCCTTCAGCAATAGCCAACGAGGCACGAACAGTAGTGGCCCCATTTTTATTTTCGATTTTGCAGAGAAGGTCGCAACTCGGAATGCCCCAGGCTGTAAAATCAGAAATACAATTCACGTCCGCATCTACGTCCAGATCTTTTGCACCTGGCTTTGCTCTAACGGAAACTTGTCGGCTCAGCGGAAGTTGGATATTTTTCAATTTTTCGCCGAGTTCATCGCTGACGGATTTGGCAAGTATCCAGGGCTCAATGTTGCCACTGAGTTCAATGAAAGGTCCACTTTCCTTAGCGGGCTTTTTATTATCCCAAGAAACGTGACCATTGAGCGTGCCGGCGGAATCACTTCCGCGCCCTTGAAGATTACTCAGCCCGATACGGAGGCCAGACTCATTGGAGTCGACGATGATGTCGCCCGATTTGAATGGTGCTTTCTGAAAATCGAATTCGCTTAAGTGTACCACGCCGTTGACGGTGGAGCGAGGAGGGTTGAGTTGACCGTTCACATCAATAACCGTCGTCAAAACTCCAGGCGTATGCAGCCGCGTCCATAAATCGACCCACCAGGCTTCTAGCACTTGATCCAGCGCACCCGGCAAGAGATCTCCGCGAAGTCTGATGCTGTAGGGCGCTTCCTTGGAGAGTGCCCAGTCGATTTCACCTCTGATGGTTGCTAACTGTAATTCGCGAAACTGTAAGGCGTAGGGCAGGCGTTCTTGATTGTAATCGATGAAGGCTACGAATGGTAAATTCTTTTGTTTTGTTAGACTGCTCGCGCTGAGCCCCTTCGTCTCCAGTCCGCTAAAACTCACCCAACCGTTGCAGCGTTTGAGTTCATTATTAAAATATAAAGTCGCATCGCGAATCCCAATCGATCCCTCGCACTTAACTTGGGCCTCCGCTAAGGCGGATTGAAGGGCGGGGAATTTTTTGAGTTCGACGGTGGAGAGTTGTGCGTAGTCGATGCGCCCAATTAGTTCGCCTAGCCCTTTATTGTTATTCCAGCCCTTGGGTATCTCTAAGATTTGGCCGCTGATAAATGAGTCGGGTGACTGAATTTTATAATTAACATGCAGGTGCTCGGGTTCATCGGCTAATTGTTGCGAGGAGAGATTAACCAGGAGCTGCAGATTGGGTAGTTCGGGGAGGCTAGCGTTACCTCCGATGATTCGTCCACGTGTCGGCATCCACTCGTGTGTGCCTACTAACTCAAGTGAGAGGTTGCCGAGTTGGAGATTTTTATAACGCAGATTATTGCCGGTGCCAGTCAGCGACCAATTCACCAAGTCGCTTTGACGGTTGAGGCTAATTTTTCCTGAAAAAGTTAATTCATGGGCCTGCAGTACGCCGAGATCGGAATCCCCCTTTTGATTCCCTAACTGTCCGCTCAACGTTACCAGCGATCCGTCGTCGGACAGTCCTTCGGCGTGAACATGAAGGGACGCGCCTCCCGCCTGCTTGGCTATTTCCATGAATTGCTCGAGGACTTTTAGCCCTGTGCTAATCTCGCTCCGCAATGTGGCGAGATCAGCCGCTCCATTATTTTTAATGTCCAATATACTAACGGGCACTTCACCTTCAATCGTGGCGACGGTTTGTCCGGAACGTAAAATAAATCCTGGCGTAAGAATCCAGCGTCCTTCGCGATGAAAGTCTCCGTCGATTTCCTCGATGAGGAGATTTTTTTGTCCAAGTTGTGAAAGTGCCGCCGGGCACCAGACTTGACCGCCTTGAATGCTCAGGCGGTGAGGCATGGTGTGACCGCTGACTAAACCTAAGAAGCTAATGCCGACTTCTAAGTGCTTCGCTGTGACCATCTCGCCGCTAATGCCATCAAACTCTATGCTGACGTCATCTGCTGCTATATCGAGATCGGGCTGTATCCATAGGCTGCGTGCTTGGAGGTGAATGCCTTCTTTGCTTAACTGGTTGCCGACGAATGAGGCGACGAAATCAGGTAGCCGCGTGGGCTGCTTCATTGTGGAAAACCAAATCAGCCCCGCTTGCACAACTAAGAAGAAAACCAGGCCGAAAGAAATCAGTCTCTGAAAGACGCCACCCAAATGAGAAGAGCGGAGTGCCGATTTCATCGCCCATTCGGCTCGATTATCGGAATGAGAATTTCAGCCGAATGAACTTCGAGTAAGAAATTATCAGTATCACCTTCATCGCGAATGAGGATGGATGTTTTATTTAAAGGGGCGGAGCACAAGTAAGTGCGGAATTTCTCACTGGCACCTGTGGCGCCGGCTGCCGCTTGATCGGTAACACGTAATTCGTATTTCAATTCTCCAGCACCAATATCTTTAGTTACAAATTCACTGGCCTTTACTTGGGCTAATGACTCTGCGAGTCTGCGACTATTAGCGGGATCGAGTCGTCCCGTGCCTGCCCAGTTGCCGTCGGGACCAAGACGCGCTTCGCCCAAAATTTTCCCATCGGCCCGCTCAATTAATCGCAGGCCACTAACTTTATTCCCGGTAGCTAATTCGGCGATGGTCTTACTACGCCAAGCCTGTGGGCTGACTTCTTGATAATCGTTACGGAGGAATGAACCATCGCACAGGGCTGCAAAGGCTACGCCTTTTTGGTGAACCAAGATAGCGCCGTTGGGTTGATTCGCTGGCCCTTCATAAATTGAGACAACCGATTTTTCGCTGCCAAATTCGATATCAATTTTATGAATGGGCTCGCCGCTAAGATTTCCTGCAGGAACGAGCCATGGCGTGGCCCCTTCAGCGGTCGTTTGATTAAGCGCGCGTAATTGTGATAAGCTCGCCAAGAAAGTACGCACCTTGCGTGCATCGGCTTCACGTCTTTGGGTGGCGGTGGTTCCTGGGGCGACAGGAATTTCCCAGCGCGGCTCATTAGAGCCTGACTCGAGTCGGTGTAATGTAAGCGATCGACCGCGCGAAGTAAGGGTGAAGCCAGTTACGAGTTCAGCGTCGAAATCAGCAGGGCGAGTTGTCGGCAGTGCGTTGTTAGGGTTAAACCATTCACCTAAATTTTTCGTATCAACTAAGAACGCTGTATCATTGTCTTCCAACTTTGCCCAACGCTGCGATGGGCTGTCAGCATTTGCACGACCGATTAGCAAAACTTGTCGACGCGCATTTCCTTCAACGGCGATGCGGTATTCAGGTGTAGCTAAGCCGTATTCCTCGACGCTTTTTTCGGTAAACTGTATCGCGCGAAGGTTGGTTAGATTACCGACCGCTTTGGTCATGCGTTCACTGTCAGCGAGCGTAACAAAGGGCGCTTCAAAATGCCATTCTGCACCCTGATTGCGTCGCCCCACTCGTGATTGTTCCTCGTAACTGAGTTTAGTCAGGGCATCCGCATCTTTGATACGCTGACGGATCGAGATGCCGCGCACTTCAAATTCCGAAATCTCAAAAATCTTATCAACGCGGTAATTTTCTGGCTTGGTTTCGAGTGCAGCAGCAAGTGCATCACCAAGTGGGATGATTCTTTGTGAGTCGGGTGTAAGGAGGAAAATACGGCGCGTATCTTTGTTCTCCCCGATTTTTACTTCAACGGCGGTGCCGCTTTCGCTGGTGATACGTAGAGTCCAACGTGGCTTCTCGAGCCCGTAGGTTGCGAGGTTGCCATTGCCCAGCTTCACTTCGTTCGCAGCAAAACCTTTTTCGCTATCAACGAGGCGAAGTTCATCAATCAGGCGCTGAACCGACCATAAGTTGGCTGACCAATTAAAAGGCGTGGAAACGGACCAGATAAGATTTTTCTTTTCGATTACCAGTTTGCTGCTGCCATCCGTGAGTTCTATTTTTTCAATCGAAACAGGAAAAACTAAAGTCTGAGTAGCGACGGGTACATTGTGTTCATACGTTGACCGCCAAACCATGGCGAAAGCCAGTAGGTTTGCGATAAGTAGGATAACGGTGGAGCGGGCGATCCGCATGTGCCATTAACTTCTGCGACGCCAAATGGAAATCGCAAGCCCGACTGCAAGCACCGCTAAGGGAATGAAACAAAAACGCCAAGCCAGGGTCCAGAAGTCGGAAGCTGTTGCATTAACCTGATAAACGCCGGTCGACCGAGAGGGCAGGGACACGGCTCGATCTCGATCCGAGAGCCAGGCTGCGCACTGTACGATAAAGGCCTGATTGCCGCCTCGATTAATGCGAGAGTTGGCAGCGATTTCGGAAGTCCCAATGACAACTAAGCGGCCGCCAGAACTGTTGCCACCTTTTCGAATACCAGCCGCGCGCTCGGCTGCCGTAGCAATACACACTGGTCCTGGTTGATCTCGACTAGGGTCAAATTTCACCGGTTGTTTTTGCGGGTCCGCTTCGCCCCAAGATTGGTCGGAAGTGAAAATGAGCGGCGTCACTGAAAGCGTGCTATCAGGCGTGCTGCCTTCGTCAAAGCGCGAAGGACGAATACGTGCGGCAATCAACGGTAGGTCTTGTTCGCGGAGTACGCGGGTGAGTGGGTGTGGCTTGTCGGTTAAGCGACGGAGGGCGATATCACCATCAGGCGTACGATAAGTTGGGTCGGGCTCTTGTAGTTCTGCGTCAGGAGAAAACACTGCCCAATCTGAAAGCACGACTTCGAGTCCGTGCACTCGACCGGGTTCGAGTAACATAAGCACGCGACCGTTGCGTTCGAATAAATAAGTGCGCAGAAGTTCGGCTTCAGCCGTCGAGAATGTGGTCTGTGGTCCCGCAATGAGAATCATTGAAGCGTCGCGGGGAATTTCGGCGGCAGTAGTTAAATCAAGTGAGCGTAAAACAAAATTACGGTTACGTAATTGGCGGGAGAGTTGTGACATGCCGCGAAGGGCAGATGCATCTTCTAAGCCCAATTCACCGTGTCCGCGTGTGATGTAGCAAATCGCGGCTTGGTCTTCGGTTACTTCGAGAAGGGCCGAGGTAACGGCTTCTTCGCCGCGAAAAACGATTCGCTGATCATTCGTCGCCACGAGCTCCGCGGCGTTGACGTATTTAACACGATTGCCGCAGGTAAGGATGAGCACGGTGGTGCGAGCGGGCGGTCCGTGTTGAGCGGCAACTTCAGAAAGTAATTCTTGATTCAGTCCATTGCTGATTTGCGAAATGTTAAACCACTCTGAACCCGTTTGACTCGCTTCAAGTTTGTATGCTTCGAGAAGTTTGCTGAGTTGATTGCGTAGGCCAGCGTCACCTTCTGCAAAATTATCGGACAAGACCAGCGCACGCACCCAATTTTTATTTTGCTTTGCGCCTAACGGACTTTTCCGTCCAGCCGCACGGATGGTTTCAACGGATTCGACTGCCAGTGAGTGCCGGTGATCGCGTGTGAGGTCTTCACGGAAACGAAACGAAGATTGCGAAGCTAAAAAATTGATCATCACCGCCAAGCCAATCGCGAGTAACGCCTGAATGGCTCGATTCCACCGGCGAATCGGGCGCACGATGCTGAAGTCGTCTTGAGGCTTAGACATCTTATTCTTGGCCCTCCACGGCGAGTACGGCTAGGCCGAGTGAAAGTAATGTGCCCGTAACGTACAAGACGAGCGGTCGAGAATCGAGAATGCCGGCCGCAAAATCTTGGAGATGTCCGAAAGTTCGTAGGTGTGCCGCTGGCTCGCGCAACCAACCCAACCACGCCCAACTCTCAATCGGTAGCGACTCCATGGCGCCACCCATCGCTGTGAGTGCGAGCAGTGTAATAAATGTAAGGAGCGCTGCTAACGTTGCACTGCGTGTGATGCAGCTGCAGAGAATTCCAATCGAGACATGCAATAAGCCGCTTACTAAAATGAAGCACAATCCACCGAGCAGTGTGGCTGAATCGTAAATGGCTTGGTCGCCGCTCGCACCGAGGCGAAGATTAACGAGTAGCGGGAAGAGTGTGAAGCTGATCCAGAAGAGCGCCCAAGTGAGCCACGCGGATAAGAATTTCGCCCAAACAATTGCGGCTGGGCTGGCGGGTGTTGTGAGGAGTGCCGACAGCGTACCTTGTTTTCGTTCATCGGCGAAACTGCGCATCGTAAGCAACGGCAGCACGCAAAGAAGAGGCAGCCAGAAAAGACGGAATGTTGCTTCGACTGGCGTCCATGCTTGTGGTGCGCGACTGCATTCCAAGACCGCGAACCAGTGCAATGCGCCCATCAGCGTTAAAAATAAACCAGCGGCCGCCCAAGTGTTCCACGAGAAAAGTGCGGAGCGTAATTCGTGCGCTAATAATGTACGGAAGTGGCGCATTTAGATTCGGCCTCCTTCAGTGGTGGCACGTCGTGTTGCCGCTAAGAAAATATCTTCGAGCCCGTAATGCTCTTCGGCGATTTCACGGAGCGACATACCGGCGGCAATCATCGACGAAGCCAATGTTTCTCGCAGTGGGGAGTGGGCGGGGAGGGTGACCTTGATGCGATTCCATTGAGTGTCGACTGTATCGACTGATTCTACAGATGCCGCCGGCTCATGTAATGAAACTAAAACTTTTAATTCAGCTGCCGTTGCTTGCGTGATTAAATTGAAGACGGCGTTAGGGAAAAGTTCACGACGCAGATCATCGGTGCGACCTTGGGCAACGAGTTTACCGCGATTAATAATCACGACCTTATCGCAGACCTGTTCCACTTCGTGAAGAATGTGACTCGAAATCAGCACCGCCATTTTTCCACGTAACGAGCGAATCAAATCTCGGATGCCGAGAATTTGATGTGGATCGAGTCCGATTGTGGGTTCGTCGAGAATAACCACTTTGGGTTCCCCTAACAAAGCATCAGCAATCCCCACGCGCTGTCTAAAGCCTTTTGATAATTGTCCGATCAGTCGACCCTTGGCGCGACGCGTGAGATCGCAGTCATCCATCACTTTAGCAACGCGTTCAGCAACGAGCGAGCTTTCGACGTCTTTTAGTCGTGCACGTAATGTTAAATATTCTTCCACGCGTAAATCATCGGGCAGCGGATTATTTTCTGGCATGTAAGCCATGTGACTTTTCGCCGCGGCAGGATTGAGCGCTACAGATTCTCCCCAAATGCTCGCACGTCCGGATGTGCCTGCCATCGTACCGGCGAGGATGCGCATCGTCGTGGATTTTCCCGCGCCGTTCGGCCCGAGGAATCCCACAATCTCACCAGGTGCGACCGAGAAGCTAAGGTTTTCAATAGCCGTTAGTGAACCGTAGCGCTTTGTGAGCATTTCCGCCACCACGGCGGCAGTTGGCTGCGGGTCGACTTCGGACATTGCAGATTAAGGGCTCACAGGCGTTTCTGGATTGGGGCTTGCGATAGGAGTCAGCAAACCTGGCTCTGAACGCACGAGCCAATTTTTATCTCCTGCCCAAACATTGCTCGGGCGAAGACGTTTATCCATTAAGTTAATCCACTTCGCGGCACTGGCGTTGTCACCTTTAGTGAGCGCATTATTTGCCAGAACAATCATCGCGTAGCCACGAAGAGTTTCCGGAGCTGTTGGATCTTCGGCGACAGTGACCAAGCCTGATTCGGCACCCGCTTGACCGAGGTCCACTTTTGTTAATGCCGCGTAGAGTTTCGCGCGAACAGTGAGCGCTTTCAACGCAGGTGCTACGGCGTCTTTTAAATTAAGTGCGGCTTCGTCGTAAGCTTTGGCGGCCTCGTTGAGCTTATTGCTCTTCCGTAAATTGTCGGCGACTTCGAGTAGGGCGACGCCTGCTAGAGTCTCACCTGCATTGGCTGTCGCGAAGGCGCGACGGGCCACATCATCTTGGCAAGCGATGTAGGATTCGCCGAGCGAGACTTGGCGTGCTTGTTGCCAAAAATGGAAAGCGAGAAAACCGATAATCCCTACCACGACTATGGTGGTGCCGCGGATGATGATGGTCTGGTTGCGCTGCCAAAACAGCCAAAGCTTATCTTCGGCATCAGCATGTATAAAATCTTCATCCACAACCACGAGATTGCGGTCATCATCATTCGGCGGGCGCTGTTTAGAACTATCTTCGGCCATGGGGCTTAAACCCTTATCATTGCACGCCAAGTGTCAACCCCCGCCTCCCCGTCTAAATGCTTGTGCGAACCCGTTCCATCGCAAGGATGAGGCTTTAATCATGAGTGATACCTCTGCTGTTCTGGCTGCACTAAAGTCCGCCAAATCCAAAGGCCAAATTTCCCCTGCTTCGCTGACGAATGCCACACGCTGGCTCGAGTCCGCTGGTTTGCCCAGTGAGGTTGTCGATAGCCTTCAAGATTTGGTCGCTAAGTCTGCGTGGGCCGAGATCGAGGATCGTTTTTATAAAGGCATCGCCTTCGGTACCGGCGGCATGCGCGGCAGAACAATCGGACGTGTCAGTGCGACCAATGAATTAGATTCTTCGGGCAAGCCCGTTCGTGCTGCCGTGGGTTCGGCTTGTTTGAATGATATAAATATTTTACGTGCTGGGCTCGGCTTATGGCGCCAGGTCGCAACCGAAAATCCGAAGCCTCGCTTGGTCATCGCTCATGACGTCCGACATTTCTCACAACACTTTGCTGAATTGCTGGCTTCGGCTTGGACAAAGTTGGGCGGCGAGGCTTTTCTCTTCAGCGGCCCACGCTCCACTCCACAATTAAGTTTTACACTGCGTCACCTGCAGGCTCAAGCCGGCGTGGTAATCACCGCGAGTCATAATCCGGCGCACGACAACGGATTTAAATGTTACCTCAGTGATGGCGCACAAGTCACCTCGCCCGCAGATGTCGAGATTGTCGCGCATGTTGGGAGAATTAGCGTAGCTGACGTGATACCATTCTTAGCGATTGATCTAAGTCAGGTTCAAGCCGTACCCGCTGCCGCTGAAGATGCTTATTTAGCAAGGCTAACGGGCGTAGTAGTGGATCAAGAAGTTCTTTCCCGCCATACGCCAAAAGTGGTTTACACTAATCTTCATGGCACAGGCGACGTGATGGTTATCCCCGCACTCCGCCGCATTGGATTGGACCCCGAACTAGTTGAAGAACAGCGCGAGCATGATGGCCGCTTCCCAACTGTTCCATCGCCTAATCCTGAAAGCCCTGCCGCATTTGTCATCGCACTTAAATTGGCTGAGCAAGTGGGCGCCGATTTAGTTTTAGCAACGGACCCGGATGCTGATCGCGTGGGTGCAGCTTGCCCGATACCTGGTGGCGGCTATCGCTTGCTCACGGGAAATGAAGTAGCGGCATTGCTCACTGAATTTAGAATCTCCGCACTCAAAGACATCGGAATTTTACCGGCCACTGGTTCATCTTCAGCGGTGGTTGTAAAGTCACTCGTCACAACGCCACTCGTACAAAAGATTTGCGTACGTCACGGCGTTAAATGTCTCGAGACGCTTGTCGGATTTAAATGGATTGGTCGCAAATTGGAAAAATGGTCGCAGAAACTGACCGCAGCTGCAGGAGCTGACGCTGCACAGCTGCCGCTTATTCGCCGAGTCCCACTCGCCTTGAGACACTCGACTTTCTTCGTTTTCGGCGCTGAAGAGAGTTATGGTTATTTGGCGGACGATGCTGTGCGCGATAAAGACGCCAATGCGACCGTGGTGATGCTTTGTGAATTTGCGGCCGTCTTACGTTCACGCGGACGCACCTTACTTGATGCGCTCGATGCGTTGCACCTGAGCCACGGTGCGCACCACGAAGATCTATTAAATATCTCTTTTGAAGGAGCTGAGGGGGCTGCTGCGATTCAACGTATCGTTGCATCATGGCGTGCAAATCCGCCGAAGGAAATAGACGGCGCCAAGGTTCTAAAAGTAACCGATTACTTTAACGACGAAGTGATTGATGCCGAAGGTGAGCGGATGCCACTCGAAGAATTTATCCTCGCTGATCTGGCAGATGGTCGTCGCATCGCGGTGCGAGCCTCCGGCACCGAGCCTAAAATTAAATTCTACACCTTCGCTTCAGCCAAGGTAGATGACGCTGATCAGCTTGCCGCAATTCGTGAAAAAGTCCGTCAATCCGCGTTATCGCTGCGGAGTTGGTTAGAGACAGACGCCAAGAAGCGGGCTAAACTTAAGTAATATGAAGCCCCTCTTTTATTTATTTACGGCCTTAAGTTTGGCGGGCTGTGCCGTTCCGAAGGACGATAAATCATTCATCGCAGAGAAGTCGCCAGCTGCATCCGCAATCGCGGGTGAAAATAGTACCGACGGAAAATTAACGGAACAGATTCGTGAGGCTAATGAAAAGAATCAGCGTCGACTTCAAGAAGGCGACTGGCGTGCGATTCAACCTGCGGTCGGGCCTAAGCCTTAAGCACTCGCTCCGCCCGCAATAAAAATCTTACGGGCAAGAGTTTCGGGTACGTCGGACGTCGTTTGTGCGCCGCCGATGTTTTTTAATAAAACGAAACGCAATTTTCCTTCGCGTACTTTTTTGTCGCGACGCATGGCTGCTAATAAATCTTCAACCGCTAGCGGGCTACGCAGGCGTGTAGGCAGTTGGTAGGCGGCGATTGTTTTCTCAATCGCAGCTACATCGTTGGCAGTGCACTGTCCGAGCTCGGCAGAGAGTTGAGCGGCCATCACTAAACCAATCGCGACTGCTTCGCCGTGTAAGTAGTTGCCATAGCCAGCGACTGCTTCGATGGCGTGGCCGAAAGTATGACCCAAGTTTAATAAAGCACGTCCGCCGGAAGCTTGCGTTTCAAATTCATCTCCAGCGACGACTTCGGCTTTAATTTCTACGCAGCGTCGAATGATTTTGGGTAAGCTCGGGCTATTCCAACTCAATGGTGCAGATGTTTGTAGTTCGGCGAAGAGCGCGCGATCTGCAATCAATGCATGTTTAATAACTTCGGCCATACCCGCTGCGAATTCACGCGGAGGTAGGGTCGATAAAATCGAGGTGTCGGCTAAAACTGCTTTGGGTTGGTGAAAGCTTCCAACCAAGTTTTTCCCCGCAACGAGATTGATGCCGGTTTTTCCGCCGACTGAACTGTCGACCATCGCTAGAAGCGTTGTGGGCACTTGAATGAAATCAATGCCGCGCTGGTAAGTGGCTGCAGCAAAACCTGCAAGGTCACCGATGACTCCGCCGCCTAATGCAAATACTGCACCATCGCGTGCCACGCGATTTTCGGCTAGGAAGTTCCAGATGCGCGCGAGCTCTTCGGCTGACTTTGCTTTCTCGCCATCATGCGTGGAAATTAAAACAGGCATGAGTTTTTGGAGCGCCTGAATGGACTCGGGTCGTGCCGCGGCGATAGCGGGCGAAGTGATAGCTACGCAGCGTTGACCCTTTTGTGTACGCTCAGTGGCCGCTGTTAAAACTTCTGACCACACGCCATCACCGATACGCACCATGTAGGAGCGAGATCCAAGTTTTACGCTGATGCTTTCGACCGGCATGCCGACACGCTGATACTTTGTACTAGCGGTGGCAAGCCAACCTACGCTGTCAGCCCAACAACAGAGCGAGCGTATGCCTTTTTATCAAATGATTGTAGGTCCTCGGGCTTTTCGCCGAGTCCGACAAAGCGTACGGGCACCCCAAGCTCTCGGACGATGGCGACAATTGCACCGCCGCGCGCGGATCCATCGAGCTTGGTCACGATTAAACCAGTGAGTCCGACTGCTTCATGAAAAACTTTTGCCTGTTCGATAGAGTTGGCGCCCAGCGAACCATCGACGACGAGCCATTTCTCATGCGGTGCACCTGGGAGGGCTTTATCGATAACGCGTACCACCTTTTTCAGTTCATCCAGTAAATGAGACTTGGTGTGCAATCGCCCAGCAGTATCGAGAATCGCGAAGTCCACTCCGCGAGCCACGGCGGCTTTGACGGCATCAAAAGCGACTGCGGCAGGATCTGCACCCGCTGCTCCGTTCACGATTTCTGTGTCGAGGCGTGCAGCCCATGCGGAGAGTTGTTCGCCAGCCGCGGCACGAAATGTATCACAGGCACCCAGTAAACTTTTCTTTCCGGCGTTTTTCCAGAGTGCGACTAATTTAGCAGCGGTAGTAGTCTTACCCGCACCATTCACGCCGAGAAGCATGATGACGGTGGGCTTGTTGTTGGAAGTGGATTGCCAAGGGCCGCTGTCTTTTAATGCATCTTCAATCACGTGCGCTGCAGCTTCGGCTGGTCCGGCCTTGCGCAGTGCGCCGTCTGCTTTCCATGCAGCTTGTGCAGCCGCAACGGCTTCATTGGCCGTAGCGACGCCAAAATCTCCAGCAATTAAACGCTCACGCAATTGTTCAGCCGATTGTTCATCGATAGGCTTTGCCAATAAATTTGAAACCGCCTCCGCCGTGCGGCTGAGGCCTGTTTTGATTTTCGCAAAAAACCCGCCCGACATAATTAAATATTTCCAGCTTTGCGTGGGTCGCGTCCGAGTTCGCCTTTGTAGCGATCCAAGATCCCGTTAACGAAGCGCTTGGATTCGTCAGTCGAGTACGCCTTCGCAATGTCCACTGCTTCATTGATTGTGACTACGGGTGGAATGTCGGTGCGACGCATGAGCTCAAAAATCGCGAGGCGAAGAATCGCGAGATCGACTTTTGCAATACGTTCAAAGGCCCAATTTTGCGCGAAGCGCACAATGATTTCATCAATCAGTAAAAGGTCTTTAATCACGCCGTGAATGAGCTCTTCGGCAAAGGAGTAGTAATCGCGGGGCTGTGATTGTTCGCTGAAAAAATCAAACAGAGCAGTTACGGTGTCGGGGTGGCGTTGCACTTCCCAGGAATAGAGGAATTGCATCGCAGCGACACGGTTATCGTGACGGCGATTGCGCTTCGGCGGTACTGCTGGCGCGTTCTCTGGAGTAGATTCTTCCATTTTAGTTGGGCGCAAATGGATTAGATCCGCCAAATTTATTTCCGTCGTCGATATCGAGTTGGTCGAGTCTCTCGCCGAGAACCTTGCGGTGAGCGGCCATCGCTAACGCTGCTTGAGCAAATTCTGTGCCGCGATCTAGGTCACCCGTACAGCGGGCTTCGGCTTGGGCTCGGGTATTAGTTACAACGATGCCGTTAATGACGGGCACTTCGGAGCGTAAGCTGGTTTCTTGCAAGGCGTGTGCAGTGGAGTGGGCGATGATTTCGTGGTGCGGGGTGTCGCCAGCTATCACGACGCCGAGCACAATCACACAATCACATTCGCCCGACATTGCAGTCATGTGCGCGACGTAAGGTAGTTCGCCCGAACCAGGAACGCGGAGAGTGCGGATATTATTTTCTTTAACGCCTGCAGCCAGCAGAGTCTTAGTAGTGCGCTGCAATAACGCATCAACCAGCACGCTATTGTAACTTGCCGCAACCACGCTGAAGACAAAATCGGCCCCATTGATGGGCTTGGCTATAGGTTTGTCTTGGCTCATGGTGTGGGAAGAACGAAAGGCAGATGGAAGGGGTTCTGCCTTCATCTTCAAGACGAAATAAATTTAAACTGCTTAGAACGGGACTTGTTCGACGATTTCGAGACCATAACCCGCCAGGCCGATAACTTTTCTTGGATTGTTGGTAATCAGGCGGATTTGTCGGAGTCCGATATGCGAAAGGATTTGTGCGCCGATACCATAGTCGCGTGTGTCCATCTTACTTAAGCGCACGCCATCGCTGTCGGCGGTCACGCCGCCAAATGGTTGGGCCACGTGTACCACAACGCCGCTGCCCGCTTTAGCGATAGCTTCAAAACTAGATTCAAGTGAATTGCCGGCGCCGAAAGATTTTCCGCCGAAGAGATCGCCGAGAAGATTTTCGCGTTGAACGCGCACGAGGGTGGGCCCCGCTGAAGGTGCTCCTTTAATGAACGCCAAGTGCTGTCGTCCATCAGGAAGGGAGCGATACACGCGCAATTGGAACTGACCCCAGCTCGAGCTGAACGTCGACTCGGTGATTAATTCTACGAGGCGCTCGCGGCGGTGGCGGAACTCAATCAACTGCGCGATGGAAATCATACGCAGATTAAATTTCTGTTTGAGTTCAATTAATTCCGGCAAGCGAGCCATTGAACCGTCTTCGTTGAGAATTTCACAAATCACGCCGCTGGGGTGAAGGCCGGCAAGTGAGGCGAGATCGACAGCGGCTTCGGTGTGACCTGCGCGTTGCAGCACGCCGCCGGGTTTAGCCATCAACGGAAAGATGTGTCCGGGCTGAACCAGTTGTTCGGGTTTGGATTGTGGGTCGGCGAGAATGGCAATCGTCTTGGCGCGATCGTAAGCGCTGATGCCTGTAGAAATTCCTTCAGCGGCATCCACTGATACGGCGAATGCCGTGCGCTGTGATTCACGATTTTCGGGAACCATTTGCGAGATGCCGAGGCGTCGCAATTGATGATCAACGGTTGGCACGCAGATTAAACCGCGGGCGTGACGAATCATCATATTAACCGTTTCGGGTGTGACCTTGGTCGCGGCCATTACCAGGTCGCCTTCGTTTTCGCGGTTCTCATCGTCAGTCACAATCACGAGCTTCCCAGCGGCAATATCCGCGAGGGCTTCTTCGATGGTGTCAAACGGCTGGGCCATGTGATGAGGGTCGAACTTGCTGGCTCTAGCGATGGGCGCAAGCGGGGAGATGCGTTCAGCTTAAAATATTATTCGTAACTTAATTGCGCGCTGATTTTTCCGTTTTGATTTGAGACAAAACGCACCCAATAGGCATTAAGCCAGTCGGGCAATTCCACTTTTAATCTTTGTTGCGGCGTGACGGTGAAGGACTGGTAGGAACTGAAACGGCCATCGCCCGCAACGTCACATTCCATCGTTATGACATTTGGAGCGTCGCCGTGGTTTTCGAGTAAGAGCGTTTTCTTGTCGTAGCCCGTCATTAAGTACGGGTCTGATGGTTCGAGGGCTTTGACTAAAGTATTTTTCCAAGGCCCGCCGTTGCCGCGAGGTTTGCCGAGTTGCCATAGGTCGTCTGCTGCGCCGACCCACACAGCGGCTTGTCCGTCCTCGGAACGAATGATGTGACGATTATTTTTTCCATTAGCTAGATTTACTCCGCTTAACACCAAGAGCCCTCGATAAGAGCAGAAATCATGAATCGCTAAATTACTTGTGGCGATGGGTCGCATACGCAATGCCCCCATGGCATTGAGAGCGGGCAATTCATAAAATGTACCGTAAACCTGAAGTAGGTCGCGCTCGGTACAAACCTCGCGAGCTTTACGCAGTGTATTTTGTACGAGTGAATGACGCTCATTGATTTCGAGAGATCGCGGCAAGCGCCAACGTTGACCGCTTTCTGTAAAAATAACAGATACCTCATCGCTGGTGATAACGCCGCTCGGGATGCGTGTATCTTGAAGAATTTTTTCGGCGGCGGATTGATTTGCCTGCACCAACTGCATGTTTCCATTTAGTTCGTAGAGTGTCCCGGCAGTGGTTTCACCCTTAGATAAGTGTGTCGTTAAAACGGCGAGGGTGCGTTGGTTATCGCCTCGTGTTAAAAGAAATGCACCACGTGAAGCCTCGTCGTTGATCGATGATAGTCCGTAAAAAATGGGGCTAGTTTCTGAGGTGCGATTATCCGGATTGGCGTACTGAAATGTAGCCGAGGCGCTCGCAATGTCGCGATTAGATTTAACGCGAAGCCAAACGCCTTTGAGATCGGAGGGGATTTCGACCCAAGCGTTTTTTGTTTCGCGGAGAATTTCGACTTCGCGCCAGGTTGACCACTGGTTGTTGCCCCGCACGTCCACTTCGAGGGTAAAGGTAGTCGATGACTCCCCGTCATGTTCTAAATGAAGCGCACGCTTGGTGAAGCCCGATAATAAAAATGGGTCAGACGGTATTTTCGCTTTAACGGATTCGTTTAACCAAACGCTGCCGTGGCCGATTGCGGGTCCGAGTTGATCTGGCGTTTCGAGTGACGTGAACCAAAGATTGGACTGAGATTGGCCCGGCCCAGCGAGTGCACCTTTAGCTTCGCGCTTATTTAAAAACTCCGACTTGGCGGTGTCGTCACAGCCGAACACCAGTTGATCGTTCCAGCGTGTGAAATCGCCGATGACTTTTAAGTAGGTCGATCTTGGGCGAATGCCGGCAGAATTTTCTACCGAAAAAGTTTCTGGGAATCTCCAGAACATTCCATGCATCGTCATTAAGCGTGTGCCCGCCTCACCGATATCGCGAATGCGAGGCCACTCCGTATTCCAGCCGTGTGCTCCATCGTAAGTGTGACTCGCTTTGGGCAAACGGTAGGAATGCCAACCGCCAGCGTCTTTAACCATTAAGATTAACGAACGATAATCCCAGCCAATCGTCCATAATGGGTCGGTAGCAGGATCTGCGTTACCACTCAATCCGCCAGGGCCGGTGACTTCGGTGAACTGATTGCGGCGGACGAGTTGCCAGTTGCCGGAGCCATTCCATTCGCCCACGGCGCCGCTGGGGATATTAGGATTTTTTAATGCCGCAGGTGTATCTTCTCCGTTATTCGCAATCACGACCACACCATGGCCTGAATAAAGTCCTTTGCCGTGATAGCCCGGCAAGGTTGATTTCAAAGTGGCTGGATTGGTTTCAGCGGTCTGCCCAGCCTTCGGTTTATTTTTAATTTCTTTTACTAAACCCTTCACCGCTAAGGTTTGCACGTCGACCTCGAAGAGGCCGTCTTCCATGGTCGCAAAATAAATTTTATGTGCGGGGTCGGTTAAGTGTCGTGCATTTCCGGTTAGCCTTCCGGGCATTAGTTGAGGCGGAATGACGCGGACGTTGCGTTGAGCATCGATGAAGTAGGGCCCGATGATTAACTGCTGAGACTCTGCATGCAGCATGCGATTAGCGGGCGTACCGCCCACGCTTTCGGGTCGCTCAATTAATTCGAGTGCGGGCGTAATCTCATAAAGTTTATCGCTCGATCCGTAAGGTAAGTGCGGACCATAAGTGATCACCCAGAGTCGATCGGCCCATGGCACGACCGCACCCGTGCCACATTCACCTTCTTGATTGAAATAAGCCAAGCTCGGATAAATACCGGACCACTCGTTCGGCGTAGCTCGCGCTTGGCTGACGATGAAGCAAAGTAATAATACTCCCCAGCGAAACATGGTTTCACTCTTGATGCTGACCGACCGCTGGCAAGTGAAGAGCGATAGACCTATATCACAAAAAACAGAATCCAAAGCAGAACAATAAGTGCAGGGATGCCCAAAAGTTTTATGACGCTTTTTGACTCGGTTTGGTAAAGAAAGCAGCCGACTAAAAATGCTACGCAAATTTGTCCGCTCCGTTCGGCGCCTGAATTAGTTTGAAAAACTAAATGCGGAATGACGGTAAATAATTTAACTAACCATGCCATCGCGTCCAAGGTCAGTGCGGCAAGTCCGTTGATCCATTTCGCCGCGGGAAGGAAACCGTCCCAGCAGTAAAGACTCAGTGAGGCCATGCCGAGTACGAGTGGAATCTCGGACAGTGGAACAAGGATGAGATTGGCAAACATGCCTGCCCAGCTCGCGCTCTGAAAGTAAATCAATGTGAGCGGTGTGCCGGCAATTGTAGCAGCGGTGGAAATGCATACGCCGCTGATGAGTAAGTTCTTAATTTTAATGCTCCAACGCTTAACCAAAGTAATGCTTTTCTTGGGCGTCATTCGTTCGATCAAGTCAGGCGACGTAAGAATTTCTGCGGCGGGTGCGCCTGCACAAATAATTCCAAGCACGGCGAGATAGCTGAGTTGAAAGCCGGGATCATTGCTGGCCTCAGGTTGAAGAATCAAAGTCACCGCACCGGCTAATGCCAGTGATTGGAGAATGGGTGTGCGGCGCTCGCTGATTTGCCCGGCCCAGATAAACACAGCCATAATCCAAGCACGCAATGATGATGGTGAGGCGCCGGTGACTTGAACGTAGAGCCAAAGAAGAATCAAAATGAATACGCCGAGCGGTTTTTCGGGTAAGCGAAACTTTTTCGTTAGCCAAAGTAAGGCCGCAGCCATGCCTGCGATGTGGAGTCCGCTAATCGCAAACAGGTGTAAGGTGCCGGTTCCAGCAAAGTTTAATTTTGCATCCGGTGGCAGTAATGCCGTTCGACCTAATAGTGTCGCAGCCAAGAGTGATCCGCCATCGTGATCATCCCAGGGCAAGGTGCGCAGCCAAGTTTCCAGTCTAGATTGAGTGCGCTGACACCATTCCGAAAAAGCACCAGGCGGCTCAAGCACGCCGAGGATTTTCCCGTTACTGAGTTTCAAGGTGCAGCCTTGCGACGCAATCCAGGCGTCAAATCCTGCGGGTCGATCCGGTATCGTACTCATCCAACCGCTTATTTTATATTCACCTCCGGCAATGGGTGCGGGCCCTTTACCTGAGAGCGCGATTTTTCTGCGAAAGAAAATCCCTTTGTCGGTCACCATGCCAACGCCGCTCCAGCTTGATTCCTTTTGTTGTGATGAGGAGCGTGAAAGAGCGACCGAGAGCTCCGCGTAATTTCTAGTGGGATTTATTTTAGTCTGAGGAAATAATTTTGCCTGATGCCAAGCGGCTCCCAAAAAAATCCCTGCGATAAAAATCAACAGTAAGCTCGAGTGCTCGTTTTTAATGCAGAGCCAAAGTCCGCCGAGTACGATCGTCGTACCAATCAGAAAAGTTTTTATGTCGGGCTGAAATGCCGTATCGATGGCACAGCCAATCAATAGCGGCAGCAGAAGCCAAAGTGCGGGCGTGTGACCGAAGCGCGAGCGGCTCAGTGAAGGGTCTTCATCCAGGGAGTGGGGCCTTGCCATTTGCGAAGGCCTTCACTTCCGACGGATAAGTTAGCGACCTCGTGGCGAAGAAAATCCCACGACTGATTTTTGGCGAGGGCAGGGGATTGAAGTAAATCCTTCAGGGGTATTACGACGAAGCCACGATCACGCCACCGAGGATGGGGGACGATTAATTCTTCCGACACCACACGTCCGTCTTCTATAAAGAGGATGTCGATGTCGATGGTCCGTGGTCCGTCTTTAATAGTACGCACGCGGCCCAGTTTTTGCTCAATACCAAGGGCCTCGCGCAGTAAATCTTGCGAAGAACCATTGTAAGTTATTGCTACACAAATATTTAAGAAGTTTCCCTGTTCTGTGTACCCGACCGGGTCGGAGTCGACGGCTTCAGAAATCGCTAAAATCTGCGCACCGCGAAGTTCGGCGAGCGCTTCAATTGCCTGGGCTATAAACTGTGCTCGGTCGCCGATGTTGCCGCCTAGACCGAGTAGGTATTGGCGACCCGACATTTTAGACCCTTTCCCGGCGAATTTTCACAGAAATAGCCTCAAAATCTGCAGCCACTGGCGCAAAGGGCTTGAGCACTTCAACGGTCACGGCTTTGACCACAGGAAATGTGCCGAGGATACGGGCGGCGATTTGCTGAGCGAGGGTTTCGATAAGATAAACGGGCTTTCCGGTGAGCTGTCCTTCGACAGTTCGGATGACTTCGGCGTAATCGACGGTTAGTTTTAGGTCGTCGGCTGCGGCGGCCGGGCGGGTGTCGACCTCGAGATCGACGCTCACCGAAAAACGCTGTCCCAGACGCTTTTCCTCGGGGAGGGCGCCATGGTGTCCGAACGACCGAATTCCGCTAATCCTTATGATGTCCACCCCTTGATGAATGCCGCCCTTGCCCGACCCTGCAAGTGTCTTCCCTCATTTGTGTAAAGTCCCCACTTGACCCCCCTTCCACCGTTCGGTGACAGTCCGCCGAAACTTATGCCTAAGAGGACCGATATCCGCACCATCCTCATTATTGGCTCTGGCCCGATCATCATCGGCCAAGCCTGCGAGTTCGACTATTCTGGGACGCAAGCCTGCAAATCATTACGCGAAGAAGGCTATCGTGTCATTCTAGTGAATTCTAATCCGGCGACGATCATGACGGATTCGGAAACTGCCGACGTCACTTACATTGAGCCACTCACAGTTGAATCTGTTGAACGGATTATCGCGAAAGAAAAACCGGATGCGTTGTTGCCAACTTTAGGCGGACAGACCGCGCTGAATCTTTCACTCAAGCTCGCGCGCACCGGCGTGCTCGCGAAATACGGCGTCGAACTCATCGGCGCAAAAGAAGATGCAATTGAGCGCGGTGAAGATCGCGAAAAGTTTAAGAAGCTGATGCTCGACATCGGACTCGATGTGCCACGCTCGCGAGTAGTGAAGACGCTTGAAGAAGCGCGCGAAACAGTAGCTCTCATTGGCGGCGAATTCCCTATTATCATTCGTCCGTCTTACACACTCGGCGGCACGGGCGGTGGTATCGCTTATAATCGCGAAGAGTACGACAAGATGGTGCAAGCGGGCTTGGATGCTTCGCCCGTGCACGAAGTCTTAGTCGAAGAATGTTTGTTGGGCTGGAAGGAATACGAGATGGAAGTGATGCGCGATCACAAGGACCAGTGCGTCATCATTTGCTCGATTGAAAATTTTGATCCGATGGGCGTTCACACGGGCGACTCCATCACGGTTGCTCCTGCACTCACACTCACCGACAAAGAATATCAATTGATGCGCGATGCATCGTTTGCCGTTATTCGCGCAGTGGGCGTCGAAACCGGTGGTTCGAATATTCAGTTCTCCGTTAATCCGCAGAACGGACGGATGATTGTGATCGAAATGAATCCGCGGGTCTCGCGCTCTTCTGCGTTAGCCTCCAAAGCCACAGGTTTCCCTATTGCGAAAATCGCTGCGAAATTAGCGGTCGGCTACTCGCTCGATGAACTGAAGAACGACATCACGAAATCGACGCCGGCCTGCTTTGAGCCGACGATCGATTACGTCGTTACCAAGATTCCTCGTTTCACTTTCGAAAAGTTTGTGGGTGCTGACACTACTTTGACATCAGCAATGAAGTCGGTCGGCGAGGCCATGGCCATTGGCCGCACGTTCAAAGAGTCTTTCCAAAAAGCCCTGCGTTCGCTCGAAATCGGCGCCTGGGGTTTAGGTTGTGGCGGTAAGTTTGGCGATGATGCCGTGCGCGATCATGTCGAGATTCGTGCGCGCTTAGCTCGCCCAAATCCTGAGCGTCCATTCTACCTTCGCTATGCGATGTTGGCTGGCATGACCGAGGCGCAAATTTTTGATGCCTCAAAGATTGATCCATGGTTCTTGCGTCAATTGCGCGGCATCGTGGATCTTGAATTAGAATTAAAAGCGGCTGGTAAGAAAGTAAGCGTCGACCTCATGCGTCGCGCCAAAGAAGCCGGATTCGCCGATCGCCAAATCGCTCACGCTACAGGATTGAAGCCTGCAGAGGTTTACTCGCAGCGTAACGCCGCGGGTATTCGTACGACCTTCCGTTTGGTTGATACTTGCGCAGCAGAATTCGAATCATTCACGCCGTACTTCTATTCTTCTTACGGCGATGAGTCGGAAGTTCGTCCGTCCGACAAAAAGAAGGTAATGATTTTAGGCGGCGGGCCCAATCGCATCGGTCAAGGAATCGAATTCGATTATTGCTGTGTACACGCTTCATACGCGTTGCGCGCCGCTGGTTATGAAACCGTGATGGTGAATTCGAATCCGGAAACTGTTTCGACCGACTACGATACTTCAGATCGTCTTTATTTCGAGCCGCTCACGCTCGAAGATATTTTAGAAATTTACCGCACTGAAAAATGTATTGGTGCGATTGTGCAGTTCGGCGGACAAACCCCGCTTAACTTAGCCGCCGATCTCGAGGCTAATGGCGTCACCGTCGTCGGCACCTCGCCAGCAAGCATCGCACTCGCCGAGGATCGCCAACTCTTTAAAGATATTCTGAACGAACTAAAGATTCGTCAGCCTGTTAACAAAACTGCGCTCTCACCTGAAGAAGCATACAAGTACGCAGAGGAAATCGGTTTCCCTGTTTTACTTCGTCCATCTTTCGTGCTCGGCGGTCGCGGTATGTTCATCGTCTACGGCATGGAAGAATTGAAGTCGGTTGTGCGCGAAGCTTTCGACGTCGCTCCAGGCAAGCCCGTCTTGCTCGATAAGTTCTTAGAAGACGCCATCGAGCTCGATGTCGACGCTATCTCGGACGGCGAAACCACTGTTATCGGTGGTATGCTCGAACACGTGGAGCATGCGGGCGTGCACTCCGGTGATGCGGGTATGGTCTTACCACCCCACACACTTTCACCTGCAATCATTGAAGAAGTTCGTCGCATTACGCACGACTTAGCGAAGCGCCTCAAGGTTGTCGGCCTGATGAATATCCAATTCGCAATTAAGGATAACACGGTGTTCATGCTCGAAGTGAATCCGCGCGCCTCGCGTACGGTGCCATTCGTTTCCAAAGCAATCGGAGTCCCGCTCGCGAAGATGGCCTCGCTTTGCATGTTGGGTGCGAAGTTGAAAGACTTGGGCTTCACCAAAGAAATTCGTCCGCCTTATTGGTCAGTCAAAGAATCCGTTTTCCCATTCAGTCGTTTCCCTGGTGCACCTGTAGCACTCTCGCCTGAAATGCGTTCGACTGGTGAAGTGATGGGCGTTGATGATGATTTAGGAATGGCTTACGCTAAGGCGCAGATGGCTGCACAGCCTCCGCTTCCTGCGGCTGGAAATGTTTTCCTTTCGGTTAAGGATCGCGATAAAGATGGTGCTGTCGCCGTCGCTCGCGATTTAGCAAAGCTTGGCTTCACAATTTATTCTACCAGCGGCACAGCTCAAGCCATCGAGGCCGCAGGCGTCCCCGTGAACAAGCTCGGTAAGATTTCCGAAGGTGCCCGTCCTAACGTGCTCGACCTTTTAAAGAACTCGCAGCTGCAGATGATTGTGAATACGGCCGCAGGCATGTTGCCGCGCAAGGATGAGAATGCGATGCGCGCCGAAGCGGTGCTACGCGGCGTTTATATGGCCTCGACCATGAATGCGGCACGCGCAGCAGTTTTAGGTATCCAGTCGATGCGAGTCCGTCCGTTGACGGTAAATTCTCTTCAGGAACACGCAAAGGTGCTTCCCCGAATGTCCTGATTCGGATACATTCCGCCTTCCATGAAACTCCCCACCCTGGCCGTGATGGCTCTCGCCATCGCTTCGTTGAATGCTGCTGACGAAGTTAAATCTGATGCAACGGCCGCTGCCGCGCCTGCACCTGCTCCTTTATCCCCCGCACCCGAAGTGAAACCGCTCACACCTGAACAACAACAACAAGCCTTCTTCCTGCAAGGCTTCATCCTCGCTAACCGTGCCGAATGGGCATCGATCGTGAACGAGCTTGAATTAAGCGACACCGAACTCGATTCGTTGCTTTCAGGTATGCGTGCTTCGCTTAAGGGCGAGCGCCCAACTTTTAAGCCCGATGAAATTATCCCAGGTGCTGAAAAAATGTTAAACGAGCGCGTTGCTGCCAAGACCAAGCGTCTCGCTGCTAAGAACGAAGAGTTCTTGGCTAAGGTCGATGCCGACAAAGAAATTATTAAATCGTCCACCGGTCTGCGTTACAAAATTCTCGCTGCGGGGACTGATCCTAAGCCAACCGCTACGAGCACTGTAAAATGTCGCTACACCGGAAAATTAGCTGACGGAAAAATCTTCGATTCAACCACCACGCGCAATAACGAGCCAACGGAGTTTCCTCTTAACGGCGTGATTGCTGCTTGGACTGAAGGCGTGCAAAAAATCGGCAAGGGTGGAAAGATTTTACTCTTTGCCCCCGCTAACCTCGCTTACGGCGAACAAGGCCAAGGCCCAATTCCTCCGAATTCAGTATTAGAATTCGAAGTTGAACTGGTTGATTTTAAATAAATCGCCCTCCATTCGAGCTAACGGCGCACCACTAAGTGCGCCGTTTGTTTTATGTGACGTGCTGACTTGCCGAAAGCTTCAAGGTGCGTCATTTAACCTTAGCTCATGCCCCGCAGCCTCGCTATCTTTATGATGTCGCTAAGCGCCCTTACCTTAGTTGCTGAACCTTCGGCGCCAATTAAAGTTTGGGAAGGGGTGCCTCCGGCAGAAACACTTACGCCCAAGCCAGGTGCCAACCCGGCGGGAGTGCTAAACGAAAAAAATCGTCGGGCGGATGTTTTTGCTCCGGAGTTAATTCCTTATCCTTCGGCAAAAACCAATTCCCCGATCATTCTCGTTCTGCCGGGCGGTGGATTTAATTTTCTAGCCGATGACCATGAAGGTGTCGCGGTGGCACAGAGATTAAATGCCCTTGGTTGCAGTGCAGTGGTTTTACGTTACCGCGTTCCACGTCGTAGTGATGATAAGCCTTGGGAAGTTCCGATGCTTGATGCACGTAAAACTTTAGAAATTATTCGCGCACGAGCCGCCGAGTGGAATGGCGATCCCAAGAAGGTGGGCGTACTTGGTTTTTCTGCTGGCGGAAATCTGGCGGTGCGCTTGGCGTATAGCCCAGCCGATGGTGAAGTGGCTCGACCCGATTTTGCAGTGATGGTTTATCCAGCGTATCTTCTCGAGCACGATAAACCTGGCGATGCATTGCGCGATGGCATCGCTCCGCCCCCAGGAACAAAATTAATTCCACCTGCGTTTTTTGCTCACTCAGCGGATGATCAATGGCCCGCTGAGGCCTCGATGAAGTTGGCCGAAACCCTTAAATCATTGGGCGGAACGGCTGAGGTGCATGTATGGGCTAATGGTGGCCATGGTTGGGGTGCCACGGACCGTTGCGAAGCTTCGAAGCGCTGGACTGAACTTTTAGGCTACTGGATGAAGGAGCGCGGTTTGCTCGCACCGACGCCTTGATACATTTAATATAAATAAAAAGGCCGTCCTAAAGGACGGCCTTTTTATTGAACGGATGAGTCGATTAGAACTTAAAGCGGAGGCCGACAGTGGACTCCCAATTCTTAATCGTCTTACCGTTGGCGCCGGTTGCGTCAGGAACGTTGAGGATCTCGTTATTGCGAACGTTGAAGGCGATATCGACACTCCGAGAGAGTTCGAAGCGAATGCCACCAAAGACGCTCGTGGTGGTTGCGCCCTTACTGTCCGTGAAGCCAGCGGCGTCAGAGAACCATGCGTAGCCGAGTCCAGCGCCGATGAATGGACGAATCGCTCCGCGAGGATTCAGTTCATAGGTGAGGTCGAGCGAAGCGTTTCTAACCTTCATGCCTGCGTTGATATCTTCAATGGTCTTGCTGGAGAGATTTAATCCGAGGCCGACGCTTTGGCTAACTTGGCCAGCGATGTTGAGGCCAACAACTGAGCCTTGATCATAGCCAGTCGGACGGCTTTGTCCGAGTTGAAGCTCGATGGACGGGCTATGCATGTAGGCATGTGCTGCCGCTGCAGTAAGAGGCAGGAGGGCGAGGGTACGTAGGGATTTCATGGGGAAGTGTTAGATTAGGTTTGGATATTGAACGGTGTAAAGAAAGTAAGATTCACTTACTTCTTAGCGGTTTCTCCGACTACTTCGACACTGGTGATTTCAATGCGAACAGTAGGGGATGAGCGTTCCGGTCCGGTGCATGGGGTGGCTGCAATCTGATCGAGCACTTTCTCGCCATCGACGAGTTTGCCGAAGGCGGTGTAGTTGTTATTCAGGAAGGCAGCGTCGCCGTGGCAGATAAAGAATTGGCTGCCTGCGCTGTTCACATCTTGAGAGCGGGCCATCGAGATGACGCCTTTAACGTGCGAACGATTATTGAACTCAGCTTTAATTTGATAGCCAGGGCCGCCAGTGCCAGGCATGCCGCGCGCACCTTGCTTGGAGTTGGGGCAACCGCCTTGAATCATGAATCCCTTGATGATGCGGTGAAATGCCGTGCCATTATAGAAATTCTCGCGAGCGAGTTTGAGGAAATTATCTACCGTGCGTGGAGCGACGTCGGGCCAGAACTCGAGCGTCAGGTCGCCAGCAGTGGTGTGAATGATGGCCCGAGGTGCGGCGCCAGTGTTGGATTCTTTCATATTAGTATTATTAGGAGAGGGGGTTTCGGCCGCCCAAGCATGTAAGGCGACGAGGCAGATAATCCACGAGGGGAAGGACTTCATCGTATCAGCCAAACCTGCTTCAATGTCCGTGCAATCTCAAACCTCCGCTTGCCAGCCCGCCTCTCGGGGCTCAGGTTTTTGAGCCTAAAACATGCGCGTTATCGTGAACGATCAACCACAGGAAACTAAGGCTCAAACCTTGGCGGATCTCCTGTCGGAGATGGGCATTGCCCATGAAGCCGCCGTTGCGGCAGCAGTTGATGGTACGGTGGTTTCGCGCGGCAAGTGGGCTAGCCATTCCTTAAAAGAAGGTGCCGAGGTTCTCGTCATTCGCGCCGCCCAAGGAGGCTGATTTTTATATGCTTAAATTTATTAAAGGACTTTTCATTGCGGAGCCTGAAGATGCGGCACCGGATAACCTCGTGCTCTTTACGCCGAGTCGCACCGCTTGGAATGTAAAAGTCGTGAACAAGCTTTTCCATGTCGGCCTCGGTCGCTTACACGTTCAGCCGCAGCGCGAATGGAAAATTAAAGACTACGAAAATTTCCTTAAACAAGTGCCTAAGGCTTTTCATTCGCGTATCGTTTTAGAGGAGCACCCCGATTTAGTTTTAAAGCATCGCTTGGGTGGATTTCAAATGTACCAAGGCGATCGCATTCCTGGTCGCTGGCCGAAGTCAGTGCCGCTAAGTTGTAAGTGTCATTCCTACGACGAAATGCGCTCAGTGCCTAAGGGCAGTCGCTACATTTTTCTTAGCCCACTTTATCCATCGGTTTCAAAGCGCGATTATGTTCCACAACGTACACCTCGTGAATTCCAGGTGATTGTTGAACGCTGGCGCGCTGAAGGCGGTTGCCCGGTTTATGGTTTGGGCGGAATCACTGCTAAGAATGCCGCTCATGTTCGTGCCTTGGGTCTCGATGGTATCGCTTTCATCGGTTCAGTTTGGGAAGCGCCGAACCCCGTTCACGCGTTTTTAGAAATCGAACGTGCATGGTCAGGAAAAGACGCGCGTAAATTAAAACGTAAGTATTAATTCGTGCAGGCGCGTCTTCAATTCCTCACGCTCGATGCTTCGCCGCTCTCGCATCGCGAGCAGGCTCGTTTAGCTTTAGAAGGCGGAGTGAGGTGGATTCAATTACGTGCAAAAAATCTTCCGGAGTCGGAATGGATTAAGACCGCACAAAGCGTTGCCGAATTATGCCAAGATTTCGGTGCGACATTTATCGTAAACGATTCTTTCAAAGTCGCTCACGCGGCTGAAGCCGATGGCGTGCACTTAGGTTCGGGCGATGCCTCGCCTGCTGAGGCACGTGCCGCGCTCGGTGATTATGCAATCATTGGAGTGACTTTAAATAATCCGTCGCATGTCGCCGTTTTAAAATCCGCCCGAGTGGATTATGCCGGCGTGGGGCCTGTGCGTTTTACAAAGAGTAAGGATAAACTTGCGCCCGTTCATTCGGAGTCGACGCTGAGTGAATTAATCAAACTCGCCAGTGGTCTACCATGCTACGCCATTGGAGGCGTGACCGTGCAGGATTGGCCGTCTTTAAAGGGTTTAGGTGCACATGGTATCGCGGTGAGCGGGTCGATTGCCTTGGCCGCAGACCCCGAACGGGCGGCGCGAGAATTAGTGGCAGCTGTTTCATTCTAGGCTTCATTCGGGAGGGCTGGACAATTTCGCCGAGACTTGGATTGTGAGAAGTCGGATGGCCTCCTTACGCATCGCAGATCGCACCTTCACCTCGCGCTTACTCACGGGCACTGGTAAGTATGCTTCAGCTGAGCAATTGCGCGCGGTGCTCGATGCTTGTGGCTCCGAGATTATTACGGTCGCAATCAAGCGCGTGCGCTTTGGTGTTAAGGATGACGGCATTCTTTCGGCGCTGGATCCAAAGAAACATTTAATTTTACCGAATACCTCGGGCGTGCGTACGGCGAAGGAGGCAATTTTTGCCGCCGAGCTAGCACGCGAAGCGCTCGGTACGTCGTGGTTGAAATTAGAAATTCATCCGGACCCTAAATATTTAATGCCGGATCCTATCGAGACGCTCGAGGCGTGTCGCGAGTTAGTTAAAAAAGGTTTTACGGTCCTACCTTACATTCACGCGGATCCTGTTTTGGCGAAACGCCTCGAAGAAGTCGGTGCGGCTGCGGTGATGCCGCTCGGTGCACCGATTGGTTCTAACCGCGGTTTACTTTCGCGCGATTTCTTGCGCATCATCGTTGAGCAAGCACGCATTCCGGTGATCGTGGATGCAGGTTTGGGTGCACCGTCACATGCGGCGGAAGCTATGGAAATCGGGGCTGACGCAGTATTGGTGAATACGGGCATTGCTTCGTCGGGTGATCCCATCGCGATGGCCAAAGCGTTTCGTCTAGCGGTCGAAGCGGGTCGCATTGCACGTGAATCAGGCTTGGGTGCGGGCTCCATTGTGGCTCAGCCTACCTCACCTCTCACAGGTTTTTTGGATTAAGCTATGGCCGCTAAGCCAGGAAGAATGCGTGCGGATGAGTTACTGTTGAAACTCGGCCTCGCTCCTTCGCGTTCAATTGCACAGGCGCTGATTTTAGCGGGCAAGGTGCGCTCGGGTCCCGATGCAGTGGTCAATAAGGCCTCCCAATCTTTTCCGGAAGACTCCGTGCTCATGGTGGATCAACCGCCTAGATTTGTTTCACGCGGTGGTGAAAAATTAGAAGGTGTGCTTGAGCATTTTAAAATTTCGGTCGAAGGATTGCACGGACTCGATGTCGGTGCGTCGACGGGTGGCTTTACCGACTGCCTGTTGCAGCGCGGGGCTGTAAGCATGACCTGTGTCGATGTCGGTACGGCGCAGTTGCATCATAAATTGCGCACGGATTCGCGCGTCACGAATTTCGAAAAGTTCAATGCGCGCGAATTGCCCACCGCGAAATTACCCCACGCCTCCTATGGTATCGTGGTCATGGATTTGAGTTTTATATCGCTCGGACTCGTCTTGCCGGTGGCCTGGGATCGGGTGGCCAAGGGCGGTTATCTGGTGGCTTTGATTAAGCCACAGTTCGAGGCGACCAAGGCCGAGGCCGATAAGGGTAGGGGTATTATTAAAGATCCGGCTATCCATGCACGTGTGGTTGAGGCCCTTTCAGCTTCCGCCCAATCTTTAGCAGAATCCTCCGTTTTAGGGGTAATTCCTTCACCAATCGAGGGTGGGGACGGCAATCGCGAGTTCCTTATTGCCCTGCAAAAGCGGGCTTAGGCTCAGCCGACGTGGTGCAGCCCCGTTTTTGGGGTTGCAGGAGGGGCTCTTCCTCTTACTTCCAAACCTCCCATGACTACTGAAGGTAAGCTCAAGCGTTCCCGCAATCCTCTCGATTTCGATTTCACCGAACCCGAGGCATTGTCCCGTTACGTCACCGAGACCGGCAAGATTTTGCCCCGCAAGCTGACCGGCCTCACCGCCCGTCAACAACGTTATATTGCCCGCGCCGTTAAACGTGCCCGCAATATGATTACGATGAAGTAATTCACTTCGGCGTAAGCTGACACGGGCCGCCCTTGGGCGGCCTTTTTATTTTACGACCAACGATTGCCCCTTTCGCCGTCACTCCCCAAATTAGCCCCAACGATTTGCCCGCGTGTCGAAACCTTTGCCCCAGTTTTTAAGTGCTGCTCCAGCTGACTTACAGAAGGCAGCTCAATTATTGGTGAATGGCGAATGCGTCGCATTGCCTACGGAGACGGTTTACGGATTGGCGGCGGATGCGTTGAACGAAAAAGCTCTCGCTCAAGTTTTCGCAATCAAGGGTCGACCGCTACTTGATCCGCTCATCGTCCACGTGCTCGATGTCGAAGCTTTAAAGAACATCGCTGAATATGACGCGCGGCTCGAAAAAATTTCTTCCTTCTGGCCAGGGCCACTCACCGTAATCTTGCGTCGAAAAAAGTGCGTACCCGATTTGGTCACCGCAGGGCAGGACACGGTGGCCGTGCGTGTCCCAGCCCATCCGCTGTTTCGCGAAGTATTACGATTAGCCCAGCGTCCATTGGCCGCACCAAGTGCAAATCCATTTGGATATGTGAGTCCGACTCGTGCACAACACGTACGTGATTCGCTGGCCGAGCGCTGTCCCTGGATTGTTGACGGTGGAGCCTGTGAACATGGACTAGAGTCCGCTATCATCGATCTGTCTTCGCCGGAGCGCATCCGTTTGCTCCGTCCAGGTCCGATTACACTTGAAGCTTTGAGCGAAAAACTCGGCGCGATTGAAGTCGTGACAAAAGTTGCGAACACACAAGTTGCTCAAACTGCACCAGGAATGTTGGAGCGACACTACAGTCCGGCGACGCGCGTAGAATTATTTGCACACGGAAAATTACCAGTAGCTATTGAAGTAAAATCGGCGTTGTTGTTGATGAGTCGACGTTCAAACATTCCAGCAGGCGCCGAAGTATTTTATCTTTCCGAAAATGATTCTGTCGTCGAAGCCGCAGCGAACCTTTTTGATTTGTTGCGCAAATTAGACGCACATAGTTTCACAAAAATTTACGCTGAACTGGCGGAGCCTGCTGGCTTAGGTTTGGCGTTCAATGATCGACTGACCCGCGCGGCCGCTCGCTAAGCCTGTGCAGAATCTACTCGATACACTAAAGAAGGCAGCCGATTTTCTCGGTCGCAAGGGCTTGGAAAAGCCGCGCGTTGAAGCGGAACATTTATTTGCGGCTGGTTTGGGGCTTAAGCGTTTAGACCTTTATTTACAGTTCGAAAGACTGCTCGATGATGCCGAAGTCGAGAAGTTGCGTGCGATGACGGTGCGTCGCGGTAATCGCGAGCCCTTGCAGCACATCACAGGCAAAGTAAATTTCCGCGATCTGGTTTTGAAGTCAGACAAGCGAGCTCTGGTGCCGCGTCCTGAAACTGAAGAGCTGATTGATTTAGCACTCGGATTATTTCCTGCGGAGCAAGCAGTGCGCGTTTTAGATTTAGGAACGGGAACAGGTGCGATTGCCTTGGCGGTCGCTTCCGAGCGTCCGCATTGGAAAGTCGATGCGGTGGACCAATCGCTTGAGGCCTTGGCTTTGGCGAAAGAAAATGCAGTACACTGTCAGTTGGTTGACCGAGTGAATTTCGCTCAGTCCGATTGGTTCAGTGCTGTGACCGATGCGTACGATTTAATTATTTCGAACCCGCCTTATTTGACGGACGCCGAAGTTGCAGTAGCGGATCCGGAAGTGAAAGACTTTGATCCAAAGTCCGCTTTGATTGCGGCGGATAATGGTTTGGCCGATTTGAAAATTATTTTAACTTCGGCCCCGAAATTCTTGCGTCCGGGCGGTTGGGTGATTTGCGAAACTGGAATTGATCAGCACGCTGCGTTGGCGGAAATCTCGAAAGCGGCAGGCTACGTAGAGTCTACGGGTATTAGCGATATGAGTGGACGGGCACGCTTTTGGAAGGCGAGGTAGGGGCACCTGCATCTGGTAGGGCTCGCGCTCCGCGCGTGCCGTGCATCTCAAGGTAGGGGCGACACTGCGTGGCGTCCGTTCGCCTTACAACTTACGCATCTCGAACGATTCTCTATTGTCGACATGGTCAACGGGCACGACGCAGTCGTGCCCCTACCTGTTAAATTCATCGGATCTTAGCCAAGACTCTCTCGTCTGTTAAATTTATCGGCGAACGGACGGCGACGGAGCGCCGTCCCTACCCGAGGCGTATGCGAATTGAAGTGGGTAGGCCTCGCGCTCCGCGCGTGCCGTGCATCTCAAGGTAGGGGCGACACTGCGTGGCGTCCTAAATTGTAAACGGGCACGACGCAGTCGTGCCCCTACCTATTCATCTCTTGCCCCATTCGCATCCTTTGTCCTTAAATTGAGTCATGTCACAGCCCGCTGCGAAGCCGAAGACCGCCATCACGCCCACGCGTGCCGAAGATTATCCTGAATGGTATTTACAGGTTATTAAGGCCGCCGACTTAGCTGAGAATAGCCCAGTGCGTGGTTGCATGGTGATCAAGCCATGGGGTTATGCGTTGTGGGAAAATATCCAGCGCGACCTCGACGCGATGTTTAAGGAGACGGGTCACGTGAATGCGTATTTCCCGCTCTTTATTCCGATGAGCTATTTGCAAAAAGAAGCTCAGCACGTCGAAGGCTTCGCGAAAGAATGCGCCGTCGTCACGCACTCGCGCCTCGAAGCCGGCCCTGATGGCAAGTTGGTGCCTGCGGGTGAATTGGAAGAGCCGCTGATTGTTCGTCCTACCTCTGAAACTATTATCGGAGAAACTTATGCGAAGTGGGTTCAGTCGTATCGCGACTTGCCGATTTTAATTAATCAATGGGCCAATGTGGTGCGTTGGGAAATGCGCACGCGTCTATTCTTACGTACGGCCGAATTTTTATGGCAGGAAGGTCACACCGTGCACGCCACGGAAAAAGAAGCGATGGAAGAAACGCTGCGCATGCTCGATGTGTATGCGGACTTCGCGGAGAATTATATGGCGATGCCAGTGATCAAGGGTCGCAAAACCGAAGGGGAGCGTTTCCCTGGCGCCGTTGATACGCTGTGCATTGAATCGATGATGCAAGATCGCAAGGCGTTGCAGGCCGGCACCTCGCACTACCTTGGACAAAACTTTGCGAAGTCATGTAACATTCGCTTCCAAGATGAAGCATCGAACATGCAATACGCGCACACCACATCGTGGGGCGTGTCGACGCGCTTGATTGGCGGCATGATTATGACGCATTCGGACGACGATGGATTTGTGGCGCCGCCTCGTTTGGCGCCGCAGCACGTCGTGATTTTACCGATTTATAAAGATGATGCTTCGAAGGCTCAGGTCTTGGAGTATTGCGAGTCACTGAAGAAAGAGCTCACTGCTCAACGCTTCCATGACCGCAAATTAGTCGTCACTATTGATAATCGTGACTTACGCGGCGGTGAAAAAGCGTGGGGCTGGATTAAGAAGGGTGTGCCATTGCGTGTTGAAGTCGGCCCGCGCGATATTGCATCGGGCTCTGTATTTGTGGCTCGTCGCGACACCGGCGAGAAAGCCGGCATTCCTCGCACTGAGTTTGTTAGCAGCGTGATTACACGCCTGCAGTCGATTCAGGATAATTTATTGGCACGCGCGAAAGCACATCGCGCAGAGAATACTCGCGAGATTAATTCGTGGGATGAGTTAAAAGCTTTCTTCACACCCAAGAATGCCAACGATCCTGAAATTCACGGCGGCTTTGCTTTGTGTCACTGGAACGGAAGCAAGGAAGTTGAGCGTCGCTTGAAAGATGAACTGAAAGTGACGATTCGCTGCATCGCGCTCGATGCGAAGGACGAGCCAGGTAAGTGTGTTGTTACCGGCGAGCCCAGCGCACGACGTGTGGTGATGGCGAAGGCCTACTAGTTCAGGGGAGAAGTGGGCACGTTGGCAGGTTGGCATGGGGGATTTTGGTAGGGGCACGACTGCGTCGTGCCCATGCCTTATTCTCCGATTGCTCCGGCTTCGCCGTCGCTGAATTTGAGGCGGATCTTTTTACCGGTCTTAATCGATTTACTGGAGCTGATAACTTTACCGTCGGCATCGCGGACAATCGAATAACCGCGTGAGAGAATGGATTCGAATCCTGCAGATTGCAGACGTGTGCCGAGTTGATTGAGACGTTCGCGCGTGACACTGAGACGCACCTTAGGCGATAGACGGTGTAGCTCGCTGCCTAGTTCTGAGAGGCGGTGTCGACGGTCTGCGAAAATTTCATCGGCCGCACCCTCGAGTCGGTTGAACAATAAATCCAGATCCTGATGATAGGATTGGATTCGTGCTTTCGGAGAATGCTGTGCGAGTTGGGAGCCGAGGAGCTGGAGTCGCTTCACTAAATTATTTTGTCCAGTCGCGATAAGTTCAGCCGCGGCAGTTGGAGTTTCGGCCCGACGATCCGCAGCGAAGTCGCACAGCGTAACGTCGGTCTGGTGTCCAACGGCAGAAATCACCGGCGTCTTACTAGCGCGCACGGCACGCACAAGGGCTTCGTCATTGAAACCCCAAAGATCTTCGAGCGAGCCTCCGCCGCGACCGACCACGATGAGGTCGATGTTCGGAATCGCATTGGCCTGCTTGAGGCCTTGCATGACGGAGCCAGCACAAGTTTCGCCCTGAACACGGGCAGGAACGAGCCACACGGTGCCGCGCCATCCACGCGTTTTTAGAATCTCAGTGAAGTCGTGCCACACGGCGCCGATCTCAGAGGTCACGAATGCGACCACTTTGGGGAATTCTGGAATCGGACGTTTGAGCGCCTCGTCGAAGAGGCCTTCGGCTTTTAGTTTTTCAAGAAGCTCTAAATATTTTTTATGCAGGTCGCCTTCGCCTTCGGGCTTCATTGAATCGACGATGAGTGAGAGCTTGCCACTCTTCCCGTAGAAATCGGCCTTGGCTTTCATGACAACGCGCAGGCCATCGCGCATTGGGAATTTTATCCAGCGTGCTTGAAATCCATAAAGCACACAGTCGACCTTCGCGTCGGCGTCTTTGATGGAGAAGTAATGGTGGCCAGACGGGTACGTCTTGTAGCCGGAGATTTCTCCGACCACTTCGACTGTCCCCATGCCATTGAGGTGCCCCTTGAGAACGTCCGCTAATTCAGAAACAGTTAGCGGCGCGGAGCTCGGCATGCGTGGGAATTATTTAGCCGCGGGCACTTCGCGCAATTGGATGCTGTCGATGACTTGTGGTCCGAAGATCACATTCGTCACGATGACCAGCACTTGGCCAGGCTTGCAGTAACCTTCATTGCGGAGGCGCTCGAGTGCGGCGGTGATATTATCTTCCGCCTTAGCGCTAAATTTTTCTTGGAATGAAGTCACACCCCAGAGCAGGCCCATGCGGCGATGCACTTCGATGTCTTCGACGAAACCATAAATCGGGCAACCTGCAGCGCGAAGAGCGGAGAGCGTGCGTGGCACTTCGCCATTGCGAGTGAAGGCGACGATGCCGGTATTGCCGAGGCCTTGAGCTAAGCTCGCGGCGGCACGGAGTAATTTTACTTTGGGCGATTCGTTCTTTTGTTCGGACGCGATGCGACGAGGAATGTCTTTTTCGGTCGTCTCAGCGATACGGGCCATCACTTCGACGCAGCGGATCGGGTGATTGCCGGTGGTGGTTTCGCCGGAGAGCATCACGGAGTCGGCCATCTCAAGAACGGCGTTAGAAACGTCGGTCACTTCGGCACGGGTTGGCACAGGATTTTGAATCATGGATTCAAGCATGTGCGTTGCGACGATGACTGGCTTGCGCAATGCGATGGCCATAGCCACGGCGCGGCGTTGAACAGAAGGCAGAGTCTCGTAAGGGATTTCGATACCGAGGTCACCACGTGCGACCATCAGTGCGTCGGTGGCTTCTAAAATCGCACCAAGGTGTTCGATCGCAGATTGATCTTCGATTTTGGAAATGATGTGCGCGGTTGAATTCTTTTCCTTCAGGAATTTGCGGAGGCATTCCACGTCGGCTGCTTCGCGTACGAAAGAGAGTGCGTAGAAATCGCAGCCTACTTCGCAACCTACGGCGACATCTTCACGGTCTTTGTCGGTGAGAGCAGGGAGTTCGATTTTAACACCAGGAAGATTGATGTGACGGCGGCTGCCGAGTGAGCCGGGTTGTTCAACTTTACAGCGGAGACGGTCGGAGCATTGCTCGAGTACGCGGAGCTGGATGAGTCCGTTGTCGATGAGCACGAGGCCGCCGACAGGAACGGAACGAATGATTTGAGGGTAATTGGAAGTGATGAGGAGCGTATCGCCTTCGGCTTTGGCATCAGGGGTGCCGGTGACGTCGACGCGTTGGCCGACGGTGAGTTGTGTGGCTTCTTTGCGAGAGCCCGTGCGGATCTCGGGTCCCTTGATGTCCATCATGATGGGGAGCTCTTTGCCCATCTTTTTGCTGACTTTGCGGACGCGTTCGACGGTCTTGCGTACCCAGGCGTGGTCGGCGTGGGCCATATTGAGGCGAACGACGTTAGCGCCAGCGTTGATGATCGCCTCTAGGTTCGCCTCGGACTCAGTGGCGGGACCAATCGTAAAGGTGATACGTGTATGACGGAATGACTTCACAGGATAAATGAGTAGGGTTGAGGGGTGTCTAGGCAAGGGAAAGAATTACCCCCTGTTTTGACCCTTATTAATCGCCCGTTTTTTGGGCAATTACGTCGTTTTTGGCCTTTAAAAGCTCCTCAAAGAAGGTCGGGGTCTCAAAAGGCCATGGTTTTTGGTCTAAAATGGTCCATTTGGGGTGTTTTTGGAGCTCAGCGACCGTCCAGGCGTAATAATCGAGGTCGTCGGTCCGAAAATGGAGGAGGGCCCCGGGGGCGGCGTGGTCGGCCAGCCGGGAGAGGTTCTCGGCGTTGATGAAGCGGTTCTTGTGGTGCCGACGTTTGGGCCAGGGGTCGGGATAGAGGATGAAGATTTTTGAGAGTTGTTGAGCCGGTGCGAGGGCGTCGAGCACCTCGGTGGCTTCAGCCTTTAAAAAGGCGACGTTGGTGATTTGACCGATGGTCTGCTTGCGATGGCACTTAGCGATACGCTCAGTGATGAGGTCGATGCCGAGGCAGAATTCGTCAGGATTTTGTTTGGCGTAGGCGGCGAGCCAGTGGCCGTGACCTGAGCCGATTTCAAAAGTGAATGATGTGCGATCGCCTAGTGCTTCAGAAAGTTTGGTGCGGAGTTTTTCAACATTCGATGCGCGAAGGTTGTCGGCCCATTCTTTACCGAAGACTTTGTTGCCAGGTGACACGTGGGCAAGTTGGCACGGTGACAAGGGGAAGGCAAGGGTAGGGGCACGACTGCGTCGTGCCCGTGTACTTTATTCGCAGCGGCCCGCGCGGAGCGCGGGCCCTACCCAATGCATTTTGTATCGGGTAGGGACGGCGCTCCGTCGCCGTCCGTTGACCATGCAGAGGATAGGATCTCGATTTTGGTTCGTTAATCGCAAGGCGAACGGGCGTCACGCAGTGCCGCCCCTACCTAGATACAGCGGCCCGCGCGGAGCGCGGGCTCTACCCAATGCAAATTTGGGCGCGACGCAGTCGCGCCCCTGCCATTGCGAATAACTCCGGCTTTCAAAGGGGGCGGGGCAGTTGTTTATAGGGCTATGGCTAAAGTCGATATCGAGGTCGTCCAAAAGGTGCTCAAAGAAAATGGCATCGATGTCCGCATCGCAGCGGAAATTTTAAATCAGATTCGCGAGGTTGTCGCCGAGGAAGCCGTCGAGCGCGAGAAGCCTGCGAAGAAGCAACACCTCGTGTTAATCAGCGAACCTGAAGGCGGTTTACCGAAAGATTTAGTCGGCTGGGTTGTGCAGATTTTGGAAGATGATGATCCGCGCGAAGCGAGTGCAAAGATTGCCGAAGTTGCTTCGGTATTTAATAGTTCCCCTAAGGGACAGCGCTTGCCGGTAAATTCTTTTGGCGATGCGTGTCAGGGTTTGCCGACGAAGTTGCTGAAAGAAAATAATGTTTGGATAAAAACACGTGAGCCTGTGCGCGTTTTGGCGGTGAAAAATTCTTTAGGTCGCCGCCGCGGATAATTTGAATTTCAAAAACGAAATTCGCACATTTCTGCGGAATTTTTTTTGAATAAAGAGGTTTTAGCCCTGTTTTGGGCCGGGCTTTTAAACTGTCATTTCGACTCGCAAACCTTCAGTTAACTCTTCAGTAGTGAGGGTAATGAAATTCAGAAATTTCCCAATATACCGCATCGAATGGGTGACCTCCACCTTCCTCATTCTCACGGCATTGCTCTCGCTAACCCTGGTACCATGGTTTGTTTGGACCTATTACAGCGAAGTGCAGGGCTGGGGCTTCATTATCGCTCTGGCTATCTTCTATTACTACGCGACGGGCTTCGGCATTACCCTCGGTTATCACCGCCTTTTCTCGCACATTTCCTTTAAGGCTAAGTGGCCAGTGAAGCTCTTCGTGCTCCTCTTTGGTGCAGCTTCGTTCGAAAACTCGGCGCTCGATTGGTCGGCCGATCACCGCATTCACCATAAACACGTGGACGAAGACGAAGACCCCTATGATATCTCCAAGGGCTTCTTTTACGCACACATCGGCTGGTTACTTTTCCGTCTTAAGCCAAAGCCACCCGTAACCAATGTTAAGGACCTAGAGGCTGACCCGCTTGTTATGTGGCAGCACCGCTACGTTCAGTGGATCGGTGCCTTCGTAGGTTTCGTTGTTCCGACCTTCTTAGGTTGGGCATATGCGACCTACAATGGTTTCACTAGCCCATGGCTTACTGCCACAGCGACTTTCTTAATCGCAGGTTTGCTGCGCACGGTTGTTGTTCAACAAGGCACCTTCTGTATCAACTCACTTTGCCACATGTTTGGCCGTCAGCCTTACTCGCGCGATCACAGCGCACGTGATAGCGGTGCAGTTGCATTGCTCACTTTCGGTGAAGGTTATCACAATTATCACCACGAGTTCCAACACGACTACCGTAACGGCGTGAAGCCTTGGCAGTTCGATCCAACGAAGTGGATTATCTGGACGCTTTCCAAAGTAGGCTTGGTTGAAAACCTCCGTCGTGTTTCCGACTCACGTATTTTAGCTGCCGAACTTAAAGAGAAGAGCCGCACACTTGGAATGGATATCGACAAGTTGGCGAGCCGCCTCGATCAACGTACGCGCGAGCTGAAAGCTAAGACCATCGCTGCAGCACATGCTTTAGCGAAAGATTTAGCAGCGCGTGCAGAGTCGCTGAAGGAACTTTCTTTGGCTAAGGCCGATGTCAGCAGTGACACGATGGACGAACTCCGCGGTCTCTTGGATCAAGCTGGTGATTTGCTTGAATCGTTGCGTCGCGCCGACGCGGGTTCAGCTGCTTAAGTTTTAAGCCGACTTAAAAGTTGCGACCAGATTGAGGACATGTTCCTCGATCTGGGGCAGCGCGTCGACGGGCTCCGCGTAATCAATATCATGCACGTGCCAGTAGTCGATGCGGTCAGCCCACTCGGGGTGCGCTTCCAACATCATCTCGTAGTGCTCATCTTTTTTGAGCGCGATGATGCGGTGTGCGCGGGTGAGATCGGACTCTTGAAGTTGGACTGGCGCCTTGCCTGTGAGCTCGAGGGGTATGCCTAAAGTCGTCAGCCGGCTGTGGGTATCGACCGAAATAAGGGTCGGTTCATCGGCCACAATGGAGGTCAGAAGTCCCCGAGAAAAGGCCCTGGCAGGGAGCTTTTTCTGCAATGCATGCCAATTAAATAGGGCTTCCGCGTGTCGGCTGCGGTAGAAATTGCCTGTGCAAATAAAGAGCACGAGGGATTCAGATTCTGCACTTGAGCGGGAGGGCATCGTTAGTAATGTGAGGCACTCTAACACAACCACCATGGCACGCAAATTGTTCGTTCTTTCTGTTCTCACTTTCACCCTCGTTGGCTGCATGGGTCC